>JBAXFA010000010.1:0-24254 GCA_037140155.1 Actinomycetota bacterium
AGGAAGTTGCCAAGAAGACAGATGATGTCGCAGGCGATGGAACAACTACTGCAACAGTTTTGGCTCAAGCACTTGTGCGCGAAGGTCTGCGCAACGTCGCTGCCGGCTCAAACCCAATGGCACTAAAGCGCGGCATTGAAAAGGCGGTTGCAGCAATCGTTGCCGAACTTGCTTCAATGGCTAAAAGCGTTGATTCCAAAGAACAGATTGCTGCAACAGCATCTATCTCAGCGGCTGATTCAACAATCGGTGACATGATCGCCGAAGCAATGGATAAGGTCGGTAAAGAAGGCGTAATCACAGTTGAAGAGTCAAATACCTTTGGGCTTGAACTCGAGCTAACTGAAGGTATGCGCTTTGATAAAGGCTATATCTCTCCATATTTCGTAACCGACCAAGATCGCATGGAAGCAGTTCTAGAAGATGCTTACATCTTGATCGTTAACTCAAAGATTGCAAATATCAAGGATCTAGTTCCAGTTCTTGAAAAGGTTATGCAATCGGGTAAGCCACTTGCAATAATTGCCGAAGATGTTGAAGGCGAAGCGTTGGCCACCCTTGTTGTAAATAAGATTCGCGGTATTTTCCGCGCTGCCGCTGTTAAGGCTCCTGGCTTTGGAGATCGTCGCAAGGCGATGTTGCAAGATATTGCCATCCTTACTGGCGCCACAGTTATCTCTGAAGAAGTTGGTTTGAAACTAGAAAGCGCTGGCCTAGAACTACTTGGTCGCGCTCGCAAAGTTGTAATCAGCAAGGAAGAGACAACGATCGTTGAAGGCGGCGGAGATGACGCACAGATCAAGGGTCGCGTCGCACAAATTCGCTCAGAAATTGAAAAGTCAGATTCAGATTACGACCGCGAGAAGTTGCAAGAACGCCTGGCCAAGCTTGCTGGTGGCGTTGCTGTAATCAAGGCGGGTGCTGCAACTGAGGTAGAACTCAAAGAGCGCAAGCACCGCATCGAAGATGCAGTGCGCAATGCCAAGGCTGCAGTTGAAGAAGGCATCGTCGCCGGTGGTGGCGTTGCGCTTTTGCAGGCAGCAACTCAAGCATTTAAGAAGTTAAAGCTAGAAGGCGAAGAAGCAGTTGGCGCAAAGATCGTAGAACTTTCGATCGAAGCACCACTTAAGCAGATCGCCATCAACGCAGGACTTGAAGGCGGAGTCGTTGTAGAAAAGGTACGTCACCTCGAAGTTGGTTTCGGACTTAACGCTGCAACTGGCGAATACGTCGACATGATCAAATCAGGAATCATCGATCCGGCTAAGGTAACTCGCTCTGCACTGCAGAACGCAGCATCAATTGCAGCGCTCTTCATTACAACAGAGGCAGTTATTACCGATAAGCCAGAGAAGAAGCCAGCTGCCCCAATGGGCGGCGACGGCGGCGGAATGGATTTCTAAATCCATGACAAAAGGATTTGACGCGCAAGAGATTGCAAGAAGTGCCGCACTTGCGGGGGCTGAAAAGCCTTCGCAGGTCGGTGCTTTTATCTCTGTCGAATTCGAAGATGAAAACCGCGTCGCAAGTTACTTATTTGACGCAGATATTCAAGGTTATAAAGGTTGGCGCTGGTGCGTAACCGTTGCCAAGGTTGATGACGATGCGCAACCAACTGTTTGCGATGTAGTTGTTCTGCCTGGCCCAGATTCACTCTTGGCGCCAGATTGGATTGAATATAAAGATCGCATTTTGCCGGAAGATATTCAACCCGGAGTTATTGTTCCTAGCGTTTTAGATGACACACGTTTAGTTCCTGGCGTTAACGCGCTAATTCAAGATGAAGGTTTAGATGCCACTGAAACTTTCGATCTAGGTTTAATGCGTCCACGTGTACTTTCTATCGAAGGTCGCGATCAAGCAAGTAAGCGTTGGTACACCGGTGATCGTGGACCAAATACACCGCTAGCGCAGAACGCACCAAAGCCTTGTGCATCTTGTGGTTTCTTTATTCCAATCGCAGGTTCACTTCGCGCATCCTTTGGCGTTTGTGCGAATGCGATCGCACCTGATGATGCGCGCGTTGTCTCAGTCGATCATGGCTGCGGCGCACACTCTGAAGCTACGCTCAACAACTAGCGTTAATTCGGGTTCACGCCCGCCCCGCCTTGCGATAAACTTGCCCCCTGCCCACATCCCCGTGGCTAAACGAGTACCGAAATTCTTATAAGGAGCACCCCATGCCTACAGGCCGCGTTAAATGGTTTAGCCTGGAAAAAGGATTTGGCTTTATCTCAAATGATGAAGGCGAAGATGTTTATCTTGCCGCGACATCACTTCCTGAAGGCGTAGCAACAGTTAAGCCTGGAACAAAGATCGAATTCAGCATTATCGATAGCCGTAAAGGCCCACAGGCGATGTCTGTACATATCGTTGATGCACCAGTTTCATTAGCGGAAAACTCACGCGTTAATAACGATGACCTAGCTGCGATGATTGAAGACACAATCAAGATATTAGATAAGGTCGGAAATGGTCTGCGCCATGGCCGCCATCCATCAGGTTCTGAAGCAGAACGTTTAGGTCGAGTTCTGCGCGGTATCGCTGGCCAGTTAGAGGCTTAAAACTTTACTTAAATACCGCGGCTCTTAGCGCGGCGCTTTGAGTAACGAATTCCCCATGCGCCTAATAGCGCACCAGCGGCACAAGTCCAGATAACTTTCGCTTCCGCTCCAGTAAAAGTAAAAACTATTCCTGCGATAACCCATGCAGCAGTACCAAAAGAGATTAGAGTTACGACAGACTTTATTTCAGAATTTTTATTTAAATCCACAAAGGAAGCATACAAGCGATGGCGGTAAAAGCAGACGGCAACTGGCGCTCTTTTCGCCATCGCAATTACCGAATCCTCTTCCCTGCAAATGCCGCATCTAATATCGGCACCTGGGCCCAACGCGTTGCTCAAGATTGGTTAATTCTTCAATTAACAAATAACAGCGGTACTTATCTTGGCTTGGTAACTGCAGTTCAATTTGCTCCAGTGCTCTTCTTCTCACTACATGGTGGAGCGCTAGCTGATCGGGTTAATAAACGGAAATTGTTAATTGTTACCAACGTTGTTGGTGCGTTATCTTCACTGGGTCTTGGGTTATTGGTGTTGGATGGCCATGTACAGATCTCGCAGGTATTTTTCTTCGCCGCAACGCTAGGAATTTCATCGGCAGTTGATGCACCGATTCGTCAATCTTTCACCTCCGAAATTGTTGGCCATTCTGATATCGCAAATGCCGTCAGCTTAAATTCCGCTAATTTCAACGCCGGGCGCTTAGTTGGCCCTGCTTTATCGGGCTTTCTAATCGCACGCTTTGATACCGGGCCATCCTTTCTCATAAATGCAGTTACCTACCTCGTTGTGATCTTGGCGCTACTACGGATGCGTGAATCCGATTTCTTTATCCAAGAGAAGAAAGTTACTCAAGGAACAGTGCGGGAAGGCTTGAAATACGCACTGGCACGCCCAGATTTATACGTGGTGATGTTGGTCGTCTTCTTTGTGGCCACCTTCGGTTTAAATATGCAGATCTTTAACGCTCTTATGGCGACGAAGGAATTTGGGAAAGGCCCAGCTTCTTACGGATTGCTCGGAACTTATGTCGCGATCGGCTCACTAACCGGCGCTTTAATTTCGGCACGCCTAGAACGCTTTCGCAGAACTATATTTGTTATAAAAGGTGGCGTCGCCTTCTCGCTTGCCATCACCTTGTTATCTATCGCACCGACTTACACAATTTATTCTCTCTGGTTACCGTTCTGTGGTTTGAGCGCACTCACGATGTTAATTACAGCAAACTCTTTAATTCAAGTTAACTCTGATCCTGCAATCCGTGGACGAGTATCTGGTATTTACTTACTTATCTTTATGGGCGGCACACCTTTTGGCTCACCGCTAATTGGTTGGCTAGTCGAAGTAATTGGAGTCCGCCAAACCATTGCTTTATGCGGACTTATCTCACTCGGCGCCTGTTTGACTATCTGGGCGCTCTTTCGCAATAAAGTTAAGTTACCGAAAGATATAACTGTTGAAGGTGTACTACCTGCCGCCTACGATGATCAGCGCTAATATTCCAATTAAAGTAAGTGCGGTAACTAAGCGGCGGGTGCGGTAATTCATTTAAATATTATTCGCGCCAAGGTGCTTTGATGGAGATAGCGCAACCATAGTTAGCCCAGATGCAATTAGGACTGGCACCATTATGTAGGCGCGGGAAATTCCGAAGTTATCTCCCAAGATGCCCAAAAGCAGCGGCGAACATGCGATGGCAATTCCAGCTGCAATCGAGCTCTTGCCCATAGCTAAATCAGGACGGCCTTCGCTAAATGCCACCATACGTAGCGTAAATAACGGGAACTGAACCGAGATTCCAAGTCCAACCATAAATAGAGTTGCTAGACATAAAGCCAAGATATGCGAAGACCAGAAGAGACCGAAGGCGACGAATTGCAGCGAAAGTGCAATCTTTAACTGTTCATCGGCGTGGAATCGTTTTAATAAACGTCCGCCATACCAACGCCCGGTGCCAACGCCAGTACCAAATGCAATTACGGCAAGCGTTGAAATCGCAGCGCTAGCATCGGTGCGATCGCTAATTAAAGATGCCGACCAGAAAGATGTCGCAAATTCAGCGCTAATTGAAATGAAGAAACCGGTGAAAGAGAACCAGAAGCCACGCGAAAGCTTTCCGCGTTGTGGGCCATCTTCATCGGGAATATGTGAATCTGGCTCATACTTTCGCCCCTTGATAAAGAGCACCAAGATAAAGGGAATTGTTATCAACATTCCAACGCGCCATTGATCGCGCACAATATTTGCAGTTGTGCCGATAACAAAGTTACCAGTTACAAATCCTGCGATAGCGACAGCATTTATCTGTGCAACGGCCGTGTGAGAGCGCTCCGCAAAGGCATGCGATCCAGCGGTATTTACATTGTTAATGACAACTGAAATTCCAAAGCCAGCGATAAGAGTTGCCAGCAGTGTCAATTGCACTGGGGGAGCAAAGACAAAGAATGCGATACCAATTGAAAATACAGTTAAACCAATCCAAGTTGTATTAGAGCGCCCATAGCGGTGAACAAACTTTGAGTTAAGCGCACCAGCGATAATCGCTGCGACTCCCATGGCAGTTCCATGTAACCCGGCAACGCCAAGTGAAGTTCCTTGATCTTCCCGCAGCAAAGCCTGGGAAGGGCCAAATCCACCGGTAAAGAAGTTAACTGTGGCTACTTGTAGCGCAAGCAGCCAGAACTGTCCGTTACGTTGGAACGTTTTTGGCATTTTTTACAGGGCAGCTACGACGAAGTCGATAGATGCAGTTAGCGCATCGATATCGCTTGGATCGATTGCAGGAAACATTCCAACGCGAAGTTGGTTCTTACCAAGTTTGCGATATGGCTCAGTATCTACGATGCCATTGGCGCGCAGCGCTGCGGCAACGGCCATGGCATCGATTGAATCATCAAAGTTAATTGTGCCAACTACCTTTGAGCGCATTGCTGGGTCTGTAACAAATGGAGTCGTGTAAGAAGTCTTCTCCGCCCATGAATATAACTTCGCTGCAGATTCGGCGCTGCGACCGGCGGCAAATTTAAGACCGCCATTGGAATTCATCCATTCAATTTGATCTGCCAGCAACATCAAAGTCATTAACGCTGGAGTGTTATATGTCTGATCAAGACGTGAATTCTCGATTGCAATTCCGAGATCGAAGAAGGCAGGTACCCAACGACCGCTTGCCTTGATCTTTTCAGCGCGCGCAATTGCTGCAGGACTCATTAACGCCAGCCAAAGTCCGCCATCTGAGGCAAATGATTTCTGTGGTGCAAAGTAATAGGTATCGAACTCTTTAGCATCGACTTCCAGACCACCCGCAGCGCTAGTTGCATCAACTAAAACAAGTGCGTCATCAATTCCTGCCGGGCGCTTAATTGGCATTGCTACGCCAGTTGAAGTTTCATTGTGAGTAAGTGCGTAAACATCGATGCCGGCTTCAGCTATTGCTTGCGGATGTGAGCCAGGTTCAGCCTTGATAACAGTCGGCTCGCCCAGAAATGGCGCTTCCTTGGCAGCTGATGCGAACTTAGATGAAAATTCTCCGAAAACTAGGTGCTGTGATTTATTTTCAATCAGACCAAATGTTGCGATATCCCAAAACGCAGTTGATCCACCATTGCCGAGTACAACTTCGTAACCTTCAGGAAGTGTGAAGAGTGAATTAAGTCCTTCGCGAACGCGGTGAACTACGTTCTTAACTGGCTTCTGGCGATGTGATGTACCAAGAATTGATGAACCAGATGCAGCCAGCGCAGCTAAAGATTCTGGGCGAATCTTTGATGGCCCACAACCAAAACGGCCATCACGAGGTTTTAAATTATCTGGGATCTTGATATCTGCGCTCATGGGCTAAGACTAAGGGTAGTAGCGAGTGATCTCCCACTTGCCTTCGGTGTTAGCCCGCTCATAGCGCAAGCGATCGTGTAACCGCGAATATCGACCTTGCCAAAATTCGATACTGATTGGCAGAACGCGATAGCCGCCCCAATGCGGTGGCCTTGGTACGACAGATCCTTCGGGCCATTTCTCAGATGCGCCAGCAAAGCGTTGTTCTAACTCTTCGCGGGATGCAAGTGGCGCTGATTGCGCGCTGGCCCATGCACCAATCTGACTAGACCATGGACGTGATGCAAAATATTCGTCAGATTCTGCTTCGCTAATTTTCTCCGCAAAGCCACTTATTGAAACTTGGCGTTCCATTGCATACCAAGGAAATAAAAGCGTGACTTGTGAATTCAATTCCATCGCCAGGGCTTTACGCGATGAGTAATTGGTAAAGAAGGTAAAACCACCTTCAGAAATATCTTTTAATAACACTGTGCGAGTCGAGATATGTTCGGCATCGCCCAAGGTTGAGAGAACCATGGCATTTGCTTCGACGATAACTGCATTTTCTGATGCTTCTTTTAACCAGCCCGCAAAAGCGGTAAAGGGATCATCGGGTAAAGATTCGAGCCCTACCTCGCCATAAGAACGGCGCATAGCGCGGATAGCTTCACGGTCGAGTTCGCTCATAGATGTATCGAACCTCACTTTTCCATCCGCGTCACCTTTAAGTGAATTCTTGGATTGGTGGTCGTCAGCACCCCCTTGGAAGGTGCAGAATTGGAGTATGTCAGATGATTTCAAACCCGGCCTGGAAGGCGTTATCGCCTTCGAATCACAAATTGCAGAACCAGATAAAGAAGGAAGCGCGCTGCGTTATCGCGGCGTCGATATCGATGACCTCGTAGGTCGCGTCACCTTCGGCAACGTATGGGGTTTGCTCGTCGATGATCTATTTAATCCAGGTCTTCCAAATGCTGAACCATTTCCACTACCTGTTCACTCAGGTGATGTGCGCGTAGATATTCAATCCGCAATTGCGATGTTGGCACCGGCCTGGGGATTTAAACCACTACTAGATATTTCAGATGAAGAAGCGCGCAGCAACTTAGCTCGCACATCTGTAATGGTTCTTTCATATTTAGCACAAGCCGCTCGCGGAACATGGCAACCAATGGTTCCACAATCAGAAGTTGATAAGGCGCACACAGTTGTTGAGCGCATGATGATCCGTTGGCGCGGAGAGCCTGATCCACTTCATGTTCGTGCGATCGATGCATACTTTGTATCTGCGGCAGAACACGGAATGAATGCATCAACCTTTACCGGTCGCGTAATCGCATCAACTGGTGCAGATGTTTGTGCAGCAATCTCTGGCGCAATCGGTGCGATGTCTGGCCCACTTCACGGCGGCGCTCCTTCGCGCGTACTACATATGATCGAAGAAGTTGAGAAAACTGGCGATGCAACTGCTTATGTAAAAGGTTTGCTAGATCGCAAAGAACGTTTAATGGGATTCGGACACCGGGTCTATCGCGCCGAAGATCCACGCGCTCGCACTTTGCGTCGTACTGCAAAAGAGTTGAATGCTCCACGTTATGCAGTTGCAGAAGCGCTAGAGCAAGCTGCACTAAAAGAACTTCGCGAACGTCAACCAGATCGAGTGTTAGAGACAAACGTTGAATTCTGGGCAGCGATTATTCTGGACTTTGCCCAAGTTCCAGCACCGCTCTTTACTTCAATGTTTACAGCAGCGCGTACCGCTGGATGGTCAGCACATATTCTTGAGCAGAAGCGCACCGGACGTTTGATTCGTCCGTCTGCGCGTTACGTTGGCAAAGGCCCACGTAAGCCTGAAGAAGTCGACGGTTGGGATGACTCCGTCGGCATGCTGCACGGCTAGCCCTACCAAAGTTTTCTTAAGGAGTAGAAATTAAGATTATTTTTGCCGGGGATAGCATCACGGCTTCTGGAAATTGGTCCGAGGTAATTGATTTCGCAACGGTTGAAAATTTTGCCGTACCCGGAGGCACAACTGATGGCTTGCTCGATCTGACGGACGAATTAATTATTGCAAATCCCGATGTAATTTCTATTTTGACAGGCACAAATGATTTTGGAAATGTGATACTGAATCGGTCTGCGATCGATGTCGGTGATCGAATCATCGCAATTGTTGAAAGACTATCCAAGTTTTTACCGGATACTAAAATCTATTTACACACACTTTTGCCTCGGGGGGTGGAAGATTCTGGAGTAGATCTACGCCCAAGAATCAAAGAATTAAATAAATTAATTAAAGCTAATGCCCCTAAAAATATAGAATTAATTGATTTATGGCCAATATTTGTAGGCGAAGACGACCTTTCGCTCGCCGAAGATTTTCTAGTTGAAGGTGAAAGTATTTTAAGGCTACATTTAAATAAAAAAGGTTATTCAAAGTGGCAGGAAATACTCTTGCCTAAACTAAGGCAAGCGAAAGCTAACTAACCTTTAACTGCTCCACCGGTTAATCCATTTGTTATGTATTTCTGGAGAGATACGAACAAGATCACGATAGGCGCGGATGACATAACTGCTCCAGCGGCAAACATTGCCCAGTTCTTCGACCAAGGATCAGCCAGCAATAAGTTAAGGCCTACTGCGACGGTAAGTTGTTCGGGCTTCTGAAAAACAATAGATGCCAGAACATAATCGCCGAAAGTTCCAATAAATGAGAGAAGTGCCATTACCGCAAGAATCGGTGCAATTAATCTAAGCAAGATTTTGAAGTAAATTTGAGTGTGGGTCGCACCATCGATCTTGGCGGCTTCATCTAACTCTTTAGGAATCGTATTAAAAAATCCATACATTAAATATGTACCACCTCCGAGGGAGCCACCAAGATAAACCAGAATTAAGCCAGCCTTTGTACCTAAACCTATTGCCGGGACGTAGTCAGTTAACTTACTTAAAATTCCATAAACTGCAGTTAACCCAAGAATAGAAGGAAACATTTGGACCAAAATAAGAGCAAGTAAACCAGGACGGCGGCCCTTAAAACGAAGTCTGCTAAAGGCAAAAGCAGCGAATGCGCTAATTGAAACGCTTAAAATTGCAGTGACGCCTGCAATTGTTACGGTGTTCTTCATCCAAGTAACAAATGGATAATCTGGTGAAGTAAGTAAGTCAGTGTAGTTTTTAGTATAGAACTGACCGAAGAAGGTAAAGTTTTCAATGCCACCCATATCGGTAAGAGAAGTAGAGACGATATAGAGCAGTGGAAAAAGCGCGTACGCCATGACAACCAGCGCAACCAAATGTTTCCAACCGACTTGGCGCGACCAACGAAAAATTCCTCCACGCCTGGCTTTAGCGTGTTTTTGCAAAGTTGGTGTGGCGCTCATTGGGTCAGCTCCTCTAATCCGCGAGTTCGTTTAAATGAGAAGAATGAGATTGATCCGATTAATAAGAAGATAAGAACTGAGAAGGCGCTAGCCAGACCATAGTCAGCACCAACTGATCCGCTAAAGGCGATGCGATATACAAAGGTAATCAAAATATCGGTTGCACCCGCTGAAACTTTGAGAGTCGGATCAAGAAATGGCCCACCTGCGGTGACAAGGTAAATGACGCCGAAGTTATTAAAGTTATAGGCAAATGATGCGATTAGAAGTGGCGCAAGTGAAACTAAGAGTAGTGGCAATTTAATGGCACGAATTTGTTTCCAAGCCGAAGCCCCATCAATGCTTGCCGCCTCAGATAAATCGGAAGGAATGGCTTGCAAAGCACCGGTACAGATTAAGAACATGTAAGGAAAGCCAAGCCACAAGTTCACTAAGAGAACTGCCGCGCGTGCAGGGCCTTGTTGCTCAAGCCAAGGAATTGGATTATCTCCCATGAAGCTCAGCAGGGAACGGTTTATAAAACCGTTCTGGGTATTGAACATACCGCGCCAAACGTAAGCCGATAAAAAGGCAGGAAAGGCATAAGGCAAGATAAAAATTGCACGATAAATTCGCAAACCGCGGATTCGAGAATCGTTGAAGATTAGCGCCAAAATCAATCCCAGCACAAAAGTGGTGAATACAGATAAAAAGGCGAATAAGAAAGTCCAAATGATAATTCCAGTAAGTGGTCCACGCAGATCTTTATCGGTGAAAATCCGAGAATAGTTCTTGGTGCCAATATTTACTTGCCAACCAATATCACTTAAAAGTTCGCCATCTTCAGCGTTCTTAAAAAATCCCACTTTGCCATCTGCAATAAAGGTTTTATTATCAGCCAGCCGAACCATCGATCTAGTTTTTTCATCATAGACATATGAAAACTTATTCTGCTGAGCTAAATATCCATCAACCGTTGCGAGGAATCCATCTTTATCTATATCTGGACCAAGTGGCACTTTTAAGGCAACCACATCAGATGAATTATTTACTATCTCATCATCAGTTAAAAAAGTTAGCCCTTTAACTTCAGTCGGATAGCCAGCTTCATCTTTGACTAGTCCATCGGCTTGAGTTAATTCATGAAATGGATGTTTTTTATAGTCACTACCCCCAGCAAAGACTTTTCCTGCGGCGGTATCAATTGCAATAAATTGGAGCGCTCCATCACTGCTTCGTGCCACTTTTAATTCATATTCGGTGGCACCTTCAATTGGAGCAATCGCTGCCTGCTGTATCGCATCTAGAGCTTCGGCGAAACTTCCATTATGAAGAGTTCCATAGTTTGTAGTTGAGATATACCCGCTAAAGCAGACAACATAAACTTGAAATGCTAAGAGAAGAATGACTCCAGGAGCCAAATATTTCGCAGGAAGTCCGCCGCGGCGTAGATAAATCCAGTTGACTAGAAGAGTTACTGCGCCAATAAAGAAGGCAAACCCGAATTTCTCTTTACCGAATAACAAGGTGATGACAAAGCCGATTCCAGCATCCACGAGGCCTAAGAGAAGGATCTTTACAAGGGTGCCACGCAGGCTAGGCGTGCCGCCAGAGTTAAGATCGAATTTCTGCAAACGCTTTCTCATGGGCCAATGGCTCCTTCGAATTTGATTTTAACCTTTAACTAAATTTACTTATAAAGGTTAAGGGGCTCAAGACCTTAACGGCCCTGAGCCCCTTAACTCACTTATAACTTCTTACTATCGAAGCCTAATTAAGCAGCGTCGATAGTTGTCTGAAGTGAGGCAACTGCCTTACGTAGGAATTCACCGGCATCGCCTGTGTATGTTCCTTCGTAAAGTGCCTTTTCAGCCTGTCCAAGCTTTGCCCATACTGTGTCTTGGAAGACCCAGGCTGGCATTGGATAGGCACTTGTTCCAGCTGCAGCAAATGCTGCAAGGTTTGCATCTTTAACTTGTGAAGCTGCAACCTTGTTAGCTGGGATGTTATTTGCTTTTAGTTGGTAGGCAAGTTGGAATTCAGGTGAACCTACGTAGCGCAATACGCGACCTACGTTGATTGCATTTGCCTGACGAGAGACCTTCACTGACTGCCAGTATCCGTAAACACCTGAGAACTGGTGAACAGTCTTGCCACCAGCTGAAGGAATTGCAGCGATACCAACTTGATCCTTAGTAAGTGGCTTTGCAGCACAACCGCTGATTACATCTTGAACGTGGTTGTACATCCATGGGCCAGAGATTGCATATCCACCTGATTGGATGTGGCAAGCAGACTTGTCCCAACCATCAGTTGCAACAAGCTTTGGACCATTTGCAACTAACCAGTTTGCATATTCAGTTGATCCGGTTGCGCCGTATCCAAGCTTCTTTGTCCATCCGCTGTTATCGCGTGAGTACAAGTTAAGTCCGAATGAAGATGCAAATGCTGACATATGGTAAGGATCACCATTTGTTGCAGCCTTTTGGATTGGCATGGCAAGACCTGGCTTTGAAGCGATCAGATCTGCAATTGACATTCCCTTTGGATCTTTTCCGTCACGCTTGTTCCAGATAAGAGCGATGTTCTCAGAATAAATTGGCATACCGTAAAGCTTTCCGCCAATTGTGAAACCTGAAAGCATGTCCTTAGAGAACTGTGCAGCAAGGGAACCAGCAACGATTGGTGCAATTGTTCCTGAACCAACAAGTGTTCCAGTCCAGTCGTGTGCGCCAACCATTAGATCTGGACCTTTACCTTCAGGAACAGCCTTGATGAATTCTTGACGAGTATCTTTCTTGTAAACAACGTTGATCGTGATGCCTTGATCTTTAGCCCATGCCGCGATGATCGGAGTCTGCTCATCATCTTTTGCACTTGCAGCGCCAGACCAGATAGTTACGATCTTGGCAGCTGAAGTTGCAGCGTTTGATGGAGCAACGATCATGCCTGTTGCAGCTACTGCAGCAACGAGAGCAATCGCGAGGCTACGCTTACGTAGAATCATTGTGTGCCTTTCATACTTGATATGGGTATAACTACCCACGAGGGTTTGGGCTGAGTTTATTGGCCTAAGGCGACCCCCTGACGCTAGCTAGGCTGAATGTTTCCAAATCGTTGTAATCGCAGCGCTGTTACATAAAGGTCTTGCAGCCTGTACCACCCCTAAATTTGCCTCTCCACCGATAGCTGCGCGGGCGAGTACTTTATAGACCTACAGCCAGGAAGGCCCCAAATGTTAGAGCTGCAACCACATCACGATGGCAGTGAACTTTATGTAAGTGATGATGCGCCAAAACTTGGTGGAGAAGTGACTCTGCGAGTACGAATTCCAAATTCTTATAAGTTCGAACATGCCCTTGTGCGTTTCTATCACGATAGCGAAGCAACAGTTCTGCCGTTGAAGTTAGATAAACAAGGCGCATTGGAATCTTGGTGGAAGGTAAAGATTCCTATCAAGAATTACGACACCGGATATAGATTTTTATTTGCAACCGGGGGAGAAAATGTTGGCGGAAAATACGAATGGTTAAATGCTTCGGGCATTTTTGATCATGATGTGCATAGCAATGAAGACTTTCACGTGATAGCTCGCCCACGCACAACAAAATGGTTACAAAGTTCAGTTTTCTACCAGATATTTCCGGATCGTTTTGCAAAAGCTGTGGAACGGACTGCTCCCGATTGGGCAATTCCGGTGCAATGGAATGAGTTACCAAACGGGCGAGGTCCACGCACCGGCGTTGAATTTTATGGAGGAGACTTTGAGGGAATTAAAAATCACCTTGATCACATTATTGATTTAGGTGCAAACGGAATTTACTTCACACCGTTCTTTCCTTCTAAATCAAACCATCGTTATGACGCGACTAGCTTTGATTCAATAGATCCACTACTGGGTGGCGACAAGGCATTCATCTCCTTTATGAAAGCTGCCCATAAAGCAAAGATAAAAGTTTTAGGCGATATAACCACTAACCATTGCAGCAACGAACACCCTTGGTTTAAAAAAGGGAAGAGAGATAAAACCTCTAAAGAACACAAATTTTTCTACTGGGATAAAAAAACTAAGCTAGGTTATGGAACTTTCTATGATGTAGCACAGATGCCAAAACTGAACTTTACGTCTAAAACACTTAGAAAACGCTTTTACCAAGATAAAGGCTCAGTAATTAAACGTTGGCTGTCACCTAAATACGACCTTGATGGATGGCGCATTGACGTAGGCAATCAAACTGGTCGTTATCGCGAAGATGATGTCCACGATGAAGTAATGCGTGAAATTCGCCAAGCCATGAATGAGGTAAAGCGCGACACCTGGTTGGTCGCTGAAAATGGTGATTTGTGGGCAAGTGATTTAAATGGATCTGGCTGGGATGGAACTATGAACTACAACGGCTTTATGCGTCCGTTGTGGGCCTGGTTTAATCACAATCCAAATTTGATTGCCGGCGGTTTTCATGGGCTACCAATTGATATTCCGAAGACAACTGGCAGACAATTTGTGAAAGCAATGACTGCATTCAATTCGTCCATTCCTTGGCGCTCACTAATCGACAGCATGACATTGCTAGATTCACATGACACAGCTCGTATGCGTAACGTTGTAGGTGGAGATAAAGTTAAACACATGGCGGCAATGGGTTTATTGCTTACCTATCCTGGTGTTCCTTCAATTTTCGCCGGTGATGAAATAGGCCTCGAAGGTGCTTGGGGAGAAGATGCGCGCCGCACTATGACTTGGGATTCTGCAGATAAGTGGGATCAACACTTTCTTGGCGGTGTTAAAGAGTTAATTGCACTTCGTCGTAATTCGCCTGCGTTAGTAAATGGTGGGCTGCGCTGGGTAGATATACAAGATGACTACTTGCTTTTCCTACGCGAATCCAAGAAACAGAACTTATTGATTCTGATCGCACGCGATAAAGCCGAGGTAAAAGTTGATCTATCAAAGTTTGGATACTCAATAAAAAAAGTTCACTTTGGCCCTAAAGCATCCGGTAATCGTCTCAATTTAAATTTAGAAAATGGGATTGCCGGGATTTGGGAAGTTGCCTAATATGAGATCAAAGGTTGCGTTAATTACTGCGGTTTTCCTTGCCTTTGGGCTAGGAACTAGCTCGGCAGCCGAAAACATTGCATCCTTAGCGACCAACGTTGCACGTGGTGCCCAAAGTGATGAATCGGCTTACTTTGTAATCACAGATCGCTTCGCCAACGGTGACACATCAAATGATTCTGGCGGAATGAAAACCGGTTCCTTCGATAGCGGCTTTGATCCTGCTAACGATGTTATGTATCACGGTGGTGACTTCAAAGGCATGACAACCAAGTTAGATTATTTACAAAAATTGGGATTTACCTCAATCTGGATTACACCTCCGGTAAAACAACAAACGATTCAAGGCACATCGTCCGCTTTTCATGGGTATTGGGGGCTTGATTTCACGACCGTTGATCCGCACTTAGGTACAGAAGCAGAATTCAAAACTTTTGTTGATAAGGCACATGGACTTGGTATGAAAGTTATTATCGATATTGTCGTAAACCACACCGCAGATGTAATCCAATATTCAACTGATAATAGCTATGTCGAATGGAAGGGTGCGCCATATAAAGATGCCAACGGCATCGCCTTTGATATAACAAAATTTGCTGGCAAAACCGACTTTCCAAAGTTAAGCGCAAGTAAATCTTTTGCAAAACTACCTTCCGTTACCGAAGCCTTGGCAAATATAAAGAAGCCGGCGTTCCTAAATGATGTAACCAATTATCACAATCGTGGAGATTCGACTTGGTCTGGAACGTCGGTATTTGACGGAGACTTCATGGGCTTGGATGATTTATTCACAGAAAAGCCAGAGGTAGTAGCAGGTTGGATTCAAGTCTGGAGTGATTGGATTACAAAGTTTGGTATTGATGGTTACCGAATAGATACTGCTAAGCATGTGAATCCAGAATTCTGGCGAGCCTTTATTCCAGCGATTTTAAAGGTCGCCAAGAGCGTTGGGAAAACTGATTTCCCTATTTATGGTGAGGTATTTGATTCAAACCCTATCGCTACTGCTAAATTTGTACGCGATCAATCTTTTCCAGGAGTACTTGATTTTCCTTTCCAGAATGTAGTTACATCATTTGTAACTGGCGATAGCGGAGCAGATAAGTTAGTTGAGTTATTTAACGCAGATGATATGTACACAACTGCGACAACGTCGGCCTACGGTCTCACTACTTTCTTAGGTAATCACGATATGGGTCGTATTGGTATGTTTATTGCGGGATCTTCTAATGGTGATCCAGAAGTAGCTTTAGCAAAATCTAAACTCGCAAACTCACTTCTCTTCTTACTCCGTGGTGGTCCAGCAATTTATTATGGTGACGAGAAAGGAATGGCAGGCAGTGGCGGAGATGCGGCAGCGCGCCAAGATATGTTTGCAACTGAAGTCGCTTATTGGCAGGTGGAAAATCGAATCGGTTCTGATCCGATCGCAAATAAGAGTTCATTTGATTTGGTAAATCCATTGGAAACTCAAATATCTCAGATGCAAGCGGTAATCAAGGCCAATCCCGCGCTGCGCTCTGGTACTCAGCAAATTCGATTGGCGAGTGGATCTACCTTTGTCGTAACACGATTTACAAATGGCCAAGAGTACGCAGTTGTTTTCAATGCAGGAGCAAAAGCTGCAGAAGCGAAATTTAAGGTAAGTACCAGTGGTGCGAAATGGCAGGTAATTAATGGCGCTGCTTTAAGCCAAGTTAGCGCCAAAGATACGCTGACTGTAAAAGTTGCACCATACTCGTATGCGGTATTGAAGGCGAGCACGTTATTTAAAGCCGGCGCCACTCCAACGATAAAGCTAAATGCGCCACGGTCAGATTATGCCCTTGACTATTTACTAGAAATTAGTGCCAGCGTCGCGGGTGATGAGTACAACCAAGTCACGTTTTTAATGCGAGAAGTTGGTAAAGCATGGGAGAACATCGGTACTGCTGATCGGCGCACCATTAAGACGGCAGTTGCCGATGCCGGTCTATATCGCGTCTATATCGAGCCCCGCAATTTCCCATCTGGAACAAATTTAGAATTTGTATCGATTGTTAAGAACGCTGCTGGAAAGAGCGTTGTTTCAAAGATAAACAAATTTAAAATTAGCTATTGAGCCAGAAACGTAGCGGTTGATCTAGATAGCTAGCCCACGAAGCTTCGTTGTGGCCCGTCTTATTAAAGACCTTACTTATAAAATCGGTATCGCTTTGATAACCCTTTTCAATCATTAACTGATCAGCTAAATCTTGGAATGGTTCATATTCTGCATCAAGGGCTTTAGTGCCTCGACTCATCCAAACTTTATGACTACCTGGGGCGGGGAGTTCTTTTACTGTTCTTCGAACTAAGTCTTCTCCACCGATTATCCAATGCGGCGAAAGGGCTAAAACCGTTTTAAATTTATTAGGAAATTTATGAGCTGCATAAAGAGTGGAAAGCGCTCCCATACTGGAGCCGATGACGGCGGTATTTTCTGCTGAAATTTCTAAATCTTGCGCCTGAAGCAACTTCGGCACATATTCCTCAAAGATGTTTTTTAAATATTCGTCGCCACGCAACTTTGTTAGATCTGATTCGGAGACATTGGGAAGATTTACTTTGACATCTTCTTGGAAGTATCGCTGCGGAGAAAGGTCTTTGGCTCTACCCATGGGATCGGCTTTCGTGGAGCTATGCCAAACCGCGATTATTACCGGTGGAACCTGTCCGGTTTCATACCCGACTTTAAATGCGTGTTGCGCCATCTCCCAGGTTTTTCCACGATGAGTTGAACTCTTGCCATCAAAGATATTTTGCCCATCATGTGCAATTAAAAGATGGCTACTTTGCTCCTGAGGTGCCCATAATTCAACGACTCGACCAGCAAAATCAAAGCGTGCAACCTCGCCGGGTACGCCACGAATCTGATATCGCTTAACCAACTCCATAGTGCGACAATAGTCCAATGTCCGCTCCACGCCGCAGCATCATGTGGTTTCGCAGAGATTTACGTATTCGCGATAACCCTGCGTTGTTGGCTGCAATCGAATCAAGTGACGAAGTTATCCCGCTTTTTATTCTAGATAAATCTCAAATCGCTGAAGCCGGCGACAAGTTACTTGCATATATGGGCCAATCTTTACGAGCACTTGATGAATCACTGGGCAACAAGCTACACATTATTGAAGGTGATCAAGTAGAAATACTGCGCGAGCTAATTGATTTATATAAAGTTAACGAAGTTCATATCTCAGATGAATATGAGAGATATGGCGCTGCGCGAGATGCGCGCGTAGAAGCTGCTGGGATCAA
Organism: Actinomycetota bacterium; assembly: GCA_037140155.1. Classification (GTDB taxonomy): domain Bacteria; phylum Actinomycetota; class Actinomycetes; order Nanopelagicales; family Nanopelagicaceae; genus Planktophila. The sequence continues at coordinate 18,080 of JBAXFA010000010.1, forward strand.
GTTGATTAGAACTGGCAGTCCATACGCAGTCAAACCGGGTCGAGTATTAAAACCAAGTGATGCCACGCCTTATCGGGTTTACACACCTTTCTATCGCGCTTGGTTAGTTCATGGATGGCGCGCGCCGGCTAAAACTCCAAGCAAGATCAGCGCGCCAACTCCGCCAGATAGATATCGCGCCTTTCCTGATTTTGCAATGCCATCAAATGTGCAGGTAATTAAAGCTGGCGAAAAGGCAGCGCTCGAAAGATTTAAGGCTTTTTCTAAGAGTGGCTTAGATGGCTATGACGAGAATAGAAATTTTGCCGGCATCGATGGAACTTCAAAGATGAGCACTTACCTTAAATTTGGAGAGATCCATCCCCGCACGTTGCTGGCAAATCTAGGCGAAAGTAAGGCGCACGATACTTTCCGGAAAGAAATCGCCTGGCGTGAATTTTATGCCGATGTTCTCTTTAATAATCCAAACACCGATACCGAGTACTACGCACCGCGCTTTAGCCAGATGCGTTATGACAAGCCAGGCAAGAAATTTCAAGCTTGGTGTGACGGAAAGACCGGCTACCCATTTGTTGATGCGGCGATGCGCCAATTAGTTGTCGAAGGCTGGATGCATAACCGAACACGAATGGTCGTAGCCTCCTTTTTAGTAAAAGATTTGCATCTGGAGTGGCAGTTAGGTGAACGCTTCTTTGCCAAACATTTAGTTGATTATGACGTGGCTTCAAATGCACACGGCTGGCAGTGGACAGCCGGTACCGGTACTGACGCTTCACCTTATTACCGCGTCTTTAACCCAATCGAACAAGGAAAACGCTTTGATGAGAATGGCGATTACATCCGCAAATACGTCCCAGAGCTAGCCCATTTATCCGCCGGCGAAATTCATGAACCTTGGTTATATCTAGATGGATATTCAAAGGGATACGTGGAGCGAATTGTTGATCACGCAGTTGAAAGAATTGAATCACTGGCACGTCTGCAAGAGATCAAGGAAGATAAGCCCGAGCTTCCGCGCTAGCGCGTTTTGCTTCATACATCGCTAAATCTGCGCGCTGCAATAGATCTCCATCACCATCGTTACGAACATGTCCGATACTGACGCTGATTGATATTGTCTTTCCATCGATAATAAATGGATAGCTCAAGGTAGCTTTGAGCGCACTTACTAGCTCCAATGTTGCCTCGCTATTTCCGGTTGCAATAACTCCAAATTCATCACCGCCTAAGCGAGCCAAAATCGCACCGCTTGGTAGTGATCGACTAAATCGCTCTGCTACTTGGCGCAATATACGATCACCCATTTCATGCCCATACTTATCATTAACTGGTTTAAATCCATCTAGATCTAACAGCAATAAAGCACCTTCGATTCCAGAGAAGGCCGATAGCTCTGCGACAAGCCTGCGGCGATTAGGCAGCCCCGTTAGCTCATCCGTGCGGGCTAGAACTTTCTCCTCGCCTAAATTGTTGGCTTGGCGGATAACTAAGGTCATACGAATAAAGGCCAATAACAGGGTAGTTATCGTTGGAATTACTACATAAGTTGGGAAGTATTCAGGACGCAGCGCAATCGCCGATAGCAGCGTTGGACTTATAAATATGGAAACTGCAATTAGCGCCGGATGGATCTTGGCCTGAGTTGTTAAATCACTTGGTTGATACCAAAAAGCTAGCGAGAGTAAGACCAGTCCAATTAGCCAGCCTTCATCACTGAATTGGCCAAAGTTATAGCTGCCATTTATTTGCGACCATAAGAAATAAAAGTCAGTTAAGGTAAACGAGAGAACTCCAGCAATTATCAATAGCAATCGTAAAGAGAGCCTACTAATCACTGAACTTGTAATGACAATTACAATCATGGCAATATCACAAACGGTATAGAGAACAGAGAAGAAATAACCGAGGCTAGAATTTCCGATCAACCTGGCCAGCAAGAGCGCTGCAATTATTGAACTCAAACCCAATCCAAAGATCGCCGAATCCAAAAGTTCGATAGCCTGTAATCGCTTTCCTCTTCCAATCGCTCGCGGAATAGCGATAAAGGCGAAGGGATAGAAGAGTGAGTATGCGATATTAGAAACCAATTGTTCGTGGCCGTTGAAATCAAAGAATTGACTTAAAGATGAAGTAATTGAACCGATGCCCCAGGAAGCTATCGCCAGAGTTAAAAATGCAACTGCCAATGGATCGTTATGGAGCGGGGCTTGAAAGAGACCGATGATTGCTACGAGTGCAATTAAGTTGTAGAGAATTAAATCCTTAGCGATGGCGGGTTCTGGAAGAAGAAGCCTGAGCAGGATGTGAGTTATCAACAGTGAAGATGCGGACCACTTGGCTATGGGGTAAATTCGCACCGGTACAAGTTAAAGTACCTAAATAGCGCTCATGAATAGGGGAATCCTAAGATGGAAAAAGAAGTATCTCGCCGAACAGTTCTCTGTGGTCTCGCGCTAATTAGCGCTGGCATTACCTCATCGGCCACCCCTGCGATCGCCGCTACCGGCGTCAAAATCCTAAAAAATGGCAAGGTAGAAGTTACTTTGAAATCAAATAGCGCGCTCAACAAAGTCGGTGGAGTAGTCCGCATAGATGACGTTAACGGTCAATCAATTGCGCTAGTCCGTACTACTGCTGCAAAAAATGGTTACACCGCAATAAATTTGTCATGCACACACCAAGGAGTAATCGTTGAACAGTCAGGAAACGAATGGGCATGTGTAAATGGCCATGGAGCGACTTACACCTTAGCCGGTAAAAACTTAGTTGGACCTGCCACTAAAGCACTGAAGCAGTTACCAATTAAGGCAACTGCTTCAGTAATAACTATTGGTTAGTCAGTATTAGAAACCCTTGGCACAGATTAACTGCGCCATTCCAAGGGTTGAGTCGATATCTGTCTTTGAGTTCTCATATTGGCCAAGAGCTTGCGCCTTTGCTTTCTCACTACGCTCGCCTTGTTTTCCAACTGTTGAGTACGCCTTGATCGCAGCCTCATAGCTGCGAACAGCAGCCGAATACTTATCGATTGTTGCCTTATTCTTCACCAAATTTGCGGTGTCAGCTTTAAGAGCGGTAAGGGCAGTATTGATAGTTGCAATCTTTGCCTGGTATTCCGGAATCAACTTATTAGCCTTTTCAATTTCGACAGCTTGCTTAGCGATATCTGCATCTAATTTGGCGATCGTCGCATCTGTTGCAGCTTTTATCTTTGGCAAGTTAGCAAGCGCCTTTGTGTAAACGGCTGCAGTATTGATGCAGTCAATTGATAACCAAGTTAACTTTGCATTTTTAACAAGAGGGTTCTTGGCACACTTATATGAAGAGCCACTTACCTTTGTAGTCGCACCTGACTTTGAGCAAGAGGCGCCGTTGCTGATCTTTGGCGCGGCACTTGCAGGAACAGCGGTAATTGAGGCAGCAACTAGAGCTGCGGTACCAACGGCGACGAGAACCTTGCGAAACATGAAAACCTCCATAGATTATGGAGCAATATTAGCGATCTGTAAGGTCGATAGGTTGGATGCAAGCGGTGAAAAGCGTGTGAATTATCTCTGCTTGACCCGAAGGTTCATTCCTAGGCGGCGAACAATTGATCGCGGCACAACAGAAATAATCCCCACCAACAATTTGTACTGCCAACCAGGTATCGAAACCGCTTTCCCCGCCAGCGCATCCTTCCAAGCCGCCGCTACCAACTCATCGGAATTAAGCCACATAAATTCTGGCAAGCCAGCCATCTTCATCCGGCCACGTTGATGAAATTCAGTACGCGTAAATCCAGGGCATAGCGATGAGACTTTTATATTTGTTGCAGAAAGTTCGGTATGCAGTGATTCCGAGAGCACGGTCAGGTATGACTTTGCTGCGCTATATGCACCGCCCGCGATAAAACCCGCGACAGATGAAACATTTATAACTACACCTGAATTACGCACTTTCATCGCAGGAAGTGCAACATGCATTAAGCGCATCGGAGTGCGTACTAAAACCTTTAGAACTTCTTCCTCTTTAACAAGATCGCTCATTGTAAAAGCCTTATTGATGCCAAAGCCAGCGTTATTTATTAATACTTCAATCTCATTGTTAGAGATAAATTCTTCAACTTTGGCGCATCCTGATTCAGTGGCTAAATCGGCAACTATGACTACAGAGTCAGCGCCGTATTTATCTTTTAAACCTTGTGCGCGTTCATGTAACCGAGCTTCATCACGTGCGACTAGAACTATGTTAAAACCTTCGCTTGCAAGGAGCCTTGTGAAACTTTCGCCGATACCCGCAGTTGCACCAGTTACTAGAGCCCATTTTTTCATACTACCCCCGTAGTTGAGTATTTCAGTTCACCATACGCACCGATTGGAACAACTGGGCTATTTGGTTTCACGGGTTGAAGATACTTGTAAGGTTCACTTTGTGCGGGACGTTGATCTAAATCTCCTTTATTTGGCCAGAACGACATTGCGCGTTCTGCTTGAGCCGTAATTGTCAGCGATGGGTTAACGCCTAAGTTGGCTGTGATGGTTGAACCATCGACGATATGCAACGTTGGATAATTAAAGGCACGATGATAGGCATCAATTACACCCGTTTTCTCATCGCCACCGATTACACACCCACCAACGAAATGCGCAGTAAATGGCGCGCTTATTAAGTCACCGACATGTCCACCGGCAATTCCGCCATATTCATTTGCGATATGACGTACTGCTTCATTGGCTGCCGGAATATAAGTTGCGTTTGGAGTATTGCTATTGTTCTTGGAAGTTAACTTGAAACCAAAAATTCCGCGCTTGCCTTTAACCGTTACCGACGAGTCAACATCTTGCATCACAAGGGCAATAACTGTCTTCTCGCTCCAATGGCGAACATTGATCAACCGTGCCAATAGTGATGGCTTTGCAATAACTTGTTTTAACCAATGCTTACGCCGTTCTCGACCAGTAAAGCCATCAGTCATTATGGTTTGAAGTAGCCCCATAAAGTTACTGCCTTTGCCATATCTCACTGGTTCTACATGGGTATGTGCATCTGGGAAGAAGGAAGAAGTAATTGCCGCGCCCCGACTAAAATCAATTTCGCGGCTATCCATTAGCGCACCAGTGAGCGCCTCACTATTTGTCCGTGAGAGCTCGCCTAATCGATCAGATAGCTTTGGTAAATTTTTACGCTTCATCTTATGAAGTAATTTCTGGGTGTTAAAGGTGCCAGCCGCGACTACTAGCTCTGTTGCGATAAAAGTAGCGCCCTTAGATCCATCCCAGCCATCAGTTCTAACAGTTTTAACTTCCCACTTTCCATCAGCTCGTTGTAAAAATTCAGTAACTGTTGTTAACGGAAACACTTTTGCCCCAGCGCCTTCTGCCAAACCTAAGTAATTCTTTGGCAAAGTATTCTTAGCGTTGTGACGGCAGCCGGTCATACATTCACCACAATTTGTGCAACCGACTCGATCTGGACCCTTTCCACCAAAATACGGATCACTTGCAGGTTTGCCTTCACCTTTTCCAAAGTAAATTCCCAGCGGCGCCATTTTAAAAGTATCGGCAACTCCCATTTTCTCTGCTGCAATCTTCATTGCAGCATCACTAGGTGAAAAATAAGGATTTTCTTCAACGCCTAACATGCGGCGCGCTTGGTCATACCAAGGCTCTAGTTCACGCTTCCAATCGGTGATCTGTGACCATTGTGGATCTTGGAAGTATTTATCGCCAGGTTGGTACAAAGTATTTGCATATACAAGCGAGCCACCACCAACACCTGCCCCGCAAAGCACTAAAACATCAGGTAAAAAATGAATTCGCTGGATTCCGTAACAACCAAATTGCGGTGCGAAGAGAAACTTATTTACCCGCCAGGAAGTCTTAGGGAAATCTTTATCGGAAAATCTTTTGCCGGCTTCTAATACAGCAACTGAGTAACCCTTTTCGCGCAATCGCAGTGCTGTAACTGAACCACCAAAACCAGATCCAATAACGACTACATCAAAGTGCAGTTCCTTGGCCATCTCGGTTTTCTCCTTAGCGCCGCTAACTGCTTATGCACCGATAACTATGGATCTTGAGCGTGTTACACCTAGGTTAGCGATAGCGATAACCTTTGCCAAGCAATTTGAATTGATTGCAGGTCCCCGTAGCTCAGTGGATAGAGCAACCGCCTCCTAAGCGGTAGGTCGCAG
>JBAXFA010000011.1:0-23010 GCA_037140155.1 Actinomycetota bacterium
CGACCTCTTCCTTATCAGGGAAGCGCTCTAACCAGGCTGAGCTATGGGCCCGCAAGAAAGATTGCTCTTTAATGCAGAAGCGCTAGGTTACTTGAACTTCTCCAAGAGACCAAAACGCACGCCTTAGCGCAGAAGGCGAAAGCGTAGCGTTATTTGGCGGAAATCTCATCTTCCTGGTTCTGTGTAACAGAGACCAGAACTACACCTTCTTCGAGGTTTACCAAGCGAACGCCCATCGAATCACGGCCAGTCTGGCGAACCTCAGCAGCTGGTGTGCGCATTACGGTGCCGGCAGAAGTAATTGCAAGAATCTCATCGCTATCGGCAAGAACAAGTGCGCTAACTAGCGAACCGCGAGAATTTTCGTCAATCTTGGCGGCCTTAATTCCAATACCGCCGCGACCTTGCAAACGATATTCATCAAGCGGAGTTTTCTTACCGTATCCGCCATCAGTTGCAGTTAGCACAAATGAATTTGCAGATTGCGAATCGATGCGCGCCATGGTTAGCAATTCGTCACCAGCGCGGAACTTCATTCCGATAACACCACTTGTGGAACGACCCATCGGGCGAAGTGATTCTTCATCTGCGGCAAATCGCAATGACATCGCTTTCTTTGAAACCAAAAGTAGCTCATCGCCCTTGTTGATAAGAGCAGCGGATACAACTTCATCACCAGGCTTTAGTGAGATAGCAATCAATCCACCAGTGCGTGGTGAATCGTATTCAGTAAGTGGTGTCTTCTTAACGAGTCCAGTTTTAGTCGCAAGAACTAAATAAGGAGATGCGTTGTAATCTTTAAATGACAAAACTTGTGCAATAGTCTCGTCTGGCTTAAATGCCATTAAGTTGGCGACATGTTGTCCGCGCGCATCGCGGCCTGCATCTGGAAGTTCGTGCACCTTGGCACGATAGACGCGCCCCTGGTTTGTAAAGAACAATAACCAGTCGTGTGTGCTGGCAACAAAGAAATGATCGACAACATCATCTTGCTTAAGCGCTGCGCCTTTTACGCCGCGGCCACCGCGACGTTGTGACTTATAGAGATCGGCATTGGTGCGCTTGGCATAACCGGTGCGAGTAATAGTCACAACTGCATCTTGATCTGGAATTAGATCTTCGACCGAGAAATCACCTTCGCTTGCCACGATTTGGGTGCGGCGCTCATCGCCATATTTTGTCGTTAGTTCGGTTAGCTCAGAAATGATTATTTGGCGCTGCTTTGCTTCACTGGCCAGGATCTCGTTGAGTTCAACGATATCTGCCATCAGGCCGTTGTATTCATCGTTAATTTTCTGGCGCTCAAGTGCTGCGATACGACGAAGCTGCATATCCAAGATGGCATTTGCTTGGACTTCATCAACATCTAATAACTTCATAAGTCCTGTACGTGCTTCTTCAGGTGTTGTAGATGCGCGGATCAAAGCGATAACTGCATCAAGGGCATCTAGCGCCTTGAGATAGCCCTGCAAGATATGGGCGCGTTTTTCTTTTTCAGCTAAACGATATTTAGTGCGGCGAATAATTACTTCGACTTGGTGCTGAATATAGAACTTAATAAATTCATCAAGACGCAAGGTGCGTGGCACACCATCAACAAGTGCCAACATATTTGCGCCGAAAGTATCTTGTAGCTGGGTCTGCTTATAAAGGTTATTTAAGACAACCTTTGGAATTGCAGATGATTGCAGAACAATTACCAGGCGTTGCCCAAGGCGTTCGTTACCTTCATCGCGCACATCTGCGATGCCTTTGATCTTGCCATCTTTAACTAGTTCGGCGATTTTTAAAGCTAGGTTATCTGGGTTTACTTGATAAGGAAGTTCACTAACGACTAAACAGGTGCGCTTATTAATTTCTTCAACTTGTACGACTGCGCGCATGGTGACCGATCCGCGGCCTGTGCGGTAAGCCTCTTCAATACCTGTACGACCAACAATTAAAGCTTTAGTTGGAAAATCTGGTCCTTTAACAATCTTTAGTAATTCATTTAGTAAATCTTCTGGCTTTAGATCAGGGTTATTAAGTGAGTAAATAACTCCTTCAGTAATTTCGCGCAGGTTATGTGGCGGAATATTTGTCGCCATACCGACTGCGATACCAGCAGAGCCATTTACTAAAAGATTTGGAAAGCGACTTGGTAGAACATCTGGTTCTTGTGAACGCCCGTCATAGTTCGGTGAGAAGTTGACGGTATCTTCATCGATATCGCGCATCATCTCCATGGCGATAGGCGATAGACGGGCTTCGGTATAACGCATAGCAGCAGCTGGATCGTTGCCGGGAGAACCGAAGTTTCCGTTGCCATCTACCAATGGATAACGCAGCGACCAATGCTGAGCTAAACGAACAACAGTGTCATAGATCGCGGTGTCACCGTGTGGGTGGTAATTACCCATAACGTCACCGACGATGCGTGAAGATTTGTAATAACCCTTATCTGGGCGATACCCAGCGTCGTACATCGCATACAAGACGCGACGGTGAACTGGTTTTAAACCATCGCGAACATCTGGAAGTGCGCGTCCGACAATAACTGACATCGCATAGTCAAGATAAGAACGCGCCATCTCAACTTGTAGGTCAACGGTTTCCACGCGATCAAAATCATCGCCAGGGTTAACCATGCCGGTGCGATCTATAGGTGTTTTATCTTCAGCCATTTAAATATCCAAGAATCTAACATCTTTAGCGTTGCGTTGAATAAATGCGCGACGTTGTTCTACATCTTCGCCCATTAATACCGAGAATAAATCATCGGCTGCTGCGGCATCATCAAGAGTTACTTGAATTAATACGCGGTGTTCAGGATCCATTGTTGTGTCCCAAAGTTCCTTAGCGGGCATTTCACCTAAACCTTTAAAGCGCTGGATACCGTCATCTTTAGGTAAACGTTTTCCGGCTTCTAAACCGATTTTGATCATGCCATCGCGTTCGCGATCAGAGAATGCATATTGCACCTCATCTTTACCGCCCCATTTAATTTTATATAGGGGCGGTTGTGCAAGATAGACAAAACCATTTTCAATCAGTGGGCGCATAAAACGGAATAACAAGGTAAGCAGCAATGTGCGGATATGTTGACCATCAACATCAGCATCAGCCATCAAGATAATCTTGTGATATCTAAGTTTTTCAATATCGAAATCTTCGTGGACACCAGTACCAAGTGCGGTAATTAAAGCTTGGACTTCATTATTTTGTAACACGCGATCAATGCGAGCTTTTTCGACGTTAAGAATTTTTCCACGGATCGGCAGTACTGCTTGGTTACGTGAATCTCGCCCACCTTTTGTGGAACCACCAGCAGAATCACCTTCGACGATATAAAGCTCGCACTTAGAAGGATCGGTCCATTGGCAATCAGCAAGCTTGCCGGGCATGCCACGACCTTCTAATAAACCTTTACGGTTACGTGATAAATCACGGGCTTTGCGAGCTGCAACGCGAGCTGCTGCAGCATCAATGCTCTTTCGAACAATATCTTTACCTTCTTGTGGGTTCTTCTCAAACCATTGCGTTAGAAATTCATTTACCGCTTTTTGAGTAAATGATTTTGCTTCAGTATTGCCGAGTTTTGTCTTGGTTTGTCCTTCAAATTGAGGCTCGGCTAATTTGATTGAAACAATTGCGGTTAAGCCTTCGCGTACGTCATCACCAGTTAAGCGATCCTCTTTTTTGCGGATGTAACCTGCTTCTTCACCAAATTTATTTACAACCGATGTAAGTGCGGTGCGGAAGCCTTCTTCGTGAGTTCCGCCTTCATGGGTGTGGATTGTGTTAGCAAAGGTATAGACAGATTCAGAGAATCCAGCGTTCCATTGCATCGCAACTTCTAAAGATAGTTTGGCTTTCTTATCTTCGGTCTCTAAGAAGATGATGGATTTATGGGTCTCACCGCGAGTGGAATTTAGGTGTTTTACAAAGTCTGAAATACCGCCATCGTATTTATAGTTAACTTTAAGAGGTTCGCCTTTTTCGTCAACGTGGCCTGGGCGTAGATCGGTAAGGGTTAAGCGCAGGCCTTTATTTAAAAATGCCATTTCGCGAAAACGGGTAGATAGAATTTCAAAAGAGAAATCTGTGGTTTCAAAGATTTCGGCAGATGGCCAAAATTGCACAGTGGTTCCGGTTTTATCTGAAGCTGCACCTTTTTTAACTGGGGCAGTGGGTACACCTAATTTATATTCTTGGCTCCAGAAAAAACCGTCGCGTTGTACAAGAACAGATAGATCGGTTGATAGCGCGTTAACTACGGAGATGCCAACGCCGTGCAGACCACCAGAGACTGAGTAACCACCGTCGCCGAATTTTCCGCCGGCGTGTAAAACAGTTAGAACAACTTCAAGTGCTGGTTTCTTCTCAACTGGGTGGATATCAACCGGGATACCGCGACCGTTATCAACGCATTGCAGTGAGCCGTCTTCCATCAAAGTTACATTTATTTCATCGCAATAACCGGCGAGGGCTTCATCAACTGAGTTATCGACTACTTCATAGACTAGGTGGTGCAGGCCGCGTTCACCGGTTGAGCCGATATACATTCCGGGGCGTTTACGGACAGCATCAAGGCCCTCGAGGACGGTGATCGAACTGGCGTCATATCCGCCGGGTTGCTTCGTCACTAAAGCTCCTTATAAAACTGGTTCTGGCCTTAAAACACGCCTAGAAGGGGAATTCCTTCACTGAGCCTGGTAATCCTATCTGTAAATGAAAAGCCCGCTAGCCATAAAAAGCCATAGGTGTGGCAAATGCGCCATTTTCTGAGCGTGGGTGAGGGTTCCTAGTGGGTGAGGGGTGTAAAAAGGGCTCTAACCGTAAGTATCGCGGGGGCCGCGCTCGTTTTTAATTGTTCGAAGGCCCCGCTTCCAAGAAGGTGCTTGGGGGCCGATAAAAGTTAAAGATTCAACCCCGGCGCCGGGTGTTGAACTTTTAATTGTGTTTAATAAATCTTGACCGACTGCATTTAATTGAGTTGCCCAAGCAGTTGAGGAACATTGAATTAGAAGTGCGCCTTCAAGTAGTGAAAGTGGTGTTGTGTGAGATGCAATGTCGTCGCCGACAATTTCTTTCCAAGATGAAAATAGAGTTCCTTCGGCAATACCTAAATGCCAATCGCGTTGGTTAATTAGATCTGACATAACTTCAGAAATTAATGTTGGGTCACCTGGAGTATTGGTGCGTTCTTGAACTGGCTTCGATTTCTTAATAAATCCCGTTTTGTAACTGCGAAATAAATCTAGGGCAAGATCGCGTTTAGTCATTACTTACCCTTTCTTTGGATACTGCACCGGGCGTTACATAATATTTAGTAGATAGTAATTCGGTAGGTAAATCACTTTCAACTGCTGCGGTAATAAATGTTTGTTCGGCCATTTGGGTTACTGAAGTCAACTGTTGACGGCGAGCGGTATCGAGCTCTGCGAAAATATCATCAAGGATTAAAATTGGTTCGGCGCCTTCGGATTTTAATAGGTTATAAGACCCTATCCGTAATGAAATTGCCATAGACCAAGATTCACCGTGGCTGGCATATCCTTTTGCGGGGAAGTCACCGAGTTGTAGATGTAGGTCATCGCGGTGTGGACCGATTAACGATGCACCACGTTCTATTTCTTGGCGGGATACTTCTAAATGGCGAGCGGTTAGTAACTGTGAATTTAGCGCAGCATCTGTAGTCAACCCATCGGTGCTGGATTTATATGAGATAGATGCCGGTTTAACTTCATTTAAATTTGCGTAATTTGCGGCGACATGTGGGTTTAGCGCTTCAACTAAAGCGACGCGTTCGGCGCTTAATTGGGCACCTAAATTAATTAACTGTTCAGTCCAGGGATCTAGCGCGTTTTCTGGCGCGCGGGTTTTGAGTAGAGCGTTTCTTTGTTTAACCACCCGTTCGTAATCTGAGATAACTCCAGCAAGGCGGGGGCTGCGGGTAATAAGTAATTTATCAAGGAAATCGCGGCGGTGGGTGGGTTCCCCGCGTACTAGATCTAAATCCTCAGGCGAGAAGTAAATTACTTGCAGCGCACCTAAAATCTCGCGTTGTGATTTTGTGGGGTTTTGATTTAAACGCGCGCGGTTTGCTTTAGTGGCATTTATTTCTAAATCAACTTGCAGTGTGCGTTCATCGCGTTCTATCTCTGCGCGAATGATCGCCTGATCGCTACCTAAATTTAATAAGGGTAAATTTTGCGAAACGCGGTGGGATGAAAGGTATGCCAAATAAATCAAACTTTCGGCGATATTTGTTTTGCCGGAACCGTTATTGCCGATGAAGGTAGTTGGGCCAGGGCCAAACTCTAGCTCGAGGTTTTTATATGAGCGAAAGTTGGTTAGCGCTAATTTGGTAACGCGCACAGATTTCTCTTTATTTATTCGTTAAGAGGCGTAACGCATTGGCATTAGAAGGTAACGGTAATTTTCAATTACTTTGCCGTCACGATCTGATTTGCCACTAAGGATCGCTGGTTTATTTGAACCGGTAAATGAGATCTGCACGAAAGCGGTGCCGACTGCTTGTAGCCCATCTGCTAAAAAGACTGGGTTGAATGCAATTGAAATTGGTTCACCGTTTAATAAGATTTCAATCGATTCGGTCGCTTGTGCTTCTTCACCCGCGCCCGCTTCAAGAGATACTGAGTTGTTTGCGAATTCCAAGCGAAGCGGAACAGTTTTATCGGTGACTAACGCAACGCGGCGAACAGAATCTAAAAATGGTGCGACCTCAACTATCGCGGTAGTTGTTACGTCTTGCGGTAATAAATGGCGGTATGGAGGGAAGGTGCCATCTAACATTCTTGAAGTCATTGATTTACCTTCACCAGAAAAACCTGCGAGGCGATCATTGCTTGTTACGGGCGCAAACGAGAGTGAGACGTTTTTAGAACCTGTTAAAGATTTCGCCGCATCTGCAATGGTGCGTCCTCGTAGCAAAGATGTTGTTGAAACACCTGGCGTAGTTGGCTGCCAAGTAAATTCGCGGACCGCTAAACGGTATCTATCTGTTGCAGCCAATGTGACGGTATCTTCGTTTATCTCAACATGTACACCTGTAAGAGTTGGTAGCGAATCATCGCGTCCTGCCGCGATAGCAACTTGCGCTACCGCTGTTGCAAAAAGATCACTGGCAACTGTGCCGGTTGTTTCTGGCAGCTCAGGCAAACTTGGGTACTCTGAAATTGAAAGTGTTGGCAAGGTAAATTTTGCAGCGCCGGATGTAACTAATACACGAGAGCCATCTAAAGTAATTGTGATTGGTTTATTTGGAAGTGAGCGAGAAATTTCAGCTAGTAGTTTTCCAGGAACTAAAACTTTTCCAGGTTGTGAGATATCTGCTTTAAAGAAAGCTTTACTTGAGGTTTCTAAGTCAGATCCAGAGAGGGTTACTTCATCACCAGTTGCATCGATAACAATTCCGAGAAGCTCTGTTTTTATTGGTCGGGTTGAAAGGCTGCGGGAAACCCAGTTGACGCCATCTGTAAGCGCGCCTTGCTCGACCGTAAATTTCACTTAGTAGCCCTCATTTTCTTTAGTTGAAAGTCTTTCATAATGGTTGGGAGATTAGATAGCCCAAAGTTATTTGGCTGAAGAAATAGGCCCAAAGTTGTGGGGTTCGCTGGGGAGCGGGTTTTCTTTATATATAAGTAGTAGTAGTAACCAACCGCTATTACTGTGGATAAAGGTAGAAAGCCCTGCTCAAACCCTATATTTAATAAGGAGAGAGTGTGGATAAACTGTTGAAAAATGTGTGTAACGTCCAAGCTAACCACCCCTTCCTTAACTCAATATTTTAAAAAACTACCTTTTAAAGATATTAACCACAGATTTAACGCTGTAATCCACAGTTATCCACACCTTCTCCACATCTGGGGGTAAGGCTCTTAAATCGGACAATTACCCGAAATCAACCTCTGTTCTGAGATTTAATCCGGTTGGTCAACTCGGTGACCTGGTTATAGATCGACCGGCGCTCTGCCATTAATTGGCGGATCTTCCGGTCGGCGTGCATAACAGTTGTGTGATCACGGCCGCCAAATGTTTGGCCGATCTTCGGCAGAGATAGCTCAGTTAGCTCGCGGCAGAGATACATAGCTATCTGGCGGGCATTAACTAAAACCCGAGAACGTGATGTGCCGCAGAGATCATCAAGAGTAAGGCTGAAGTAAACAGCGGTCTGAGCCATGATCGTGGCGGCGGTAATTTCAGGGCCGGCGCCAGTTGGAATTAAATCCTTTAAGACAATTTCGGCAAGACCTAAATCAACGCCTTGTCTATTCAAACTAGCAAAAGCGGTAACGCGGATTAGCGCACCCTCTAGTTCGCGAATATTTGTAGAAATTTTACTTGCAATATATTCAAGAACATCATCAGGTGCATTTAATTTATCTTGCGCAGCTTTCTTGCGCAGAATCGCAATACGTGTTTCTAGCTCCGGCGGTTGAATATCTGTAATCAAACCCCACTCGAAGCGAGAACGCAGACGATCTTCCAAAGTTGTTAGTTGTTTTGGCGGGCGGTCAGATGAGATAACTATCTGTTTATTAGCGTTATATAAGGTGTTGAAAGTGTGGAAGAACTCTTCTTGAGTACGTTCTTTATTTTCTAAAAATTGAATATCGTCAACTAATAGAACATCAAGGTCGCGATAGCGACGTTGGAAAGCGGAAGCTTTATCATCGCGAATTGAGTTAATAAAGTCATTTGTGAACTCTTCAGATGAAACATAACGAACTCGGACGCTGCCATATAACTCTTTGGCATATGCGCCAATAGCGTGTAATAAGTGGGTTTTTCCAAGACCGGACTCGCCATAAATAAATAACGGGTTGTATGCCTTTGCTGGCGCCTCCGCCACAGCAACAGCCGCAGCATGTGCGAATCGATTTGATGCACCTATAACAAAAGTTTCAAAGATATAACGCGGATTTAATTGTGAAGGTTCATCGCTTTTGCGCGCCCCTAGATCAGATCCTTCGCGCCCTGTACCAGGTCGGGCAGGTATTGGTTCGATAACAATTGTTGGTGCGGGGTGGTCTGCTAGTTCTAGCGACTCATCAACCATCACAGCGATATTTGTTTTATCACCAAGTTCACGAGTCAAAACTTCATTGACAACAATTCGCAGACGAGATTCAAGAACATCTTTTGCAAATACATTTGGTGCTGCAACCAATAAATTTGTGATTCCACCATCGCTTTGGATTAACCCAAGTGGTTTTGTCATCGTTAAAAATGCGCGATGTTGTGGTTCTCCAAGGGAAACATGTTCAATCACCCGGTCCCAAAGGTCGGCGAGCTCTATCTCTACAACTGCCATTTTGCCCCCTTTGGAGTATCCACAACGTTATCCACAGGCTGTGGTCTAAAGTAGGGCTTTAGCCTTCATTTAGAGCCACTTTGACGGATGCCTGTGGACAGGGGTGAAAAGTAGGGCTCTTTCCTGAGAAAAGCAAGCGGTTATCCACAACCCTCAACCTGCCCTCCAGTTTGACCCGCCTCTATCCACACCTCTACCGTTACACCCTTGCTTCCCCCGTATTTATGAAGAGTTCAAAGAAGTCGGCTAAACCGCGAGCTAGGTCAGCAAAAACCTAACCCGGCAAAACCTGCTCTACCGATGTAAGTTTTAGAAGGAGTCACCATGACAAAGCGCACCTACCAACCTAATACTCGTCGTCGCGCCAAGAAGCACGGCTTCCGCGCACGCATGGCAACTCGCGCAGGTCGTGCAGTTCTTGCAGCACGCCGCGCTAAAGGCCGCACTCGTCTCTCTGCGTAATTAATAGAGCCGCACCGGAAACGCCTCGTGCTGCCTAAAAACGCACGTTTGACCGTAAGCGCCGATTTCGCTCGAGCAACTAAGAGCGGAACCCGCGTTACCACTGAGAACTTTGTTGGATATCTATACATCTCACCTGTCACAAATAACGACCATCCTAAATGCGGCTTAATTGTTAATAAGGCTATTGGGGGATCAGTTGCCCGCCACTCACTAGCGCGCAAAGTTCGCCACGCAGTTGCTCCACAACTCACAAAATTACCTAACGGCTCACTTTTAGTTATTCGCGCTTTAGCCAAAAATAAAATTGATACAACCGGGCTTGAAGTAGAGAAACTTATTAACAAATTATTAGAGCGTTCATCTCGAGCGGCAGTTAAATAATGAGAAAAATTTTTGTAGCAGCAATTAACTTCTATCAAAAATGGATCTCACCATCTTTCCCGGCTCGCTGTAAGTACTACCCATCATGTTCTTCATATGCCGCATCGGCCATTTCAAACTATGGAATTCGTGGAGTTGGTATGTCTCTTTGGCGCTTAATGCGCTGTAATCCATGGTCACATGGTGGCGTTGACTATGCGGTAAAACCTTTAAAAATAGCCCAAAAAACCAGTGTAGGAGTTAATTAATGAACACGATTTTAAACCCGCTTTACAACTTGGTTTCTGGCGTAATCATCATCTTCCACAAATTATTAACCCCAGTATTCGGTAAAGATAGCGGCGTTACCTGGGCGCTCTCGATTATGGGGCTTGTGGTTTTAATTCGAATTATTTTAATCCCACTCTTTGTAAAGCAGATTAAGAGCCAGCGCGCGCTAACTGCGCTTCAACCACAAATGAAGGCGATCCAAGCAAAATATAAAGATGATCGCCAGAAGCAATCTGAAGAGATGATGAAGCTCTACAAAGAGCATAAGACAAATCCACTTGCATCTTGCTTTCCAATTATTGCCCAAGCACCAATCTTCTTCTCACTCTTTACCGTTCTAAATGGAATCGCTAAAAACGTTCCACACGGGTATTTAAAAGGTGAGTATTTAGTTAGCGCAGCACAAGCAAAATTCTTCGGCGCATCTATCTCACAGAGCTTCCTTGGATCATCAGATACAACTGTAAAAATAGTCACTGTAATTCTTATCTTTATTATGTCTGCGACAACCTTTACAACCCAACGCCAGTTGATGGTTAAAGGAATGCCAAAGATGGATTCAAGTAACAATATGATGTTGCAACAGCAGAAGATCATGTTGTATTTATTCCCATTAATCTTTGCAATCTCCGGCGTTAACTTTCCAGTCGGTGTTTTAATTTATTGGTCGACGACAAACTTCTGGACATGGGGACAACAGTTCTATGTCATTAAAAGAAATCCAACGCCAGGATCTCCGGCCTACGAAGAGTTACAAAGAAAACGCGCCCATAAGGCAAAGTTAGATAACCGCGATCAGAGCGGAACTGTTATTGACCCAACCAACCCAGAACTTGGCCAGAACGGCCAAGAGGGCGATGTAAAAGGTCAGAGAAAACAACCAAAGAAGAAAAAGAAGAGATAAATTCCGACATTTACTACCAAAAACGCATAAATAACCCAAGTTTCCAAATAAAGGAGTAAAAAATGAGCGATGAGACCACAGAAGTGATGGATGCAGAAGTAGAGGCTACAACTGGAAGCAAAAAGGCGCCGAAGACGATCGCCCGCTTGGAAGAGGAAGGCGATATCGCAGCCGATTACCTCGAAGGGCTACTAGATATTGCCGACCTTGATGGCGATATCGATATCGACGTTGAAAACGATCGCGCCAGCCTTGCGATAGTCGGCGGCAAATTGCGCCACTTGGTCGGCCAAGAAGGTGAAGTCCTAGATGCTATCCAGGAGTTAACCCGCCTTGCCGTCCAGACATCAACCGGGGATCGCAGCCGTTTAATGCTTGATATCGATGGATTCCGCGCCGGCCGCCGCAAGGAGCTAACCGCCCTAGCCGAGAAGATGGCTGAACAAGCTAAGACCACGGGGTCTTCAATCAAACTCGACCCAATGAACGCCTTTGAGCGCAAGATTATCCATGACACGATCCAGACCTTGGGGCTTACATCAGAATCTGATGGCGAAGACCCAAATCGTTTCGTAGTCATCTACCCCGCGTAAAGGGCTTAGATGGAAAATCTCCAGCCGGAGTCAGTCTCTCCCGAAGGAGTTTCACGTGAAACTCTTTCAAAAGAAGCCCTTATAGCCAAGTACTTTCCTGGCCAAGAGCGGGCTATCCACGCATATGCAGAATTTCTCACCACAGCCGGCATCGAACGAGGCTTAATCGGCCCCCGCGAAGGCGAACGTATTTGGGATCGCCATATCTTTAACTGCCTACCGATTACCGAGCTACTTCCTCAAGGGGCATCCCTCTTCGATATTGGCTCAGGCGCTGGCTTGCCTGGGATTGTGATCGCCTTAGTCCGCCCGGATTTAAAGGTAACTTTGATTGAACCCCTTGAGCGACGCGTCGAATTTCTAAAGGAAGCCGTTGCCGCTATCCCAGATCTACCCTTCCCGATTGAGGTGCTTCGAGGCCGAGCTCAAGATATTAAGAAGAGCGCTGACTTTGTAACCGCTCGCGCAGTAGCACCGCTAGAGAAGTTGAAGAAGATGAGCTGGCATATGGTCAAAACCGGAGGGTCCCTGCTTGCCATGAAGGGGGAGTCCGCCGCCGCCGAGATGGTTGGAGTCAAGGGAGCCGAGCTCCATGAGATCAAACTCGAGGGAATTGAGCTTGGAAGAATAATCTCTGTGCGTAAAGGTGCTTAGATAAGCGCGTGGCTGATTCACGTGAAACAAATCCCGATACTTCTGGTAACTCCAACAACAAGGTCGTTGGAGTCCGCCGCTTAAAAGAGGCGATGGCAAAACCTGCCTCAACCCGAATCTTCACAGTAGCCAACCAAAAAGGCGGGGTTGGAAAGACCACCACCACGGTAAATATCGCAGCCGCCCTTTCTATGGGGGGTCTGCGAGTACTTGTGATCGACCTTGATCCACAAGGAAATGCAAGTACCGCACTCGGTGTTCCGCACCGTGATATCGCCGGAATTTATGACGTATTAATGGGCGATAGTCCCATTACTTCTGTAATTCAAAAAGTTTCAGGATTTCCTTCTCTTGATTGCATTCCCTCAAATTCATCGCTTGCAAACGCTGAAGTTAATTTAGTGTCAATGGTTGCGCGCGAACTTAGATTAAAAGAAGCGCTCGTTGAGATTTCCCCAAATTACGATTACATCTTTATTGATTGCCCACCATCGCTGGGATTATTAACTATCAACGCACTTGCTGCAGCTCGCGAACTCTTAATTCCAATTCAAACTGAATACTACGCTCTCGAAGGTTTATCACAATTACTTGAAACATTTGGAATTGTTAAGAAAAGACTCAACGCTGATTTAAATTTATCAACAATTGTTTTAACAATGTTTGATGGCCGCACGCGTTTATCAAATGATGTTGCCGCAAATGTGCGATCTCACTTCCCAAACGAGTTAATTGATATCCCAATTCCACGTGCTGTGCGCGTTTCAGAAGCTCCTTCATATAACCAAACTGTTATGACTTATGACCCGCTTTCTCCAGGTGCGATTGCATATATGCAGGTAGCGCGCGAGATAGCAGAGCGCGGAAAACCAAAAGATGAAATTAAATTTGATTCCAATGTTGTAAATATTAATTACAAACGTGATGGAGAAATTGCATGAGCGCAAAGCGTGGTGGACTAGGCACCAATTTAGATTCTCTTATTCCAACTTCATTAACAGTTGCCGGAAATGAAGTTGCACAACAAAATGAAGTATCAATCGATTCAATTTCTCCCAACCCACGTCAACCACGCACTGTCTTTGATGAAACAGCGCTCAATGAATTAATTGCATCAATAAAAGAGATCGGTATCTTGCAACCACCGGTTGTTCGCCAAACCTCGCCTGGTAAATATGAATTAGTAATGGGTGAGCGCCGCTTTCGAGCCGCCAAAGCTGCTGGGTTAAAGAGCATTCCAGTAATTATTCGCCAGACTCCAGATAATGAGCTACTACGCGAAGCGCTAATTGAAAATATTCATCGCAGCCAATTAAACCCACTTGAAGAAGGCGCTGCTTACGCACAGCTACTAAATGACTTTAACTGCACACATGATGAGCTAGCTACAAAACTTGGTCGCTCGCGTCCTCTGATTTCAAACACTATGCGTCTACTTAACTTGCCACCTACAGTGCAGCGTAAAGTTGCAGCAGGTGTTATTTCAGCAGGCCATGCCCGCGCACTACTTGGATTAACCGATGAAGTTGAGATTGAAAAACTTGCCAACCGAATTGTTGCCGAAGGTTTAAGTGTTAGAGCAACAGAAGAAGCAGTTGCTATACATTCACCAAAGAAAAAGTCGACCTCTGGCAAATCTGGGAAAGCTGGCGCAAGTGGTGAAACTTTGGCTGCTGCTGAGCTATTAAGCGATTATCTAGATACGCGAGTTAGCGTGCAAGGGGTAAGCGGCAAAGGAAAGATTGTTATTGAATTCGCCGGACGGGAAGATTTACAGCGGATTGTTGATTTAATCGAAGGTAAGTAAGGCTTACTTAAGCGCAGTTCCGCGGCGCGACATCTCTTGCTTCACGATTCCACCTAGGGCTTTAACGCCTTCACGGATTCGCTCAGGCGTTGGATGGCAATATGAAAGACGCATAGACCAAGAACCGAAACCATCGGCGTAAAAGGCAGTTCCGGGAACATAAGCAACCTTGGCAACTATCGCCTTTGGCATCATCGCCTTAGTATCAATTTCTGCTGGCAAGTTAACCCAGACATAGAAACCACCACCTGGCTTTGTCCATGTGGCTTCTTTAGGGAAATACTCTTCAAGCGATTCCAACATCGCATCGCGGCGCACCTTATATAGCTCACAGAATGAGGCGATCTGATCACGCCATGGTTGATCAGCTAAGTAACTCGAGATAGTTAACTGCGTGAAATTTGAAGGACAGAGGATTGAAGATTCAGATGCGATTACTAACTTATCTTTTAGTGATTGAGGAACTAAAGCCCAACCAATTCTTAGACCAGAAGCGATCGTCTTCGAAAAAGAACCTAGATAGATAACATTTTCAGAATCTTCAGCTCGCATCGCATTTGGCGATGGACGATCAAAACCTAATAAACCATAAGGGTTATCTTCAACAACAAAGATTTCTTCTTCGCGGCAAATAGCTAAAATTTCAGTTCGGCGATCGGCTGGAAGTAATACTCCAGTTGGGTTCTGATAATTAGGAATTAGATATAAGAATTTAATTTTGCGTCCGGCGGCACGTACAGATTTAATTGCATTTCGTAGCGCATCTGGAACAAGACCATTCATATCCATCTCAACATGGACAACAGATGCTTCATATTGTCTAAATGTTCCAAGGGCGCCAACATAAGAAGGCGCTTCTACCAATACAACATCACCCGGATCGATGAAGATGCGAGAGATTAAATCAAGCGCCTGTTGTGATCCAGTTGTAACAACAATATCGTCAGGGTTGGCGCGAATACCTTCTAGCGCCATAACATCACAGATCTGCTCGCGTAACTTGGGATGGCCTTGCCCGCTGCCATATTGCAAGGCTTCTGCTCCGTTACTCAAAATTAAATCTTTTACAACGCCAGCCATCATCTCCATAGGTAGCGCAGAAAGATTTGGCATCCCACCGGCTAACGAGACAATCTCTGGGCGAGATGCAACTGCAAAAAGTGAGCGAATTTCTGAAGGCAACATTCCGGCAGCGCGAGTTGCAAAGCGCTCCTCTAAATTTTGCGGAGCGCCAGTTTGAAAGCGGACTGATACTTCAGACATAAGAATTAGTCTCCCACATGCTCACACAAAGGCGCGAACCGATTAAATTTAACGGCGAATTCCCGCAGAACGTAGGTCAGATAATCGCAAGGTACCCGTTTTCGCATCATCTTCAGCCGATAAATAAAGGCGTTGAATTGCGATGATAAAAGCCTCAGCCAAAGTATCGCGAAAATCAGGACGGGCTAATCGCGCAGCGTCACCTTCATTTGAAAGATATCCCAAATCAACACGAACCGCTGGCGCCTGAGTCAACCGGAGTAAATCCCAAGCTTTGGCGTGGGTACGGCAATTTAAGAGATCGGTGCGCGCACAAATTTCGCGCTGTACTAAAGATGCAAATCTTTCACCAACAATCGAATGAACACCATGTGCATCGGTGCCATAGAAATAAGTTGCAACCCCGTGAGCGGTTGAATTCCTATTGGTATCTGTATGAAGTGAAATTACAAGATCCGCACTATTTTTATTGGCGAAAGAGATAATCTGATTTTCAGTAAGCACATTTCGCGGGCCGCGAGTTAGAAATACGCTAGCGCCAAGAGCTAACAAACGACCCTCTAAACGTTGTGCAATATCGTAAACAATTTCCGCTTCCAGATCTCCAAAAGCTGGATCGATAACAATCACTTTATTGGCAAGAGCTGGACCACGGTTTCGCTGCGCCGCACTTTCTCGCATCTGCGAAGGCGCTCCACCGGAAACAATCTTGGTTAAACGAATTAGCGCGATAATGGTGGCCGGACCACATTTACCATCAACTTTTATACCAACAGATTTTTGGAACTCTTTAACTGCAGATTCTGTACTTTCGCCAAAAATTCCATCTACTCGACCTGTGTTAAAACCCATCTCAGTTAGACGAGATTGCAAAGCCGCTACATCATCGCCGCGCATCATGGGCGACGGTTGAAGATTAAGTGAGCGATCGCCTAATTTCCAACGCGCCTCTTCAAGTGCGCGCAGAGTTGAATCGTTTAATTCACCTGTGACGTGGAGCCCACGCTCTTGTTGAAAAGAACGGATCTCATCAGGAGATAGTTCTTTCATAATAAATCTAAATCAACGAGTTGATTAGATGAACGCTTCTAGCTCTTTTAGAAGAGCTGGCTTTGGTTTGGCGCCGATGATCGTTTTAACAACTTCGCCATTTACGTAAACGTTTAACATTGGAATTGATGTAACGCCATATTTGATGGCTATTGCAGACTCTTCATCGGTATTTAACTTAACGATAGTGAGTTTTTCACCATGCTCATTTGAGATCTCATCCAAGATCGGTCCGACCGCGCGGCATGGGCCACACCATTCAGCCCAAAAATCAACAAGTACTGGCTTGCTGCTCTTTAGAACCACTTCATCGAAGTTAGCTGCTGTGACTTTTCCTGCGCTCATCTTTACTCCCTTTATAGATTTTACCTTTGTAACCTTCTTGGAAATTCAATATTTAAAGCGTACTAGTGCGATAGGAACTTTTCAGCGTCAAGGGCTGCCTGGCAACCTGAGCCTGCGGCGGTAATTGCTTGGCGGTAGGTGAAATCGACTAGATCGCCACAAGCAAAGACTCCCTTGAGGTTTGTGCGCGTGGAACGCCCATCTACTGAAACATAACCTTCTTCATTGAGGGTTACCTGAGTTGTAACAAGTTCGCTACGCGGAATGTGCCCGATCGCAACAAATAATCCAGTGAAATCTCTCTTTGATTCTTCACCGGTTACCGTGTTGCGAAGCTGTAACGCTTCCACCTTTTCCGCACCGAGAACATCTGTAACTTCGGTATTCCATAACATTTCAATCTTCGGGTTGGCGAATGCGCGCTCAGCCATAATTTTAGAGGCGCGTAGCGAATCACGGCGATGGATCAAGACAACTTTAGTTGCAAACTTCGTTAAGAAAGTTGCTTCCTCAACAGCGGAATCTCCGCCACCGACGACTGCAATTGTTTGATCGCGAAAGAAGAAACCATCGCAGGTTGCGCACCAAGAAACACCACGTCCAGATAAACGCTTCTCGTTTGTTAAACCAATTTCCTTATATGCCGAGCCCATCGCCAAAATGACAGCCTTGGCTTGCACGGTGTTACCAGAGCCATCTTTAAGAATTTTAATTTCGCCAGATAGATCCATTTCAACTACATCATCGGTAATTAGCTCTGCGCCAAAACGTTTGGCTTGTTTGCGCATACTGTCCATTAAATCTGGGCCCATAACACCATCAACAAAACCAGGAAAATTTTCAACTTCGGTAGTGTTCATTAGTGCGCCACCGGCTGTAACGGAGCCTTCATAAATAACTGGATTTAACTGTGCGCGCGCGGCATAGATAGCCGCTGTATATCCAGCCGGGCCAGAGCCGATAATTACAAGATCTTTTACCATGTGCTCAGCGTATCCATTTCTATATATTTTTTACGATCTGACTTAAATTTCCTCAATTATAGGCTTTCGCTGCTTTCTAATCCGGCGAATAGTCTGAGTAAAGGCGGCAACAAATAAAAGGAGTGCTGCCCCAATAGTGAACCAAGTGACCTTGGAGTCGAATATGGTGATGTTTATCGCTAATTTCGCAGATGGACCAACCGGTTCATCGTTCATATTTGTAATTTGCGCAAGCACTGTTGTGGCGCCTGGGGCGATCACAGTAAACGGGATAGCAAGTTGTACACGAGAATTTGCAGGAAGTTGCAAAACTGAAACATCAGAGACCTGAACACGCGAGTTAAGTGGCGTTAATTTAATATTTACTTTGACCGGAACGTTAAAGCTATTTATAAAGGTAACCGGAACCTTGCCGGTAGCTGATGAAATTTGATATTTGCCGCTGGTAACTCGTAATTTACTTAAAGTCTGGGCAACACCATCGCCTGCATTAAATGAAAAGAACTTACGATCTACTTCATCCAATGATGGAGATAGCAAAAGACCAAGTTTGGCGCGTTGCGCAGTAACCTCTGGCGCTTTAACTACCGTAGTTAATGTAGTTAAAGCCTGACGATTTTGCGCATATTTTTTGCGTAACAATGGAGATAAACGCGAAGTACCAGTACTCCACTCAACTCCGCTTTCTGTTGAAATTTTCCGGTTTAAATTAAAGGCAACTCGCTCTTGACCATATGCCACATAAAGACGTAATTCACTTGGCGCAGAACGTTTTACTAGTGCAATATCTGGATTTCCATATGGAAGTGCAATGACTTGGTCTCCCGATGTAACTAGCAACAAGCGAGATAGCCACTCTTTCGCAGTTAATTGACCAGTTGGCTCCTTCTTATCTGCTAATTTGTAACCATCTGCCATATCTGCAACTTCATCTAAAAGTTCACCGTCAATAACCCAAGTACGTGGACCAACTCGCTTTTGAGTTAACGCTTGTCCTAGGCGCCCAGAAGATAGTAAATCTGTTGCTAATTCATCGTTACGAAAAGTTCCATCAAAGAGTTGATGAGGTTTGCTGGTTAAATAAATAACGGTGGAGTCAGCGTTAGCGCTAGGCAGCGCCGAAAAAGTTAAAAAAGCAACAAAGAGAGTTAGGCCAATACGCTTCATTGCGCATCCAATTCAGCGGATGCTTCTGTGCGAGAAATTAATTTTTTCTCATCGGGGTACGCCAATCGATCTACGATTTCAGATAATGGAAACCAGCCAACCTCGTCGACTTCACTCTCTTGTGGCGCTAACTTTCCACCAGTTTCTCGGAACAGATAGTGATGAACAGTCTTGTGAATTCGCTTTCCGCCAGCCATAAACCAGAAATCAATTACACCTAATGCTCTTTCAATCGATGACTCAATACCTGTCTCCTCAGCAACTTCGCGTAGCGCAGCTTGTTCAGGTGTTTCACCTTCTTCAATGTGCCCTTTTGGTAGCGACCATAAAATTCTTTGGCCAGATGCATCTTTGTGATCGATGCGACCAATTAATAGGCCATTCTTTCCGCTGTGATCGATAACTAATCCACCAGCTGAAACTTCATCCACGCGCTTGGCATAACTCTTGGCCGGAGGTCGCGGACGTTTAGCAGAGCCATCTTTAGGCGCAGCCGCACCAGAGGTGCTTGGATCATTTGAAAGTGGGGCGCGATGTGCGGGGCGTTTACGCCTGCGCTTCTTCTTCGTACCTTCGCTGCCCGCACCAGGTGCCGGGGTCATAGACCAAGGGTACTGCTCTAACCTTATCTATTGTGACGAGTGCATTGGGAGCCGCAGGAGAAGTTGCGATCGCATCTCTCGTAAATCGGGCACCGCTTGCGAGTTCGCTCGCCCAAAGCTTTGCCGCCCAAGGATTTAAGTTGGCCTTAGTTGGTGGGCCGGTACGCGATGCACTTCTTGGTCGACTCGGAAATGATTTAGATTTCACAACAAACGCTAAACCAGAAGAAACCAAAAAGATTCTGCAAGGTTGGGCAGAAAATATTTGGGAGACCGGAATCGAATACGGAACCGTCGCAGGAAAACGCGGTGACACAACCGTTGAAGTAACAACTTACCGCAGCGAAAGTTATGATCCGGAAAGTCGTAAACCAGAAGTTGTTTACGGTGAAAATATCATTGGCGATTTATCGCGCCGAGACTTCACAGTAAATGCAATGGCGCTAGAGCTAACCACTAAGGTTCCAGAATTTATAGATCCATATAATGGTTTAGCAGATTTAGCAAAGAAAGTACTACGCACACCAACTACTGCAGAGAATTCATTTTCTGATGATCCTCTAAGGATGATGCGCGCTGCCCGATTTGCCAGCCAACTTGGCTTTGAAATTGCGCCTGATGTTATTCAAGCTATGAAAGATATGGCTGGTCGCATTTCAATAATTTCTGCCGAGCGGATCCGCGACGAAATTACAAAAATATTAATGTCAGCTCGACCACGTCTTGGAATCACAATTTTAGTGGAAACTGGTCTGGCCGAAATTGTTCTACCCGAAATTCCAAAGTTGCGCTTAGAAATTGATGAACACCATCACCATAAAGATGTTTACGAACATTCAATAACAGTTCTAGAACAGGCTATTGCTCACGAAGATCGCTTAGGTGGACCTAATTTAATAATTCGCTTAGCGGCTCTTTTGCACGATATTGGTAAACCAAAGACGCGCAGCCTAATTGCTGGCGGCGGAGTCTCTTTTCATCATCACGAGAAAGTTGGTGCGCGTCTGGCTAAGGCGCGCTTAAAAGCGTTGCGTTTTGACGGCGACACAATCGAACAAGTTGAATCACTTGTTTCTCTGCACCTGCGTTTTCATGGCTATGGAGATGGCGAATGGACCGATTCTGCGGTTCGTAGATATGTCCGTGATGCTGGCGATTTATTAATACATTTGCATGTTTTAACCCGCGCTGACTGCACAACACGTAATGTTAAGAAAGCCGAACGCTTAGCCAAGGTATATGACAGCCTGGAAGCGCGTATCGCCAAGTTGATGGAAGAAGAAGAGTTATCCAAAATCCGTCCTGATTTAGATGGCGCGCAAGTAATGGCTCTCTTAAAAATCAAACCATCTGCTGCTGTTGGAAAAGCTTTAGATTTTCTCTTAGAGCTACGTTTAGAGAATGGCCCACTAGGCGAAGACCGCGCCACCAAAGAGTTACTTGATTGGTGGAGCAAAGAAAACCCGGCTGCGAAGTAACCGCAAACCAGCAATTAGATAAGCGGCTGCCACCAGTAACGGAACTAAGAAGCCATCTCCGGTATCTGGAAGTAATACCGCGGCAATTACAGCGCCAGAGACAATCGCACCATTGACCACCACATCATAAACAGAGAAAACTCGCCCACGGTAAATATCATCAATTTTAGATTGCACCAAAGCATCGTTGGTAACTTTCAAGCTCTGCCCAAAGAGTGCAGTAATAATTGCTGCGATTGCCAGAGTTATTGGCGTTCTAACAAAGATGATAAATAGCGGGCCGCTCGCGCTGGCTAATAACGAGAAGCGCATCCAACGATGGCGACCAACTTTGCGAACTCCATAAGGCGCGATCACTGCACCGACAACGAAACCACAGGCAGCAAGCGAGAGCGTAAAACTCAAGCCGGCCAATCCAGCTTCACTATCTGCCGGATCATGGAAGGTATTTCTTTCAAGCAATAGCGCGATCAAAGTCATAGCGGTAATGCCGCCACGATGAATCGCAACCGCTGCGATACCGCGCGCAGCGTCTACGTGTTGGCGCAGAAATTTGAAGCCTTCACGCATTTCAATTAAGCCCTGTGAAAAACTCGCACTCTTTATTTCGTGATCTAGTGGACCAATTTCCTTCTTTGTAAGTGTCGATGCAAAGAGCGCTGCCAATAAATAAGAGACAGCTCCCGCCAAAATTATGTATCCATCTGCGTGATCTGCAGTTGCAATGCCATTAATTAGGCGACGTAGCCCTAAACCAATTCCTCCACCTAAAACTACCCAGACAGAACCACCAGTTACGGCTAAAGCATTTGCGCTAA
Source organism: Actinomycetota bacterium (assembly GCA_037140155.1). Lineage (GTDB taxonomy): Bacteria > Actinomycetota > Actinomycetes > Nanopelagicales > Nanopelagicaceae > Planktophila. Next base: position 22,100 of record JBAXFA010000011.1, read on the forward strand.
TTAAAGATTTACTTTCAATCATCAAAGGAATGCCTGCTGATAAACCAGCGAGAATTAATCGGTTAACGCCAAAGGCGATCAAGATAAATATAGTTAATTCAACTCCGGTCCGCCCTTGAAAAATCAAAAACGCGACCAAAATTAAAGTAACTGCACGGATTAAATTAGAGTATGCGATTGCGCGCTGGCGAGAAATGCGATCTAAAATCGTTCCAACAAATGGCCCAATTACAGAATATGGAAGCAAAACAACAGCAAAGGCCAACGCTGCACTTAAAGCATTTGCTTGCCGTTCTGGTGAAAATAAAACAAATGAGGCCAGCGCGCTCTGAAAAATCCCATCAGCCATCTGCCCGGTCCAACGAACACGTAACAACCGCGAAAACTTGCGATCTGTTAAGAGCTGCCAAACGTTCATAGTTAAAGGGTAGTCGCGCGAAGTACTCAGAAGGGGATTATCCTTCTCCTATTATGAAATCTAAGCGAGCGTTCATCGATTATTCACTCGATAAGCGCGCCACTCTATTGGCGCTCTTTCGCGGAGTTGTAGATGCTTGTGATGCTGATCCTTATCTCATGCGCGCTGCCAAATATCATGGAGAGAAAACATCCCGTAAATGTCCAGTCTGCAAGAAGGATTCGCTAGTTGAACTTCGCTATACATTCGGCGATCAATTAGGTCAGTTCTCAGGTCGCATTAAGACTGAGGTTGAACTAGTTGAAATGGAGAAAGAGTTCGGCGAATTTGCTGTTTATATCGTTGAAGTCTGTCGCGATTGTTCTTGGAACCATTTATGCGCCTCATACCTATTAGGCGATGGTTCTGAGCGAAAGCCACCCCGTCACGTACGCACCTTGGAAGATGATGATTGGGTTAAAGGGTAGCCTTTAGAAATGATCCGCAGAAAGCT
>JBAXFA010000012.1:0-21764 GCA_037140155.1 Actinomycetota bacterium
TTTCCGTATCCTCAAGCGTTCAAGCCACATCTCAGTTGCTGTCAGCGATACAAAGTCGACTTCAAAGTCACTTTCTCGCACATCAACTCGTGCGCAGACACGTAACCCAAAGCGTTCAGACAAGTCTCCACTAGCAGAGAAGGGAGCGTCCAACTAATGGGTCAAAAAGTAAACCCACACGGCTTCCGCCTCGGCATCACAACTGAATTTAAGTCACGTTGGTATGCAGATAAGTTGTACAAGGATTACGTCAAGGAAGATGTCGAAATCCGCCGACTTATGCAGAAGGGTATGGAGCGCGCAGGCGTTTCACGCATCGAAATCGAGCGCACACGTGATCGTGTACGTATCGACCTTCACACTGCTCGTCCAGGAATCGTTATCGGTCGTCGCGGACAAGAAGCTGACGTTCTTCGTCAGAAGCTTGAGAAGCTCACCGGCAAGCAGGTTCAGCTCAACATTCTCGAAGTTAAGAATCCAGAAATTGATGCACAGCTTGTTGCACAAGGAATCGCCGAGCAGCTTGCTGCACGTGTTTCATTCCGTCGCGCAATGAAGAAGTCAATGCAGTCAGCGATGAAGGCAGGAGCACAGGGCATTCGTGTTCAGTGCGGTGGTCGACTCGGTGGTGCAGAAATGTCACGTTCTGAGTTCTATCGTGAAGGACGCGTTCCTCTACATACACTCCGCGCAGATATTGATTACGGTTTCTACGAAGCTGCAACAACATTCGGTCGCTTGGGTGTAAAGGTTTGGATCTACAAGGGTGAAGTTATTGGTTCACGTGCAGAGCGTGCTGAAAAGGCACTTGCTGAAGCACGCGCTCCAAAGCCAGAACGCCGCGGACCACGTACACCACGTGCTCCACGCGCAGAGGTAACAACTTCACAAGCAGCTCCAACTGAAGCAGTAACACCAGCTACAGAAGGAGGCGCTGAATAATGTTGATTCCTCGCAAGGTTAAGCACCGTAAGCAGCACCACCCATCACGCTCAGGCGCATCAAAGGGTGGAACACAGGTTGCATTTGGAGACTTCGGTATCCAGGCACTTGCTCCTGCATATGTCACTAACCGTCAGATCGAAGCAGCGCGTATCGCGATGACTCGTTACATCAAGCGTGGTGGAAAGGTTTGGATCAATATTTATCCAGATCGTCCACTTACAAAGAAGCCTGCTGAAACTCGTATGGGTTCCGGTAAGGGTTCTCCAGAATGGTGGATCGCAAACGTGAAGCCAGGTCGCATTATGTTTGAAATTTCAGGCGTAACTGAGGCAGTAGCTACTGAAGCTATGCGCCTTGCGATTCACAAGCTCCCAATGAAGTGCCGCGTTGTAAAGCGTGAGGAGGCATAACCATGGCGATTACTAATGAAGAACTTCGTCAGCTAACTGCTGAAGAGTTAACTGCAAAGCTTCGTGAAGGTAAGGAAGAACTCTTCAACCTTCGCTTCCAGGCTGCAACAGGTCAGCTCGAATCACATGGTCGTCTCGGTGCAGTTCGCAAAGAGATTGCTCGTATTTACACAATTATTCGTGAACGCGAATTAGGAATTGGAGGCGCTGCGTAATGGCTACTAATACCGAAGATCGCGGATCTCGTAAGACTCGTGAAGGCATTGTTGTCTCAGACAAGATGGATAAGACCATCACCGTTGAGGTATCAAATCGTGTTGCACACGGTATGTACTCAAAGGTCATGAGCCGCACACACAAGCTCAAAGCACATGATGAGACAAACTCAGCAGGTACAGGTGACCGCGTATTGATCATGGAAACACGACCAATCTCAGCATCTAAGCGCTGGCGTTTAGTTCAAATCATCGAGAAAGCTAAGTAAGGGGCGAATAAAGAATGATTCAACAAGAATCCCGCCTACGCGTTGCGGATAACACAGGAGCTAAAGAGCTTCTCTGTATCCGTGTACTCGGAGGATCAAAGCGCCGTTACGCAGGCATCGGTGACATCATCGTCTGTTCAGTCAAGGATGCAATTCCTGGTGGACAGGTTAAGAAGGGTGAAGTCGTTAAGGCTGTCATCGTTCGTACAGTTAAAGAACGTCGTCGTCCAGACGGTTCTTACATCAAGTTTGACGAGAACGCAGCTGTCATCCTCAAGGCTGACGGCGAACCACGCGGAACTCGTATCTTCGGACCAGTTGCTCGCGAACTCCGCGACAAGAAGTTCATGAAGATCATTTCACTCGCTCCGGAGGTGCTCTAACCATGGCGAAGATTAAGAAAGATGACGAAGTCTTGGTTATCGCTGGCAAGAACAAGGGCGTAACCGGCAAGGTCCTTCATGTAGATGGAGACCGCGTAACTGTTGAAGGCGTAAATCGCATTCAGCGCCACACAAAGGAATCAACAACCGAACGTGGCGTCAAGGTCGGCGGAATCATCACACAGGAAGCATCAATCCATATTTCAAACGTCATGATCGTTGATGGAGATGGCAAGGCAACACGTCTTGGCGTTCGCACAACTGAAGACGGTTCAAATGTTCGTATCTCACGTCGCACAGGAAAGGACATCTAATGAGCACAACAACAGATGTTCGTCTCAAGGCTCGCTACAAGAGCGAAATCCAATCTGCGCTGAAGAGCGAATTCGGATATTCAAATCCGATGCAGATTCCTACACTCGTCAAGATTGTTGTCAACATGGGTGTTGGTGAAGCTGCTCGTGATTCAAAGTTGATCGAAGGTGCTATCAAGGACCTCGCAATCATCACCGGTCAGAAGCCACAGGTCACCAAGTCACGTAAGTCAATCGCGCAGTTCAAGCTTCGCGAAGGCATGCCAATTGGTGCACACGTAACACTTCGCGGAGATCGTATGTGGGAATTCGCAGATCGTCTTCTCTCAATCTCTCTTCCACGTATCCGTGACTTCCGCGGCTTGTCACCAAAGCAATTTGATGGAAAGGGCAACTACACCTTCGGTCTTACCGAGCAGGTTGTATTCCCAGAGATCGAACAAGACAAGATCGACCGCACACGCGGTATGGATATCACTGTTGTAACAACAGCTAAGAACGATGACGAAGGTCGCGCACTACTTAAGGCGCTCGGCTTTCCTTTCAAGGAGGCATAAGAATGGCTAAAACATCACTCAAGGTTAAAGCTGCTCGCAAGCCAAAGTTCAAAGTCCGTGGCTATACACGTTGTCAGCGTTGCGGCCGTCCGCACTCTGTCTATCAAAAGTTTGGAATTTGCCGCGTCTGTTTCCGTGAAATGGCGCACCGTGGTGAACTTCCAGGTATTACAAAAGCAAGCTGGTAAATCTACAACGAAAGAAGTCCAAGCAGATCGCTTGGATACTGTTTCGAGAAAGGCCATAGGCCACGTATGACAATGACAGATCCGATCGCAGACATGTTGACACGTCTGCGCAACGCGAACTCTGCCTACCATGATTCGGTTTCAATGCCATCATCGTCGGTAAAGACTCGTATTGCAGAGATCCTTCAAAAGGAGGGTTTCATTGCAGGTTTCCGCGTGGAAGCTGCAACTAACGGCATTGGTAAAGATTTAGTTCTTGACCTTAAATTCGGCACAAACCGTGAGCGTTCAATCGCCGGTCTACGTCGCGTTAGCAAGCCAGGACTTCGCGTTTACGCAAAGTCAACTGCGCTTCCTAAAGTTCTTGGAGGTCTTGGCGTTGCCATTATCTCAACTTCATCTGGATTGCTTACTGATAAGCAAGCCAACAAACAGGGTGTAGGCGGAGAAGTTCTCGCCTACGTATGGTGATCGAATATGTCACGTATCGGTCGTATGCCAATCGCCCTTCCTGCTGGCGTTGAAGTAACAATCGCAGGTCAGAACGTTGCAGTTAAGGGACCAAAAGGTTCACTAACACTTAACGTTGCTGAACCAATTCAAGTTTCACAAGAGGGCGGTGTTCTCACCGTTGCTCGTCCAAATGAAGAGCGCGTAACTCGCTCACTTCATGGCCTATCTCGCACACTTGTTGCCAACATGGTTACAGGCGTAACAACTGGTTACACACTAACTATCGACATCGTCGGTGTTGGTTACCGTGTTGCAGAAAAGGGTAAGGATCTTGAATTCTTGCTCGGATATAGCCACCCAGTTCCATTCCCAGCCCCTGAAGGAATCTCATTCAAGGTTGAATCACCAACCAAGTTGCACATCACAGGAATTGATAAGCAACTAGTTGGCGAAGTAGCAGCCAAGATTAAGAAGCTCCGTAAGGCAGATCCTTATAAGGGCAAGGGCCTACGTTTGGCAGGCGAAGTTGTTCGCCGTAAGCAAGGAAAGACAGGTAAGAAGTAATGGCAATCGGTGTAAAAGTCCGCAAGGGGTCAGCAACTAATGCTCGCGCCCGTCGTCACTTCCGCGTACGCAAGAAGGTCTCCGGAACTTCTGAGCGTCCACGTCTAGTCGTTTCTCGCTCTGCTCGTCATCTCTTTGTACAACTAATTGATGACACACAAGGTAAGACACTGGCTTATGCATCAACTATGGAGGAAGGTCTCCGCAAGGCAACTGGCGATAAGACTGCAAAGTCTCGCGAAGTTGGCGCGTTGATTGCAAAGCGTGGAAAAGAAGCTGGTGTCTCACTAGTTGTCTTCGACCGCGCAGGAAATAAGTACACAGGTCGTATTGCAGCACTTGCAGACAGTGCACGAGAGAACGGATTGGAGTTCTAATGGCTGAAAATCCAACAACCGCAACTGCACCAGGAAGCGCGCCTGAGAATAAAGGCCGTGGCCGCGGAAACGGCGAACGCCGTGAACGTCGCGACGATCGTGAAAAAGATAAGTCTCCATACATGGAGCGCGTTGTCTTTATCAACCGTGTTTCTAAAGTTGTAAAGGGTGGACGTCGTTTCTCATTCACCGCACTAGTAGTTGTCGGCGACGGCAATGGCACAGTCGGTATTGGTTACGGAAAGTCCAAGGAAGTTCCACAAGCGATCGCAAAGGCTGTCGAAGAAGCAAAGAAGTCATTCTTCGTAGTTCCACGCGTTCAAGGAACAGTTCCTCACCCAGTACAAGGCGAAACAGCAGCAGGCGTAGTTCTACTTCGTCCAGCTAGCCCAGGTACCGGAGTAATCGCCGGTGGTCCTGTCCGTGCAGTACTTGAATGTGCTGGCATCTCAGATGTATTGACCAAGTCACTCGGATCTAACAATGCAATCAACATGGTTCACGCCACCGTTGCTGCACTAAAGATGCTCGAGTCACCAGTAGCAATCGCTGCTCGACGTGGACTTCCACTTGAAGATGTTGCACCTGCAGCAATTATCCGCGCTTCACAGATGACAGTTGGTGCCTAATGCCACGTTTAAAAGTAACTCAAATTAAATCTAAGGTCGGTAACAAGCCTGAGATTCGCGAGACCTTGCGTTCACTTGGTCTAAAGCGCATCAACGATGTTGTCGTCAAAGAAGATCGTCCAGAAATTCGTGGCATGGTGTACGCAGCGCGCCACTTGATCAAGGTTGAGGAGGTCGAATAAAGATGACTTTAAAACTTCATCACCTTCGTCCAGCCCCAGGTGCAAAGAAAGCTAAGACTCGTAAGGGTCGCGGTGAAGCATCAAAGGGTAAGACCGCCGGTCGCGGTGGCAAGGGAACACATGCACGTAACACTGTTCGCCCAGGTTTTGAGGGTGGCCAGCTTCCGTTGGTTATGCGTTTGCCTAAGCTTCGCGGCTTTAAGAACCCAGCACGTATTGAGTACCAAGCAGTAAACGTTGCAACAATTAACGATCTCTTCCCTAAAGGTGGAGAAATTACAGTTGCAGATTTGATCGCAAAGGGCGCAGTACGCGATAGCTTGCCGGTAAAGGTCCTTGGCAATGGCGATATCGCCGTCAAGGTTTCAATTACAGCGCACGCTTTCTCAGCATCAGCAGTTGAAAAGATTGCTGCTGCTGGCGGATCTACCAAGGTTCTTTAATACCTATTTCGTTTTATTGATTTGATAGAGGGAGAAGATTGATGCTTTCAGCATTTGGAATGGCTTTTAAGACACCAGATCTGCGCAAGAAGATCTTCTTCACTCTCTCAATCATGGCCTTGTTCCGTTTCGGTTCCGTTGTCCCAACACCTGGTGTTTCATATGGCGCTGTTCAAACTTGTTTAAAGCAAGTACAAAGCGGCGGTCTATTTGGTTTGATCAACTTGTTCTCAGGTGGAGCGCTTATCAAGCTCTCTGTCTTTGCACTTGGCATCATGCCTTACATCACCAGCTCAATCATTATTCAACTTCTTACCGTGGTTATTCCACGTTTTGAAACTTTGAAGAATGAAGGACAGTCAGGCACCGCCAAGTTAACTCAGTACACCCGTTACCTAACTATTGGTCTGGCAGTTTTGCAGTCAACTGGTTTAGTTGCAGTCGCTCGTACACCTGGTCGTTTGATCTCAGGCTGTAATGCCGCGATTATTCCTGATACTTCATGGCAACGTATCGTCACCATGATCGTGATCATGACCGCTGGTACATCTGTAATCATGTGGCTCGGTGAGTTAATTACTGATCGCGGTATCGGTAACGGTATGTCGATCCTTATCTTCACATCTATCGCAGCAGGTTTCCCAAGCCAGCTCTGGAGCATTAAAGTTCAAAAGGGCTTCTTCGCATTCTTAGTTGTTATGGCAGTTGGAATTGCAGTTGTTGCAGCGGTTGTATTCGTTGAGCAAGCTCAACGTCGCATCCCAGTTCAATATGCCAAGCGCATGGTTGGACGTCAGGCATACGGCGGAACAAGCACCTATATTCCAATCAAGGTGAACCAAGCTGGCGTTATCCCAGTTATCTTCGCATCTTCACTTCTCTATATTCCATCGTTGATCGTTAACTTCACTAATAGCCAGGCAGCATGGGCTGTTTGGATCTCACGTAACTTGGTAAAGGGCGATCACCCAATTTATATCTTCGCTTACTCAGCGCTGATTATCTTCTTTACCTATTTCTATGTAGCAATTACCTTCAACCCAGATGAAGTTGCTGACAATATGAAGAAGTACGGTGGATTTATTCCAGGTATCCGTGCCGGTCGTCCGACATCTGAATACCTGCAATATGTACTATCGCGCATCACAGCGCCAGGTTCTCTCTATCTTGCACTCGTTGCGATTATTCCAATCGGAGCTTTGATCATCTTCGGTGCAACTCAAAACTTCCCATTCGGCGGAACTGCGATCCTGATCGTTGTCGGTGTTGGTCTTGATACTGCAAAGCAGATTGAAAGCCAGCTTCAACAGCGTTCATATGAGGGGTTCTTGCGCTAATGCGTTTACTCCTGGTTGGACCACCAGGTGCCGGTAAGGGAACACAAGCGCAATTCCTAGCTGCACATTATTCAATTCCGCATATTTCAACTGGCGATATCTTTCGCGCCAATTTGAAAGCTGGAACCGATCTAGGCAACCAAGCTAAAGCCTTTATGGATCGCGGTGAATTAGTTCCTGATTCTGTAACCAACGATATGGTCAAAGATCGCCTTACCCATGACGATGTTGCTAACGGTTTTTTGCTAGATGGATATCCACGCAATGTTGTTCAGGCTGAAGTCTTACGCGCATTTTTAGCAGAACGTAAAACTCCGTTGCAGGCGGCGCTAGAACTTTCTATTGCACATGAAGAAATTATCAAACGGTTATCTTCTCGCCGCACCTGTCGCGCATGCGGTGCTTCTTCAGCTGAAGGCGCAACAAGCTGTTCTTCTTGCAACGGAACCGACTTGTACCAGCGCGAAGACGATAAAGAAGAAGTCATTGCTCGTCGCCTGGAAGTTTACGAAGAGCAAACATCACCAATCATCGCTTTCTATCGCAATGAGGGTATTTTGCTGACAATTCCGGCTATCGGTAACGTCTCTGAAATTACCGAAGACGCAATTGCCGCACTTAGCCGCCTTTCTTAATCTAAGAAATTAATTAGAGTATAGACATGGCGATTCAGATAAAGACCCTTGATCAACTCAAGGTTATGCGCCGTGCCGGTTTAGTTGTCGCTGAAATCCATCAGCAAATTCGCAGCGCGATCAAACCCGGAATGACCACAAGCGCACTCGACACAATCGCGGCAGCGTGTATTAAGCGCAATGGCGCAACCCCAAACTTTTTAAATTATCACGGCTTTCCCGCAACGATCTGCGTATCAATTAATGATGAAATTGTTCACGGAATTCCTGGAGATCGCATAATTAATGATGGAGATTTAGTCTCTATCGATTGCGGTGCAATTGTTGAAGGTTGGCATGGCGATGCTGCCTTCTCTGTTGGTGTTGGCACCGTTGACCCACAAGATCAAAAGTTGATGGATGTATGCGAAGAATCAATGTGGCGCGGAATTGCCGCCGGACACCTTGGTGCGCGTTTAACCGATATTAGTTATGCGATTGAAAGTTATATTGATTCCCAAGGAAAGTATGGAATCTTGCAAGAATATGGTGGACACGGAATTGGCACCGAGATGCATCAAGAGCCACACGTTCTTAACTTTGGAAAACGTGGCAATGGGCCAGAACTAATTGTCGGTATGGCACTTGCTATTGAACCGATGATTACTCGTGGCACACATAAGACAAAAGTTTTAGGTGATGACTGGACCGTTGTTTCACAAGATAAATCACGAGGCGCGCATTTTGAGCATTCGTTTGCTTTGCTGCCAGATGGAAAGCCCTTTGTCTTGACCGCACCCGATGGTGGGCGTGAGCGTTTGGGTCTATTAGGGGTAGAAGTTTCAAGCCTGCTGCAATGAGCCTGATGAGGTGCGCTACCTCACAAAATGAAGTCAAAACGTTATCTAATACGCTGTTATTGGCTCTCAGTAATCTCTAATCTATCTCCAATCCCATCCCTCGTGGGCCAAACTTTAAAGGAGATTCTCGATGTTGAGAAAGAAGATTGCTGGTGCGGTAATCGCATCTGTTGCAATTGCCATGGTGGCCACAGTTGCGCCACAGGCAAATGCAGCGCTTAAAGCCCCAACTGCGGCAAACGTTGGCGATCAGTGCGTTACTGCTGGCCGCGTTGCAAAAGGTCGCGGAGTTAATGGTTCAGATCTAACTTGCACAAATGTAACTACAGGTACGTCAGCTGGCTCACGCCTCTGGTGGTATGCCGATATGAAACCATTCGGATCAATTGAATGGGTATCTTCATCTGCAATCGGTGGCGGTTACGGAACTACAGCTATCGCAATTGGCGATGCTATGAAAAAAGAAGGCCTATTAAAGGATTACACAGTTACCTATAAGACAAATGCACCTCTTGGTCTTGGTTACTTCTATGATCAAAAGGGTCGCAATGATATTTTTGCGATTACCGGTTTTGCCATGCCAGGTGGACTTGCTACAAATGGTTCAAAGCTAACAATTACAACTGCAAATGCAATTGCGGGCGTTATGCGTGAAGCAGAAGCATTTGCAGTCCCAACATCATCTAAGTACCGCACAATCAATGACTTGCTAGATGACATCAAGGCCAACCCAAAGACTGTCGCAATCGGTGGCGGTAACTACGGTGGCGTTGACCACGTAACGATCGCAACTCTTGCTGCCACAGTTGGTGTGAAGGCAACTGACCTTAACTACATCCCTTACTCAGGTGGCGGAACACTTACACCAGATGTAATCGGTGGACGAGTTGCTGTTGGAATCTCTGGAACATCAGAATTCTCATCCTATGTATCTGCAGGCAAGATGCGTATCTTGGCAGTTACATCACCTAAACCACTTAAGGTAATTAAGGGTAAGACCCTGGTTCAGCAAGGTGTAAACCTAACCTTTGGTAACTGGCGTGGAATTCTTGCCCCGGCAGATCTATCGCCAGCTGACCTGCTAAATACTTTGAAGGTTATCGACACACTTCATGCCAGCAGTTCCTGGAAAGAAACCTTGGTAGCGAAGTCATGGATCGATGAATATCGTGCTGGAAACGATTTTTCATCTTGGATCAAGACTGAGAACACAGCGATTATCAAGGTACTAACTGATTTCAAGTTGATTAAGTAATCGTCGAAAAAGACGAGTTGATTTTAATCAAATGAAATTGCCTCAAGGTGCAAAGAGTGAGCTCACATTTGTGGGCTCACTCTTCGCCCTTGGCTTTTTAGTTTTCTGGGACACCGCCCGCAGCGAGGTCCCAGCTTTCAATTTAACTGTTAGCCCAAAGGTCTTTCCTTTTGCGATTGCACTAATCCTTATGGGGCTGTGCGCACTTCTGTTTATCAGAATTATTCGTGGCGATATCGCTACTCCGGAAGGGCTAGAGCCGGGGGATCCGATTGAAAAATCGGATTACAAAACTTTCTCAATTGTCCTGGCATCACTCTTTGCTTATTTATTATTGATCGAAAGAGCTGGCTTTGTTATTGCCGCGCTGGTCACATTCTTCGGCATTACCGTCGCCTTTGGAAATAAGCGACACGGCCGCTCAATTTTATTTGGCGCCATATTTATTGTAATTATCTATATTTCATTTACTAAATTTCTCCATGTATCTCTTCCGGCTGGAATTCTGAAGGGAATATTATGAGCAGCTTTCATTCACTTCTAGATGGTTTTGTCAGCGCACTTACCTTAAGTAATCTTGGTTTTGGACTTCTTGGAACATTTCTTGGCACGTTAGTCGGTGTATTGCCGGGCATTGGCCCAGCTCTTGCGATCGCGCTTTTACTACCGATCACTTACACCGTAAGTCCGGCCTCTGCCTTAATTATGTTTGCGGCAATTTATTATGGTGCGATGTATGGCGGATCAACGACATCAATCTTGCTTAATACACCTGGTGAATCAGGTTCAGTGATGACCGCCCTTGAAGGCAACAAGATGGCGCGCAATGGCCGAGCCGGTGCAGCGCTTGCAACTGCCGCGATTGGCTCATTCGTTGCCGGAACAATCGCAACTGCGATCCTTGCCTTCACGGCGCCATCGATCGCAGACCTAGCGATTAAAGTTGGTGCGGCAGATTATGTAGCGCTAATGCTTGTGGCATTTACAACTGTGTCATCGCTACTCGGAAGCTCACAAATAAGAGGCTTTATCTCGCTCGCAGTTGGATTAGTGCTGGGGCTGGTTGGCGCGGATCTGCAATCAGGGTTGGCGCGCTTAACATTTGGCAATCAATCTGCGGTGGAAGGAATTGAAACCGTTCCGGTAATTGTCGCAATCTTTGCGCTCGGAGAAGCCCTTTACATAGCCAGTAGATTTAAAGAAGAAGGTTGGAAGATCTTGCCGATGAAGGGCAAGGCTTTAATGACGCGCGATGATTGGAAACGTTCTTGGATGCCGTGGCTTCGCGGAACGGCCATTGGTTTTCCACTTGGAGTAATTCCGGCAGGTGGTTCAGAGGTTCCCACATTTTTGAGTTACGCAGTTGAAAAGAATTTAACTAAACATCCTGAAGAATTTGGACATGGCGCCATTGAAGGTGTTGCCGGTCCTGAGGCAGCAAATAATGCAAATGCCGCAGGTGCACTGGTTCCACTATTAGCACTTGGACTTCCAACTTCTGCCACAGCGGCAGTGATTCTTGTGGCATTTCAGACTTATCAAATTCAACCTGGACCAACGCTCTTTCTTACCAACGGCGCTTTGATCTGGACACTGATTGCATCGTTATTTATCGGCAACACACTTCTGTTGGTTTTAAATCTCCCACTGGTACGCGTATGGGTGCAACTACTCAAAGTTCCTCGTCCATATCTATTTGCAGGTATCACAATTTTCGCGCTATTGGGTTCGTATGCTTTAAATACTTCAACCTTTGATGTGCAGGTAGCGATTGCGATCGGCATAGTTGGATTTTTATTCCGTAGATATGGAATGCCAATTACTCCACTTATTTTAGGTTTGATTCTTGGCCCAAATCTTGAGCTGCAATTTAGACGGGCGTTGCAAATTAGTGCAGGAGATTACGGAACTCTCTACGCGACCCCACTTTCCAAAGTTCTTTATCTAGTCCTGATTGTGGTTATTTTGGGTCCATCGATATGGAGCTTGCGAAAGAAGCTTGCTAATCGCAAAGGCCATGTCGCCAAATAAATTAGCTTCTTGGGCTAAGCCACTTCTTATTAGCTCCACGCTTACTCAAGCCAGTATCTACGTGCTTCGCCCGATGATTACTTATCGCGCCATTGAACTACATGCCAGCACCATTCAAATCGGAGTAATTGCGGCTCTTTATGCGCTTTTTCCGGTCTTGCTAGCGCTGCAATTTGGTTCGTGGGTTGGAAAAATTGGCGAAGGTAAATTCATTATCGCCGGGACGATAACCATGGCACTTACCTCGATCGCGCTGATTTTCTCAAACTCAATAACTACCTTGGCTATTGCAACTGCTCTTGCTGGCGTATCTCACTTAGCCTGCATGGTCGGCGGTCAATCAATGGTTGCTCTGCGAGCACCGCGTGAGAATTATGACCGTTATTTTGGGTACTACACATTTAGCGCAGCCCTTGGTCATCTAATTGGTCCACTGATCGCAGCTGCAGTCGCAGGATCTAATGGAACGCTCCCAAAATCAACTTCTAATGCATTCTTATTAGGAGCACTTCTATGCATCGTGGCACTTGCTCCAGTACTTGCTTGGCGACGCGAAAAACCTTCAGTAGCGGCAAAAGTCAGCGATGAAGGAACTTTTTCGGCAGCGTTTGGATTGATGAAGAAGCCTGGCATATTCGCCGCGATCTATGTCTCGCTGGCAATATCTTCCGTTGCAGATGTTTTAGTTGTTTTCCTGCCGCTTTTTGGAAGTGAGAATAATTTCTCGCCTTACGTAATTGGCATCATCTTGGCCATACGAGCTGGAACGACGATGATCTCACGGCTTTTCCTAGGAAGACTTAGCGAGAAGTTTTCAACTTATCAATTATTAATGGTGAGTACTTCCATATCTGTGATTGCTTGTGCTGCAATGGCATTTGCGAAGACTCCACTTTCGCTAGGTGCCATAGTTTTTGTTGCTGGTTTTTCACTAGGAATTGGCCAACCATTAACAATGTCTTTGGTTTCAAAGAAAACAGTTGCAAATGAACGAGCGCTTGCGGTTTCTGCCAGGTTAATGGGAAATAGATTTGGGCAGTTTGTCGTCCCGGCTGCTGCTGGAGCGATCGCAGCATCGGCTGGCGCAGGGGGAGTATTCGTCGGACTTGCCATCTTATTGGCGACCTCGCTCTTTGGTGCATCTAGCAGGTAACCTTCGCTCTATGGAGTGCGCATGAGCCAACAAGATCAAGTTGAGTTCACCCTCTGGTTACGTGAGAACCAGAAGGCCTTTCTGCGCGCCGCCAAAGTAATCTGCTTCGATACTCAAAATGCTGAGGATGTTCTACAGGAAGCCCTAGCCGATGTATACAAACGGTGGAGCAAGATACGTGTACATGAAAATCCTGAAGCTTACTTAATGCGCGTAATGGTCAGTAAGCATGCTGATATGCGTCGCAAGTGGTTACGTCGCCAGCAAGAAAAGGAAACTTCCTGGGACTTGGCCGAGAACATTCGCGATTTAGTAGACCAGACCGATGATGTGACACAACGACTACTTGTACAAGCAGCGCTCAAATCTTTATCTGCAGCACAGCGCGCAGTCTTAGTATTAATTTATGAGCACGGCATGGTTCTGCGCGAGGTAGCTGAGGTCTTGCAGATTCCAATGGGTACTGCCGCATCTCACTTAGCGCGCGGTAAAGCTGCGGTTGCGGCATATGTTGAACTTGTACCAGAACTTGAAAAATCAGCGAGTAAAGAGCTAACAAATTCAAAGAGCGGCAATGTAGAAATCGAAACGGTGATCGCAGAAGTGGTGGATAACAATGAGTGATGTAGATCCACTTATCAAACGCGAGATGCAATGGATGGCCTTGGGCGTCCTAGAAAATCGTGATTTGGCACCAATCATTATCGCAAAAGTACGTCGTCAAAGAATTCGTCTAGCGCTCGTATCGATCATTACAATTTTGGCAATTAGTGGTTTAAGTATTGGAATTTATGCAGCGCTGAATAAGCCCGCTGCGATTGTTCTAAATCCTGACACTGGAGTAACCGGTAATAACACAGGTTCACAACCAGAAATTATTGGCCTGCAATCTGATTATCCAGTTACGTGGGAACAGAGCGTCGGCGATCTTGGTGCAATCTCAGGCGCTGGTGGAATTGGTGACACTCTCGGTGGTTTAACTGCAGTTGGACTGAAGATTTCTTGGGAACGTTGCGGTCAAGGACAATGTCCAATTACTTGGGTATTAAGTTTAAAAAATAACACCCAAGATTTGATTTCAACTGCGCCATCACTTGGTGTATTTACGGGGCACACTCCTATTGTTAGCGATTCAAGGCCAACGACAGTTCTGCCTGGTGGCACAGCGCTCTTGGTCTATAGCTTCCCGGAGTTCAAGGAATCCTTGAAGACGTCTTCGCGTGAGACTTGGCAGTGGAACTGGTATCTGGCTCAACTCCGTTAATTCAGAGTGAATTGTCCGATTTCCCCTATTAATACCTGCCAAACGCGCATAAATTAGCCCTCGAAGTGCGGTGAGCACTAAGAAGCCATGCCTATGGCTTCACCTATCTCTATGGGGGAAATGTGAAAAAGAAACTACTAGCTGGAGTTGCATCTCTAGCAATGCTCGCGGGGTTGATCACAGCTGCTAATTCAGCAAGTGCAGCAACTATCCGCTTGCCAAAGACGGCCATGAATGCCTGCGTTGTTCAAAACGGTATTTACTGCGTCGAATCAGTAACACTAACTACAGCTTCAGGACAAAAAATTCCTTTGACCTATGTGCCTAGCGGAGCAGACGTTCCAGCTAAGAAGACACCTTCAGATTTCTTCGCACCTGTTGCGCAGATTAAGGGTGGCAAAGTCATCGATAACAACTGGTGGATGTCACAGTATCAACGTGACGTATTGGCATCAGGCAAATTTGTTATGCAGGATCTATCTTCACTTATCGGGACAGCTAATCACCCAGAGCAGGGTGCGAAGTACGATCCAGCAAAGAAGACTTATGACATTAACAAGCCGCTAGATTCATATAGCTATCCAATGGATTGCTGGGATCCAGCAACTAAGTCAACAAGCAAGAAGACTTTCAGCGAATGCTTCAAGGGTTCTGTAGCTTTCTTGCAGGATAACGTTGTTAAGTTCTTCTTCTTCTACCCAACTGCTGCAGAAGCAGCTAAGCAGATCACTAACTTCACCGGCGTGACATTTATTGACCTTGCTGAGCTTTCAGCAACTCAACAGCGCCCAGTCTGGGGAACTACTTACGATGCTGCTAAGAAGACATTCGCAGCAACTGAAGGAATCATCATTCCTATCTGGGTTACCCAAAATGCTTTGGTCAATGGTTGGGCAGTAGCAGGTACTCCTGCTGCAGTTCCAGCAGATCCAGCAGCTGCAGCGACAACAGTTGCTCCAACAACAGAATCTGCAACAGCAGAAGCAAAAGAACTTGCCGCAACTGCGCCACTTGCACCAGCTCCCGGAGTTGCAGTCGGAACTCCAGCAGAAGCAGGTCGCGCACTTGTCGGACGTTGGACTCACCCTGATTGGCAAGGTCTAAACCTTGGCGCTCTTGGTTATGACGGACTTTATGTTGAAGCAAAGACTCCTAACGAGTTTGTTTCAAGCATGCTCTTCGTTGATGTACTCCCAACACTTACAGGTGCTGATAAGAAGACCAACCTCGCAGGCCAGGTCGGTAACAAGGTATACGCAGTAAGCCTTGATTCAGACATCGTTATCTCTGTAAAGATTCGCGTCGGCGAAATGCTCACAGGTGTAACAGTTGCCGTTGGTACAGATATCACAACACAACAACAACCTGGTGGCGAGTACAACGCAATCGTTGTTACTGGTACTCCAGTGACTGTTCCATTAGCTAAGTCAGTTAAGGATTGCGAAGGCGAAGCCGGTATTTCTAAGGCTAACGTTCGTCAATTCCAAATGATTGCTCTTGCTGCAAACGATGACACCTCAGGATTCGGTGTCGAAGGAACTTCTGGCGGAATGTACGTAGGCTCCAACGGTGTCTGCGGACTTTCAACTCCAACATGGAGTGAAGCAGATAAAGCCTTCACATGGCGCGCAGCGGCTCCTCACTTTGCACCAGATGGTGTCACAGTGAATAAGGGCTTCTACAAGGCGGTAATTCCAGTGGCAGATGCTGCACTTCTGTGGGGTATGACTAATCCAAACGATGCAGCAACAGCTCTTGAAGTATCACTTACTACTGAGGCCGGTGGCACAGCTGCCTTCCTTAAGAGCATCAGCGTGAAGAACGGCAAGATCATCATCGATGTATCTGGCTTTGAATACTCACGTCCAAAGCTCAAGATCGGCATCAAGAAGGGCTACAAGCCTGCTGCCAAGATCTTGAACAAGACAACCATCACATGCGTTAAGGGCAAGACTGTAAAGAAGATCACCGCAGTCCAGCCAGCATGTCCAGCAGGTTATACAAAGAAGTAGTTTCACAACTACATCCTTATAGACGATAGAGGGCAAACCGTTCTCCGACTGTTAAGCAATTAGCAGTCGGAGAACGGTCTCCTCAATTCTCAGCAACACTTAAAATTTTTTAGACTGGGGATACTGTGAAGAGAATAAGCAAGTTATCGGTACTGCTACTTGCAGTCGCTCTCGTATCTCCAACCTTTGCGCATAGCGCAGACGCAATCCCAGAACAATGGGCCTCGCTAGTAGCACCAGGTGCTGGTTACATCGGCTACGAAGCAAATGAAGCCGCTTTTGCAAATACCGAAGCTTCTACCTGGATCAACTTCACTTCCGATAGCGGAAAATTCGATGGCAAAGTTACAAAAGTTGCTATCTGTAATACCGGATCTGAAGATGGCTGTAACTACTCTGTCTACTCTTTCTATCGCGCAGTATTGCCAGTATGCACAGATGCCGCAGATATCAACTGCATCTCCGAAATTTTCGCAACCGATGCCAGCGGTAAAAAATTAACAGTCGGCTCAGCAACCGTCTTTCCAACAAAAAACCCACAAGCTTTTGCCGGAAATAAAGCGCTTAATGTTCCTCGTGGATCTGGCGCTGCCCTGGTCTCAATTCCCGGTGCACCACATGCTGGGGGAGACAAGTACCTGATCAAGACCACACTTTCCGCAAGCCGCGTTAACGAACAATCAACCTTTGAAACTCCACGTTTAGCCGCATCAATATCTGCCGTAAAAATTATTGACGGGGATTTCTTTGATCTTGTAACTGAGACAAATACAGCTAAATACGATCGAGTTGGCCGTATCCAAGTCGGCACCACGCAAACCAAGCAGGTGGCAGACCCCCGAGCTTCTAAGCTTTGCGTTGCAGTTTCAACTACTCAATGTGCGCTTCCTTATTCCATGCCAAAGGAAATCTCGTTTGGCTTCTCACTTCGCCTAAACACAAATCTTTCGGGCTGGCTCCATGGCCGTATGAAGAACGCAGTTATCGATTACAAGACCACAAATGGCATTACCAACCTCACAGTTAACGCTAATCCAATCGCTGTTCCTCTAGTCGACGTTTGGAGCAAGAGCGATGATCTCTCCGATGCTCACGTCGCTGCATACCAAACACAATTCTGGTCCGGTGAAGCGATGCATTACCCAGTTACAAATGAGAATCTCGGCCAACCAATTACCACAGATGAAAAAACTCGCGCTGGTATGAAGAACATTTCCTTTAAGCACGTCAACACAAGCTTCTCAAAATCAGCAATGGATAACTTCCTACTTTGGCTACCTATTGCAAAGGACAAGGCTGCCGCTATGCCGACCCAATGGCGCCTTGGCACCATGACCGATAACGGCTCTGGCCCTGTTAAAGAATGCCTAGATAAAGAAAAGGCTCTAGCAGGCGTGGTTACAACTAACTCCACCATGTACCTAGATGGTCCTCCAACTTTTAGTGACAACACACTCGATTACAAGGTTGCCTCAACACACTTCGAACCAGATGGCACAACAGTCTTTAAGGGCTCATACGAACTAATCATGTCTTCTGCTGTTGCCCGCTGTATCTATAAGTTCAGTTCGGCGCCTATCAGCGCAACAGTTTCAATTACCTCTGAAAACGGTGAAGCAAATACTGCAACAACCGTTATCAACGAGAAGAACGGTTGGCTAAAGCTCGGTGCGTATGGCTTCACATTCTCTTCCCCAACTGTGCGTGTGAAACTGACCCAAGATGCAGCAGCAACACCATCGCCAACTCCTTCACCAGCAGCGAGTGCATCTGCAGCGCCGGTTGCAGCCAAGAAAACTTCTATCACTTGTGTGAAAGGCAAAACAACTACGAAAGTAAGCGCTATAAATCCAGTATGTCCGAAGGGATTTAAGAAGAAATGATTTTTCGAAAACTTGCTGCGATAGTTGCCATTATTGGCCTCGCAGGTGGGTTGTCTTTGCCTGCAGGCGCTGCAGATACTCCAGATGAGCAATACGTTCTAATTCCTCCCTCTGATAGTCCAAACACTTTTCCTACGTATGGAATTTCGGCCAACGGTATTGGTGAATTCCCGACCAACATTAATTACCTCTTTGGAAAGAAAAGTGATGGAGGCCAGCTTGGAGTCAGCAAGATAACCTCCGTTGGTTTTTGTACATCACTTACCGATAGCGCATGCGCGGGAGCGGCTGTAGTGCAATACAAAGCACAACTAGGAATTTGCGCTACGCCAGATTCGACTGACTGCATTTCAGATATAACTGTCAAAGGCCAAGATGGTTCAAACCTGGCAATCTCAGCAACAGAAAGTTTCCCGGGTGCAAGATCTGGAGACTTTACCGGTGATTCAAAAGCTGGCCTGCCAAGCGGTGGGGCGACTCCTCTAATTACGGTGCCTGGCCTTCCACATGCGGGGGGAAATAAGTATTTACTTGTTGTTTCTGCAGATGGTTATCGATTACCGAACAATACAAAATTTGATCCAGCAAATATTAAAGCTGCAATCTATGCGGTACGAATCGAACAAGGGGGCAATAGCCTTCCTGGAGTTCAATCAACTATGAATTGGTATGACAGGTTAGATTTAAATCTTCCTGGTTGGACGAATCCAACAACTGCATGTCCGATTTACTCATTATCTGAATGTGCAAAACCTTACTCACTACCCGTAAGTGCTCAGTTTGGATTCAAGCTACGCCTATCCAATCCCGTTAAAGGCTGGTTACACGGTCGCATGGATGGAGTCACATCAGATATCAGTGTTGACGCAACTGGGAATCAATTAATCTCTATTCAAGGTAACCCAATCATCGTTCCAAGTGCATATGGATGGGTTAAGAAAGCCGAAGCCATCAAATCGATTGCAGATTTTTACGACAAGATGAAAAAGCCAATCGGTGGAAATGGTTTTGGATGTACAAATGATCCAAACGGTGGGAGGGCAACTAACGGTTGCGCGCCCGAGTTTTGGGTTTCTTTCCTCCGCCACCTTCGCGCCGATCAAGAATCGATGGATGAATTCTTAGCTTGGATGCCAGAATTCAAAGACAAGGCAAGCAAAGCTCCAACAATTTGGCGCTGGGAAACTATGGGCTCTGATGGATCAAACGATACTTGTTACCGTAATTCATCAAATTTAAGTGGTTTCGTAACAACTAATGCGACTCAGTATCTATCTGGGCCACCAGTATTCAATAAAGCCGAAGAGTCACTTGATTACAAAGTAGCTGCTCCACATTACCTTCCAGATGGTAAAGAATTCTTAGGTTCATACAACTTGGTTATCAATGCTCAAGTAGCACGATGCCTATACGGGTTTACAGATGCACCTATTCAAGCATCCGTCTCGGTAACTTCATCAGACGGCCAGGCTCGAGTTGCAACCACCTCGCTTGTAGAACGTGGTGGTTGGCTGAAACTTTCCGCAAATGGATTTACATTCTCAAATCCAATAGTCAAAGTAAAGCTCTCTCAAGAGAAAGTAGTCGTCGCGCCGACTCCAACACCTTCTGCATCTGCCACGCCTACTCCAATTGCAGCGCCAGCAGCTGCGAAGAAGAGTTCAATCACCTGCGTGAAGGGTAAGACTACAAAGAAGGTGACTGCTGTAAATCCTAAGTGTCCAACCGGATATAAGAAGAGGTAGGTCATGAAAAAGATACTTTCAATCGTAGCTTTAGCCATATCAAGCGTTCTCGTTGCTCAATCTTCAAGTGCACTCCAAGATGATGAACAATGGAAAAAACCTACAAACTTTAAAACCGGATTCCATGAAGTTCTCTTTGAAGAAGGCATTGCACCTTTAGATGTTTTTCCTCACTTATGGGGCGAAGGCTCTTTTGGACGAAGGATATGTAAGTCAATCGACGATGGTGATTGTTCAAAATCAACATCGTACTCATATACAGCTATTTACCCAGTATGCCTCGAAAGCACCTCACTAGATTGCGTTGAATCATTAGAAGCCATCAAGCCCGATGGAACTATAGAAAAGGCGATTTTTAAAAGATATTCGGCTCCAACTCACGAAAATCTTTTCAGCCCAAGCGCCAAGCTAGGAATTCCAAAGACTGCTACCCCTGGGCTTTGGGAGTTTCCGAATTTACAACATGCTAAAGGTAAAACCTTTGTAGTCGATCTTGGAATAAATGGGAAATATCAGACTGCAAATCACAGCACGGGACATGCAAAAGATCTATTTGGATATGTAGTTCCATCAGCAGTCTTAAAAGGTGGCAATTTACATAAATATGAATATTGTAAACAGGGCGCAGTGGATCCAATTGGCAACACCAATACCGAGTGCATAATCTCACCAGAAACAGCTGGTGATACGAGATGCTTCATGTCACTTGAGGAAAACAATGATTGCTTGATGCGGGTGGCATTTCCAGAAGATATTAAGTTCAGAGTTACGGCTCGGCTATCTTCGGAACCTGCTGCGTGGCTTCACGGGCGTATGGTAGATCCGAAAATATCTATCCAGAAAATCGATGGTGATGCAGTCAAATTAATTGTGGAAGCCGGTTCTACTAAAGTTCCAGTTTTATACCAAGGTAACTTTTGGAACAATCTCTCCGCTGCAGGGAAAGAATTTTGGACATTCTGTAAAATATCTGGAGATAACTGTGGAACGATCGCGGCCGCAGATGAAACGGGCGCGATGAACTATAGTGCAGACGAGGAAAAATCTTATAAATCTTCTTTAATGATTAACTACGGAACGATTGCTTTATACGCGCTAAATACCTTTGCCAAACTAGTTGGGGATAAGGCAAACGCGGTTCCTTCAACTTGGAGTTTTCACGCACTTTCGGCAAATGAAATGGCTAAATCTTCTGCTTGTATTAGTGATGGAAAAGGCTTGAAAGGAATTGTTACTACAAACTCCACTACTTACTCAGAAGGACCTCCAACATTTATAAAGGGAAATCTCGAATATAGCGTGGCTTCACCACACTTTGCACCCGACGGCATAACCCCACTAAAAGGTTCATACAATTTGGTAATGCGTTCTGACATTGCGCGCTGTTTTTATAATTTCACCTCAGCTCCAATTAGTGCAACCATTTCAATTGTAAACACTGATGGATCATCACAGGTTGCAACAACCGTTGTAAATGAAAATTCAGGTTGGCTATCCCTGGCGGCAAATGGATTTACTTACTCTAATCCGACAGTTAAAGTGAAGTTAAGTCAGGCTAAGAAGACCACTACATCCCCAAGTCCTGAACCTTCTGCTGCACCAATCGTTAGTAAAATGACTTCTATCACTTGCGTTAAAGGAAAGACAACAAAGAAAGTCACAGCAGTTAGCCCAACTTGTC
>JBAXFA010000013.1:0-21547 GCA_037140155.1 Actinomycetota bacterium
AAGAAGGCAGCAGCTAAGAAGGCAGCTCCAAAGCGTCGCAAGAAGGCAGCAGCTTCAGCAGCTGCTCCAAAGCGCCGCCGTCGCAAGAAGGCAGCAGCTAAGTAATTCATTACTTAATAAAAAACCCGCCACTTTATGTGGCGGGTTTTTTATTTCTCTTTAATTAATCTTTTAAATCTTTTCTTAGCGAATCGGAAACTCTCTCAAATATCTCGGCAAGGGCTACCTGATCACCTTTAGATAAATGATCAACAAAGCGAGCGCGCACACTTTCCACATGGTCTGGCGCTGCAGCAACAATCGCCTTCCAGCCCTTGGCGGTCATGACTGCAAAATAACCTCGCTTATCAATCGGACATGCTTCGCGCTTTACCCAGCCGGCTTTCTCCATAACCTTCATACGATGAGATAGCCGCGACCTAGAAAGCATCGAAAGATCTGCGAGTTCAGACATCCGCATCCGACGTTCTGGGGCATCACTTAACTGGGCCAAGATTTCATAATCTGCCATGGATAGCTCGTGCTGGGTTAGATCTAGATCCAGGGCTTCGAGCAATCGCCGACTAGCAACGATATATCTGCGCCAAGCCTTCATTTCGGCTGGGTTGAGCCAGCGAGGTGAGGTAGCGTTTTGCCGTGCCATTGGGCAATCATACGTTAAATAACGGTGAAGTTGAACTTTCAACTACTTTTTAGAAGGTAAAGGAACGCATGAGCTCTGCAACAAATCCCCTCGTAAGTGGAATAGATCCCTCACATATCGATAACTCATTTCGCCCACAGGATGATCTCTATCGCTACTTCAACGGCACCTGGCTCAAGAACCACGAGATCCCACAAGATCGCTCATCCGATGGCGTGACCTACCAACTATTTATCGAGGCCGAAGCTCAGGTCCGCAACATTATTGAGACCGCTACAGGTGAAGGCGACGCCCAGAAGATCCGCGATCTATACGACTGCTTCCTTGATACCGCCGCGATCGAAAAGGCTGGCATTACTCCCCTGTTAGATGATCTTGCTGCGATTGATCGAATTACAAACCGCGCTGAATTTATTAAAACTTTAGCCGACCTAGAAATGCGTGGCCTTGGTGGCGCATTTGGCCTTGGAATTTATGGCGATGCCATGAACTCTGAAATGAACATAATTTATCTGGGACAGGGCGGGCTTTCCTTGCCGGATGAGGCGTATTACCGCGAAGAACAATATGAAGAAATTCGTATCGCATTTAAGGCCCACGTTGCCAAGATGTTTGCGCTAGCCAAGATTGAAAATGGCGCTGCCCTGGCTGAAGAGATCTACAAGTTAGAAGCAGCAATTGCCGCCCATCATTTTGATCAAGTAAAAGATCGCGATGTCGAACTGACATACAACAAGATGAGCTTTAAAGAACTCTGCACATTAGCGCCACATTTTGATTGGGCGAGCTGGCTGGAATTTAGCCAGATTCCAAAGTCTGCCTTTGATGAATTAGTTGTACAACAGCCACCGTTCTTTTCCGGACTTTCTGCGCTTCTGGAAAACTTTGATCCAGCGCCTTGGAAGGCTTGGATGAAATGGCAGTTAATTTCGGGTGCTGCCCCTTACCTAACTGATGACTTTATAAATGAGAACTTTAATTTCTACGCCAAGACGCTATCTGGCACCCCAGAAATTCGGGTTCGCTGGAAGCGCGCGATCTCCTTCGTTGAAGGCGCGCTAGGTGAGGCCATCGGCCAGATTTATGTAAAACGCCATTTCCCAGAAGCTGCCAAAGTTGCGATGCTAGAACTAGTCGATAATTTAATTGAGGCCTATCGCATCTCGATTAATGAGCTTTCCTGGATGAGCCCAGAAACCAAGGTAAAGGCGCTAGATAAACTCGCCAAGTTCACCCCGAAGATCGGCTATCCCGACAAATGGCGCGATTATTCAGCGCTAACTATTACCCGCGATAACCTCTTTGCAAATATCGGTCGCATCACCAAGTTCGCTCGCGATATCGAACTTGCCAAAATCGGCAAGCCGGTCGATAAAACCGAATGGTTGATGACCCCCCAAACCGTTAACGCTTACTACCATCCGATCCAGAATGAGATCGTCTTTCCAGCTGCGATCTTGCAGCCGCCATTCTTTGATCTAACCGCTGATATCGCAGTTAATTACGGCGGAATTGGTGCGGTTATCGGCCATGAAATTGGCCATGGCTTTGATGACCAAGGATCTAAATTCGATGGCGATGGCAATATGGTCGATTGGTGGACCGCCGCCGATCGCACCGAGTTTGAAAAGCGCGCCAGCGCGTTAATTGCACAGTTTGATGCGCTCTTTCCGGAAGAGACCCCAGATATACACGTTAACGGGGCCTTGACAGTGGGTGAGAACATCGGAGACCTAGGTGGCTTAGCGATTGGATTTAAGGCCTATAAATTGGCTCTAAAGGGCGCGCAAGCGCCTGTAATTGATGGTTTAACTGGTGAACAACGTTTCTTCTTATCTTGGGCGCAAGCTTGGCGCGGAAAGGTACGTGCCGAAGAGTTACGTCGTCGCATCGCAACTGATCCGCATTCTCCATATGAGTTCCGTTGTAACGCCATTGTTCGCAATATCAGCGACTTCTACGAAGCCTTTGATCTAACTGAGGGCGATAAGTTGTGGCTGGCGGCAGAAGAAAGAGTCGAGATCTGGTAACGGATCTAGTAACCCAAGAATTTTGGGGCTAACTTAGCGATATGAAGATTCGCGCCGCAGTACTAGTTGCCCCTGGCCGCTATGAAGTTCAAACCTTTGATCGCCCCAAATTAGAAGACGGGGCACTTTTGATGCGCGTTGAACTATCCGGAATATGTGGCACCGACAAGCACACCTATCAAGGTGAAACTAAGCAATATGCCGGCACAGAATCTGAGACCGATACGCCATTCCCAATTATCCAAGGCCATGAAAATGTTGGAATCATTGAGGAGCTAACACCGGCGATTGAAGAATCTGGTGATTTCTATCAAGCACGGGTAAAAGTTGGCGACCGGATTGTGATGTGCCCGGACATGATCTGTGGCAAATGTTTCTACTGCACACATATACAAGGCTATAGCTGGTGCTCAAAATCCCAATGCTACGGAAATAGCTTTACCAGCGCACAGTGGCCGCATCTTTTAGGTGGCTGGGCCGAATATATGTATTTCAAACCAGGTACTTTCTTTTACAAAGTTCCCGAAAATATTTCGCCAAAGGTGGCAGTTCTTGCTGAATTAATGGCGTGTGCAGCATCATTAGATAAATTGAAAGATTTTAGTTCTTACTCAATTGAAGGCTTTACAACGGGTGACACCGTTGTCGTATTCGGAGTCGGACCACTGGGCTTATTGCATCTTGCCAAGCTTGGCATTATGGGTGCTGGCAAAGTTATCGCCATAGATAAATCTGAATACCGACTAGATATAGCCAAGAAATTTGGCGCAGATTTAACAATTAACGTCGATAAGACAACGCAGAGCGAGCGCCTCAAAATGATCCATTCACTCACTGGTGGCATTGGCGCCGATGTTGTGCTGCATATGACTAATCGCCCAGAACCGGTCATTGAAGGTATTGATATGTTGCGCCGCGGCGGCACCTTGCTTGAAATGGGCAACTTTGCTGACACCGGAGAAGTCTCCATAAGCATGCATCGCCACGTCCTTAGTAAAAATCTTCGGTTGATCGGACTTTCTAACCACCCAATAAATGCTTATGGCCCATCGCTAAAACTCTTTGATAAATATGCCAAACAGTATCCGTTTGCCGATTTGGTAACCCATGAATTTGGACTGGCTCAAGCAGATGAAGCGATGCAGATGTCCATGTCGCCTCAGTCAGGCAAAGTGGTAATTAACCCCTGGCTTTAAAAACTAGTTCTCGGGGAAGTGGCAGGCCACTTGAGATGCACCGAGCTGTACCAACTGAGGTACTTCGGTGCGGCACTTATCTTGCGCCTTCCAGCAGCGGGTATTAAAGACGCAACCTGATGGTGGGTTAATTGGGCTCGGTAGATCACCGGTCAAGATGATGCGCTCGCGAGTGCGTTCGGTGCGTGGATCAGGCAGTGGGACTGCAGATAACAGAGCGGTTGTATATGGATGGCGCGGCTTGGCGTAGAGATCGGCAGTTGCTGCAATCTCCATCATCTTGCCTAAGTACATAACTGCAACGCGATCTGAAATATGTTGCACTACAGATAAATCGTGGGCGATAAAGACCATGCTGATTTTTTCTTCTTCTTGCAGATCTTCCAGCAAGTTAATTACTTGGGCTTGGATAGAAACATCCAGTGCCGACACTGGTTCGTCAGCAACGATAAAACGTGGCTTTAACGCGATGGCACGGGCAATACCGATGCGCTGGCGTTGTCCGCCCGAAAACTCATGTGGGTAACGGTTGTAGTGCTCTGGGTTTAAACCAACGCGCGCCATTAGATTTTGAACGGCAGCCTTAGTGCCTTCAGGTGGAGTTATATCCTGAATTTCAAATGGTGCAGAAATAATCTTGCCGATTGTCTGACGTGGATTAAGAGCTGAATATGGGTCTTGAAAGATGATCTGCATCTGTGCGCGAATGGCACGCATCTTGCTCGAGTTGTAATCGGTGATGTCTTGGCCTTCAAAGATGATCTTGCCCGAAGTTGGCTCGTTTAACTTCAAAATTGTGCGGCCTGCAGTGGTCTTACCGCAACCAGATTCACCAACTAAACCGATAGTTTCTCCGGCGGCTAGCTCAAATGAGATTCCGTCGACAGCCTTAACAACTTCTTTCTCACCGCGCTTGCCTTTACCGGTTGGGAAATGCTTAACCAAATTTTCAACTTTTAGGATTGCATCGCTCATGCTTGCAACTCCTTAAGTTCGGCGGCAAATAATTCATTGCGCAACTTCTCTGGAACGTGGCAACGAGAACGATGAGTCGGTGAAATACCTAAAAGCTCAGGACGGGTTTTATTGCAACCACTTTCAGATGAGTGTTGCTTATATTCGCAACGTGGTGCAAATGGGCAACCAACTGGCAAGTTAATTAGCGATGGCGGCTGGCCCGGGATTGCTTTCAGGCGCTCGTTATTTTTAGAAACACGCGGTACTGATTTCAAAAGCCCAAGGGTGTATGGCGCAAGCGGTGAATAGAAGATGTCATCGACGGGGCCTTCTTCAACGATGCGACCGGCATACATAACATTTACGCGATCGGCGACCTGAGCAACAACACCAAGATCGTGGGTAATGAGCAAGATGCCCATATTAAATTCTTTCTTAAGCTTTGAAAGAAGGGCCAAGATCTGTGCTTGTACCGTTACATCAAGAGCCGTGGTTGGTTCATCGGCGATCAAGATCTGCGGTTCATTCATGAGCGCCATAGCGATCATTACACGCTGGCGCATACCGCCAGAAAATTGGTGAGGAAATTCTTTGGCGCGCTTAGCTGGCTCTGGAATACCAACTAGATCAAGCATCTCGATGGCACGGGCCATCGCTTCCTTCTTCTTGCCCGGGTTATGTACTAAATAACCTTCAGCAAGTTGATTGCCGATCTTGTAATAAGGATGAAGCGAAGACATGGGATCTTGGAAGATCATAGAAACTGCGCGCCCACGAATATCGCGGATCTCGTCATCGCTTAGATGAACCACATCTTTAAAGGTTCCATGATCGCTTAACGAAATTGATCCAGAAATCTCAGCTTGGCCCTTCTTGTGAAGGCCCATCACCGAAAGGCTAGTTACTGTCTTGCCAGAGCCTGATTCACCAACGATGGCAACAGTTTCGCCTGCGTTTAAAGTAAGTGAGACGCCATCTACGGCGCGGACCATTCCGTCATCGGTTTTAAATGAGACGTGCAGATCTTCAATTCTTAAAAGTTCGGTCATGTTATGCGCACCCGTGGATCAAGGACGGCATACAACATATCGACGATTAGGTTCATGACGATTACAACTACCGCGGCCAGAATCGTTGTGGCAAGAACTACAGGTAGATCGAATTCATAAACCGAACGTAAAGTCAGGCGGCCAAGTCCAGGCAAGTTGAAGATTGTTTCGGTAATAATCGCACCACCAATAAGACCGGCAAAATCTAATCCCGCCATGGTGATAAGCGGGGCAAGGACTGCACGCAAGGTGTGCTTAAAGAAGACGACGCGTTCGCCCACGCCTTTAGCGCGTGCGGTGCGGATGTAATCCTCGCCTAACGTTTCAAGCAGAGCTGCGCGTGTAAATCGGGTGTAGATAGCAGCGTAGGCAATCGCCAAGGTAATCCAAGGCAGGATGAAATAGACACAGAATTTCCAGGGGTTATCAAATAACGATGTGTAGCCACTTAACGAAAGTGGAATGAAATGCCACTTGATTGAAACCCAGATAAGAAGGGCAAGGCCGGTTACGAATGTGGGCAGCGAAGTTGCAAGCAGAACAAATACTGATGAGCTGGTATCGGGCCAGCGATTTTTAAATTTAGCAGCGACTATACCCAGACCAATTCCAAGGATGAGCCACATAATTAGAGCGCCAACTGCTAATGAGATTGTGATCGGCAGTGATTCACGCAGCATGTCGGTAACGCAGGCATTTTCATTAAAGGAATAACCAAAAGATGGAGCAGGACAAGTAAATGCAACCGAACCAGATCCATATGTACGTCCAGCAAAGATTCCGGAAAGGAATAGCCAGTACTGCTCGTATACGGGTTTATCGAAACCTAAGCGGATACGGTTGGCTTTAACAATTTGTTCGGTGCAACGCTGCCCGCAGGTAAGTGCTGCTGGGTCAAAGGGCAAGAATGAGAAGATCGCAAAGACGACGGCGGAGACGATGAGAATAGTGATCGCGGCAAATATCGCACGGCGACCAATGAACTTCAACATCTTTTCGATCCCTTCTCGTGCGCATCTATAAATCAAATTTCATTTTTATTAAAAGTTTTAGAAAGTGGAACCTATCAGTAAGAAGGTACTTCCGACGCCAATTACTTAACGTCGGAAGTACCTGTCTTAACTGCTCTTTGCGCTAATTAAAGCGCTTGCAGGTAAAGATTTGGATTAGTTATTAATCCAGATCTTTCCGTACGCAGGGTTACCCTGAGGTACCCAGAAGAAGACGTTTGAAAGCTGTGAGCCCCAAACTTCCTGAGCCTTACCAAACACTGTTGGCAATACCCAGAACTGCGCCATGGCATAAGCATCTAGCTCTTTCCACATCGCAGCTTGCTTGTTGCGGTCAGTGGTCTTCATCGCAATGTTGACCTTATCTTCGAATGCCTTGTAGGCAGGATCATCACCATTTTGTGAAAGGTTAAATCCACCGAAGGTTGCGAAGAGTTCAGGGATAACGGTTGATGCGTTAGCCCAGTCTGCTCCCCAACCTGAAGCTGACATATCCTTCTGCTTTGCAGGGTTCATAACAGTTGAGTAGTAACCAGATTTGATGATATTCCAGTTGACCTTAATTCCAGCGCGAGCATATGCAGCCTCGTTGATTGGAATTGTGTCGTTAAGTGCTACTGATTGACGAACGTCCATGGTGATACCAGTTTCAGTTGCCTTCTTGTAGTCAGCAGGACACTTGGTCTTTGCTGTCTCCATTAGCGCCTTTGCCTTAGGAATATTTCCTTCTGGCATGAAGTCTGGGCTTCCTGGACCTACGACCTTAGTAGGTGCGTAGTCAGTTGCTACGAGTGGGCTGATTACGCCAGTTGCATATGAACCTGCGTAAACCGGACCGCCTGCATAGTCAAGTAGCGCCTTAGCGTTACGTGAGTAATACATAGCCTGACGGATTTCAATACATGGCATCGCCTTAACGTTAAATGCAATGTAGTTCGCGTAAGGATCTGAGTTGTTCATGCGACGATTCTTAAGTGCTGGATCGTTGAAGAACTTGTCGCGGTTAGTTGGAAGTGGTCCACCAAAGTTAATCGCTGTTGGGATGGTGTCTTCCAACATGATCTGGTCGATAACTTCTTCATCTAGACCGAACTGAATGATTACTTCATCTGGGTATGGAGTACGGAAACCGTCAGTGGCCTTTGACCAATTTGGGTTACGAACCATACGAAGCTGAGTCTTATCGTTCTGAACAATCTTGTAAGGACCTGTTGCTTGTGGCCATAGGTCGTACTTATCGCCAGTGTCCTTCTTCTGCTGGATAGGTGAGATAACACCATATGTAGCCAAGTAGTTGAAGTCAGCGATTGACTTGTTCAATTGGAAAGTAATTGTGCGGTGGTCTGCAGAGCAAGAGACTGCCTTGTTGTATGCAGCTTGAGCTGCCTTGGTGCTCTTGTATGGACCAACATAGATTGAGTTTCCATCTTTATCTTTTGGAATATCAAGCCATGAAAGCAAATAAGTAGGTCCGTTGTTGATTACGTCTTGTGCGAAGACACGGGATGTTCCGTATTGGACGTGCTCACATGTAATTGGAGTTCCATCTTCGAACTTTGTACCTGGACGAAGTGTGAACTTCCAAGTCTTTGCTTCGTTGCTTGGAACGCCAGTGTTAGTTGCTAGATCTGGTACGAGGTTTGCACCTGCTTTACCTGGAACTGGGTTATATGCAACCAAAGTACGAGTATGAAACGAGTTCATAAACGCAAGGTCGCGTCCTGTGTAGATACGGCTTGGATCTAGGTGATCAAGACGTGGTTCGTGCTCGAGCAGTGTAAGAATTCCACCGGTCTTTGGAGTAGCAGCAGCAGTTGCAGCGGTTGTTCCTGAAACCAGTGCGGTTCCAAATAACAGTGCGCTTGCAGATGCAACGACTACGGCACGACGAAGAGCGAAACGAGGGCTCATTCCGTAATCCTTTCGATTGGGATGCAACGACGGGTAGACCCGTGTTACGAGTGCCCTGAGTCAAGCAGAAAATGTCCGAAAAGTGAATACTCGGCGGTAACCGCAGGGGTGATTTAACGCGGTCCCTGCGGCAGAGTTACCGAATCGTTACTTGTCGGCGCGAGGATATCGTCCGACAGGTTTACTTGTCGGCGCGAGGATCTAGCGCATCGCGCAAAGCATCGCCGACCAAGTTAAAGGCCAGAACAACGATTACTAGAGATGCCGAAGTAATTAAGAAGAAACTTGGCATAACAGTTACGAAACGGGTGGCGTTAGAGAGCAAGATTCCCCATGTCGATGCTGGTGGTTGCACACCAAGACCCAGGAATGAGAAGACTGCTTCTGCTGCCAAGTATCCGGGAAGCGAAAGCGAGACAACCACAATTACTGGTGCCCAAAGATTTGGCACAAGCTCTTTCATGATGATGCGTCGACGAGATGCGCCCATCGCTTGCGCGGCAGTTACAAATTCGCGTTCGCGCAGCGATAACACTTGTGAGCGAATCAACCGTGAAAATCCGGGCCAACCGAAGAATGATAAGAAGAGAATTAAGAAGACGATACGTGCGCCATTTCCTTGCGCGATTCCAGCTTGTTCAATGCGACCAACCATTGGCTCACTTAACGCCACAATCATAAAGAATGCAGGGAATGCCAAAAGAAAATCTGTGAGACGACCTAGGTAACCATCGACTCGGCCGCGGAAATATCCGCCGACGATTCCGACAAAGAAGCCGATCGTAAGACTGGTAATAGTTGTAACAATGGCGACCATAAATGAAATACGAGATCCGTATAAAAGTTGTGCGAGTAAATCGCGACCCGTGCCCGGAACTAATCCAAGTGGGTGTTCAAAGCTAAAACCCGCGTACTTTCCACGTGGAATTCCACTGGTATCTAAACCATCAAGATTTAAATCAAATGGATTGATGCCGAGGAGTTTGCAGACAAGCGGCGCAAATAGCGATGCGCTAAGCAAGAAGATACTGATGCCGGCCGCGGTCATTCCAACTTTATTGCGCTTGAAACGGCTCCAGGCTATTTGGCGCGGGCTGCGTCCTGCGATATCTGCGCCAGCGCTGGCGGAAGCATCAAATTCTTCGCTAACTTCTGAGTTGAGAGACATGCGGGCTACTCTATACTTGGCAGTAGTAAATAGTCACCTTAAGTAAAAGAATTTATTTGGAGGCTCCATGTCATTTGCAATCAAATCCAAGGCTGCGCTTGCTATATCCCTCGCGCTAACTCTCAGCGCATGTGGCGGTTCAGATAAGGCAGCCACGGTAGATGATCAAACTCTCGTCACCAATGTGGAAGAGACACCGCAGGCATCTGGTGGCTTTGATGCCCCTGTGGTAACCCCAGATAAAGTTAGTTACACACTCTCATCACCTACACATTTCACACCTGGAAAATTTGCTTCTGGAATGTTGCCGGGGCAAATTAATGAGCGCTTCAATCTAAGCGTTACTAATGGATCTGCAGCTGACTTTGATCTAGGAACTTTGATCGTTAAGGGCTCGACCACAACTGGCGCCTGCGTAGATATATTCGATGGCGATAACCAGATGGAAGGCGCACCAACTACGCCACTAAAAGCCGGCGCAAGCGCAACTTTCTCTTGGGGGCTATCTTGCCCAGGAAAGAGCGGCGAAGATATTTCAGTTATTTTATCTAACGGTACTGCGAATTTAATTTCAGTTACTGGAAAGCTCGCTTAAATAAATTAAGGAAAGAACCCGCTCTGGCCAATGGTTAAGGGCGGGTTATTTCTTTCTCCGTTTTAAATAAGCAAAGAGCGGAATCGGCAGTAATACGCCAAAGGCCATAAGTAATACCCAGAGCTGTTCTAGCTTTGCGCCAATCATTAAGCCAGCAATTGCCGGACCTGCAATTCCAGATATCCCCCATTGCAAACTGGTTAGCGCACTGGCGCGACCGCGAATATGTTCGGGAGCTAACTCTTGTGTCAACGCCGGACTTGTTGGCGCATGGACCATCTCACCGAAGGCGAAAATCAATTGGCTTATGCAGAGCGCTATTCCTGCCATCAGCATGGATAGGTACGGAGATACCCCAACGGCGAGCCAAGAAAGCGCCCAAATAAGCGCCACTGCAATTAGCGCTGTGTACTTGGAATATTTGTTGATGATGTTTAGTACTAGCGGTTGAAAGATCACTATGGCAAAGGTATTAACGCCGAAGATGATTCCGAGCCAGTTAGGCGCTAAACCAAGGTATTGCGTGGCATATACAGGTAGCCCTGATTGCAACGGACCGTAACCGAAAGTTAAAAGAATAATTCCGGCGATAGTCAGAATTGATAACTCTTTAATGGCAAAGAGTTCACGGTAACTTCCTTTAGATGGCTCGTGCTCTTTCGCCACATACTTTCCTGCATGCGGGGTATCTAGACCCCAGATAAAGAAGATAAAGACCAGATAGGTCAGCGAATCAATGAAATACATTATTTGATAGGAAAAGATTGAATCTTCACGGATGATTATTGATGATAAAAAGCCACCTACACCGAGCCCTAAATTCATCAACATAAAGTTAAAGCCGAAAATCTTGGTGCGATCTTTTACTGGAGTAACGCGCGTTAAAATCACCGTTTGTGACGGCCAAACACATTGACCACCAAAGGCAAAGAGAGTCATGGCGATAAAGGCATGGGTATGGGTTGTGACAAAAGCAAAGGCTAGAGCTGAAAATCCAGTAATCAGTAGGCCAGCCAGCATTACCTTCTTCGGTCCGATGCGATCTACCAAAGCCCCGAGTGGCGCAGTGCAGGCGATCCCAAAGAAGGCGCCCCATCCCATTAATAAACCACCAAAAGAAATAGTGAAGCCGCGCATATCGTGGAGATAGACCATCAAAAGTGAAAGCGTCATTCCACGTCCAATTGCACTTAGGGCAATACCTGCAACGATGCGTCGTGAATGTGGGTTTAGTAGCGCCGTGAACTCTTTAAAGGGCAGTTTTGAGGCGAGCATCGGCGCAGTCTATATCTGAGACAATAACTCTTGTGTCCAATAACTTTGCATTTGAAATAAAGCACAGCGCCGAAAATTCGCTGGCGCGCGTTGGCACAATCTCAACTCCTCATGGTGATATTCAAACTCCCGCCTTTATTCCTGTCGGCACAAAGGCAACTGTTAAATCAGTATTGCCGGAGGCGATGAAAGATTTGGGCTCACAAGCACTATTGGCCAATGCCTATCACCTGTATTTACAACCTGGCCCTGATCTATTGGATGAAGCCGGCGGCCTAGCTAAATTTATGAATTGGAACGGGCCAACCTTTACCGATAGCGGTGGTTTTCAAGTACTTTCCCTTGGCGTTGGCTTTAAGAAAGTCTTGGCGATGGATGCAAAGACTTTTAGATCCGATCAAGTAATTGCCGGAAATAAAGAGCGCCTGGCACATGTTGATGATGATGGCGTTACCTTTAAATCTCATTTAGATGGTTCGATGCATCGTTTTACCGCAGAAATTTCGATGCAGATCCAGCATAAAATTGGCGCCGACATAATCTTCGCCTTTGATGAATGCACGACGTTGCATAACACCCGTCCTTATCAAGAGCTCGCTATGGAACGCACTTATGACTGGGCGATTCGCTGCCTGGATGAACATAAACGCCTAACCGAATCAAGAAGTGCTAAGCCATACCAAGCGCTCTTTGGCGTTATTCAAGGTGCGCAATATGAAGATCTACGCAAAAAAGCAGCCGGTGATTTAGGAGCCATGTCATCATCTGGAATCGAATTCGATGGCTTTGGTATCGGTGGCGCACTCGATAAGGATGCACTCGGAACAATCGTTGGCTGGGTAAATAGCACCTTGCCCGAAAGTAAACCTAAGCATTTGCTAGGTATAGGAGCCCCCGAAGATTTATTTGTGGGCGTTGAAAATGGCGTAGATACCTTTGACTGTGTTTTGGCTTCGCGTATTGCCCGATCTGGTGCGGTCTACACATCCACGGGGCGAATCAATATCGCCAATGCTCCATATATTCGCGACTTCAATCCCATTGATGATAATTGTGATTGCTATACCTGCCAGAATTTCACACGCGCTTATGTGTGCCATTTATTCCGCGGTAAGGAAATGGTCGCCGCTACATTGGCCACTATTCACAACGAGCGATATATCGTGCGCTTAGTTGATCAAATGCGTCAGGCGTTGCTAGATGGTGACTTTAAAGAGTTGAAGGAAGAATTCTTAGGTCGCTATACACATAGATCTGGACAATCGCGCGACTAATTTACTGAACGCTTCCCCACCTAGCTTTAAAATCTACCGCGCTCATCTCATAGATATTCTCTGGTCCATCAATTTCGTCCATCTGTTGGCCCTTTAACTCAAAGCCAAAGTAATTAATGACTGCAATTGATGGTGCGTTATCGGGACTGACTGTGTAGCGAAGCGTACGAACTTCTGGAAATTCGATTGCCCAGCGCCACATCCCCAAGAGCGCTTCGCGCGCAAAGCCCTGGTTCTGATAATCATTCTCAATCCCTAGCCCAATTTCCAGCATGCCATCATTATCGGGTGCGCCATGAAAACTTGTGCTGCCAATTACTTCACGGTTTTCTTTTAGGACAATCCATCTGACAAACCATTTATTACAAGTGGGATCTGCCTTAACTTGAGGCACTCGCCAAGCTAAGGGCCCTTGGAAATCAACTAGAACACGTAACGGGTTAGTGAAGTCATTATCTTGTAGCGCTGGTAAATCGCTGCGTACTTCAAAGAGTTCAACTAGGTGATCGCCTCGTATGTGGTGAAGTTCTAAACGATCAGTTTCAATCACCGGTTGCAGTTTATGCAATTACTTACCGCCTACTTTTGGTAGATGCCAATCGAATCTAATTGAGAACTCGCGAACTAAAATTACGACCAAGCTACCAAGTACAACTGAAATTAATTCATTAAGCCCATAAAAATCACAAGATACATACACCAGAGAACCAGCGAGGCACGAAGTACCAATGGTCTCGCGATGTAATAACACGGGCTCTACTTGGCAAAGAACATCGCGCAGCAGGCCACCGGTTACAGCGCCTATTAATCCGAGGATTACCGCTGCTGCAAATGGAGCACCTTGGGTAAGTGCAAACTGTGCGCCCGATACCGAACAAACTGCCAACCCGATTGTGTCCAGACTCAAGGCAAAGCGTCCTACGGGTGTTGTTCGCTTCATGCTTAAAGTAATAACCACGGCCAATAAAACTCCAAGAAATAACCAGCCGTGCAATACCCAAGGCGGACGCTGCCCCAATAAAAGATTTCGGAATGTACCACCGGCTAGGGATGCAATCGCAGCAATGAAGGCGATACCTCCGTAATCCAAACCCTTATTTGCAGCGATGCGCGCACCAACCAGCGCAAAGGCAAAGGTGCCAGCTAGATCAAGGAGGTTAACCAGCAGATCTAAATCCATGGCTTGAGTATAAGCCACACAAATTTCTTAGAGAATATAAAGGTTCTTCGCTTTAGCGACCGCTTCATCTCGTCCTGCCGCACCGATTTTGCGATAAACATTCTTTAAATGAGTCTTCATCGTATTTTGCGAAATATGTAGCGTTATCGCTATCGAACTAATTGGCTTGCCGGTTGCTAAGTGGCGCAGGATCTCTAACTCACGTTTAGTAAGCGCCGCCGATAGCCCAATTAAATTCTCATTTCTAGCCTTTAGGCGCTCTGGAATCCGAGATGTTAGATCTTCTAGATAAACAGTTGGGTTATCGCCTGCAATCCGGATGACCAAGTTTAATAACGATGCATCCTGACGTAAAAATGTCTCTTTCGCGCCGACCCGAGATCCAATTTCTAGCGCGCTTCGTATATATTTCAGCGCATCTTTCTCGCGATCAATATTTTCCTCAGCCAGCGCCATATACCTATAAATCTGTTCTTTAGCTGAACTCATAGGCAATTTTGAAATAATATATTCGGATGGAGTCTTTCCGATTGCAACCTCATAGATAGCTCGCACTCGTTCGACTAAGAGAAAATTCGGTAGCCTCTCTAGCAGAACACCGACGCGACCCCAATCTTTCATGGTGAATTTGATAAATAACTCGGTTAGGTCGCAATAGGTATCTAAGCCGTTCTTAAAAGTTAGAGATAAGGCCCGACCACGTCCACTACGCACTATTTCAAGTGCTGAGGCCGAATTACCTGCCAGAGCTAAATCGCGCGCCATAAAGCTTTCGGCAACGTAGACCCAAATATGTTGGTGCCAGGTTGTCGCTAAATTCCTGATCTGCTCAAAGAGGAATTGTGATTCTTCAATCTGGGAAAATTCTAGAAGACAGCGCGCCTTTACATACATCGCATCTAGCGGACCGAAAATGCCAACATATCCTTCGCGCTCGGCCATAGAAATAACGTTATTTGCAACGATGAATGCATCTTTGTACTCACCTTGATTTAACAGAGCGCAGGCATGGATCGCACTTGTGAAGTACATAACCATTGCATTGGTGTCACCTGCGGCCAATGCCTTTGCCTGCTTTTCAATCTCTAAAATTTTATTGGAGTTGTCATAAATCAACTCTTTTGCTGCCGCAACTCGTAAAATTGAGATTTTATCTAAAGGTGCCAAATCAACTACGTGTGTAGGGGTACTTACGGCGATAGAGACATTCTCTTCTAAGGATTCTGTTAGCCCTGTAGCAAAATCGATATAAACGCTGACTGCTGCTGTAAATTTTTTGATAAAGTTTTCAAGGTCGGTTCCCTGTGAGGTAAAGAGCATCTCGGAGATCAAGCTCTGGGCATTTAGATATTGGAAATCTGCGGTTAGCCCTATTAATTCCACCGTTTGACGCTTTAGGCGTCCAGCCTTGGTGGAATCTCCGACAAACTCTGCCATTTGTAACAAGTCCTTGCCGCGGCCAATGGCAATTAGCTGGCGCATCCCTTGCCTAAATAGCGTTCTGTAACTTGCTTGGTCTCCTGAAGATTTGGCATGTTCTAAAGCTTTTAAATATGAGCCACGTTCTGCGTAGTAAGTGCTGAGGCGATGATGAATCGCCTGTATCTGGCTCTCGGATCTCGCAGGCGAGATCGCCAGACCCGCTCTGACAACTGAGTTAAATGCATAATTTTGAATGGGATCGGCTGTGTGCTTGATAAAGAGTGATTCATTAGCGAAGTGATTTAAGACTGATATTGAAAATTTATCTTGCAGGATTATTCTAGCTTCTTCGGTTGAGAATTCCTCAACTACCGAAAGCTCTTCAAGGATCTCACGTTCTTCTGAATTTAACGTGGAAAGCAAATCTTCAACTAGCAATCGAATTTGTTCCAAACTTCCAATAGTCATTTCCGCTTTTGTACTTGATTTACGGCCGCGCGCGATATTATTCAATATCAGCTGCACGGCGGCGGGCCAACCACCGGCATTTTTTAGCGCTTCTCTATTGGATGTTTCATCTAGCGATATTGCTTTTTGTTGTGCTATCACAGAGATCTCATCATCTGAAAACTCTAAATCGTGCTTTTCAATAATATATATATTTGGTAATGATTTAATATGTGTAAAAGCTTGCGAAGGAATATCTCTGCGAATTGCGATCGTGTGCACGTTGGCCGGCACTAGATTCAGATATAGCTCAGCAAACGGTGCGCCATCACCTTGTTTGACACGATTATTATCTAAAACCAAAACTATCTTTTCAGGAATCTGCCCAATTTCCTGTAAAGTCTTGGCAAGAAATACCTTTAGCACCACATCTTCATCCAGTGAGAACCATTGTCCAAATTCAGGGAATACATTTCTAATTGCTTGAACAAAGTGGGCAGCAAATGATTTTGCATCATCGCTATCGTTGAAGGTAATCCAGATGACCGGTAAATCTAAAGTTGCAACGTACTCGGCAACCAAAGAAGTCTTTCCATATCCTGCTGGCGCGGCAACAAGGGTTAGCCCAGCAAGGTCAATTGCAACATCAGCGAGAATTGATTTACGCGATAGAAAATTTGGGGGTAGTACCGGTGGCAAGGTACGGGTTAGGCCAACTCCAGGGATCACCCGGTTCAAAGTTAAATCATCATTGGCCACGCCTAAGGGTGAGGCATTAGGCGTGTCATTGGCTAGTAGCCATCACCCTTTGGGGGTGAGAGCGCCGGGTGAAATTAAAGGGTGGTGAATGCTTCTTCGAGAACGCTCAAGGCATCCTTAAGCAGCTCATCGCTAATTACGATCGGCGGCAAGAAGCGAATTACGTTGCCGTATGTGCCTGCAGTCAGGATTAAAACGCCTTTGCTCTGGCAGTACTTGATGATTGTTGCCATCGCCGCTGGATTTGGAGTCTTGGTGCCAGCTTCAACTAGTTCAATCGCCTGCATCGCACCGCGACCGCGAACTTCGCCGATGATCGGATACTTGTCAGCTAGTGAATTCAGACAATCACTCAAAATCTTTCCGATGTGTACCGCACGGTCTACTAATTTCTCTTCTTCGATAGTTGCAATCGCACCAAGGGCTGCCGCGCATGCGATTGGATTTCCGCCATATGTTCCGCCGAGGCCACCAACATGTGATGAATCCATAATTTCAGCACGCGCGGTAACGGCTGCAAGTGGCAAGCCACCTGCAATTCCCTTGGCGGTGATGATCATGTCAGGTTCAACGTTTTCATCTTCGCAAGCAAATAATTTGCCGGTGCGCGCAAAACCAGTTTGGACTTCATCGGCAATAAATACGATGCCATTTGCAGTAGCAAATCTTGAAAGGCCAGGCAAGAATCCCTTGGGCGGAACAATGAATCCGCCTTCACCTTGAATTGGTTCAATTAAAATTGCAGCAACGTTATGTGCACCAATTTCTTTCTCAATCTTTGAAGTAACTAGCTCCAAGTAATCCTGGGCCATAGTTGCAAGGTTGCCTTCATAGTGGAACGAATACGGCATCGGCATGCGATAGATCTCGTTAGCAAAAGGGCCAAAGCCTTCCTTGTATGGAAGATTCTTTGCAGTAAGCGCCATCGTTAAATTAGTGCGGCCGTGATAAGCGTGTTCAAAGACAATAACTGCAGGGCGCTTAGTTGAATGGCGCGCAATCTTGATCGCATTTTCAACTGCTTCTGCGCCTGAGTTCTGCAAAATTGATTTCTTTTTAAATGAGCCAGGTGTGATTCGGTTAAGCGCTTCGCAGACTTCTACATAACCCATATACGGGGCGGTCGTAAAGTTAGTGTGAGTAAATGCTTGAACCGCATTGATTACGCCTTCAACAACGCGAGGTGCAGCATTTCCCACATTTACAACGCCAATACCTGCACCTAAATCAATAATTCGATTTCCGTCAACATCTTGCAATATGGCGCCTTCACCGCGTTCGATAAAGGCTGGGATCGCCATGCCAAGACCGGCAGAGACCGCCTCTTTACGTCGCGCAATTAACTCAAGTGATTTTGGCCCCGGAATAGCTGTGGCTAAATGGCGAGATTGCGGGAGAGGGTCCTTTGCGGTCATGGTGAAATTATAGAGCCTTCCTTTTAACTTCTGCGCCGTGAGCAGTTAGGCTCAGCAAGTGAAGATCAACTCTCAACTGCGCGCGAGCGCTCCGTTGCTAGATGCTTATCTGTCTTACTTCGAAGGTGATCTCACCCCTTTCACAATTCCTGGGCATAAGCAGAGAGCTTCTCAAATCGATCAGGGACTTGGCGCCGTAGTCGATACAGATATTCCGCTTTACGGCGGCCTAGATGAAATTAAGTTAACCAATCAGGTTTTAAAGAAATCAGAGAAACTTGCTGCGCAATTATGGGGCGCAGATTATGCGCGCTTTTCAACTGGTGGATCAACTCACGCCAACCAAGCAGTAATTCTGGCACTTGGTAAACCCGGCGATAAAGTTGCGCTAAGCCGCACCGCACATCGCTCTGTTTTAAGTGCGCTTGTTTTAGCAGGGCTTGAACCAATCTGGTTAACCCCAGAAATCGATGCGACAACAGGTGTGCCGTTGGGAATTCCGCTTTCTGAAGTAGAACGCGCCATTACGCAGAAACCAATTGCTCTTTTGCTTACTGAGCCTGGCTATTTGGGAACTATCTCAGATCTGGCACCGCTAATTAAGAAAGCACATGATCATTCAATCCCAGTAATTGTTGATGCAGCTTGGGGTGGGCACTTTGGATTTCATCCCGATCTGCCAAAACATGTGATGCAGCTCGGTGCCGATGCGCTGATTACTAGCGTCCATAAAGCACTTCCTGGTTACAGCGCCTCAGCGCTATTGCTTGCCCGGACTAATTTACTTAGCGCCGATCGCCTAGAACAAAGTTTTGAAACAACCCACACCACTTCCCCTGCCGGTGCACCACTTGCATCTATTGATGCCGTGCGCGCGTTGCTACAAACCCGTGGGCCGGAATTAATAGGTGCGATGTTGGCCAATATCGCTGA
This sequence comes from Actinomycetota bacterium, assembly GCA_037140155.1. Taxonomy (GTDB): domain Bacteria; phylum Actinomycetota; class Actinomycetes; order Nanopelagicales; family Nanopelagicaceae; genus Planktophila. The sequence continues at coordinate 19,265 of JBAXFA010000013.1, forward strand.
ATTTAAAGCAGCTGTTCAAGCAAACTTTGACCTACCTATCTTCTTAAACGCATCAGACTTTCCAGCCGGACGCTTTGATCCCGCCAAGATTGTGCTGCGTGCCAATCAGCTAGGCGCCCACGGTGTTGAAATTGAGAACGCGCTTATCGAAAACGGCATCCGCGTAGAAATGGCCGATCGCGACACCTTGGTATTTCTAGCGACCTTGGCCGACACCAAAGAAGATTTTCAAAAGCTGGCGATGGTCTTAGTAACTATTTTAAAGAAGGTATCTAGCCCACCCCGTGAAAGTGCCACTGCGCTTAGTTGGTCGGTAATTCCTCAAGTCGCAATTTCTATGCGCGATGCCTACTTTGCCGATACCGAGCTCGTTTCGGCATCGACAGCAATTGGTCGCACCTCAGCGGATCTAATTGCGCCCTATCCCCCAGGCGTTGCGGTTGTTGCGCCAGGTGAAGTCTTAACCGAGCAAATTGTCAGTGGTCTAATTGCCTCACAAAAAGCTGGTGTCCGAATCGCCTATGCCACAGATCCAACGCTGGCAAACTTTCGTGTCGTTAAGACTCGCTAGCAAATTTCTTTAGCGCATCTCCCGATAACCTAAATACTGTCCATTCATCCATGGCAACTGCGCCAAGTGATTTATAGAACTCAATCGATGGCTCATTCCAATCCAGGACCCACCATTGGAAACGCTCGTAACTGCGTTCGATGCAAAGTTGCGCCAAGGTCTTCATAAAGCCCTTACCAATTCCGTGGCCACGGTATTCCGGTTGTACAAATAGATCTTCTAAATAGATACCGGGCTTACCCAGCCAAGTTGAGTAATTTAAGAACCACAACGCGATACCAACGATTTTTCCGTCAACTTCGGCAACGTGACAGAATGCGACTGGATTATCATTGAAGAGAGATCCATTTATTTGATCAACTGTTGCAACCATCTGCTCTGGCGCTTTTTCATAAACAGCGAGCTCATAAATCAAGCGATGGATATCTGCAATATCTTCAGGCTTTGCCAAGCGAATCTTCATATCTGGAGTTTAGGGGAAAAGAAAAACGGCCAGGTTTCCCTGGCCGTTTCCCTTAGTTGAAAGGTTAGAAATTAACCGATCTTTGCAATCTGGGCTTGCGCCTTCTTGAGGAATTCTCCATCAAGAGTTGCGAAGCCTAGAGGGCCGCCAACAGTTGTTGCGCACTTTGAGCTAACTAGGAATTCCGCAACTGACTTAACAGCAGCTGCTTGTGCCTTAGTTGGGTATGCGGTATCTGCAAGCATGTAAGAAACGATACCAAGTGTGTATGCGCCCTTTTCCTTGGTTGCATAGTCAAATGTAACGATTCCATTTGAGTCCATTGATGCTTGTGACAAGAACGCTGCTACAGATGATGAAGTTGGAGCAACTGCGTTACCAGTTGCGTTGATTACAGAAGCAATCTTTAGTCTATTTGCTGCTGCGTAGCTTGTTTCTGCGTATGTGATTGAGTAAGGGGTCTTTGCGGCAAGCTGTGCAACACCTGTTGAAGATGATGCGCTGACCATGCGACCTAGGTTCTCAGGTGAGTTCAAGTTACCTGGGAATGAAGTTGCGAATGTACCGTTCTTGGCATTTGGCCAAACAGTTGGAGTTGTCTTGTTCAGGTAGTTAGTGAAGTTTTCTGAAGTACCTGATGATTCAAAACGGTAGATAACCTTGATTGGCTTATCTGGAAGTGTATAACGAGTTGTTGTTGGGATTGTTTGAGCAATTACTGGATTGCCCTGTGCATCCTTAACGATTACACCACCCTTTGTCTTGTAAACAATCTTGTTGTAAGCGCGGTTGTTATCTTTGATGATCGCTGGATCGTTCCAACGTGTGATTGTTCCCGCAAAGATTCCAGCGATTGTTGATGCTGAGAGTGCTAGTTCATTACGTGATGGAAGGTTGTGCAAGATTCCGATTGGAGCAGCAACTGCTGGCACGTGGATCAATGATGCGCGCTTTGTTGCAGCCGTGTATGCAGAGTCTGAGAACCAGAAATCTCCGATTGACTTATCTGAGTTTCCGCGGCCAGTTCCTGAGCTTGATGCTGCGTATGCGTATGTGTTACCTGCACCTGAAGCAGCATATGGAGCCTTGCAAGCTTCGATTAGACCGGCAGGAAATGAAGCGCCTGAGCCTGATAGATCAACTGCGTGAGCTGGTGTCGATGCGACAAGCCCAAAAACAAGTGCAACTGCTGCAGATTTTGCGAGCATTGAAACTTTCATTAATTTTCCCCTTATTTGATATAGGTGTA
>JBAXFA010000014.1:0-21035 GCA_037140155.1 Actinomycetota bacterium
AAAAGAAGCCATCAACAATTGAGAAGAGCAGAACGCCATACATAATTATGATTCCAGCAAGGGCGAATGCAGCGATTGGAATTAGCGAGAGAATTAGAACGAAGCCGATTACCGGCAGAAAGTACTCACCGATCGAACGCCGTGAATCAACTAAGTTTCTAACTAGCTTCTTCTCTGGACCGCGATCGCGTGCAGGGAGTGCAGATTCATCGCCACGAAGATATGCCGCGCGTTGTGAAATGCGTGCGGCGCGAGCTGCATCTTTCGCCCGCGCTTTTTCGGCCTTGGTTGATGCAGGAGCCAAAGAAGAGATCTTGTTAGTTGCTTGCGCATCTTTGCGCTTTGGAGTTGGGCGTCCCTTTTTCTGGGAGTTATCTTCTGGTGTGGTCATGAGCCAAACTATAGAGCGAGCATCTGCTCTAGAGCCAACTTTGAGAAGCGAGCAGTCTCGGGATCAACTTTTATCTGATTAACCTCATGGCCTGCAACTAGTGATTCCATCGCCCAAACCAGGTGGGGTAGATCGATCCGGTTCATGGTTGAGCAGTAGCAGACTGTTTTATCTAAAAATACGATCTCTTGATCAGGATGGTTCTTGGCTAATCTAGAAACTAAATTTAATTCAGTTCCGATCGCCCATTTACTACCTGCCGGAGAATTCTCAACTGCGCGGATTATTGCTTCAGTGCTCCCGACAACATCTGCGATCGATACGACTTCATTTTGGCATTCGGGGTGGACCAAAACTTTTACTCCAGGAACTCGCTTTCGAACCTCATTGACTGACTCAACGCTGAAGCGCCCGTGAACCGAGCAATGTCCACGCCATAAAATTACTTTTGCCGCATGTAACTGTTCCGAGGTTAGGCCACCCATCGGCTTCCAAGGATTCCAAAGAACGCAATCTTCGAGAGCAAGGCCGAGCGATAAGACAGCGGTATTTCGACCCAGATGTTGATCAGGAAGAAAGAGAATTTTTTCGCCTTGAGTGAAGGCCCATTCCATACTCTTCTTGGCATTAGATGAGGTGCAGATAGTGCCACCGTGTTCGCCGGTAAAACTCTTTATCGCAGCAGATGAATTCATGTAGGTAACTGGAATCGTTTTATCTGCAATTCCGATTGAAGAGAGTTGGTTCCAACATTCTTGAACTTGATTCGCCGTTGCCATATCTGCCATTGAGCAACCAGCGGCTAGATCGGGCAGAATCACCTTCTGACTTGCTGAAGTTAAAATATCTGCACTTTCTGCCATGAAGTGAACGCCGCAGAAAATAATGTATTCGGCCGATGATTGCGCAGCCGCTGCCTGTGCCAACTTAAATGAATCACCTGTTAAATCTGCAAATTCGATTACCTCATCACGTTGATAGTGATGGCCTAAAACAAGTGCGCGATCGCCAAGGGCAACACGGGCGATACGAGCACGAGAAACTAATTCGGGATCGCTGGCTTCAGGTAGTTCTCCGGTACATGAGACGCCACGTTCTGATGCAAGATCTTGGCCACGGCCAAGGAGCAACAAGTCGGTCAAAGACCCGCTTTGAGATGTGGACATGGCCACATTCTCGCTTATAAATGGCGTTGCTGTCGCGTCGACTCAGTAGGGCGGGTAGGCTAGCGCTATGACAACTGAGACAACCACTCCATCGGCCGAAACAGCAATCTCAACTTCGATTGCTCTTACTGATGTTGCTGCCGCCAAGGTCGCCGCACTACTAGCGCAAGAAGGTCGTGACGATCTTTACCTGCGTGTGGCCGTACAACCAGGTGGATGTTCAGGTCTTCGTTACCAGCTCTATTTTGATGACCGTAACCAAGAAGGCGATATCGCCCGCGAATTTGGCGCTGTCAAAGTTGTCGTAGACAAGATGAGCGATCCATACCTGATGGGTGCAACTATCGATTTCGTCGACACTATCGAGAAGCAAGGCTTCACTATTGATAATCCAAATGCGCAAGGTTCTTGCGCTTGCGGCGATTCATTTAATTAAAGCCAAACCCTCTCTTTAAAATAACTTTATGAAAATCGGCGTTGCAGGCTCGGTTGGTCTTGATCATTTAATGACCTTCTCAGGAAAATTTACTGACTCGCTCGTCGCCGGATCTCTTGAAAAAGTGTCGCTCTCATTTTTAGTCGATGGACTGGAAGTTCGTCGCGGAGGATGCGCGGCAAATATCGTCTATGGAATGGGCGTCTTGGGCTTAAACCCAATTCTCATTGCCGCCGTAGGAATTGATTGGCCAGATTACGATGCCTGGTTGGTTCGTCATGGCGTTGATACTTCGCATGTTCTGATTTCTAAGACGCTACACACTGCCCACTTCATGGTCACAACTGATACCGAACTTAATCAAATCGCTTCATTTTTTCCAGGTGCGATGTCGGAGGCGCGCAACATCGAACTCGCTCCGATTATGGAGAAGACTGGCAAGTTGGACTTAATAGTTATTTCACCAGATGATCCAGAAGCGATGCTGCGCCACACAGAAGTAGCTCGCGAGATGGGTATCGCAATCGCTGCCGATCCATCTCAGCAGATGGCGCGCATGAGCGGAGAAGAGATTAAGCAGTTAATCACTGGCGCCACCTACCTATTTTTAAACGAGTACGAACTAGCCCTCGCTATCCAAAAAACCGGCTGGAGCGATCGCGAAATTCTGGAGAAAGTTAAATATCGCATCGTGACTTTAGGTTCAGATGGTGCGCGCGTGGAATCCGTTTCTGGCCAGACAATAAAGATTGGTTGTCCAAAGGAGAAGGGCAAGGTAGACCCAACAGGCGTTGGCGATTCGTTTCGTTCAGGTTTTGTTGCCGGTCTTGCTTGGGGTCTAGGGCACGAAAGATGCGCACAACTAGGCGCGATGATCGCAACTTATGTAATTGAGACGACCGGAACCCAGGAGTATCGCTTTACTAAAGCAGAATTTTTAGAACGTTTTAGCCAAGCTTACGGCGCTAGTTCAGCTGCAGAGATTGAACCGCATCTAGTAACGCGGTAATTAACGAATCAATTTCGTTATCTGTTACACCTGTATGAATCGCGATTCGGATATTTCCATCTGTAGGAAGTCCCATAGCCGCTAAAACGTGGCTTGGTTGCAGATTCATCGCTGTGCATGCCGAGCCTGAATCAACTGCAAAACCTTTGGCAGCCAATGCGCGCAAGACTTCTTCGCCATTAGTTCGCGGCAAGACCATAGAAAGCAGATGGGGCATTGAAATATCGAGATCACCAGCAATTAGCGTTTCGGGAAGAGCGGCCCTTATGGCCTTTCGAATCTTTAAGTTTTGATTGCGAATAGTTATCGCGTCATCTTCAAAATTCTCTAAGGCGACGGCGCTAGCCAGTAACAACGGGAGCGAATAAGTGCCATATGTTCGGCGGGCGCTAGAAATATGGGGGAGTGGGTTCTTCCATTGTGCGGAATTTTTGATGGCAACTATCGCAAGGCCTGCGGGACCGCCCCAGGCGCGTGAATCGAAAGCTGCGCTAGAAAAACTTTGCGGCAGAGGAATTCGCGCACCGGATGCGGTGGCATCGATTGCAATGAGAAGGTCACTAGGCAGTTGTTCCGGCAAGGTATTGATTGCACCGCTTTCACCATTTGCCAACTGAAAGGCCAGAACGGAATTATCTGTTAGCGAAACTTTCGCAAAATCTAAACGCCCATCTTTTTGCAGCGGAATTTCACTTATTGGGCCTTGGTGCGAACGCACGGTCGCGATCACTCCGCTGCGATCGCCTGCGCCGTAGTAAAGGTTTTTTTCAGGGCTCAGGAATCCAGCCAGCGATAAAAAGTAGCTCAGGCCGACTTCGCCTGTGATTTCAATTTGATCGACAGCGATTCCTAATCTATGGGCAATCGATTCCAGTGCGTTATTTCGCAATATCGCGGCTTTACTAGGGCTCTGTCCGATCTTCTTGGGATCGGCCCAGCCAGAATCAAAGGCAGCCAAGAGCGCTGCTTGAGCCAGCGGATTTAACGCCGTCTCTGCTTGGAAATTTCCTGTGACTGGAACCACCCCGCGAACGCTACTAGTCAAGGAGGCGATGAGGGAAATGCAGCACTATCCTTAGCCACATGTCTGTAAAGCCATCGCGTCCAATCTTTCGGGCGCTACTTCTTGCGCCCCTTGCCCTACTTCTAACGGGATGCGCAAAAGTCTCTGGACTTGGATTTGAAGAAGGCGTAACCAGCGTTAATGACACTTCGCTATCTCTATGGCAAGGCGCTTGGATCGCCGCCGCTGTCGTCGGTGTATTTACTTTAATTTTGATTCTGTGGCCAGCGGTCTTCCATCGCGCCAAAGCAGGTAAGGGTGAATTTCCAAAGCAGACGCAGTACAACATCCCAGTTGAAATCGCCTACACCTTAATTCCTTTTATTATCGTTGCCGTTCTCTTCTACTTCACCGCAGTAAAAGAACATAAGATCACCGAGAAGACCACGACTTATGCACACGAAATTGAAGTTAAAGGTATTCAATGGTCATGGCAATTTGCTTACCCCGAAGCTGGTGCCAAAGCGATAGTTACTGGAACTCCTGCGCAGCCACCTACTCTCTATGTGCCACTCGGTGAAAAAGTTCGATACACAATTACCTCAAATGACGTGGTTCATGGCTTCTGGATTCCAGCGTTCATGATTCAAATGCAGAACCTGCCGGGCGTTACCAACCACCTCGAATTTACCGCTAACAAACTCGGCACGTATCCGGGTAGATGCAACATTCTCTGTGGCCGCAACCACGCGCAAATGATCTTTAAGGTAAAAGTTGTTACCCCAACTGAGTACAAGGCATATCTCGAAACTCTGAAGGCGAGCCAAGCATGACAACTTATGCAGAACGTCCGACTATAAACGTTGCGCCCATGCCGCCTTCGGCCAAGGGTAAGAACTTTGTAAAGTGGATTACATCAACTGACCATAAGACCATCGGCTATCTGTATTTAATGACTACTTTTGCCTGGTTCTTAATCGGTGGCCTATTAGCTCTGATTTTGCGCGCAGAATTAGCGCGTCCCGGAATGCAATTTTTAAGTAACGAGCAGTACAACCAGATCTTCACAATGCACGGCACGATCATGCTCTTGATGTTTGCAACACCGCTCTTTGTTGGTTTTGCTAACGTAATCATGCCGCTACAAATCGGTGCTGCAGATGTGGCCTTCCCGCGTTTGAATATGTTGTCTTTCTGGCTCTTCTTCTTCGGAAGCATCACCGCAGTTGCTGGTTTCTTAACTCCAGGTGGCGCAGCTTCATTTGGATGGACGGCTTACGCGCCGCTGGCAAACTCAACATATTCGCCAGGTATCGGTGGAGATCTCTGGGTGATCGGCCTTGCAGTTTCCGGTCTCGGAACTATTTTGGGTGGCGTTAACTTCATTACAACTATTTTTACAATGCGCGCTCCAGGTATGACGATGTTCCGTATGTCTATCTTCTCTTGGAACGTTCTTCTTACTTCAATTCTTGTTCTGCTCGCCTTCCCGCCTCTTGCAGCCGCGTTGCTTGGTTTGGAATCTGATCGCCTCTTTGGCTCACACCTTTTCGATCCCGCAAACGGTGGAGCGATGTTGTGGCAACACTTATTCTGGTTCTTTGGCCACCCAGAGGTTTATATCTTGGCGCTGCCATTCTTCGGTATTGCAACTGAGATCTTGCCGGTCTTTAGCCGCAAGCCAATCTTTGGTTACAAAGGTTTGATTGCAGCGACGATTGCTATCTCGGCGCTATCTGTTGCAGTTTGGGCCCACCATATGTTCGCTAGCGGACAAGTACTTTTGCCCTTCTTCTCATTTATGACCTTCTTAATCGGAATCCCAACCGGTGTGAAGTTCTTTAACTGGATCGGCACGATGTGGCGAGGCAATGTAACTTTTGAAACACCGATGCTCTGGGTGATGGGCTTCCTGGTCACCTTCTTATTCGGTGGATTGACCGGCATCATCTTGGCGTCACCACCGCTTGATTTCGCTGTCTCTGCTTCTTACTTCGTTGTGGCTCACTTCCATTACGTACTCTTCGGCACAGTTGTCTTTGCGATGTTTGCGGGCTTCTATTTCTGGTGGCCAAAGATGACCGGTCGCATGCTTAACGAACGCCTTGGAAAGATTCACTTCTGGACTTTATTCTTTGGCTTCCACTTAACATTTTTAATTCAGCATTGGTTAGGTATTAAGGGCTTCCCACGTCGCTACGCCGATTACCTTTCAACCGATGGATTTACGACCATGAACACAATCTCAACGATCGGATCAGCGTTACTAGCCCTTTCGATGATCCCATTCTTTGTAAATGTTTGGATTACTCGTAAATCACCTTTGGTAAATTGCGACGATCCTTGGGGCTATGGCTCATCTCTGGAATGGGCTACATCTTGCCCACCACCGCGCCATAACTTCTTGACGATGCCACGCATCCGCTCTGAGCGCCCAGCTTTTGATTTACATCATCCACACATTAAGACCGAAGGACACTAATGAAAGCCAACTGGCGCCTCTTCACCGGCCTCTCAATTTTCTATGTAATTATGGCGATTGTTTACTATTTCGTCGGGGGAGAACCAGTAGGAATAACTGGAATGATCTTGGCGGCTTGCTTAGCAGGCATGGTTGGTTTCTATCTATGGTTCACCGCAAAGCGAATTGGCCATGATCTTCCCGAAGATCGTCCTACTGCAGAAATTGCAGATAGCGCAGGAGAGTTAGGGTTCTACAGCCCGCATTCTTGGTGGCCACTTCCGGTTGCGCTCAGTGCGATGGCGCTTGGTTTATCACTGCTCATTGGTTGGTGGCTAACTCTAATCTCACTCGGTGCGCTAGTAATTAGCATTATCGGTTTTGTTACAGAATATGAGAAGCCACTTCCTGAAAACGCTTCTCACTAGCGCTTTTTGATCCTAGATTAACTCTATGGAGAAAATCCGCGCTGAAATTCTGCAATTAAGCCATCCGCGCAAAACCGCAGCGAGAATTGTTATTAATGCTCCAGCGGCAAAGATCTTTGATCTAATTGCCGATCCACGATCTCACCAACTCTTCGATGGTTCGGGCACGATCCAGCAAAATATTTCCGGACCGAAGCGACTGAGTTTGGGAGCGAAGTTTGGAATGGAGATGAAGATAAAGCTGCCGTATCGCATTACAAATACTGTGCTTGTCTTTGAAGAAGGTCACAAGATTGCGTGGTGTCACCTGATGAAATGGAGTTGGAATTACGAACTCGCGGATCTCGGAGGCGGCAGAACGCAGGTAACCGAGAGCTTTGATGGCAGCAACATCCCATGGTTTGCACGAAAATGGCTCGATGCAACCGGGGCGATAGAACGTAATCCGAAGTGGATGGCTAAGAGCTTGGTGCAGTTAAAGGCGCTCTGCGAAAGCTAGTGGTGCTCGATCTCCTTGAGATCTTCGGCAGTTACCTTTGGAATAGCTACGGCATGAGCTCTGCTTAGGCGGGCACGTAACTTATTCTTGAGCGCTCCTGGGCGACGTACTCCACGCGCATCGTTCTCTTCTAAAGCCAGCGCCGGTTGTTGCTCATGTTGCGTCAATAGCCAAGCCTTCTCAGGTGAGATCGGCTCGTGGACTTCCACGAATTCACCATGCGGCATCATTACCAAACGACCAGTTTCGCGACCATGCAGAACTAGATCACGATCAGCGCGTTGTAGCGATAGGCACAGGCGCTTTGTAATCACGAAGGCAAGTGGTGGTAACACAAAGATTGCAATTCGCGAGAACCACATAATTTGATTGATCGTTAGGTGGAATGTTGTCGCGATGATGTCATTACCACCGTTGATGAGTGCTACCAACATAAAGGTAAGTGACATAACGCCAAGTGCGGTGCGGTTTGGCGCATTGCGTGGGCGATCGAGTAAGTGATGCTCGCGCTTATCGCCAGTCATCCAACTTTCGATAAATGGATAGAGAGCCATGCCGGTAAACAAGATTCCTGGAACGATTAACCCAGGAATCAAAATATTCCAAGAGATGGTGTGGCCAAGCGCATGTGTTTCAAGCGGAGGAGACATGCGCACCAATCCATCGAGCCATCCCATATACCAATCGGGTTGTGAGCCAGCTGAAATCTGTCCTGGCGTGTAAGGACCGTATAACCAAATCGGGTTGATCGATGCAACTGCGCCAAGGAAAGCGGTAACACCAAAGACGATAAAGAAGAACCCGCCAGCTTTTGCCATATAGACCGGAAGTAATGGATAACCGACAACGTTCTTCTCGGTGCGTCCTGGACCCGGATATTGGGTGTGCTTCTGGTACCAGACCAGCATTAAGTGAACTGTAATCAGCGCAAGGAATGCACCTGGGAGCAAGAGCACGTGAACGGTGTAGATACGTGGAATAAATGCTTCACCAGGAAATGCTCCACCGAAAGCAAAGAAAGCTAGATAAGAACCGACTAAAGGAAGCGCTTGAATAATTGCCTCAGCGATACGGATACCTGTTCCGGAAAGTAGATCATCGGGAAGTGAGTATCCAAGGAAGCCTTCTACGATTCCAAGAGTTAAAAGTCCAACACCGATAATCCAGTTAAATTCACGTGGCTTGCGGAATGCTCCAGTGAAGTAAACGCGCATCAAGTGAACAACAATTGCTGCCATAAAGATAAGCGCGGCCCAATGGTGGATCTGGCGCATCAAGAGTCCGCCACGAACCTCAAAGGAGATGTGCAGAGTAGAGGCGTAAGCCGCTGACATCTTTAAACCAGATAGTGGTTGGTATCCGCCATCGTAGATAACTTCACGTTGTGATGGATCAAACCAGAATGTTAAGAATGTGCCAGAGAGCAACAAGATAACGAATGAGTACAGCGCGATTTCGCCTAGTAAGAATGACCAATGATCAGGGAAGACCTTAGTTAAATTTTTCTTCATCCATTTGGCAGCGCCAGTTCTCTCGTCAACATAGTTGGCGACATTTCCTGCGATTCTTTCACGTGCTGTCATGATGAGCGCTCCCAGAAGCTAGGTCCTACAGGTTCGGTAAATGGTTGTTTCGCGACCAAGTATCCCTCGGAATCTACAGTTATCGCGAGTTGAGGCAGTGGTCGAGCCGCTGGTCCAAAGATGACTTTGGCAGCGCGGGTAACGTCAAAAGTGGACTGATGGCAAGGGCAGAGCAAATGCTTAGTCTGTTGCTCGTACAACGCAACCGCGCAACCCATGTGGGAACAGATTTTTGAGAAGGCGATAATGCCTTCGTGTGTCCAAGAAAGGCGTTCGGCGTCCAAATTAAATTCTTCTGGACGCAGGCGGATAAGTAGTACTGCATCTTTACCAATATCTGAAAGGGCGCGATGCGCACCAGCTGAAATCTCAGGCAAGGTCTGCGCCACGGCGCCAACTTCTAAATCTTCGGCACGGATTGGACGATCACCGGGGTCTGTTACCAAACGAGTTCCAGCTTTCCACGAAGTCTTTGATAGTTCATTTCCTGGTAACGGCCCAAGATCGCGGAGCAAAATAAGTGGAGAGAGACCGGCCAGGCCAAGAGAAAGACCGAGAGTGCGTTTGATTAATGAACGACGTCCAAGTCCTGCAGCAGCAGCTCCTGCTTTAGCAGTTGCTACAAAATCTTCGCGATCTTCATCTGGCGATCTGAATTCATGGCGTTGGATAATTACTTCTTCATCAGGCATCAAAGTTTTAGCCCAGTGAATAGCGCCCATTCCGATAAAGAAAAGAGATGCCGCCATTCCTAATCCGAGAAATAGTTGGTGTGCATTTGTGTTGCCGAGAACTGGGAAGAAGATAAATAGATCTTGTGGAATGAAGATGTAAGAACCAATTAAAGTGACTGTTCCGAGTGCGGATAAGAGGAAGAGAATGGCAACTTGGCGTTCAGCCTTCTTCGCCGCTTTTGGATCGGTATCAGCGCGACGATGTACGTGAGCCGGCAAACCAGGATCTTTAATCGCTTCGATTTCGTTAGACATTATTTATCTCGCCTTCATCGCTAGCCAGACTGCGACGCCAACTAATAGCCCGAGTCCAAGTGTCCAAACTAGAAGTCCTTCAGTAACTGGTCCAACGCGACCGAGCGCTGCCCCACCTAGCTGAGGTTCTGCTTCAGCAGCTTTAATCCATTTAATAATTGAGAGTTTTTCCGCAGGCGTAATGGTCTTATCGGAGAAGACCGGCATTGATTGCGGCCCTGTGATTAGCGCTTCATAGATATGACGTGGTTCAACGCCCATCAAAGTTGGCGCATATTTACCTTGTGTCAGCGCGCCACCTTGCGCAGCAAAGTTATGGCACATCGCGCAGTTGGTGCGGAAGAGTTCGCCACCTTCAGCGGTTGAACCGTCGCGTTCGTAATTTAATTGAGATTCACTTGGAACAGCAGGACCAGGTGCAAGCGATGCAACATAGGCGGCCAAAGCTTCTACTTGCTTCTCGTTATAGACCGGCTTCTTTCGCATGGCTTGAGTGCTCATATCGGCCATTGGCATGCGTCCGGTTGCAACTTGGAAATCAACCGATGCTGCACCGACTCCAATTAGAGAAGGAGCAATTCCGCCACCTTCTGCATTTAAACCGTGACAGGAAGAGCAGCCCTTTAGAAATAGTTGTTTACCTTCGTCGATTAGCGCGCTTTTTTCAGCGGCGGTGATTGGGGTACTTGTCGCAGCTCCGGCGACTGAGAATGTTGTTCCTATTGAGAAGAGAGCCAGAACCAAGAGAAGTGGCGCAACCGCACGGTGTCTGCGGAATCGAGAGAGACGCTTCAAGGTATTTTTTCCGTTTCTTTTCTGTAGGTTCTTACTTAATCAAATAAATCGCTGAGAAGAGAGCAATCCATACAACGTCAACAAAGTGCCAGTAGTAAGAAACGACGATTGCGGTCGTTGCTTGGTTATGAGTAAAGCGACGAGCTTTTGAAACACGAACCATGACAATCAAGAATGCGATTAAGCCGCCGGTAACGTGCAGACCGTGGAACCCGGTTGCGATATAGAAAACTGACCCATACGCAGCCGATGAAAGAGTTAGGCCTTCTGTAACCAAGCTGGCATATTCGTAAATCTGTCCGGCGATAAAGAATGCGCCCATCAAGAAAGTTAGCGAGAACCATTCGCGCATTCCCCAAGCTTTGATATTGAAAACCGATCCGGTGCGCTTGGCTTGAAAGCGTTCGGCTGCAAAGACACCGAATTGGCAGGTTACTGATGACAGAACAAGCACTGTTGTATTTAGCGCTGCAAAAGGAATATTTAGAATTTCTGTTGATTTCAACCAAATCGCTGGACCTTGAACTGCGCGAGTTGTGAAGTACATAGCGAATAGAGCGGCGAAGAACATTAATTCGCTCGAGAGCCAGACGATAGTTCCGACTGCCACCAAATTAGGGCGGGTTATCTTGTGTGGAGCTGCGATCGTTGAACTGGTCATGGGGGCAAGTATCCCTGAAAGTACGCTCACCTACCTATTTAGAGCTCTAGTTCCAGCCCCTAAATTCGTCAGATTTAGGTGAAACGGGTCACGCTCTTTTCCCGAAGATATCGGTCAGTTCTACGGGGCGGCTTTGATTAGACTTGGGCCATGTCCGCAACCCACAAGCCGATCATCATCGTCTATTCCGATGACGCTTCAGTACGCGCCTCCATAGTTGCAGCCCTTGGAAAACGCGTCAGCGATGACTTGCCAGAACATCAGATCGAAGAGTTTGCAACCGGTCCCGCCCTTCGCGCCTTTGTGGATCGCAAGAGCGTCACGGGTCAATTGCGTGCAGATTTATTTATCTTAGATGGTGAGGCGGTTCCAGAGGGCGGCATGGGAATTGCTCGTCAACTTAAAGATGAAGTCTTTAACTGCCCGCCAGTTCTATTGATTACTGGTCGCCGCGAAGATGCCTGGCTCGCTGCTTGGTCGCGCGCAGAAGCAAGCGTCATCCATCCAATCGATCCATTTACCTTGGCCAATACGGTTGCAGATTTAATGCGATCACACACCGCAGCAGCTATTTCTTAATTAAGGGTTATCAATGAGCGCCATCGATTGGGATGCCTCTATCTCAAAGTTGGAAAGTGGTTTAGATCTTGCCCCGCAGGAGGCGCAACTTCTTATGCGCGAAGTTTTAGAAGACCGCACCGATAAAGAAGTTTTAAAACGTTTCTTATTAGCTCTTAAAAGCAAAGGCGAAACCCCTGAAGAAGTCGGGGCGCTGGTTGAGCAGATGTATCTACAGTGTGCTCCAATTAAAATTGCAGAGCGCGCAGTTGATACCGTTGGTACAGGTGGAGATGGCGCTCACACGATAAATATTTCAACAACAGCAGCGATAATCGCCGCAGCTGCTGGTTCGCGGGTTGTAAAGCATGGCAACCGCGCTGCCTCATCAAAATCTGGTGCTGGTGATTTGCTTGAAGCACTTGGCGTCGCGATAAACCTAGATGGTGCAAAGGTTGCCAGAACAGTTGCCGATCTTGGGATTGGTTTCTGTTTCGCCCCCGTCTTTCATCCGGCCATGCGTTTTGCCGCTCCTGCTCGCAAAGAATTAGGTACACCGACCGTCTTCAATATTCTGGGACCTCTTGCTAATCCAGCGCGGCCAAAAGCTGCCGCCATAGGAGTAGCTAATGAACGTATGCATTTAGTGATGGCTCAAGTTTTAGCTGACCGCGGCGTTGAGGGTTTCGTCTTTCGTGGCGATGATGGTTTAGATGAGATCACTCTTGCAACTAGTACTTCAGTCTTAACGTTAGGAAATGGTGAAATCACCAGCGATCGAATTGATGCTAAAGATTTTGGTTTGGAGAACGCTCCGATAGCAGCTCTTGTTGGGGGAGATGCCAACGAGAATGCGCGAATCACAAAAGCAATTTTTGCTGGCGAAAAAGGGGCACCGCGCGATGCGGTCTTATTAAATGCGGCGGCAGCGATTGCAGCCTTTGATGGCGACATGTCACAAGGTATTCACGAGCGAATTTCGAAATCTCTGACGAAGGCGATCACAGCAGTAGATAGCGGGGCAGCTGCTGGCTTATTAAATCGTTGGGTAGTCCTAAGCCAGTCTTTATCTGCAAATTAATCTAACGGGCGACGGGCGCGTTTTCTTTTAAATTCTAGTAACTGGCCAAGTGTTGTCACATCGTGTGAGCCAAGACGTTCGAAGATTCCGTGCAGAACATCAACAGTTGCACGAGCATCGTCTAGCGCGCGATGGGTTGGTGAGGTATTCGAACCAAAAAATGGGGCTAGGGTCGATAACTTGCAATTGGGAACTTCGTCACGATCTAGAACGTAACGGGCCACACGGGCGGTATCGACGACTTTATAGTCGGGCCAGGGATATTCGTGAGCAATGGCTGCAGCTTTCATAAAGCTCATATCAAAAGGTGCGTTATGTGCAACGAGAACTGTTTCGTGCCCTGGCCCCAGAAAGTCTAAAAAGGTAGGCAGTACTTGATCAATGGTGGGAGCGTTAAGCAACATGGAATCGGTGATTCCCGTAAGTGAGGTTATGAAATCTGAGAGAAAGTGGCCGGGGTTAACGAAGGTTTGAAATTCACCAAGAACCGATCCGCCTAGAACTTTTACTGCGCCAATTTCGGTAACCGCAGCGCCGGTGGATGGTGCAGCTCCGGATGTCTCAAGATCAAAGACTACAAAGGGCACATCAACTAATAAGCGATCGGCACCCAACATAAATGTAAGGCTAATACATCGCTCTGACAGTAAGTACTTAGTACGCTTGCGTTATGACAGTTCTTGGCGCACCGAATGGTTTAGTTGCTGATTGGTCAGCAGCTGGTTCAGGGGCAAATAAAGAAATTGGTGTAGTTCTCGTTCATGGGTATACCGGCTCGCCAGCGGCAATGCGTCCTTGGGCTGAGTATTTAAATCAAAAGGGCTACACGGTACGAGTTCCATTGTTACCGGGTCACGGCACAAAACCGGAAGACTTAAATGAGATTAAGTGGCAGCAATGGCCGGCAAAGTTAGAAGCTGAATTATCCGAAATCTTTAAGACATGCACCAAGGTATTTATCTGCGGACTTTCGATGGGTGGTGGCACAACGCTAAATGTCGCCACTAAAAGTTCCCATAAATTGTCCGGAATCATTCTGGTTAACCCGATGATTCATGTGAAGTTCATTGGGCCAAAAGTTGCCTTCTTCTTATCGCGTTTCCAGAAATTGCGTAAATCCGTCGGCGATGACATTAAACGTCCCGGGGTCACTGAATGGGGCTACGACGCACTTCCGACTCGAGGCGTTTATCAATTGCTGCAGATGCTCAAATATACGCGCGAACGTTTGCACGATGTCACTGTGCCCATGCAGCTTTTCCACAGCGTTGATGATCACACCTTGCCAGTTTCCAATACAGAGATAATCATGAAGGGCGTTGGCTCGCGAATTAAGCAACGCATTGAACTCACCAATAGTTACCACGTTGCAACACTTGATTACGATGCAGAAATCATCTTCGAAAACTCCCGTATCTTTATTGAAAGCCAGAGTTCATAGGTGGACTTTCAAAAGATTGAAGAGTCGCTAAAGAAAGTCTCTGAGATAGATCAGAGCGGATATCGCCTCAATTCGGTTTTAGCGCTGACCAAAGATCTAGAGTTCAACGAAAAAGAAGGTCCGCTTTCTGGGGTTCCAATTTTGATTAAAGACAATATCGAGGCAATTGGTCTACCGGCCACTGCGGGTTCACTAGCGCTGCAAGATACCGAAGTTGTTCGTGATTCAACGATCGCTAGGCGGCTACGCGCGGCAGGTGCAACGATCATTGGGGCAACAAATCTTTCAGAGTGGGCCAATATTCGTTCTGGAAAATCAACAAGTGGATGGTCGGCAGTCGGCGGGCTAACTGCAAATCCTTGGAAACATGGGCACAGCGCTGGTGGTTCGTCATCTGGTTCTGGAGCAGCAGTTGGTGCTGGGATTGTTGAGATGGCGGTCGGTAGTGAAACCGATGGTTCGATCGTTTGTCCGGCATCGCTCAATGGCTGCGTCGGTATAAAGCCAACAGTAGGCTCAATTCCACGAGATGCGATGATCCCAATTAGCGCTAGCCAAGATACGCCAGGACCAATGGCGCAAACAGTTGCCCAAGCTGCGGCGTTATTAGATGTGCTTACCAATAAGAATATTTTTGCCAAAGCGGTTCAAGCTGATGAACCGCTGCGTATTGCCTATGTAAAAGAATGGGCGACGGAAGATTCAGGAACCAATCAATTATTTGCAGAGTTACTTTCCAACCTAAGTGCTTCAAATATCAAAGTTACTGAGATATCACTGCCAGCTCCAACGGATGAAGATGGGACTGCCGAGTTCCAAGTATTGATGCATGAATTAAATGAAGATTTAGCGACTTACTTAGCAGGACGTGCCGGGGCTCGAGTCAAATCGCTAAGCGATGTAGTTAAATTCAATATTGATAACTCCAGCGCAGAAATGCAGCATTTTGGTCAGGAATACTTTGAACAGGCTCTGCAACTGGGAGGCCGTAATTCAGAATACGCAAAGCTGCGCAAAGAGAATTTAGATTGGGCGTTAAATCGCGTTTTAAACCCTGCGTTTTCTGAATTTGATATTTTGATCGGTGAAACTTATGCCCCGGCCTGGAAGAGTAATTTGGGCGGGGGAGATGATTTCTCATCTGCAACCTGGATTACGATGGCTCCGGCGATTGCAGGCACCCCAATCGGATGCTTACCAATGGGGTTAGTCGGTGGCTTGCCGGTTGGCGTCGGTGTTGTATCTCGCGCCAACGAAGAGGATCGGCTAATCCAGGCGATGGCGCAGATTGAGAAAGTTCTTGACTTGGGAATTCTGAAGCCGTCGTTCACAAAGAGTTAACTCAAATGAGCCAAAAGTTGGGTCAGCCAACCCTGTGAGTTAACCGAGAATTTAGAAGTTCGAAATACCTTGCGCAGGTGAGAATGTCTCACCCCTTTTTGGGAAGCGTGATCGGACTCTAATGAAAAATAGCGTGAAACTTGGCGCAGTTGTTGCCGCTGTTGCAGTTGCCGTTTCAGGTGGCGTTGCATATTCGGCATCACTAAAGCCTATTTATATTCTTCCAGTTGCATCTGGCGTTTCAATTAAGCCGCTTGCCTACACAGGCGACAAGATCACCAGCACAATTATTCGCGGAATCCCAGATGGTATGGGCGCATATAAGAATGCAGCTGGAGATTTAACACTTCTATCAGTGCATGAGATGCCTTCATATTCGGCGCTCAATCAGCTTTCAAAATCTTCAACCTCCCAATGGGGCGTGTCGATTACTGAATTTAATTACTCTGTAAAAGCTGGCCGCATTACGTCAGCTAAAAACTTTATTCAAGATATCAAGTATTACAACTACAACACTGGTGCATATGGCGATACCCCAATCGGCGCTGCACCCGCTGGTACAACAAAGGGCTTGGATTGGAACATCTCACGTTTCTGTTCAGCAACTTTGGTACAAGCTGGAAACCTGGCCTTCAAAGATGGCGCAACAACTTATGGTTACGAAGGTGGCGTATTCCTAAGCGGTGAAGAAGATGGCGATAGCGGATACGCACGCGGCTTTGCATTTGATATGGATGGCCACGGTATTCAACTTCCTCGCATGGGTCTTGCCTCATGGGAGAACTTGATGCCAAATCTTAAACCAGGTATCAACACAGTTGTTATGGGCAATGAAGACGGTTCAGCAACTGATAGCCAGCTATTTATGTACGTTGGCAAGAAGACAACCACTGGCACATTTGCTGATAAGGCTGGTCTTACAAATGGTGATCTGCATGTTATGAGCATCCCGGATATCGCAAACGACAACGCATTCCGTGCCAAGTACGGCAAGAACAAGCCAGTCGCGGTCGAATTCAAGAAGACAATTTGGAACGCAGATCAAGCCACTCAGCAGAAGGACCATGCTGACAAGGGAACTGAAATGTCACGTGTTGAAGATGGCGAATGGGATCCATCAAATCCAAACGTCTTCTACTTCATAACGACAGAGTCAAATAAGGATCCAGGTGCAACTAAGCCAAATCCAGCGGAGCCAGCAATTTCACGCGATGGTGGAGCTCTATGGCGTCTGACATTCGTAGATGGCCAAAAGCCAGAGCTTGGTGCAAAGTTGGAGATGCTTCTAGATGGAAGTGAAGCTCCATACTTCAGCAAGCCAGATAACTTAGCGCTTACAGAAGATGGAATCGTTATGATTCAAGAAGATCCAGGCAACAATGCACATGTATCTCGCATCTTCGCCTTCCGTCCAAACGATGGAAAGATCGCAGTACTTGCAGAGTTCAATAAAGAATACTTTGCAGGTGATGGTGCCAAGCTCATGACCATCGATGAAGAATCTTCAGGAATTATCAATGCAACTAAGTTGCTTGCAACGAGTGCTAACGATAAGAACCACTACTTCTTCTTCAATGCACAGGTTCACACAACTGGCGGAGCGGCTGCTCGTCCAGATCTACCGTCAAATAGCGCACCGAGAAAGCTCGCCATTGATAAGGCGACGATCGAAGGAGGCGCTTACTACCTAATGACAATCTCTGATTGGAACGCGGTATTTACTAACTAAGGGACAGAGAAAAAGAAGCTGGGTGGGAATTCGAGGGCCCACCCAGCTTCTCTCTTTTCAAGTTATTTTCTTTGGCTTAGAAGGCGCCGGTGTAGCCGTTTATTGCCGGCTGTCCACCAAGGTGTGCATATAAGACTCGGGATCCCTCTTTGAAAAATCCTTCGCGGATTAGGTCGATCATGCCCGCCATAGATTTACCTTCATAAACTGGATCGGTAATCATGCCTTCGAGGCTACCCGCTAGACGTATCGCTTCGATTGTGCGCGGACCAGCAACTCCATAAATGTCATCATGCCAGCGATCCAAAAGCACGATTTCAGAGTCACGCAGGTCGCGGCCTAAATCAATCGCCGCTGCCGTACGTGATGCAATCCGCTTAATCTGATCCCAAGTCTTTTCAACGGTTGCCGATGCATCAATTCCTATTACAGATTCGGCGCGATTTGAATGCGCAAACCCAGCAATCATTCCGCCTTGCGTTGACCCAGTAACGGAACAAACGATGAAGTTATCGAATTTGAATCCAAGTTCTTTCTCTTGATCTTCAACTTCAAATGCCCAGCCAGCAAAGCCGTGGCCTCCAAGAGGATGATCAGATGCACCGGCCGGAATTGGATAAGGCTTACCACCACGTGCGATTACATCAGCTATTGCATCTTCCCAAGATTTACGAAAACCAATATCAAAGCCAGCAGGATCAAGGCGAACTTCAGCCCCCATGATGCGACTTAGCAAAATGTTTCCGGTTTTCTCGTAATTGGCTTCTTCCCAATCAACCCAATGTTCTTGCACGAGAACGCATTTGAGTCCGAGGTGTGCCGCAACGGCTGCGACTTGACGAGTGTGATTGGACTGAACTCCACCAATTGATACGAGAGTGTCACATCCAGTGGCTAACGCTTCTGCTGCTAAATATTCGAGTTTGCGAGTTTTATTTCCGCCATAAGCAAGACCAGAGTTAACGTCTTCGCGCTTTGCCCAAATTTCGACTTTGCCGCCTAGATGTGCGGTCAGGCGATCTAAACGTTGTAGGGGAGAAGCTCCAAAAGTTAACTTCTCTTTAGGAAAGGATTCCAATTTCGCTCTAGTCATTGGGGGATCCTCTCATAACTATTCAGCCAGTCGAGCTTTTACGAGCTGCAGAAGCAGTTTCGCATCGATCTCCCAATCACTGGGGATCTGAATCGTCTTCTTATTGACTTTGTAACCCTCCAGCTTTGGCAGAAAGTCTGCGATCACATCGGTGCTCCATGGAGCCATCAATAAATATCCCTTAGTAGCTGAAATACCAAAAACATATTTGGTTCCATCGCGAAGCATCGGCTGATTCCAAGCTATAACTAGTTCTAACTTCGGATACTTACCTTGAATCGTTTTCATAATCGCTCGGACCGTTTTAGCCTGGTCTGCAGATAGCGTCTTGTAATAGTCGCTGAGGTTATTAAAACGTTGTGCTGATTTAGAACCACGTGAGTACATCACTAACGCATTGGCGTGCGCCTGTGAGAATCCGTAATTCTCTCGCAGGTGCGCAATCTGTTCAGGGTACTTTTTTCCTTCGAGCTTGCCCATAACGGCAAACCAGTACTTCATCTTCTCGCCGTATTTCTTTTCGATCGCGGGGAAGTGTGCCTCACGGCTGGGATCTTTAGTAGTCATAGCTCTATTTACGTCGATCGCGAACGTTCATGTAAACGGCGTAACCCATGTAGAGAAAAACAGATGGTGGATAGAGAAAAACTGGAATAATTAAAAGAATTACCGCGACAACGCGCATATTGGCGGAGAGTTTATCCCATTCGCCGAGAAAACCTCGTCGCGGTTGCTTCTCCATTTAATTCTCCACCTTGGCTGTAACAACGACTGGGTCCGGAATCGGACAGGGAGCGCCATCACAACAATTGGTTTTCATATGGCAGTTAGGGCATAACCAACGGCTGCTAACTGGGTCATATGGCCGGCCGCAGAAATCGCATGGCATTTGGTTATTTGCGCTCACAGCGTCATATTACTGTGATGGATGTCGACTCTCTAGCAGCGACTCTAACTGACTCAATTTAATAAATTTAATATAGAGTTTTACAACATGTTGAATTCTGCAAACTTTGATGTACTGGTAATCGGTAGAGGATTACTAGGATCTGCTGCTGCTCGCCATCTGGCTTTGGAAAATCTAAAGGTTGCCCTAGTTGGACCAACCGAGGAAGAGAATCTCAAATCGCGGCGAGTATTTGCCAGCCACTATGACAACACGCGCGTGCAACGAGTAATTGCTCAAAATGAGCTTTGGACGCGCCTGAATCGGGATTCCGTCAATTCATGGATTGAATTGCAAGATTTAACAGGGATTGAGTTCTATCAGCCCAACGGGTGTATCTATATCAATACTTTCCGCGATAGTTACTTAGCAGGTGTTGCCGGAATAGCTGAAGAATTTGGTATGAAATTCCAACCAATTGCGAGTTCAGATCAGTTGCGAGATATCTCACCCAAACTGCAGATCGACGGTGACGTATTTGGAATTTTCGAGCCAGCTATGTCGGGGCAGATAAATCCTCGGGAGTTAATCCGCGCCCAATTGAAATCCTTTGCTCATTTGGGAGGCGTTGAAATTAGCGATGTGGTCTTAAGTGCCACGAAAGTTGAACGAATGTGGTCAGTTAGGACGGCTAGCGGAGATGAGTATCTAGCTGAGCGAGTTTTACTTGCTGCGGGTGCATTTACAAATTACCAAGATATTCTGCCGCGACCTCTGGATTTTTCGAATAAGAGCGAAGTAGTCATCATGGCCCAAATTTCCGAAGTGGATTTTGAACAACTTAAGGAGATGCCATCGCTTCTTTACGAGATTGAGACTTCAGAATTTGATGGAATCTATCTCACGGCCCCTACGAAGGACCCATCGGGAAATTACATTCTTAAGATGGGTCTTAACCAAAGTATCGACTTAAATCTTGATGACCAATCAGATATGAACAATTGGTTTAACAGAGATAGTTATGAAACTTTTGCTCCAGTTCTCGAACGAGAACTAGCGAAGCTTTTTCCGGAGATTAAACCTTTAAACAAGGCCTTAAAGGCCTGTGTCATTTCTAGAACTAAGACTGAGAATCCATACATTGGAGAAGTAGATGAAGGGCTCTTTGTCTTACATGGATGCAATGGATATTCGGCGATGTCATCGGATGCGCAGGGCCGGCAAGCTGCAGCACTTATCACCAGAGGAAAATTCGACGATGGATACAGTGAATCGGATTTTAAATTGGTTTATAAATAAAGCGAGTCACGTGGACGATATCTATCCGCCACTTCACTTCGTCACGTGGACGATATCTATCCGCCACTTCACTTCGTTACGTGGACGATATCTATCCGCCACTTCACTTCGTTACGTGGACGATATCTATCCGCCACTTCACTTCGTTACGTGGACGATACTGGGATCGAACCAGTGACCCCCACA
>JBAXFA010000015.1:0-20987 GCA_037140155.1 Actinomycetota bacterium
TAACCATCGCCGAGGTAGTCGCCAATCTTGCGCGCTTTAGCTGGTGATTCAACGATCACCAGTTTCTTAAGCTCTCCTAGCTGCTTTTTGTCTGGCATAAATTCCTAAGATCGGGGAAGTTATTTCTTAGTACTCGATAGAGGTTGCTTGGCGACGGCTGCGGATTAGCGCACCGACGATAAACAGAACTGCAACGAGTGAGATGAATAAAGATGTGCTCTTCTGAGTTGGAAGTGCGAAACTCACAATTGCAGGAGTAATCAGCAAGCCCACGAGGTTCATAACCTTGATAAGTGGGTTGATAGCAGGGCCGGCGGTGTCCTTAAATGGATCTCCGACCGTGTCGCCAACGATGGTTGCAGCGTGAGCATCTGAGCCTTTTCCGCCGTAATTTCCATCTTCAACCATCTTCTTCGCGTTATCCCAAGCACCGCCTGAGTTAGATAGGAAGACAGCCATAAGTGTTCCGGTACCGATTGCACCAGCAAGGTATGCACCTAGCGCGCCAACGCCGAGGCCGAAACCAACTGCGATTGGTGCCATAACTGCAAGCAAGCCTGGTGTTGCAAGTTCGCGTAGCGAATCGCGAGTACAGATATCAACAACGCGACCGTATTCCGGCTTTTCAGTGCCCTTCATAATTCCTGGGTGCAGTTTGAATTGATTACGTACTTCCATAACAACAGCACCTGCTGCACGCGATACCGCGTTGATTGCAAGACCTGAGAAAAGAAATACAACGGCTGCACCGATGATTAGACCAACTAAGTTACGTGGATCTGCAACATCGAGAACGCCTTGGAATTGAAGTGCAACAGTTGTGCCTTCACCAACAGCTTTAACAACTGCTTCCTTGATGGCATCGGTGAATGCACCGAACAAAGCAGTTGCAGCAAGTACTGCAGTTGCAATTGCAATTCCCTTAGTGATCGCTTTAGTTGTGTTACCAACTGCATCGAGTGAAGTCAGGATTGCTGCGCCTTCGCCCTTTACGTCGCCAGACATTTCTGCAATGCCTTGTGCGTTATCTGAAATCGGCCCGAAGGTATCCATTGCAACGATTACGCCAACAGTTGTTAGCAAACCTGTACCTGCGATGGCGATTGCAAAGAGTGACAGAGTAATTGATCCGCCACCAAGTAAGAATGCGCCGAATACTGCAGCTGCAATAAGCAGACCTGAGTAAACCGCTGATTCGAAACCAACTGAGATACCGGCCAAAAGCACTGTTGCCGCACCTGTCTGTGATGAAGCTGCGACATCGTTTACCGGACGCTTACCAACTTCAGTAAAGAAGCCAGTTAATACCTGAATTGCAGCAGCTAGTGCGATACCGATTAATACTGCGCCAAAGGCAAGTACGCGTGGGTTTATGTTTCCAGCATCTGCAAGGACCTTAGGTGAGAAGTTTGTTAGTTGATCAAACTTTGCAGGTAGGTATGTAAATGTGGCAAGACCAGTCAAACCGGCTGAGATAACTGCAGATAGGAAGAATGAACGGTTAATTGCGCTCATCGCTGACTTATCTGTAGAACGCATCTTGGTTAGGAAGATTCCGATAACGGCAGTCAAGATTCCGATTGCAGGAACGATTAGTGGGTAGATCAAACCTTCGTTACCGAAAGCAGCCTTACCTAGAATCAAAGCTGCAACAAGTGTTACTGCATATGACTCGAACAAATCTGCGGCCATACCAGCGCAGTCACCGACGTTATCGCCGACGTTATCTGCAATTGTTGCTGGGTTACGTGGGTCATCTTCTGGAATACCTTTTTCAACTTTACCTACGAGGTCTGCTCCGACATCTGCAGCCTTGGTAAAGATTCCGCCACCGACGCGCATAAACATCGCAAGCATCGCAGCGCCGAAACCAAAACCTTCAAGAACAGTTGGTGCGTTTTCGCGGAAGATAACAACTGCGCCGGCTGCACCGATTAGGCCCAGACCAACTGTTGTCATACCAACTACGCCACCGGTGCGGAATGCGATTTGAACTGCCTTCTGCGCACTCTTCTGACGAGCAGCTTCAGCAACGCGCACATTTGCGCGAACTGCGAGCCACATACCGTTGTAACCAACGAGTGCGGAAAAACCTGCGCCCATTAAGAAAAAGAGCGAGCGCCCGATACGGATTGCAGTTGTATCAGCAGGCAATGCGAACAGTAGGAAGAAAACAATTCCTACGAAATATGAAAGTGTGCGGAACTGGCGCGCAAGGTATGCCGCGGCTCCTTCTTGAACTGCTTCTGCGATTTCGCGCATCTTGTCGGTGCCATCGCTGGCTGCCAAGACTTGGGCGCGTAATACCCAGGCGATCGCCAGAGCGAGTAATGAAATCGCTAGGACCACGTAGGTGATATTTAGGTTTGTGCCGGTTACTTGCACATTGGACAGGGCGGCAGATGCTCGCATTGGTTCTCCTCCGTTGGAGAGTCAGGGCGTCCTCATCGAGGTTGCGGACGCGAAGATGGCGAGAGTCTACATATACATATCTATTACAACGCACACTGAGCGGGGCTCAAGGGGTTAAAGGCTGGCTTGGACCCAGACAGTGGTGGCCGGCGGCAGATCGTTGCCGGTGGTCTCAACGCCGTGGGCGAGGTAAACCCCGGGTGCGGCAAGTGGGCTAGATGAGTGAATAACTTCGCCGATGCCATCGAAGCTGTAATGGTTGCGGCCAAAGTTGGTGATGCAATGCATGCCATTTGGGCGAGAGAAGTGCAGAACGCTGGCATCGCCGGTTTCGTGCCAGGTTAGCTCTTCGGGTGCGATTAAATTCTTGCGAAGTGCAAGTGCTTTGCGGAAAATAGAAAGTGGAGAATTTGCATCTGCGCTTTCTACTTCAATTGAATATTCGCCGAAGTTCTTTGGTTGTGGCAAATGTGCACCAGCTGTACCAAATCCAAATGAACTTCCAGTTTTAGTCCAAGGCAGCGGTACGCGGCATCCATCGCGACCTTTATCAACTTTTAAGTTACGTAGATATTGGGGATCTTGAATTTCACTTTCCGGAATATCTATAACTTCATGTAGGCCAAGTTCTTCACCTTGGTAGATATATGTGCAACCGGGCAGAGCCATAATCAACAGCGATGCCGCAACGGCAGATCGAGTTCCAAGTTTTTCATCTACTGGACTAGAAGTTCCGTTTGAATTACGCCAGCGAATACGGTCAACTGTTGGCAGTAGCCCAAACTTTGTTGCCGGACGCATTTGATCGTGATTATTTAAACACCAAGTAGTTGATGATCCCGCCTTCTTGGCGTTAACAAGTGCGCGATCAATAATTACTTTAAATTCACCGGCGTTAAAGTTGGCATCCAAGAGCTCAAAGTTAAAGCTCTGTCCTAATTCATCCGGGCTTGCGTATTTAACTAACCTTGAAGGAGGAACGCTGGCTTCAGCAACTGCGACACGAGGTGGATCGTATTGATTAAATAGTTGGCGCCATTCTTTATAAACGCTATGTAATTCATCGCGGTCAAATAAAATATTTTGACCAGGATTTTGCTCAAGATCTTTATAGCTTGGGAAATGTGGTTGGTTCTTAAGTGGCTCAGATAAGTCTTTCTTCATGCCGTGGGCAACATCGATGCGGAATCCATCAACACCACGATCGGCCCAGAACTTTAAAGTCTTTAGAAAATCTTCTTCAATTTCGCGGTTATCCCAGTTGAAATCTGGTTGTTCTGGAGCAAATAAGTGGCAGTACCACTGGTTATGTTCGCCACCCATCTTTGATTCGTGGGTCCAGGCACTCGGTGCAAAGTGTGATGGCCAATCAGTTGGCGGTAATTCACCATTTGCGCCTTTACCGTTGCGGAAAATGTAGCGATTGCGTGCGGCAGAACCAGGTTCGGCTGCGATCGCTTCTTTAAACCACACATGCAAATTAGATGAGTGATTAGGAACGATATCTACAAATACGCGAATACCAACTTCATGTAATTTGGTAAGCATCTCATCAAAATCGGCAAGTGTTCCAAGCTTTGGATCTACATCGCGATAATCATCAACGTCATATCCACCATCGGCTAGCGCTGATGGGAAGAATGGTGATAACCAAACTGCATCAAGGTTTAGCGATGATAAGTAATCAATCTTGGAGGTAATACCTTTGATATCGCCGATGCCATCGCCATTTGAATCCTTAAAGGAACGGGGATAGATCTGATAAATCGCAGCCTGACGCCACCAATTTTTATCTTTAGAAAGTGACATTATTTCCTTTACTTAACGGCGCCTTGTGAGATACCGGAGATGAATTGCTTCTGCAGAACTAAGTAGAAAATAACAATTGGAATCACGGCAAGTACAAGTCCGGCCATCGCTTGTCCATACTCAATCGAGTACTGGCCATAGAAGAGATAGGTAGATAAAGGCAGAGTCTGCGTCTCATTTGTCAGAACAAGGCGCGGTAATAAGAAGTCATTCCAGATCCACAAGGCATTGATAATCGCAACGGTTGCGGTAATTGGTCGCATCATCGGGAAGATGATTCGCCAAAATGCCACCATTTCTGAGGCGCCATCGATCGATGCTGCCTCATCAATTTCAGTTGGGATAGTCGAAATAAAGCCGTGATACAAGAAAGTTGATAGCGCTGTTCCGAATCCGATGTAGAAAAAGATCAAGGCGCCGCGGTTATTCCAAGATACAAATTGAGCAAAGCGCGCCATGAATGGAATCATCAAAGCTTGGAATGGAACGATCATCGAGGTTACAAGAATTAAGAAGATGTACTTCGAAAGCTTATTTTTGGTGCGCGCTAAGTAATATGCCAACATCGATGAGAAGACAATTAACAATGAAACGCTCAATACGGTAATAATGATTGAGTTAGTTAGGGATCTAAAGAAGTTCATCTTCGTCAACGCTTGTTGGAAGTTATCCCATGAGATGTGGGTTGGAATCGAAAGTGGGTTGGCCAGGATCTCAGGCTTTAACTTCAGCGAGTTAACAAAGACTAAGAAGAATGGGAAGACATAGGCAAAGGCCAGAATTAAACCAACGATAAAGGTGATTTTTCTACCTAAACGTGCGCGCTTAGTCATCGCTGCACCTCATATCTCTTGGAGATTGTTACTTGAACTAAAGCGGCGGCGGCAACCAATAAGAACATAATTACCGCTTTAGATTGTCCGGTGCCAAAATGTCCGTTAGCGAAGGCATCTTCAAAGATATGCATCGAAATTAGCTCGGTGGTGCGGAATGGTCCGCCGCCTGTCAGGGCAACGTTTACGTCATAGGCCATAAATCCACCGCGGAGCGTTAAAAAGAGCGCGATAGTAAATGCTTGGGCCATCAATGGAATCTTTATTGTCATTAAGGTGCGAAGTGGGGATGCGCCATCAATTTGAGAAGCTTCAAGGACATCGTTCTCAATTGAGACAAGTCCAGTGATATAGACAATCATCATGTAACCGGATGATTGCCAAACAGTCACAATAATCAAAGCCCAGAAGGCTTTATTGGTGTCCTGTAGCCAAGACTCTTTAAAGAGCGTCCAGTCATATTTATTGGCGAGCGCGACAATTGCGCTATTGAAGATAAATTGCCAAATAACACCGAGGACTACACCGCCGATGAGGTTAGGCACAAAGAAGAAAGTTCGCAGAATATTACGGCTCTTAAGTTTTGAGGTAACGATAAGCGCAAGACCGAAGGCGACTACGTTAACTGCGACAAGGGATACAACTACAAAGAGCGCGGTAAATCGCAGCGTGCTCCAGAACATTGGATCTTGAAATGATTTTACGTAATTAGTAAAGCCAACGAGCTTTGTGGCTTCAAATCCATCCCAGTTGGTAAAGGTGTAATAGAAGCCGTTAATGAATGGGACGATAAGAACTACGGTGAAAATTGCTAGCGGCGTGAAGGCAAGTTTCATGAATTTCTTCGTTGATCTTACTTTCGACATAACCGCCTCCTTCTCTTTTAACTAATACTGCTATTACTTACTAAGAAAAGCCATCCTGAGGCGAGTCTCCCCGCCTCAGGATGGCTTTATTTACTTATATTAACTTGAAGTTGGTGTAGCGAAATTACTTCGCTGCTCCACGCCAAGTCTTTGCTGAGCCCTTCCATGCGCCTTCAATCGCCTTAGCAAGTTCAGCTGCGCTGATCTTGTCGGTGAAGTACTGCTGCATAGATACCTTTCCAACTGTCTCTTGGAGACCTGCTGGGTAGTAGGTATTGATCCACTCAAGTGTCTTTCCTGCTCCAACATACTTCGCGATATCGCGAGCCATGCTTGTAGCTGGCTGGACCTTGAAGCCGCTGTATACAGGGATGAAGCCCATGCCACCCATTGTTACTGGATCAGCAACAAAGTGCTGTCCGGCAGATGATGTGTAGAGCCATGTTAGGAAGTCAATCGCTCCAGCTTGTTCAGCCTTTGTTGATTGCTTTGCATCGATCATGAAGTAGCCAGGTACGCCAACCGGAATTGAATCATTTCCGTATGAAGCAGCATCTGTGCTGATTGGAAGAGGCATGATGCCGAAGTCGACTCCTGCAGCTGCAGTCATCAAGTTTGGCTCAGTCCAGTTTCCTTGGAACATGAATCCGTAGTTTCCGCTTGCAAGATCTGCAATTGAAGCATCGTATTCAGTATCAGTTAGGTTAACTGTTGATCCGTTGTACTTCTTAAGTAGATCGTATGTTGCTAACCAGTTCTGGAATACAGGGTCCTTTGAAAGATCCTTTGATCCATCTGAAAGCTGATCTAGAACTGCAAGGCGAGCTTCGTGAGTCTTGCCTGCGTTTGCGTGGTAGATGTTTGTGAAGTGTGCACCAAGTGACCACCAAATTGCTGAGAAGTGAACTGCCTTCTTGCCCTTTGACTGAAGTGTCTTGAATGCTGCTTCTAGATCTGTACGTGTCTTGATCTTTGTAACATCGATACCTGCGGCAGCAATAACCTTCTTGTTGTAAAGAAGACCGAATGCTTCAGCAGTTGATGGAACACCAACTTGCTTTCCGCCAACATTAGCTGCAGCAAGAAGTCCTGGTGAGACAAGCTTTACAAGCTTTGTACCCTTCCAGTCCAAGACCTTGTTGGCCATGTCAGGAATCTCTTGAAGTGTGTACATGATTGTTGGAGCATTCTTTGCAGCGTACATAGGTGTTACGTTCTGAAGGAATGTGAGTTTGCGATCGCCAGGTACTGACTTAAGTGTGTAGCACTTCTGGCTGGCGTTGTACGCCTTTACTGCAGCCAAGAACTGATCTTGGATTTCAGGCTTGATTGTTCCGAGCATTGTTACAGTTGTCTTCTTTGCACATGTTGCAGCTGAAGCAGTTGGTGCTACAGCAACGAGTGAAAGAGCAACTGCTGAAGCGGCTAGGAGCGCTCCGAGCTTTGTCTTCTTCATCTTTTTCCTCTCAAGGGGCAGGCGGAAACGAAAGTAGCCGCCTGATTTGAGGGGAAAATTACACCCTAGGCCAATTTCGAAATCGGACAATTAGGCTTTCTAAAATAACGATGTAATGACATTTTCAGTCTTTTTGCAGGTTTTTTGCAGATCTACGCGGGGGTTATTGGGGTGGCGCTAGGCGGTGTACTTCCAGGGACCGAGGGGGCTGGCAACCCTGGCTAATCTCAAAACTGACCTGTCGGTTGGCTCCGGGTAGAAATAATAAATCGGATATTACATATCTGCCATCTGCTGCGAAAATTTCTATCGATGAGCGATCAACTATTGCGCGCATCTCAATTGTTTTTAAATCTTTCTGCACTAGCGCGCTGTGACTGTGGCTTGATGCAATTTCATTCCAGGCCATAGTGCGATCAACGAAGATGCTGTGGCTTTCAGCGTCGTAACCGAATTCAAAGAACTTACCGTCATCACCAGCAACACGAATTTTAGTTGACTTGCCTTCACCGGTTGAAGCGCTGGTATAAATCTCCAATAACTCGGCGGTGTCTCCAGCTGAAATCTTTTCAGTTTTATATTTTGAGAGCTCGGCTACTGGATTGGTATGTAGATAAAGTTTTCCTTCATTGGAAATTAAAGTTAGCTCTCGCGGTAAGGTCATCGATCCACGCCACGGAGAAGTCGGAAAATCTTTGGCATATTCCCAGTTATTCATCCAACCAATAAAGATGCGCCGAGAATTTGGTGCATCATTGAATGTAACTCCGGCGTAGTTATCGCGACCAAAATCTATCCAGCGCGTTTGTCGATCATCGCACTTGAATTCTTTTCCATCCCAATCGCCAATAAAGTACTGAGTACCAGAGCCACCAGTTAAACCACCTGGGTTAATAGAAATTACAAGAACCCATTTAATTTCAGTCTCGTCGCCATTGACTGCAAGCGGAAATAGATCAGGACATTCCCAATCACCATCTGTGGCAGCTGCCGGGCCAAAGTCGCTTAAGTGGCGCCATTCTTTGAGGTTATCTGATGTGTAGAAAGAAACCTTTCTCTCTTTCGGCAAGACCACAGACATCAGCCACGATTCGGTAGTTCTATCCCACGTAACTTTGGGATCGCGGAAATGATCTAGTTTTAAATCTAAAACTGGATTGCCTTCGTATTTAACCCAAGTAAGGCCTTCATCAAGGCTGTATGCCAGGGCTTGCGATTGATGAGAATGATCGTGTTTATGTGCGGTGTAAATCGCCACCATCGCTGGGTTTTCTAAAGTTCCAAATCCGGTTGTGTTGAAATAATCAACAACTGCACTTCCCGAGAAAATTGCGTGGGATTCATCATCACCGATCGCGACTGGAAGTTCGGTCCAGCTAATTAAATCTTCGCTGACCGCATGTCCCCAAGACATATGGCCCCACTCGTTTGCGAATGGATTGTGTTGGAAGAAGAGGTGATATTTGCCTCTGTAATAAATTAACCCGTTGGGATCATTCATCCAATTACGCTCAGGTGCAAAGCGCAACTGTGGTCTTAGATGCGCAGACATGGCCCGTACCTTATCCTCAAGGTATGCATTTTTCCCAAACGGTCAATCTCTTTGATGCGCATTCAATTATTTCAACTCTTGGTCTAATTGGAATCTTGGCAATAATTTTCATGGAGACCGGACTTTTGATCGGACTTTTCTTTCCTGGAGACTCACTTTTATTTCTTTCTGGAGTTGGAGCATCGGGAGCTGCTGCAAAAATCTTCGATGGTGTGCAAATTGAGATCATTTCGTTATTAATTGGTGCACCGCTGGTTGCAATTATCGGTTCCCAAACCGGTTACCTAATCGGCGCCAAATTTGGTGTAAAACTCTTTGATCGGCCAGATGGACGGATCTTTAACCAGAAAAAAGTTAAGGCAACCCAAAAGTGGCTTAATAAATATGGCACAGGCAAAGCGCTAGTACTGGCTCGCTTCATCCCATTTGTTCGCACCTTAATTAATCCAATGTGCGGAATCGTTGGCGTGCCTGCCAAGAAATTCTTCTTCTGGAATTGCGTTGGTGCGGTTTTATGGACTGAAGGCGTAATCATCGCCGGTTATTACTTGGGTGAAAAACTTAAAGGCAGCGTTGATAAATACCTGTTGCCGGTTGTTGCGGTAATTATCCTGGTCAGTGTGATGCCAGTGGTATTTGAAATGTTGCGCGAGTGGCGCACCAAGCGCCACTTAAGTTAATAAATACAGAAGTTAGGTTTTACAAACCTAAATCAGCTAGCTGAAATGCGGCGCGGTATTCATAGCCGGCATCGATAATTGCTTGCTTGGCACCGCGTTCGACAATCACTGCAACACCAACCACAATTGCGCCAGCCTCCTTAAGTGCTTCAACTGCGGTTAATACTGATCCACCTGTTGTAGATGTATCTTCAACTGCAAGTACGCGCTTACCAACAACATCTGGTCCTTCGATACGGCGTTGTAGACCATGTGCTTTCTCTGCTTTGCGAACTACAAAAGAATCAATCGCTTTACCGTTACGCGCTGCCACATGCATCATCGCGGTTGCAACTGGATCTGCGCCCAGAGTTAATCCGCCAACTGCTTCATAATCCAAATCTTTAGTTAGCTCGAGCATGACTTCACCAACGAGAGGTGCGGCAATGTGATCAAGAGTCACGCGACGAAGATCAACGTAATAATCGGCCTCTTTGCCAGATGAAAGAATGACTTTCCCGTGCACAACAGCTTTGTTAACGATCTCTTCTCGGAGAAGTTGGTGTGAATTCATGTGGCAACCTTACATTGTTTGCCTTGCAACCTTAGATTCACCCTATGGATTTAAAGCGCCTAGAGATCGCACGGCTATATAGCCGTTTTGGCTTCGGTCCTCGGCCAGGCGAATACGCACAAGCGCTCAAGATAGGTGTTGCTGCGACGAAACAGAGCCTTTTAAATCCACCGCAAATTGATTCAGGCGCTGTTGCTCTGCCTACGGTTACCGATTTAGGTAAACGACCAGAACCAAATACTCCAGAAGTAATTGTTTTTGCACGTAACTTAAGAGTGCAAAGTGAAGCAATTGAAACCTGGTGGCTAGATCAGATGGTTGCAACAAATAAACCGTTGCAAGAGAAGATGGTCTGGTTCTGGCATGGACACTGGGCGACCTCAATTGGAAAAGTGAATTATGCAATGCCGATGTTGTTGCAAAATCAAACCTTTAGAAAATATGCACTTGGTAATTTCAATGACTTTGCAAAAGCGATGTTTATGGATGGCGCGCTACAAATTTGGTTAGATGGTGGTGATAACACTGTTAAAGCTCCTAATGAAAATTTATCGCGCGAGATGATGGAGTTATTTTTACTAGGAGTTAATCGCTATAGCGAAACCGATGTTAAAGAGTTAGCGCGCGCCTTTACTGGATACCAAGTCTCACGCAGTTCTGGTGCAGTCACATATAACGCCACCCGTCGCGATACCAAAGCTGTGACGATTTTAGGTAAGAGCGCGGTTATGACCCCAGAAGATGCCATCACCCATTTGGTAAGCCAGCCAAATTGCGCACAATTTATTGCAGAAAGAATTTGGTACCGGTTCATCTCTTCACAAGAAGCTCTACCAGCAAACCATCCAATGATTGGTGCCTTCGCAGGGCGTGACACGGGATCGCTTTTAACTACTTTGGTAAATGGTTCTGAACTAGCAAATCCTCAATATGAAATGGTGAAATCACCTGTGGAATGGTTTGTTGGCGTTTGTCGCGCACTTGGGCTAACACCTTCCAAGTTAGATTCTTTTACAAAGCTACATGGTTATCTTGACAAGTTGTCACAAATTCCTTTCTCGCCACCAAATGTTGGTGGCTGGCCTACTAACGAGGCTTGGTTAAGTTCAGCAAGTGCCCAATTCAGAATCACATTTGCGACTTGGTTAGTTGGGCAAGCTGATTTATCAACGATTGCAGAGCGGGTGCCGGCTGCGCGTGAGGCTTATTTGGCTGACCTACTTGCGGTACCAGAATGGTCACCGCGAACATCTTTTGCACTTCGTGAAGTCCGCGATGTGGTTCCTCGTTTGGTAATCCTGGCAATCTGTAGCCCTGAATATGTGGTGAGCGCATGAACGAAATACCAACTATGTCCGCTGAACAACTTGGGATGTCCAAGTACACCAGACGACAGTTTTTGAAATTCTCCGGTGCTGCAACAGCTGCTAGTGCAGCAAGCGTTCTATCAATAAACGATATCGCCGAAGCTGCGATAACCAGACCACTACCACTGGGCACACCAATTTTAGTTGTTGTCACTTTATACGGTGGCAACGATGGTTTAAATACCGTTATTCCATATAAAGATTCTGCATATTACTCAGCTCGTCCAACGCTAAATTACAAACCAGAGACGTTGTTACCGCTATCAAATGACATGGCTCTAAATGCATCTATGACTGGAATCAAATCTTTATGGGATCAACAGAAAGTTGCTGTTGTGCGTGGAGTTGGTTATCCAAAACCAGATCGTTCACACTTTTCCTCCATGGCTATCTGGCAGACCGGGTCTCCACAAAGCCATTTAAATACGGGTTGGTTGGGGCGTTGGTTAGATAATCAAGCAGTTGATCCGATGTTGGCAATTAGTTTAGGTTCAGTTCTGCCTCCGCTTCTAGCTGGTGCAACCCAAAGCGGTTCGGCGCTGCCAATAGGTGGATTAGCCGTCCCAATCGGTGCAATTGGTAAAGCTTGTCTGCGTTTATCTACACAATCGCAGCAAGATAGTAAATTAACGGCCGCAGCAGCTACTTCAATGCGCAATTTATTTAATTTATCTTCGACTGTGACACCTGTCTTATCTCAGGCAGCACCAGTTGCCGATGATCTACCAACCGTTGCAGGTGGTAATGCTGGTGGCGACTCCAATTTAACGCAGCAGTTAAATGTCGTCGCCAAGTTAATCGCTGCTGGTGCGCCTACCAAGGTTTGGTCGGTATCACTCGGCGGCTTTGATACCCATGCCAATGAAGCAAATGCTCAAGCTGCGTTATTGGGAACAGTTTCTACAAGCATCTCTAAGTTCTTAAGCCAGATGAAAGCTTCTGGTCGTTCAAAAGATATTACCGTTATGGTCTATAGCGAATTCGGCCGACGTGTGAAAGCTAATGGTTCTGATGGAACAGATCATGGAACTTCGGGTCCAATGTTCTTAATTGGTGATCGTGTTCAGGGCGGAATGTATGGCGACCAACCATCGCTGACCAAGTTAGTTGATGGAGATTTAGCGGTAACGACAGATTTCCGCGATGTCTATGCTTCAGTAATTGAGGGTGTATTACAGACACCGGCCGAGAAAGTATTGGGCCCGTGGAGCGGACGAGTAAAAACTTTTAAAACTGCTTAATCTTCTTTGTAGACGATAACTTCACTTTTACGGCGTGTAGCAAGTGATTTTGGCGGGTTCTCTTTAATTAGCGCATCTACTTCAATTCGCAGTTGCGCAACTTCGATCGCCATATTCGCCATCGCAGACTCAAGTTCAATAATTCTTTTGATTCCGGCGTGATTGATTCCTTCTCCGACTAAACGACCAACCATGCGCAGTGATGCGATATCGCGCAGCGAATAACGACGGTTGCGACCTACTGTGCGATTTGGTGACACTAAACCTAAGCGATCGTATTGGCGCAAAGTTTGTGGATGTAGCCCAGATAGTTCTGCAGCAACGGAAATTACATAAAGTCCTGCATCATCGTCAGGAGTTTTGTTATCTTTCGGTTCGTTGCTCATAGCTCTGCCTTATATTTAAGTTCACTGCGTACATCCGACTCTGAAGTAATTTCCGCATATTTTTGTAGAGCTTCAATCGCCGAAGGTTCTAAGTTGGTTGGCACTTGCACTTCAACAGTTACAAGCAAATCTCCAGTTGTCGCACCTTTTGCAATACCGCGGCCCTTTACTCGCAAGGTGCGGCCATTAGAAGTACCTGGTGACAACCGCAGTGTTACTTCATCACCACTAAGAGTTGGAACTTTTATATCTGCGCCAAGGGCGGCTTCAGTAAATGTAACTGGCACAGTTAGTGTGATGTTTTCGCCTTTGCGCGCAAAGATTGGGTGTGGCTTAACGTGCAACATAATAAATAAATCGCCAGGTCCGGCTTCACCTTTAGAACCTTTGCCTTTAACGCGAATCTTCGCCCCATCATTTACTCCGGCTGGAACGCGTGCTGAAATATTTTGTGACGGTCCGCCGTCTGCAGATAAGCGAAGTTCTAAAGTGGTACCAAAAGCAGCTTCTTTAAAGGTAATTGTTGCTTCTGTTTGTAGGTCTTGTCCTTTACGTGGGCCGCGACGACCTCCACCACCAAATAAATTGGCAAAGATATCTTGTGGATTACCGCCACCGAAGATGTCGTTGAAATCTCCGCCTTGGAAGTTCTGTCCACCTTGTGGTGCGCGCATGCCACCGCGTTCGAACATATCGCGCGCTTGATCGTATTCGGCGCGCTTTTTTCCATCAGACAAGATGTCATAAGCCTCAGAAACTGCTTTAAATTTCTCTTCCATCGCCGCATCGCCCTTAGTTTTATCTGGGTGAAGCTCACGAGCTAAAGAACGGTATTTCTTTTTTATTTCATCGCCACTGGCAGATTTGCCAACGCCTAAGATTTTATAGAAATCCTTTTCGTAGAGGTCTTTAGCGGCCATGGAAATTAATTACTCGGTCGGCGATTCAGTTGGATCGGTTACGGCAACGCGAGCAGGACGCAATACGCGTTCTTTATATTTATATCCGGGCTGCAAGATCTTTGTTGCAGTCGGAACGGTTACATCAGCGCCTGAATCGTGCATCAGCGCTTCATGAATTTGTGGGTCAAATTCATCGCCAGCTGTACCGTATTTTTCCAAACCTAGACGAGTTGTAATTGCGGTGATTTTATCTGCGACAGATTTAAATCCACCGGTTACTTCACCGTGCTCGGTTGCGCGATCAATATCATCCAGTGTTGCAAGAAACTCAGATAAAACTGCACCGATTGCAAGTTCGTGCGCTAGTGCGCGATCGCGTTCTACACGCTTTCGGTAATTGGCGTATTCGGCCTGAAGTCGTTGTAAATCAGCGGTGAGAGCCGCCACCGGATCAGTCTCCTGAACCGGGGCAGCCTCAACGACTTCTTCCGTTTGTTGCAAAGCGTCAACGACTTCGTCAGTTGATTGATCACTCACTAGTTCGTGCCCTCATCAATAACCTCGGCATCTTCGACTCCATCTTCAGATGGTGCGCCCTCTCCCGCTGCTGCCCCTGCTGCTGCATACATCGCAGCGCCAAGTGCTTGGCTAAGAGTTGCTACCTTTTCGGTATTGGCTTTGATTGATTCAAAGTTAGCTCCACCGAGATCAGTCTTTAATTCAGCAAGTGCTGCATCAAGTTCGACCTTCTTCTCGGCTGCTTCACCTTCAGATAACTTCTCTGCGTTATCGGCTAAGAACTTTTCAGTCTGGTAGACAAGTGAATCTCCGTTGTTGCGGATTTCAGCTTCTTCTTTACGTTGCTTATCTTCTGCAGCGTGTGCTTCAGCATCTGCCATCATACGATCAATCTCTTCCTTTGAAAGAGAAGATCCACCGCTGATTGTGACTGATTGTTCTTTTCCGGTTGCAAGATCTTTTGCACCAACGTGAACGATTCCGTTTGCGTCGATGTCGAAGGTAACTTCAACTTGGGGAACACCGCGTGGTGCAGGTGCGATTCCAGTTAGTTCGAACATGCCAAGCTTCTTGTTGTAAGCAGCCATTTCACGCTCGCCCTGGTAGACCTGGATCTGCACAGCAGGCTGATTGTCATCGGCTGTTGTAAAGATTTCACTGCGTTTTGTAGGGATCGTTGTATTGCGCTCGATCATCTTGGTCATAACTCCACCCTTGGTTTCAATTCCAAGTGTTAGTGGTGTTACGTCAAGAAGAAGGATGTCTTTGACTTCTCCCTTAAGAACGCCTGCCTGTAAAGATGCACCAACGGCTACAACTTCATCAGGATTTACGCCCTTATTTGGCTCTTTTCCGCCGGTTAGCTCGCGGACCAAGTCAACGACAGCTGGCATACGAGTTGATCCACCAACAAGTACAACGCTCTTGATATTTCCAATTGCGATTCCAGAGTCTTTAAGAACTTGCTGGAAAGGCTTCTTACAACGATCAAGAAGTGGTGCGGTAAGAGTTTGGAACTGTGCGCGCGTCAAAGTTTCATCAAGGAACAATGGATTCTTTTCGGCATCGACAGTGATGTATGGCAAGTTGATTGATGCTTGCTGTGATGATGAAAGTTCGATCTTCGCTTTTTCTGCGGCTTCACGAATACGTTGCATCGCCATCTTATCTTTTGTTAAATCTATTCCGTTCTTTGAACCGAATGTTTGAACTAAGTGATCGACAAGAACTTGATCCCAGTCATCTCCACCAAGGTGGTTATCACCAGCGGTTGCTTTAACCTCAACAACGCCGTCACCGATTTCAAGTA
The DNA here is from genome assembly GCA_037140155.1 of Actinomycetota bacterium. Classification (GTDB taxonomy): domain Bacteria; phylum Actinomycetota; class Actinomycetes; order Nanopelagicales; family Nanopelagicaceae; genus Planktophila. The sequence goes on from JBAXFA010000015.1 coordinate 15,886, forward strand.
GCGAGACGTCAAATGTTCCGCCGCCCAAGTCGAATACCAAGATTGTTTGTTCTGTATCTGCTTTATCTAGACCGTATGCGAGCGCTGCTGCAGTTGGTTCGTTGATAATGCGAAGCACATTGAGTCCGGCAATTTCGCCAGCTTCTTTTGTTGCTTGACGTTCTGCGTCAGAGAAGTACGCAGGAACTGTGATGACTGCATCAGTTACGGTTTCCCCGAGATAAGCCTCAGCATCGCGCTTTAACTTTTGCAGAATACGTGCAGAAATTTCTTGTGGTGTGTACTTCTTACCGTCGATATCAACGTTCCAGTTAGTACCCATGTGGCGCTTAACGGAACGGATTGTGCGTTCAACGTTAGTTACCGATTGGCGCTTGGCGACTTCACCGACGAGAACTTCGCCATTTTTAGCGAAGGCAACGATCGATGGGGTTGTGCGAGCGCCTTCTGCGTTGGCGATAACCGTTGGCTCTCCACCTTCAAGTACCGATACGCAGCTATTTGTTGTTCCGAGGTCGATTCCGACTGCTCTAGCCATTTGTATTGCTCCTTTTACTCTTTTTAGCTCATCTCAAGCCCGATCTGGGGTTGAGGCTGCTCTAACCTGAGTCGATCTTACTCGAAAGAGTGAGTCGGAGCGACTCAAGTTTGGGCCATCCCGTATAACTCCCCGCCTTGCCCAGATATTCCCGCCCCGCCTCGGTAACCTCGCGTTATGCGTATCGCCCTGGCCACTCTTTCGTACCTCATCACTGTTGTGGCCCTGGGCCTGCTGGCCATTCGTGTGCCGCAGCTGGTTGCGATCTATCGCAAGGGCCAGCCAGATCCAACGCGTATAAATAATCCTGGTTCGCGCTTAAAGAATATGTTGCACGAAGTTTTAAGCCACACCAAGATGCTCAACTTCACCGCAACCGGAATTGCGCACTGGTTTGTCATGATCGGTTTCGGTGCACTTTTTGGCACATTAGTTACCGCATACGGACAAGTTTTAAATCCAGAGTACTCATTACCTTTTATTGGCCATTGGGTTGTCTATGAACTCATTGCAGAATTTATCGCGATGGCAACCGGTGTTGGAATTGTTACTCTGATTGGGATTCGACAAGTCACACGTTTTCGGATGCTCAATCGTTTTGCCGGTTCGGGAATGTGGAAGGCGTATTACGTTGAAGCAACTATCGTCGCAATTGTTTTTTGTGTAATTGCACTACGTGGGTTGGAAGGCGCCCTTGCTGGTGAAACAAACTGGAACTGGCATTACGCAATTTCTTGGCCAGCGGTTCTCGCCTTTAAAGGTTTGAGCACTGCAGCAATTGAAAACGCAATTGTTTATGTTGCAACCGCCAAGATCGTTGTATCAATGGCTTGGTTTATTGTAATTGCAAGTAATTTCACAATGGGTATTGCCTGGCACCGCTTTCTTGCATTCTTTAATATCTATTACAAGCGCAATAGCGATGGCAGCACATCCCTTGGCGCACTTCCAGAAATGCTTTCTAAAGGTAAACCAATTAACTTTGAAGATCCGGCCGAAGATGATGTATTTGGTTTAGGTAACCGCCAAGATATTTCTTGGAAAGGTCTCCTTGATATGACCAGTTGTACCGAGTGCGGACGTTGCCAATCGCAATGCCCGGCTTGGCACACAGATAAGCCACTTTCTCCAAAGTTATTGATTATGGCGATGCGAGATCACGCTATGGCCAAGGTCGTTGAAACTGAAGCTTTAGTAGGCGAGAACGCCCCTATTTCACTAGATGTCTTATGGTCCTGCACCTCTTGTGGTGCCTGTGTAAATGAATGTCCGGTTGATATCGAACACGTTGATCACATTGTAAATATGCGTCGTTTCCAAGTATTGGTTGAATCAGAATTTCCAACAGAACTCGGCGGCACATTCCGAAATTTAGAAAAAGCTGGCAACCCATGGGGCGCAAATAAACAAGATCGCGAAGGTTGGATCGCCGAATGTGATTTCCCGGTCCGTGTAGTTGAAGGTGTACTGCCAGATGAAGTCGAATATTTATTCTGGGTTGGTTGCGCCGGTGCATATGAAGAACGCGCCAAGAAAACTACAAAAGCTGTGGCAGAACTTTTATATATGGCTGGAGTTAACTTCGCAGTATTGGGTAAGCGCGAGACTTGTACGGGAGATCCGGCACGTCGATCTGGAAATGAATTCCTTTATCAAATCTTGTCGCGCGAGAACATTGAAACTTTTAATGATGTCTTTGCCGGTCGCCCAAAGGGTAAGAAGAAAGTTGTGGTTACTTGCCCTCACTGCTTTACAACAATTGGTCGCGACTATGCGCAAAGTGGATTCGAACTTGAGATGTTACATCACACACAATTGCTCAATACTTTAATTAAAGAGAAGCGTTTAAAGCCAAGCCCACACAAGAGCGAACAGAAACTTACGTATCACGATCCTTGTTACTTAGGTCGTCACAATCAGATCTATGCGCCACCACGTGAATTACTTGAAGCATCTGGTTGCGACATCACTGAAATGCCACGTAATCAGGAACGTTCATTCTGTTGCGGCGGTGGCGGTGGACGTATGTGGATGGAAGAGAAAATTGGAACGCGCATTAATTTAAATCGCGTTGATGAAGCTATTTCAACTGGCGCCGAAGAAGTTGCAGTGGCTTGTCCGTTCTGCCGCGTCATGGTTGGTGACGGTATGGTTGCGAGACAGAGCGATGTCGAAGTCCTCGATGTGGCACAAGTACTTCTGAGGAATCTTAAGAATTAAGGATTCCTTCCTAAGGACTGGGGAAAAGCCTTTTACAGTCCTTGCGCTTCGGAATCCTTAATTTCTACACCTGTGAAGATATCCACAGGGTCCATCCACAATGTGGAGGAATTACAGGCGTGTAATTCGCAACAAAACCGCAGTGGCTAGGTAGCCGCCGATAAGGCCGCCCAGGTGGGCGCGCCAGTCGATTCCACCGAGGATAAAGCCAAGTGCGAAGTTCAGTCCGACGATTACATAAATATCGCGTGCGCCTTGGTTAAGGCGTTTACCCAGCGCGATAAATGCACCAAATAAACCGAAGATGGCACCGGATGCCCCAACTGAAACATGTGGGGCGCTATTTAAATAAACCGAAGCGAGAGATCCGGTAAAAAGCGAGAAGAAGAAAATTACAAGAAAGCGCGCTTTTCCAAGTGCGGCTTCGATGGGATTTCCTAAAACTAAAAGTGAGAACATATTAAAAAATAGATGCGTTAGCCCGCCGTGAACTAGGGCGACAGTAAAGAGGCGCCAATATTCACCAGAATTTACTAGCGGGCCATATAGCGCAGCTTTTTCATAAAAAGTCGGATAGACCAGGTTTAAAAGGTAGGCGCCACTTATAACTGTAATTAATGAGAGCGTTGCAGAACGCTTCATTTGATACATGATTTGAGAGTTAAGCGATTGTTACGCTATTGATTACAACCGGTGTAACAGGAACATCTTGCGCACCTGTTGGTGTTGTTGCGATCTTGTCTACAACTGCCTGAGAAGCAGCATCTTTAACTGCTCCGAAGATAGTGTGCTTGCGGTTCAACCAAGTTGTTGGCGCAACGGTGATAAAGAACTGTGAACCATTTGTACCAGGTCCTGAGTTAGCCATTGCAAGAATGTATGGCGCATCAAATTGCAGTTCTCCGTGGAATTCGTCAGCGAATTGGTAGCCAGGTCCGCCGAAGCCTTTGCCAAGTGGATCTCCACCTTGGATCATGAAACCTGAAATGACGCGGTGAAAGATAGTGCCGTCGTACAGCTTGGCAGTTGTCTTCTTGCCATCGCGTGGATCGGTCCACTCTTTTGCACCAGTTGCTAGCTCAACGAAGTTGGCTACTGTCTTTGGTGCGTGGTTTGGGTAGAGCTCGATAACGATGTCGCCGAGTGATGTATGTAGGGTCGCTGTAGAAGTCATTGGGACAGGTTACGGCAATATTGTGTAGTTATAAAATTGAATTCTGTATATTCAGATCAGGGGGTAGAAGTGTCCACTTGGTCCATAGCGCAAGCAAACCTGACATCGGTCGGTGTTCTCGGCTTTATATTTGGTTTTATTGCATCACGCGTTAAAAGCGATGTGCGAGTACCTGATGCGATTTACCAATTTTTATCCATCTACCTTTTATTTGGAATGGGTTTGAAGGGTGGACACTCACTTAAATCAACAACCCTCTCTGAACTTCTGCTCCCGGCTACCGCCACTTTACTGTGTGGAATCTTAATTCCATTATTGGCATTTACTTTCCTTCGATTTATTCGCGGTTTAAATGGAGTTGACCGAGGATCAATCGCCGCACATTATGGGTCAACTTCTTTAGTCACCTTCTCTGCCGCAATTCTATTTTTAGAGAGTAATAAGATTTTTGTTGAAGGTTTTGCGCCGGCCTTGCTGACTTTAATGGAAATCCCGGGCTTGATAGTTGGAATATTTTTAGCATCGCGTTCGCTTACCTCAAAAGTTGGTTGGGCTGAAACTATGCGTGAAGTTTTACTAGGTAAGACAGTTTTGCTTTTAATTGGTGGTTTAGCAATTGGTTTTATCACTAGTGATGCTGGATATGAAAAAGTTAGCCCATTCTTCGTTAACTTATTAAGTGGTTTCTTGGTTCTCTTCTTGCTTCACTTAGGTTATTTGGCGGGAAGCAACTTCTTTGAGATTAAATTAGTCGGTACCCCATTAGTCATCTTTGCAATTGTTTTTCCGGTTTTGGCTGGTGTAATCGGCGTTAGCGCTGGCACTGCAATCGGTTTAAGTATTGGTGGGGCAACCACGCTGGGGGTCTTATGCGCCAGCGCTTCATATATTGCAGCCCCTGCTGCTGTTTCTGTTGCTCTGCCTACAGCGAGTAAAACAATTGCTTTGATGTCGAGCATTGGAATTACATTTCCATTTAACTTGATCTTTGGAATTCCGATTTACTTCAGATTTGCGGAGTTACTCGGATAGTTGGAGTGGAGTGGAGACCAGTTTTATCTGGTTCCAAAATTAAAATTTGTGGAGACCAGTTTTACTGGCTCCAAAACTAAAGTTTGTGGAGACCAGGGGAATCGAACCCCTAACCCCCGCCTTGCAAAGGCGGTGCTC
>JBAXFA010000016.1:0-19824 GCA_037140155.1 Actinomycetota bacterium
ATCGATGAAGAACGGTGCCACTTTCAAGAAACCAGCGTCACTTGTGATGGCTCCAATAATCAATCCACCAACCAAAAGCAAAATCGTTTTGCCTGTTATTACTTCTTGAAGAGTTTTACTCCATTGCACGTTCTTATCGCGGTGGCGAGAACCTAAATACACACCTACAACAATTCCTGGAACTTCCATGATTGTAAGAAGCGCTGTAGCAAACCCTTCAACTTCGATTCCACTGTTTTCTAGAAAGAGAAGTGCCGCTGTGAAAGTTACCAGTGATGTAGATCCGTAATGAGCTGCGATTGCGCCTCTATCTAGATCATTGATTTTTCGCACTAACTTAAGTGTTGCGAATGCAATGAACGGAATGAGAATTCCAAGTCCAAGCGTGACTAGGGCTGGGCCAGCAAAGCTTGTAAAAGAGACCTCTCGTAATGCGTGCCCACCTTTGATTCCAATTCCAAAGAGGAGAAAAATAGAGATCATTTGATAGATCTGCTCTGGAATACGGACATCGCTTTTAATTCTGGCTCCTATAAAGCCAAGGATGAAGACCAGCACTGCAACTGAGGTCAGGTTTGTGATTGCTACTGAAGTTGAATTCATGCTGGGCTCCTTTGCTTTAGTCGGGACACAATAGCAGAAATCTAATTCAGGTATCAAATTGCTGGTATAGTTCTGCCATGACATCAGCTTCAGAAATTAGTCGTGAGTGGACCTTTCTTTCTAACCACGGACACGTCCTTGTTCACCTGAGCCGATATCCCGATTCACGTGTTCGCGATATCGCAGACACTGTAGGGATCACAGAGCGAAGCGCGCAGGCGATACTGGCTGATCTAGAAGAATCAGGCTATGTCACCATTACTCGTATTGGCCGCAGAAATAGTTACAAAGTAAACACTGGTCTTAAATTTCGCCATCCTTCAGAAGCAAGCAAACCAATTAGCTCTTTATTGAAGATATTTACCTGAGGTAGTTTTCTTGAGCGCACACCCCTATGTTGACAAGAGAATCGCACTGACAACTAAGCATGACAAGTTAAGGCTTATCAAACCTGCTTTTGATGAGTACGTCGGTTGTGAACTTTTTGAGGTAAACCTCGACACCGACCAATTAGGAACCTTTTCAGGAGAGATTGAACGTCATGCGCCTCCTCGTGAGACTGCAATACATAAAGCTCGATTAGGGATGAGAGAAACAGGTTCACTTATTGGTATTGCATCAGAGGGGTCGGTGGGTCCAGATCCAGTAGTTCCCTTCATTCACTCAAATATTGAGCACTTAGTTCTAGTAGATGATGAAAAAGGGATTATTATCTCTGAGATTCACAGATCCATTGAAATAACCGCAGCAACAATTACTGCAGCACCGGATCAGGATTTAACCTCCTTTTTGGAAAAAGCAGATTTTCCTAATCACGCGCTAATTGTTAGACCAAACACGCAAATAAAGAGTAATTGCATAAAAGGTGTAAACGACCTCGAACAGCTCCAAGAAGCAATTGCGATAAGTTCCAAACTCCCGCCCAATGGTTTCGTAGTCATCGAATCGGATCTGCGTGCAATGCATTCTCCTTCTCGCCAGAGAAATATTGAAGAAGTCGCCACCTTGCTAGCAAAGCGAGTGAGCCAGCTATGCCCTAATTGCCAAATGCCTGGATGGGGTCGTGTGGGTTATGAGAAAGGACTTAATTGCTCTGAATGTGAACTAGAGAATCCCGATGCAATCCGCCAAGAGAAATTAGGTTGCGTTAAATGTGATCACGTAGATCTGGGTAACGTGATCGCATCTGTGTTGGACCCAGCTCAATGCAATTTCTGTAATCCTTGATATCAAGTTCAAAAAGAAGAGTCGCCTTATAAGCTGGAGGAATTGACTCTCATCAGATTGACATTCTTAAGTTGTTTATAGTTAAGAAGTTGCCCACAAAACTGCCCATATTTGCCCATGGATTCCCCATAAAAACATCTAAATCTGCGACAGGTTATGCAGCAACTTGTACAAACATTTTTAGGCAAACTAAGCGTGAATTGACTTCACTAACTATAAAAATAAAGAAGAGTCGCCCTATAAGCCGGATCCTGTCGTTCTTGCGAACGGATCACCATCCATCTAGATCTGTAATTGCTTACAGATTCAAGCAACCTACCCGATGGCTCGAACGAGCAGTTCTCAAACGCCATCTGCGTGGTCTTGCTTCAGGTGGGGTTTACCAAGCTATCTGCATCACTACAAATACTGGTGGTCTCTTACACCACCGTTTCACCCTTACACATTTTCATGTGCGGTCTATTTTCTGTGGCACTAATCCCGCGGATTTCTCCGGGTGGGTGTTACCCACCACCTTGCTCTGCGAAGTCCGGACTTTCCTCGGTGTACAAGTACAACGCGGTGATCCGGGCGACTCTTCTTAATAAGGATACGGCAACTGCAACAGTTTATGAAATGTGATTATTGCGCTCACTCGATTTACGCGTGGCCGAAAGGCTTGTAATTGCAGTAATTATGAGCGTCGTGATAATTACTCCAAGGCTAAGTTCTAACGAAATCTCTGGGACTTCAACGCCATTACCGTGCAGGGCTTCCAGAATCATCTTCACACCAATAAAGGCCAAGATGAATGAAAGTCCTTTAGACAAGTAAATCAAACGTGTCAGCAAGCCTTCGAGTAAGAAGTACAGCTGGCGAAGTCCCATAAGTGCAAAAACATTTGCAGTTGTAACTATGTAAGCGCTATGAGTTAAGCCAAAGATTGCAGGAATTGAATCTAGTGAGAAAACTAAGTTTGTAATACCCAGTGCAATGAGCGCGATTGAGAAAGTGCTCAACCCACGCTTTTTGAGAGCCTTAATAACTTTGCCTTCTTCAAACTCGTCTTCGCCATCTTCTTTTATCAATTTCCAGGCGGTATAGATCAAGAATGCGCCGAATAGATAGAAGACGCTGCTGAAATGAGAAACCAGTGATGCGCCAATCGGAATCAAGAGCCCACGTATTGCAATTGTAAGAAGAATGCCAAGCAAGAGAACGAGCTGCTGCGATTCTTTCTTCACTTTAAGGCTGGCCAACAAAATAATAAATACAAAGATGTTGTCCACCGATAGCGCATATTCAGTTAGCCATCCGGCAAAGAACTCTTTCTGCATAGCTTCATTGGTCCAATGCGGCATGAAGATGCCAAAGCCGACAGCGGCGCCAATATAAAGAACCGTCCAGGCAAGTGCCTCGAAGAAAGAGGTCTCTTTATTGCGACGAATAATGGCAAGGGTCAAGTCAAAGATAATTACCGCAGCCAAAAAGGCAATGGTAAATATCCACTCGCTATTTGAAATCAAGGGCGAAAGTGTCCTGTCTCATTAAGGCTTCGCAGAGCACGCAATCCATCTGATGGCCAAATTGAAATTGAAGTTATTGAACATGGGGCTGCATCTATATGAAAGACCGCCTCGGTTGGCGCTCCCGTAACTATTTGTGCCGCTAACTTAATGACTCCGTTGTGAGTAACAACGACAACGCGCTGGCTGGGATACATCGCAGCAACTTTTTCGAGCGCTTCTTCAACGCGAACTTCTGCTTGATCATATGACTCTCCCCCAGCCGGTGCATATGAAGTTGAGTTAAGCCAGGCTTGATAGTCATCAGGAAAATTAGCTTTTACCTCTTCGAAAGAGAGGCCATCCCAATCACCAAAGGAAAGTTCATACCAAATCTCATCAAAATTGATTTCAAGACTTGTGGCATCTGCAATCGCTTGTGCAGTTTGGGTTGTGCGCGCCAGCGGTGAGGCGATGATTACTTCAGGATCTAACTTGGCAATGGCTTTAGCAACAGCTGCTGCTTGAGTTAAACCCTTTTCGGTTAGCTCAGGATTTAGTGGACCAGTGCCAGAAAACTTTCGCATCGGCGTTAAAACGGTTTCACCGTGGCGCACCATATAAATCATGGTGGGTACTTCATCACTTCGCAGGCGCTCTGATAAATAATTCTGCTGGATTTGTGGCTCAGGCTTATGCGCAGATTCTCCATCAAGGGCTTTATTGGCTAAGCGATCAGCATGTGAATTTTCATCACGTGGAATCCATGAATAAGTAATCAGTGATGGATCATGTGCTGCGCGGCATTGCTTAGCTAAATCGCGCATATCGGCGTGCTTTATCTGCCATCGACCAGACATTTGTTCAACAACTAATTTGGAATCCATCGCGACTTCAACAGTTGCTGCTGCATCTAATTTATGGATATGGCTAAGACCGGCCAATAGCCCGCTGTACTCGGCTACGTTATTTGTTGCTATTCCAATTACATCAAAGAGTTCGGCTACGATCTTGCCGCTTTCGGTAACTACTGCGCCGTATCCGGCAGGACCAGGATTGCCGCGAGATCCGCCATCGGCGGTTAACTTAAAGTGGCGCGCCATTTACAGACCTCGCACCAATATGCACCGACATTCTTCACATCGGACTAGTTCATCTTCGGCAAGGCTGGCAATTCTCTGTAGTTCAATCGTATTTAAAGTTAAGTGACATCCCTTGCATTGATTGCCGATTAAAGCTGCAGCTCCAGTGCCATTATTTGCGGCACGGATCTTTTCGTATAGCGCCATTAATTCAGGATTAACGCTGGCAACCGTCTTAGTGCGATCTTGCGCAGCAGCGCTTAAATCTGCACCAATTACAGTCAGCGCGTTCTCCTTGGAAATCTCCAGGTTTGCGATCTCCAGTGAAAGCGCAGCTTCTTCTGATTGCAGCGCAGCAATACGTTCTTTAATGCCATCTACGCGCATCATGATTTCGAGTTCGACTTCTTCTAGCTCACTCCGGCGTCCGGCCAGTGAAACTAGCTCGTGCTGTAATTGTTCTAACTCTTTAGCTGCCCCTGTGCCCGATGCCAGACGCGTCTCATCTCTAGTAATACGAGAGACAACTTGTTCGACATCGGTTTCTGCGCGATTTAGTTCGCGCTTAACATCACTTAACTCGGTTTCAGCAGCAATTCGTAGGTCGCGGGCATTGTTGGCTTTGATGGTCAGTGATGCAATAGCGGCTAATTCGGGAAGTCCGGCAGCCTTGGCATTTAAAGAAGTGGTTGTGAAATCAAAGTTCTGAATATCGAGAATGGAGCGCTGGTCACTCGGGGTCGCCTTCATAAGTGCCTCCCTGAGAGTGTTTAGAGCATATGGAATTTTCTGGTGGGCGCTGAGGGTTTCGAACCCCCGACATTCTCGGTGTAAACGAGACGCTCTACCACTGAGCTAAGCACCCGATTCTTGCTTGGCAAATACTACCTTAACTAAAGAGCAGCGATTGCAGCCTTGTAATCACCGTTATTACGCGCATCGCCGAGGCCATTTACGACCGCCCAACGAATTACGCCAGTTTTGTCAATGATGAAAGTGCCGCGCAGCGCACAACCGAGATCTTCATTGAATACTTCGTATGCTTTAGCAGTTGATCCATGTGGCCAGAAATCAGCAAGCATTGGGAATTTATAACCCTCTTGCTCAGCAAATACTTTTTGAGTAAATGGTGAGTCGCAAGAGATGGCAATTACTTGCACGTCATCATTTTGGAAGGCAGCTAGGTCATCGCGAATTGCACAGAGCTCGCCAGTGCAGGTTCCGGTAAATGCAAATGGAATAAAGAGAACGACAACGTTCTTATTCCCTTTAAATGATGACAATGAAACTTTTGCACCATGCTGATCTTTTAAATCAAAATCTGGAGCAACTGATCCGACTGATAATCCTGTAATTGTTTGGCTCATGTGCGAAATCTAGCGCTTGCCAGCTTTTCGCGCGACTAGACGAGTTGCCGTCCAATCGTTTGCAACAACTAAAGTTGATGTTTGGCTCATGCCTGCAATTGGTGCGGCATCTTGAATATCACTTGGCTCAACGTGGCCAGCGCGGCCAACTTTTGGTGTTAATACCCAGATCGGTCCAGTCTCACTTAGATAGGTAAGGCCATCCATCAATTCATCGACGAGATCTCCGTCACCATCGCGCCACCATAAAATGACTGCATCTACGACTTCAGTGGCGCTGCCTTCGACAAATTTTGTTCCAGTGGTTGTCGCTATCTCTTTACGTAACGCTTCATCGCAATCGTCGTCATAGCCGACTTCAAGGACAATCTCTCCTTGAGCAAATCCCATCCCCTTTGCCACAGGACAAGTCCACCGAAACATTTGACCTTTGACAAGGGTTTTGTGAGACGAAATCTCGGCCGATTTTGCCCTACTGCGCCGTAAGCGCGAGAATAGGACCATGAGCGAGAACTTCGGCGTCCCAGATCAGATCATCGACCAGTTAGTAGATATCGACCCGACCGAGACCGCCGAATGGCAGGCATCCTTTGATGCAGCACTTAATAGCGCCGGCCCCGTCCGCGCTCGTTTCTTAATTTTAAAATTACTACAGCGCGCACATGAGAAAAATATTGGCGTTGCCGCCCTTCGTAATACCGATTACATAAACACAATTACTCCTGAGAATGAACCAGCTTTTCCAGGGGACGAAGCAATTGAACGTCGTATCCGCGCATACATGCGCTGGAACGCTGCGATGTTGGTGCATCGCGCGCAACGTCCTGGTGTTGGTGTTGGTGGACATATTTCAACTTATGCATCATCTGCGGCTCTCTATGAAGTTGGCTTTAACCACTTCTTCCGCGGCCAAGATCATCCCGGGGGCGGAGATCAAATCTTCTTCCAGGGACATGCATCTCCCGGAATGTATGCACGCGCATTTATGGAAGGTCGCTTAAGCGAAGATCAATTAGATGGTTTCCGCCAAGAGCTTTCACATAAAGGTGGCGGACTTTCTTCTTATCCGCACCCACGTTTAATGCCGGAGTTCTGGCAGTTCCCAACTGTTTCTATGGGTATCGGTCCGATCAACGCGATTTACCAAGCGCGCTTTAACCGTTACTTACATAACCGTGGAATTAAAGATACGAGCCAGCAAAATGTTTGGGCTTTTTTGGGCGATGGTGAAGTAGATGAAGTTGATACTTTAGGTGCAATCGGTCTGGCATCGCGCGAGAAGTTAGATAATTTAACTTTTGTAATTAACTGTAACTTGCAGCGTCTTGATGGACCAGTGCGTGGAAATGGCAAGATTATTCAAGAACTTGAATCAATCTTCGGTGGAGCGGGCTGGAACGTAATTAAGGTTGTTTGGGGTCGCGAGTGGGATCCACTATTGGCGCAAGATCGCGAAGGCGCACTCGTTAATTTGATGAATACGACTTTAGATGGCGATTACCAAACATTTAAAGGCGAAAGCGGTGCTTATATCCGCGAGAACTTCTTTGGGCGCGATCCGCGCACTGCTGCAATGGTCGCCGGCTGGTCAGATGATCAGATCTGGAATCTAAAGCGCGGTGGACACGATTACCGCAAGCTATATGCCGCATACGCTGCAGCAACTCAAGGCAATGGTCGACCAACAGTTATCTTGGCAAAGACAGTTAAGGGCTGGACTCTTGGTTCGCACTTTGAAGCTCGTAACTCAACGCACCAGATGAAGAAGATGTCACTTGAAGATATCGTTGAATTCCGTGATCGCTTAGGTATTCCAATCGCTGATGACAAGTTAGATAAGTACACACCTCCTTATTACAAGCCAGCTGAAGATTCTGCGGAAGCAAAATATCTGCAAGAGCGTCGCTCAGCACTCGGTGGATCGATTCCACGTCGCCGCAGCGTTTCTCGTCCGTTGGCACAACCTGCCGATGAAGCCTACGAATCCGTTCGTCGTGGATCTGGTCAGCAAGAAGTAGCAACCACCATGGCATTTGTGCGCATGCTTAAAGATCTCGTTAAAGATCCCGGGCTTGGCGCGCGCTTAGTTCCGATCATTCCTGATGAGGCGCGCACATTCGGTATGGATTCTCTCTTCCCATCGCTAAAGATTTACTCACCTCATGGTCAGCAATACACCGCTGTAGACCGTGAATTAATGCTTTCCTATAAAGAATCAACATCTGGTGTGATCTTGCACGAAGGTATTAACGAAGCCGGGTCTGTTGCCTCGTTTACTGCTGTTGGTTCTTCATATTCAACGCACGATGAACCAATGATTCCGATCTATATCTTCTACTCAATGTTTGGTTTCCAGCGCACAGGAGATGCCTTCTGGGCAGCCTCTGATCAACTGGTACGCGGCTTCGTAGTTGGTGCAACTGCCGGTCGAACCACGTTAAATGGTGAAGGTCTGCAGCATGAAGATGGCCATTCACCACTGCTAGTTTCAACAAACCCAGCAGTCGTTGCATATGACCCAGCATTTGCCTACGAACTTGGCCATATCGTTAAAGATGGTCTGCGCCGTATGTACGGAGAAAATAGCGAAAACGTTTATTACTACCTAACTGTTTACAACGAGCCATATATACAGCCCGCTGAACCAGATAAATTAGATGTAGCTGGTTTGCTAAAGGGAATTTACTTATTCCAGAACGGTGCCAAGCAGCGTAAGAAGAATGCGCAGATCCTGGCATCTGGTGTTGGTATGAACTGGGCGCTAAAAGCTGCCAAGCTTCTTGAATCTGATTGGGGCGTTTCTGCATCAGTCTGGTCAGTTACATCATGGAATGAACTTCGTCGTGATGGTTTAGCTGTTGATCGACATAACCTGTTGAATCCAAACGATCAGCGCGGCGCTTATGTCACCAATAAGTTAAAGGGTGCTGAAGGTCCAGTAATTGCAGTTAGCGATTATATGCGTGCAGTTCAAGATCAGATCGCACCGTGGGTGGAGCAAGAATTTGTTTCGCTGGGAACAGATGGCTTTGGTCTTTCTGATACTCGCGGTGCGCTCCGTCGCCACTTTAAGGTTGATGCTGAATCAATCGTGATTGCAACTTTGGCTGCCCTTGCTAAATCTGGTGAGGTAAAGCAGAGCGTTGTGCAAGATGCCATTAATAAGTATCAGATCAATGACATCAACGCTGCAGATCCAGGTAATACTGAAGGCTCTGGCTAAAAGCTTTTAATCTATCTTTACAGCGCGGGCAAAGAAGGCTGCAGAGATCAACATCGCCGCCGGAATTGTTAGCGCAATTGCCAGTGAGCCCGTAAATTGCGCAGTCCACGCAACGCATGCCTTAAGGATAAAGACCGCCATATTGTTCACAACGCCCATTTGGCCAACAACTACTGCGCTCGGCAGTGATGATCTGCGATTGCCGGCTGTATAAAAAGTAGGCGCCATTAAGGATGAGCCAGCCCCGGCAAAGATAAAAGCGATACATGTGGCCGCGAGTGCAAAGTTTTTATGGCTTGCCGGAATATGCACAGCAATCGCTAGAAAAACTAAGAATCCAAACCCTCCGACTAGCGCGAGAAATCGAACGGTGTGATGCAGGTGAAAACGTTGGGTAATTCGATTTGCGCCGAGGCGGCCTGCGATCATCGCGATCATAAAACTAATGTAGGGAAGCGCTGCAAGCCCTGCATTAACCCCGATGCGCTCTTTGGTAAAGATCGCAGACCAGTCGCCAGTTGAGAATTCTAAGAAGACGGCACAAAGTAGGCCACCACTTACTAACCAATCAACTCGAAATGAAGTAATTAGAGTTTTTAGGGGCAGATGTTCTGCTTGATCTTCGTTGGGTTTAATTAGAACTGGAGATAGGCGATAGACCGAGATAAAGATAATAACCAGCATCGCAAGTGAAATTCCACCAACATGTAGCGCTAGTCCAATATGTCCAACAACAATTCCAGAAATTATCGCTGTTGTAAGAGCACCTAGCGCCCACATTCCATGCAATCTAGCGATCGTCAATCCTTTTACTCGCGCCATAGATTCAAAAGCTTGGGCATTTACTGCGATGTGATAACCAGATATGCCCCAACCTAGTCCGATATTAAAGATTAGAAAGAGCGTCGACGATTTTGTCTGAACGATAGAAATAAGTGCGAAGGTCATTAGCGCTGTGTTGGCCAAGATAACTATCTTGGTGCCAAATTTATGAACAATGTGGCCAGTGAAGAAGAGGCTTGCTAGTGCGCCTAAGGTTCCGGTACTGATCAAGGTTCCGAACTGGCCATTACTTAAACCTAAATTCGCCTTTACCTCAGGAAATCTCGGTACCCAAGCCATAATAAATATGGCAAATACAAAGAAGAGAACTTGTAGAAGCCGATATTCCAGCTTTGCGGAAACTGTCTTCATTCAAAAGAGCGCATTCGCAAGCGCTGCACGCGCCTTAATTACTCGAGGATCTGCTGGATCAACTAAGGCAAATAGTTCAAGCAAGCGATCTTTAGCTTTCTTCTGCTCAGGCCCATCTAAGAGTTGGATCAGTCGTAATAAGCGCGCGAATGCAGGTTCTAGGTAACCACTTACGACTTCGATATCTGCGCACTTCATTTGCACATCTAAATCATCTGGTTCAGTAATTGCATCTTGCATAATCTTTGCGCCATCTAAACCATCTGTACGTGCAAGCAATTGAGTCTGTGCCAGACCTAAGTTTGCAAATGAATCCCCGGGCTTGCGCGCAAGTAACTTCTTATACGCAGCTTCCGCCGTTGGGAAATCTCCCGCATCTAAAGCAGCGAGCGCTTCCTCTTCTTCAGGTTCAATCTTCTCGGCTGGCGCATCACCCACACCTTGTTCGGCGGCAAGGGCGAGAACTTTATCTAGCACCATACGAATCTGGGCTTCTGGATAGGCTTGCTCAAAGAGTGGAACCATTTGTTCATTAATTATCGCAACGGCAAATGGCACAGCACGTACCTGTAACGCCTGCGCAACTTGTGGCTGCGCATCAACATCTACGCGACCCAGCGCCCAGCTATTTTCATAGGCAACTTCTAGGGCGCCAAGGGTTGCAACGACTTCTTGTGATTCCGGTGATCTCGGTGACCAACAAATTAAAATTACCGGCTTGCTCTTTGATAACGCTAAAAATTCATTAGTTAGGTTTTCAGGTGTTATCTCAATTCCTGGCATCGGTCCTGCAGCTTCGGCCTTTGGTTTTCCAAGGGAACTTAAATCAACTGCGCGTCCAAAGTTGGGTGGCAGAGTCATTTACTTTGCCCCCATTTCTACTCCAGAATCGCGCCTAAAAGGCAGCACATCATCTATATAAGACTGTGCTGCAAAGGTTAGCCCAACATCGTGGCCTTCACGCTCACTTAGGTACCAACGATGTTCTAACACTTCATGGAAGAACTGCGCTTCTTCAATTCGACCAGTTAAATTATGAGGAATCATCTCAACAATTGGACGGTAAGTTTCATTGAGCCAACGTCGCGCAGAATCTGCAATCGGTGGTTTTGGACTCGCCTCTCGTCCGCGGAAACGATCAAGGGATGCAAGTAAGCGCTTTGCTTGTAGAGCTTCAGTTTCTAAACCAGTTAATTCACGCAAGCGATTGCGGTGATATCCGGGAGCAACGAGTTTAGGCTGGAAGTAAAGTTTCTGAGATTCACCATCTAGGGATACAGATACTTCATCGACTGCAAATCCCAAATCATGTAATTGGCGCATGGCACGTTCTACCGCATGGCGATCCTTCGGATCTAAAACTTGACGTTCCTTTAAAGCTTTCCAGATGCGGTGGTAGCGCTTGATCACTGCTTCGCTGGCGCGAACCGGATCCATACCTGGGTATAGAACTCCAGAAAGGGCTAGATCTTCCAGTTCGGCGGCAACGTTAAAGTGCGCAATCTCTAAATCATGTTCGCGCTGGCCATCGCTAAGTGATTTCTGGAATTCGCCAGTTTCAGCATCTACTAAGTAGGCAGCAAATGCTTCAGCATCGCGACGAAAGAGAGTATTGGAAAGTGAACAATCGCCCCACCAGAAACCCAATAAATGTAATTGCACTAAGAGCAACGCCAGTGCATTTGCCATCATCGTGATGTCATTTGAAGTTACATCTTTACCGCTTAACAAAACACGATAAGGCAGTGAATAAGGAAGAAAGCGCGTTACGAGTGCACATGGCAATTCTTCATTTGCCTCATTGGTGCGCCCTTCAATAACTGCAATGGATTGCACACTAGGGGCGCCAAGATGAGCGAGCTCGCGCAGCGCTTTATATTCGCGATTGGCGAACTCTGAGACGGTCTCTTTAACTGCATAGACTTCAGAGTCAGGATCATCTGTTGATCGCACTAATCGAACTACGTGGCGCGAGATACCGCGCTTTTCCGCAAGGGCGGGATCTTCTGGCCAATCTTCCAAATTTATCTGCCAGGGCAGCCCAGTAACGGCAGCGATTTCCTCGCCTAACCCCGTAATGCGCAACGCCATGGAGCAAGGATAACGCTTTAGAATAGGTCACATGGCTATAACTGATCGCATCAAACGTAAACCTAAGGCAAACGCAGCACCAACAGATTTCGGTACTCAAGGCCACCCATTAGATAGATCACATCCTTTCTACTTTGGATTCGTTGGAACTCTCGGAGCCCTTGTTGCAATCGTTTTAATGCGTGCACTTGCTAGCACTAGCCAAATTTTTGTCCTTATTATTGTTGCGCTCTTCTTGGCAACTGGTCTAAATCCTGCTGTAGAAGCCATTCAAAGGCGTGGTTTGTCACGCACAAACGCCGTTGTAATCATTTTTATCTCAGTTATTGCCTTTGTTATTTTCTTCATTGCAGTTGTTATCCCACCTGTAGTTTCACAGGGCACGCAGCTAATCAATAGTGGACCGGCACTGCTTGCTGATTTGAAGAATAATTCGACCATCGCTGATTTAAATAACCAATTTGGAATTATTGATACTCTGCAATCAAAATTAAAGGCGATTACAGCCGATGGCACTTTGATTATCTCGGCCTTTGGTGGCGTTATTGGCGTTGGAAAATCTGTACTTTCGGGAACTTTTACCGCGCTAACTGTATTGATCCTTACTCTTTACTTCATCACCTCCTTGCCACAAATGGTTGATCTGGGTGTTCGCTTTGTTCCAGCTAGCCGCCGCGATCGAGTATCTCGCCTGACCAATGCCATTATCTCCAGAGTCGGCTCATTCGTTGGTAGCCAGATAGTTATCGCCTTTATGGCCGCGGTTTTCGTACTTGCTCTCTCACTAGTCCTGGCGCTGCCATCACCAATTGCGATCGCCATGATCGTTTTAGTCTGCGGATTAATCCCACTGATTGGCCATTTCATTGGTTGCTCAGTTGTAACAATTATTTCTCTCACCCAGTCTGTCTCAACCGGGTTAATCGCCTTCGTGGCATACGTCGTTTATGTTCAAGTAGAAAATTACCTAGTTACTCCGCGCATTATGAAGCGCACCTTGGCAGTACCAGGTGCCGTAACAATCATTTCAGCGTTAATCGGGTCATCACTACTTGGTCTAATTGGTGGCCTACTGGCAGTCCCAGTGGCGGCGTCAATTATCTTGATACTTGATGAAGTTGTTTTTCCGCGCGCAGATAATTCTTAAAAGAAAATACCCCCTAAACAATTTCTGTCTAGGGGGTATTTCTATATCTCTACTTACGATGCAGCGTGCACATCCAAGTTTTCCTTCACAATATGTACTTTGAAGGTCCATAGATTTGTTGAGTGTGGATCGATGATTAACTCAACCCAGTGATTGAAGCCAGAACCGAAGGTCTGAACACGCGTAAAGTTTTCTACGAGTGATCCTTTATCCTTTTCGACTAATTTTCCAGCTGTCTCGTTCATCGGCATATCTACCTGGTACCAGTGCTCATCACCATTTTGTAGCAATACAGGCTTCTTGAACTTCAAGGTATTAGTTAGAAGTGCCTGCTTTACGTTGGCAAATGCTGCTGTATTTTCATTGTTTGGGGCGGCCGCATCGCGTGCATACCCTTCCCAGTCCATGTTGGCTTGAACTAGAACAATTACACCGGCAGAACCATCTGCGATTGCCTTTTCAAAACCCTTATTGATCCAAGCAACGTTTGCTGCATCGCGCGCCTTATATTCAACATCGTCGCCATCTTTGGCCGCATCGTTATAGGTCTTGAATGTTGGAGTTGCTACAGCCGAGTTATTTGCTGAACCTGGTACGTGAGGAATGATGTAGGTGATTCCCTTGTAGCTAAACATTTGTAGCTCTGGGTAAGCCGAATCATGCATGACGCCAATTCGAGATGGTGTAGTACCCATTGAGTTTCCTAGAGTTATATATGTTCCATCTGCCTTCTGGAAGAAGTTAGAGCGAACAAGCGCTAAACGAGAAAGAGGGTCGAAACCACCCTTAACAGCGCGGTCGCAGTCGACCCATTCGTTATCACCAATTGTGTAGAACAAAGGCTTGAAGAATTTATCAAAGAAGCCAGTCTTTAGCGCTGGATATGCAGCATCGGTGCACTTGTCACCCTTACCGCTCATTGTGTCGCCATCAAAGAGGGTTAGATCGATGCGTGAAGCATTAATCTCATTGATGACATTTGGAGTCTGTGTAACGCCCTTAGCGTCATATGGCATATCGCCAATTAGCGCGATGCTGTACTTATAGGCCTGTGCGGCGTTGGCTGATGAATCAGTAGCGATAAATAACGCTGCTGTCATTGCACCGATTGTCAAGATTGCGAATAGTGGGTTAAATCTTTTCAACTTCTGTGTGGTTGTCATTCGCGCAGCATTCATCAATCAACTGAATGAACTATTAAATTGATATAGATTTTAGGTAAACACTCTAAATCTCAGTCGGTAGCGGCAACCTTTCAGGCGCTATTACCTTAGTTATCTCACTTAATACTCGGTTAACCGCCGGTTCACCTACCCAGAGATGCTTGGCGCCTTCGACCGGAATTATCTCTATTTGAGTTAGGGGCTTAAATCTTTCAATTGCTTGTTGTGGTTGTAGATAATCATCGAGCTCTGGAACTAGGGCTATCACCGGACGTCCATCTTCGGCCCACCATTGCAGATCATTTATTTCTGATGTACGAAGCGGTGGAGATAAAAGGATTAAACCTTTGACTCGTGGATCTTTGGCATGGCGTAGTGCAAGATCCGTACCGAAAGACCAACCAACTACCCAAAGATTTTCTAACTGCAACGTATCTAAGCAATAGTTCATCATCGCTTCGACATCAAATTGCTCCGCTGTACCGTTATCGAATACGCCGGTACTTGTTCCAGATTCGCTACTTGTTCCGCGAGAGTTAAAACGAATTACTTCAATACCTGCCATCGCCGGTAAGCGGTTAGCGGCCTTCTTGTAAACGTGGCTATCCATCATTCCACCGGCAGTTGGCAGCGGATGTAGACACAGGATGGCGCCGGTGTAGCCAGCAAGCGGGGCAGCTACTTCACCGACAAGCTTTTCGCCATCAGAGGTCGTGACTGTGAAAGGTGTGCGTTGCGCCGGCAAAATAGTGCTGGGACGTACTGGCTGCAACATAGATGAGAGTCTAGTCTTTGGATATGACCACTTTATCCAACGCAACATTTGCATCTCACTATCCAGTTACCGGTGAAGTTATTGCCGAATACCCCATCGCCGATCGCGATCAGGTACTTGCCGCCGTTACCCGTGCGCGTGCGGCATCTGCTGCTTGGCAGAACCTGGGATTTAGCGGTCGTCGCAAAGTTTTACTTAAGTGGAGCCACTTATTGATCTCTCGCTTAGATGAGATAACTGAAATTGTTTCCCGCGAGACCGGAAAACCGGTTAGTGATGCCAAGTTAGAAGCATCGCTTGCGGTGGTTCACTTAGGTTGGGCAGCTCGTCATGCCGAAGGTGTAATGCGCACATCGCATCGCTCCCCTGGTGCGTTAATGGCAAATATGTCGGCAACTGTTGAGCGCTCACCTGTCGGAGTCGTTGGCGTAATTGGACCCTGGAACTATCCCGTCTATACGCCAATGGGATCAATCTCTTATGCACTTGCTGCTGGCAATACCGTTGTCTTTAAACCAAGTGAGTACACACCAGGTGTCGGAACAGTTTTGGCTAAAACTTTCGCTGAAGCTTCACAAAGCCCTGACATCTTTATCTGTATTACTGGTCTCGGCGCAACAGGAAAAGATCTATGTGAAAGCGGCGTCGATAAATTGGCATTCACCGGTTCTACTCGCACTGCAAAGTTGGTAGCAGCATCATGTGCAACAACTATGACCCCAGTCGTTCTGGAATGTGGTGGAAAAGATCCAGTAATAGTCGCAGCTGATGCTGATATTAAGCGTGCCGCAGATGCGACTATCTGGTCTGCGATGTCTAATGCGGGCCAGACTTGTATCGGCGCCGAACGTGTCTATGTTCATGAAAGCGTTGCGGACAAATTTATTGAAGAAGCGCTAAAGGTTGCTCGCAAGATTCATCCTGGTGCACCAGGTGTTGGTAATTACGGGCCAGCAACAATGCCTTCACAGATAAATGTAATCCAAGGCCATATCGATGATGCACTGGCTAAGGGTGCAAAGGCTGCGATGGGCGGATCAGATTCAGTCAAAGCGCCCTTTGTTGAACCTGTTATCTTGCTAGATGTTCCAGAAAATTCCACTGCGATGACGGATGAAACCTTTGGTCCGACGATTGCAATCAACCGTGTTAAATCTATGGATGAGGCGATCGCCTTATCTAATGCATCCAAATATGGACTTGGTTCATCTATCTGGTCAAAGCGCCAAGGCAAGAAGATTGCCCGCAGATTACATTGTGGAATGGTCGCAATTAACTCAACGATTTCATTTGCCGCAATTGCATCAGTGCCCTTCGGTGGCGTAAAAGATAGCGGTTATGGTCGCATTCACGGCCCCGAAGGAATCTTAGAATTTACGTATCCACGAACTGTGGTGCGTGCTCGCTTCCAACTGCCGATTTCATTTACCAGCTTTAAACGCACTAAGGGAAACGATAAATTAATTGTTGCGGCAACTCGACTACTAAATGGTCGCTTAGGTTAATTAAAAACGTGGCGCATTACGTGTGCGCTCAGTATTAGGCCGGCGATTATTTCGCTTGGCCCAACATGCGTTATGCCAGTGGCGACGACCATCTTCGTCGCCTTCCATCCATGCAACTGTGTGCGGTGTTGCCATTGGAATAATTTGATCACAACCAGGGCAACGATATGGTTTATTAGAACTAGAGCCAGTTATTTTGCGAACAATAAAATCACCATCGGTATGTTCTTCAATTGTTTGATTTGATGTCGCGATATCGCGATCTTCAACCTTTGGCCTACGACCCTTTGGAAAGTTGCGGCGTGGGCTCATAAAGGTATTTTCTCGCACTTTTGCCGACAATGTGGCATGGTTGCCATATGAGCGATTCGGGCAATGTGATCTCTGTCCGTGGCCTACACAAGAGCTATGGATCCACCCAGGCTGTCGCTGGGATTGATTTATCCATCGCTTCCGGTGAGATATTTGCACTGCTAGGACCAAATGGTGCTGGAAAAACAACCACCGTTGAAATCCTGGAGGGCTTTCGCACCCGCGATAGCGGTGACGTCTCGGTATTAGGTGTTGATCCTTCGATTAAAGGTGCTTCTGCCAGAATCTGGCGCAACCGTATTGGCATCGTCTTGCAATCAACATCTGATGCTGGTGATCTTTCCGTGCACGAAACGGTTGCACATTTTGCAAAATATTACGCCAACCCACGTAACGTCGATGAAGTCGTGCAATCAGTTGGCCTATCTGAAAAATCTGGCGAATTAATTCGTACCTTATCTGGCGGACAACGTCGGCGTTTAGATGTAGCGCTCGGAATAATCGGCTCCCCCGAACTTCTATTTCTTGATGAACCAACAACCGGCTTTGACCCTGAAGCGCGCCGCGCATTCTGGGCGCTCATTAAATCCCTGCGCGATAGTGGCACCACAATTGTCTTAACCACACATTATTTAGATGAAGCCGAAGCTCTGGCCGATCGCGTGGCTGTTATCAATCACGGTCAGATCGTCGAAGTCTCAACGCCGGCGCTATTAGGCGGGCGGGCGACTTCACTTGCAACAGTCTCATGGCTCAGTGAATCTGGCCCAAAATCTGAGCGCACCGATAATCCAACAGCGGTAATTCGTAAGTTAAGCGAAATTTATAAAGAAGAAATTCCAGAGCTAACGGTAAAGCGCGCTTCATTGGAAGATATTTACCTGGAAATGATTGGGGGCGCAGATGAAGCAGAATAAAGTACCCAGCGCTCTGACCATCGGAATCGCTCGCGGTGGGCTAGAAATAAAGCAATTCCTACGCCAACGTGAATCAGTTGTATTTACCTTGGCTTTTCCAATCATGTTGCTGGGAATCTTTGGTTCAGTATTTACAAATCAGTTAACCGATGGCGTAACTTTTAGCCAATACTTTGTCGCTGGAATGATTGCATCGGGCTTGGTGAACACTGGCTTTCAGCAGCTTGCGATCATGATTCCGGTCGAACGTGATTTTGGAACCTTAAAGCGCCTGCGCGGCACACCGATGCCAGCATCGAGTTACTTCATAGGCAAAGTGATAGTTGTCTTTGCCACGATGGTGATTCAAGTTCTCTTACTCTTAATCGCCGGCATCTTATTCTTCGGTGTTAATCTGCCGAGTGATCCTGCTAAATGGCTGACTTTTACCTGGTTGATCTTGCTTGGCAGCGCTGCTTCTACTTCACTCGGTATCGCATTTTCAATAATTCCCAAGAGCGGCCGTGGCGCATCTGCTGTTGTCTCCCCTGTTGTAATTGTGCTGCAATTCTTTAGCGGGGTCTTCTTTGTCTTCACTGACTTACCTGCCTGGATGCAACAAGTCGCAGCGATATTTCCATTGAAGTGGATGACTCAAGGTATGCGCTCGGTCTTCTTACCCGATTCATTTGCTGCGCGCGAAGTCGCTGGAAATTGGGAAACTGGACGTACTTTCTTAATTATTCTGGCATGGTTTATCGCTGGGCTATTTATCTCGATTCGCACCTTTAAGTGGGAGCAAGATAAATGATTAAATCAAAGAAATTGGCTTTGGCTTTAGTGGTTGGATTAACGCTATCTGTTGCACCTGCTACTGCTGCGTCAACGAGTCCAACGCCAAAGGCGAGCGTTACAAAAGCTCCAGTTACAAAAGCGCCGGTTAAGAAAGCACCCGTCAAGAAGAAGAAAAAGAGAGTTAAAAAGGTCATCACGTTAACTCCATCGCCATCACCCAAGTGGCCACCAGCCGGATTTAAAACCGATAAGTTAAATGAAACCAAGCTCTATCTAAAGGTCCCAACCGCTAAAGAGTTAGTCGGGATATTGTCAGCTAAATCTGTTTTGGCTTCACAAATTAAGGCCTGTACTAAATTTACCTGTGGTGCAGTATTAGTAGCCTCTGAAACTGGTTGCCGTTGGTGGCAGATAACTGCAGATGTTGTGGGTGCGACTTCTGCCGAAAATCGCACCTTAAAGACCTTTGGCAAGATTACAACTTCCGTTACACATAGCGCACCACAGCAAATCGTTACCGTTCTGTTGGTAACGACCGAAGCAATTGGTACACGTCACATCGTCTCCAATATAAACGCTGACTGTAATCAGAGCGAACCTACTGGGCCGCTTCCAAATACCGACTATCAAGCAGTTTCTGGGTAGCGATGTTAGGTGGAATTAACAACGGCCTTTTTCTCACCGGATTTGGCGGCTTCTTTGCAGTTGGAATCTTGGCGCTGATTTTAAAGTGGGCCTTTGCACGTGGTAAATCTGTAGTCGAACGAACCCCAAAAGTTGGCCGCGAAGATGAATATGGTGCGCTGGTGGTTATCGCCTCCCCCAATAACCATATCGAAGGTGAACTTCTGAGATTAAAGCTAGCAACTTCGCAGATTAAAGCCACGTTAGCCCAAACTAAAGATGGACCACGTTTATATGTCTTTGCGCGCGATGAGAAGATCGCCCGTACTGTTTTAA
>JBAXFA010000017.1:0-19148 GCA_037140155.1 Actinomycetota bacterium
AATGACTTCGCGCTGGCAAGAAGTCCATAAGTAATGACTTCGCGCTGGCAAGAAGGTTCGTAACACAGCCGTAACTTGGCCTTGGCAAGATGCGGGCTATGTCCGCTAACGATTCTCAGATGAGCAAGCAGCAAGAGTTTGTGCTGCGCACAATTGAAGAGCGCAATATTCGTTTTATCCGTTTGTGGTTTACCGATGTTTTGGGTTATTTAAAATCAGTTGCAATTGCACCGGCAGAGCTCGTAAATGCCTTTGAAGAAGGTATTGGCTTTGATGGTTCTGCTATTGAAGGCTTTGCGCGAGTTACCGAATCAGATATGTTGGCAAAGCCCGACCCTGCAACATTTTCGATCTTGCCTTGGCGCACCGAATCGCCAGGGGCGGCGCGCATGTTCTGCGATATTACGATGCCAGATGGTTCGCCATCACATGCCGATCCCCGCAATGTTTTACGTCGCACACTAAATAAGGCAGCCCAAATGGGTTACACCTGTTACACCCATCCCGAAATTGAATTCTTCCTATTTAAATCCGCACCGGTTAAAGGTGAGCAACCGATTCCGGTTGATCAAGGTGGCTACTTTGACCATACGCCAGCTGTGGTGGGCCATGACTTCCGGCGCCAAGCGATCACCATGTTGGAAGCGATGGGAATCTCAGTTGAATTTAGCCATCATGAAGGAGCACCGGGTCAGCAGGAAATTGATCTGCGTTATGCCGATGCTTTAAGTACCGCAGATAACATCATGACCTTTCGCCATGTAATTAAAGAAGTGGCGCTAGAACAAGGCTTCTACGCCTCATTTATGCCAAAGCCATTTACTGATCATCCGGGCAGTGGCATGCATACCCACGTATCTTTATTTGAAGGCGAGAAGAACGCTTTCTATGATGCAACTGCTGAATTTAATTTATCTAAAGTGGCGCGCTCATTTATCGCTGGTATTTTGAAGCACTCATCTGAAATTACTGCGGTAACGAATCAATGGGTAAATTCTTATAAGCGTTTACAAGGCGGGGGAGAAGCACCAGCTCTAATTAACTGGGGCCAAAACAATCGCAGCGCTTTAGTGCGTATTCCGATGTATAAACCAAATAAAGAGAACTCAACGCGAATTGAATTTCGTTCACCGGATTCTGCGTGTAATCCATATCTGGCCTATGCCGTTATGTTGGCAGCTGGCCTCAAAGGGATTGAAGAAAAGTACGAGCTAGTTGATGATGCAGCCCCTGCCTCACTTCCAGCTAACTTGGACGAGGCGATCGCCGTTATGGAGCAGAGCGAACTCGTCCGCGAAACTTTGGGTGAGCATGTCTTTGAATATGTGCTGCGCAATAAGCGCGCCGAGTGGCAGGACTATCGCCGCCAGGTCAGCGCGTACGAATTAGATCGATATTTGCCAGTTCTTTAAGGGGTAAAGCAGCCCTTGGCTGTTACTTTATTGGTATGGCTAAAGAGATAACAGATAGCGGATTGCGCCGCATCAATTTAATCGCTGGAGTTTTACACCTGGCACAGATGGTGGCAGTTCTTGCCCTAGCAACAGATTTCACCCTGCCCGTAACCGCGCGATACATGTCCGGTCCGCCAGGAAGCACCTACGGTGATCTGATTGTTTTGTACAAGGCACCACTTGCAATCGGGGTCGCAATTTTCTTGGGGCTGTCATCGCTTGCTCACTTTATTGTCATTAGCCCAAAATTCTTCCCTCGTTATATTGCAGGACTTAAATCGCACCGAAACTTCTTCCGTTGGGTTGAGTATTCGATCAGCTCTTCAGTAATGATCGTTCTAATTGCACAGATAACCGGAATTTCAGATATCACAGCACTGATTTCCATCTTTGGTGTCAATGCTTCGATGATTTTATTTGGATGGCTGCAAGAAAAATATGAAGAACCAGGCAATGGTGGTTGGGTGCCATTTATCTTTGGCTGCATCGCGGGAATAGTTCCGTGGCTGGCACTGGTGTTCTATGTCTTTGCCATAGGTGGAGCTGGCGAGAATAAGGCGCCAACTTTTGTCTACTTCATTGTCTTAACTATCTTCATCCTCTTTAATTCATTTGCCCTTGTGCAATTTCTGCAATATAAAAAGGTCGGCAAGTGGGCAGATTATCTGCGGGGAGAGCGCACTTATATAACGCTATCCCTGGTTGCGAAATCGCTACTTGCTTGGCAGATATTCGCCAATACACTTATTCCATAGTTCAATTTCAATTGTAATTTCTATTTTATAGGGAGCGTCATGGCACTTCGTTGGGGTTATCTAGGAGCAGGCGGCATCGCCGATTTGATCGCTAAAGATTTTCAAATCGCTGGGCTAAAGATTCAAGCAGTCGCTACGCGCGATATGGAACGAACTAACGCCTTTGCCGACAAATTCAATATCCCAAATCGCCATCCTGATTACGCATCGCTGGTGGCAGATCCAGAAGTAGATGTTGTTTATATATCCACCGTTCAGACCCTGCACCGCGAACATACGCTGCTCGCTATCGCTGCTGGCAAACATGTTCTATTGGAAAAGCCTTTTACGATGAACGCCGCTGATGCCCATGCAATCTATGACGCCGCTAAAGCTAAAGGTGTTTTTGTAATGGAGGCGATGTGGACTCGCTTCTTGCCAACTATGGATGCGGTCTTCGAGGTAATTAACTCAGGGCTAATTGGTACACCGAACTTTGTTTATGGCGATCACAGCCAACATCTGCCAATTACTCGCGCTCCTCGGCTATGGAATCGCGAACAAGGTGGCGGCGCACATTACGACCTCGGTATATATCCGGTCTCATTTGCTATTCGCGTTCTTGGTTTTCCAGATTCAGTTGCAGGTAAATCAATCATGACTGATACCGGAGTTGATTCCGCAACTGCTGCGGTTATGCACTACAACAACGGTTCACTTGCGGTCATCAACTCTTGTATGACAATGGCCGGCACCGTAAGCGCTGCAGTTCATGGAACTAAGGGTCGCTTAGAACTAGATGGCTCTTTCTATGAACAAACTACCTTCCGGGTTTATGACAATGATCGTAAACTCGTTAAATCATACGATGAGAAGATTCAAGGTCGCGGTATGCAATATCAAGCTATCCACGTTGAAGATTGCATCGCCAAGGGACTTACTGAAAGTCCGATCATGAGCCTTGCAGATACTGTGAAAATTATGGAAATCATGGAGCAGATTCACATCTTCTAACGCAGTTTCAACCCCACTTGCTCATAAGTAAGGCTGCGCGTTACTATTTATATATGACACTTCGCAGCCTCCTCCTTCGCTGCCGTGGCGGGGCCAAGTAAGCCGGTCCCCTCGCCGCGGGGTTTGTCGCACCGGTAAAACCCGACAAAACCCAAAATTTAGGAGCGCAAGCAAATGTCAGTAGATAAGAATTTCCCTGATCAAAAACCATCGGCGATGCCGGTGCATCGTTACTCATCCTTTATTCCTGTTGATCTAAAAGATCGCACTTGGCCAACTAAGCAAATGAGCAAAGCGCCACAGTGGTGTTCGGTTGATCTGCGCGATGGCAATCAAGCGCTGATTGATCCGATGGATACGCCACGTAAATTAGCGATGTTTAAGTTACTTGTTCAGATGGGCTACAAAGAGATCGAAGTTGGATTTCCATCTGCCTCACAGACTGATTTTGACTTTGTGCGCAAGATTATCGATGAAGGCTTAATCCCAGATGACGTTGTTATCCAGGTTCTTACCCAAGCGCGCGAACCCTTAATTCGCCGCACCTACGAAGCGATCAAGGGCTCCAAGCAAGCGATCGTGCACCTTTACAACTCAACTTCAACGCTACAACGTCGCGTGGTCTTCGGTCTTGATAAAGAAGGTATCAAGAAGATCGCAACTGATGGTGCGCAGCTATGTCTTGATCTAGTTTCAACTGTGCCCGGGACAAAGGTTTCTTTTGAATACTCTCCCGAGTCCTATACCGGCACCGAACTTGAATTTGCGGTAGAAGTTTGCAACGCAGTCAATGCGATTTGGAAACCAACTCCACAATGGAAGACGATCATGAACTTGCCCGCCACAGTTGAAATGGCGACGCCAAATGTCTATGCCGATTCCATCGAATGGATGTGCCGTAATTTAGAAAATCGCGAGAGCGTAATTGTTTCACTGCACCCACATAACGATCGTGGTACCGGTGTTGCCGCAGCAGAACTTGGTTATTTAGCAGGAGCCGATCGCATCGAAGGAACTTTATTTGGTAATGGTGAACGCACTGGAAATGTTTGCTTAGTAACCCTTGGCATGAACTTGGTATCCCACGGCATCGATCCGATGATCGATTTCTCAAATATCGATGAGATTCGCCGCACCGTGGAATATGCCAATCAATTACGCGTGCCAGAGCGCCACCCATACGGTGGCGACCTAGTCTTCACCGCATTTTCTGGCTCTCACCAAGATGCAATTAAGAAAGGTTTTGAACATCTGGAGAGAGATGCCAAGGCTGCCGGCGTGGAAAAAGATCAACATACTTGGGCGATTCCATATCTACCGATTGATCCTAAAGATATCGGCCGTTCTTATGAAGCAGTCATCCGCGTTAACTCGCAATCAGGTAAAGGTGGGGTTGCT
Source organism: Actinomycetota bacterium (assembly GCA_037140155.1). Taxonomy (GTDB): domain Bacteria; phylum Actinomycetota; class Actinomycetes; order Nanopelagicales; family Nanopelagicaceae; genus Planktophila. The sequence goes on from JBAXFA010000017.1 coordinate 4,601, forward strand.
TACTTGATGAAGCATGAGCACCACCTTGATCTACCGCGTCGCCACCAAATTGAATTTAGTCGCGTAGTACAAACCAAGACAGATACCGAAGGTGGCGAAGTAACTGCAAATGCGATGTGGCATATCTTCGAAGATGAATATCTACCAACGGATTCAGCGCCGTGGGGACGATTCCGTTTAAAGGGACTTTCGCAGACTTCTGTCTTAGATGAAGATGTTCACTTAACAGTAAAAATTTCTGATCGCGGCGAGATGAAAGAGCTAACCGGCCAAGGCAATGGACCGATCGCAGCATTCTGTAATATCTTGCAGGCCTACGGTGTAGATGTTCGTGTTCTTGATTATTACGAGCATGCACTTTCGGCTGGCGGAGATGCATCGGCTGCGGCCTATCTGGAATGCTCAATTGGTAGCGAAGTTTTCTGGGGGGTCGGAATCGACCCCAACACCACAACTGCCTCACTTAAAGCGGTCGTGTCTGCCATAAATCGCGCTATCCGCTGACTACCTTTACCTTCGTGAGCCTTTATCGCGACGAAGCAATTATCTTGCGCACCCAGAAGCTGGGTGAAGCAGATCGCATCATCACATTACTAACCCGCGAACATGGTCGAGTGCGCGGCGTTGCAAAAGGTGTGCGCCGCACAATGTCTAAATTTGGTGCGCGTTTAGAGCCAGGTAGCCACGTTGATATCCAATTACATAAAGGGCGCACTTTCGACACCATTACACAAGTGGAAGCGATCAATAATTATGGCGAGGCGCTCACGGAGGATTACCAACGCTGGACAATTGCATCTGCGATCTTGGAAACTGCCGAGAGATTTACTTCGCAAGAGTATGAGCCTGCGCTGCAAGAGTTCCAATTAGTTGTGGGCGGCATGAAAGCGCTTGCGGAGAGCCGTTATGACGCATCGCTAATTCTTGATGCCTTCTTACTTCGCTCACTTGCCATCGGTGGGTACGCACCATCGACTTCAAATTGCTCTCGTTGTGAAAAAGAGGGTCCGCATCGCTACTTCTCTTTAGTTGGTGGAGGATCTGTCTGCGCCGAATGTCGCCCATCAGCATGTGCCACGCCGGCACCCGAAACTTTGCAATTACTGGGCGCGTTGTTAAGCGGTGATTGGGATATTGCGCAGGCAAGTGAGCCTCGTAATCGCCGCGAGGCTAGTGGATTAGTTGTCGCTTACTTACAATGGCATCTGGAACGTGGTCTGCGCAGCATGCCGATCGTGGAGAGAGTTTAAGAGTTGAGTAAAAAGATTGAAGTTCCACAACACATCGCCATCGTTATGGATGGCAATGGTCGCTGGGCGAAAGAGCGTGGCCTGGCGCGCACTGCTGGGCACGAAGCTGGCGAGAAAGTTCTATTTGATTTAGTTGAAGCTGCTATTGGTTTTGGCGTTAAAGAGCTAAGCGCTTATGCCTTCTCTACTGAAAACTGGAAGCGCACTCCTGAAGAAGTTAAGTTCTTGATGGGCTACAGCCGCGATGTGCTACGCCGGCGCCGTGATCGTTTAAATGAGATGGGGGTAAAGATCCAATGGATCGGCCGCCCACAACGCTTATGGAAATCAGTTATTAGCGAACTAGAAGAAGCCGAAGATTTAACTAAGAAGAACAAGACTCTTACGCTAAATATGTGCGTTAACTATGGCGGGCGAGCTGAAATCGTTGATGCCACAACTGCACTTGCGCGCGATGTTAAGCGAGGTAAGTTAAAGCCGGATGCGATTACCGAGAAAACGATTGAGAAATATTTATATTCACCAAAGATGCGTGATGTTGATTTATTCTTACGCTCATCAGGTGAGCAACGCACCAGCAATTTTTTGCCGTGGCAATCGGTCTATGCTGAATTTGTCTTTATGGATGTCCTGTGGCCGGATATGACACCAAAGTTACTTTGGAAAGCGATCGAAGAGTATTCGGAGAGAGATCGTAGGTTTGGAAAGGCTTGACCTTTCCAACAGTAAACATTGCGGAAAAGCTTAAAGGCTGGTTACTACGCCCCACATTATTAATACACCCAAGATAGTTGCGAAGAAAGTCCAACGCGATGAATGCTTGGAGTGCGCTTCCGGCAAGATATGAGATGTTGCGAGATAGATAACAAAGCCAGAAAATAGCGCAAGATAAAGCGCCAGCAGCGAATCGTTTACAACTAGATAAGTGCCAACTGATGCGCCACCGATACGTGCGACGGCATCGACGGCAAGCAGACGCAGACTTTTCTTAGTCCAATGGCCACTCTTCACAATAAGTGAAACTGTATTTAGACCATCGCTAAATGCGTGAACCATGACCGCTAAGAAGACTGCGTAGCCAAGTGAGTTACTGACCTTAAAGGCAACACCTAAACCAACGCCATCTAGAAATACATGGCCACCCATGGCAAGAGCGCCCAAGGTGCCGGCGATATTGTGGTGTTCGTGGTCATGTCCATAATCTGATTCAGCTGGTTCATGGCTACCGAAGACGCCTTCAATAATGTGAAGTGATAAAAATCCCACCAGAATTGCGATTGATACTTGTGGAACTCCAAGGGAAGAACTCTTATCTGCAGAAAAGACTTCAGGAAGTAAATCAAAACCGACTAGGCCGAGCAATAAACCAGCAGATAGTCCAAGCACTAAATGGAAACGATCATTGGATTTCAGCGCCACGTATCCACCAAAGGTGGTTGCCAAAACAGTTATTGCGGCAAAAGCGATCGCCATGTTCATAGTTGAAGGATAACGCTATTACTCTTGGCTCTGTGATCGCCATTGCCCGCTTTAACGTACCGCTGGCGGAAAGTGCTGCCTTTGCCAGCGATGCAAAAATTGCCTATGAAGCACTTGGAAGCTGCGCTGGATTTATCGATGGCGAATATGGCCAGAATCTTGATGAACCCACTTTATGGACGATTGTTACTCGTTGGGAGAATGTGGGTTCTTATCGCCGCGCGTTAAGTGCGATGCGTACCAAGTTAGAAGCGATTCCGCTTTTAGCGCGCGCAATTGATGAACCAGGTGCTTACGAGTTAAACTAAGCATACGTTTGCAACGTCCGTTGCTATTCGCCGACAGCCAGCCGGATGGAGATTTAAGATGGCCGTAGATCGTTTAGAAAATATCGTTTCCCTCGCCAAGCGCCGTGGATTTGTTTACCCCTCATCAGAAATTTATGGCGGATTGCGCGCCTCTTGGGATTACGGCCCGCTGGGAGTAGAACTTAAAAACAATGTAAAGCGCCAATGGTGGAAATCAATGGTTATGGGGCGCGAAGATGTGGTCGGTCTTGATTCTTGCGTGATCCTAGCCCGCGAAGTTTGGGAAGCATCTGGCCACGTCGCAACCTTTAGCGATCCGCTTACCGAATGTACAGCTTGCAACAAGCGCTATCGCGCAGATCATTTAGAAGAAGCTTACGAAGCAAAGCATAAGAAAAAACTTGAATCGCTTACCGATATGAACTGTCCAGCGTGCGGCAATAAGGGACAGTTCACAACGCCAAAGCAATTCTCTGGTTTGCTTAAAACTTACCTTGGACCAGTAGAAGACGAGTCAGGCTTGGCATATCTGCGACCAGAGACTGCGCAAGGAATCTTCATTAACTTTGAACAAGTGATGACGACATCACGCCGCAAGCCACCATTTGGTATTGGTCAGATCGGTAAATCATTTCGAAATGAAATTACACCAGGAAACTTCATCTTCCGTACTCGTGAATTTGAGCAGATGGAGTTGGAATTCTTTGTTGTGCCTGGTACGGATGAAGATTGGCACCAATATTGGATTGATACACGTCTGGCTTGGTATAAAGATTTGGGAATTAATCCAGATCGCTTGCGCATCTATGATCACCCGAAAGAGAAGTTATCGCACTATTCCAAGCGCACCGCAGATATTGAATATAAATTTGAATTTGCCGGCACCGAATGGGGCGAACTCGAAGGTATTGCAAACCGCACCGATTTCGATCTCAAGGCACACTCAGCTGCATCAGGTAAAGATCTTTCCTACTTTGATCAAGAGAAGAATGAACGCTGGACGCCATTTGTTATCGAACCTGCAGCAGGCGTAGATCGCTGCACACTTACCTTCTTAATGGATGCCTTTACTGAAGATGAAGCGCCAAATGCGAAGGGTGAGATGGAAAAGCGTGCGGTATTAAAACTTGACCATCGCTTAGCGCCCGTAAAGGTTGCAGTATTGCCGCTTTCTCGAAATGCGGATCTTTCTCCAAAGGCGCGCGATTTAGCTGCGCAGTTGCGTAAGAACTGGAATATCGATTTCGATGATGCTGGTGCAATTGGCCGTCGCTATCGTCGCCAAGATGAGATCGGTACTCCTTACTGCATCACCATCGACTTTGAAACTTTAGAAGATCAGGCAGTCACAATTCGCGATCGCGACACAATGGCGCAAGAGCGAATCGCACTAGATCAAGTTGAAGCTTGGCTTGCGCCTCGACTTTTGGGTTGCTAAATCTGTGGCTTTAACGCTGCCACTTGCAAGTGGAGATCATGTAATCGATCCACCGGTGGTTCTTGCACCAATGGCGGGAATTACCAACTCTGCTTTTCGCGCACTATGTCGCGAACAAGGCGCTGGTTTATTTGTCTCCGAAATGGTTACGGCGCGCGCGTTAATCGAAAGACGCCCCGATACCTTACGCATGATTGCTCCGGGTGCTGGCGAATGGCCGCGTTCGGTGCAGTTATATAGCGTTGATCCGCACACTATGCGCGCTGCAGTAACAATGATCGGCAAAGAAAATCTAGCCGATCACATTGATATGAACTTTGGTTGCCCCGTGCCCAAGGTAACGCGCAAAGGCGGGGGAGCAGCACTTCCTTACAAACGTAAACTTTTTTCATCCATCGTTGATGCAGCAGTGCAGGCAGCAAAACCATTTGGAATTCCGGTCACGGTAAAGATGCGCATCGGCATTGATACTGATCATCACACTTACTTAGAAGCGGCCAAATCAGCATCAGATAGTGGAGTTGCCTGGGTTGCGCTGCATGCACGAACCGCAGAACAAATGTATGAAGGCAAAGCTGATTGGTCGGCGATCTCTCGTTTAGTTGAACACCTTAAGCCAACTGGCACTCCGGTACTTGGTAATGGTGATATCTGGTCGGGTTCAGATGGCGTGGCGATGATCAAGGAGACGGGCTGTGCCGGAGTCGTCGTTGGGCGAGGCTGTTTAGGACGTCCGTGGTTATTTGCCGATTTAGTAGAAGCTTTTAAAGGCGGCGATAAGAAAGTATTACCAACGCTTCATCAAGTGCGTGAAGTTATGTATCGCCACGGCGAACTTATCGTTGATTACTTTGAATCAGAAGATCGCGGCTGTCGCGACCTACGTAAACATATGGCTTGGTATCTCAAGGGCTTTCGAGTAAATAGCGAACTGCGCCGCCAATTCGGTATGCATTCCTCGCTCGCCGAACTTCGCGGATTACTTGATCAATTAATTGATCAGCCCTACCCAGTTGAAGTAGCTGAAAAACCGCGCGGCCGCGTCAGTCATGGCCGCCCACCAACCCTGCCTGATGGTTGGCTAAATGATCCTGATGAAGATGTTTCAGTCGAATTAGAAGATGCATTCTCTGGCGGATGATTATCTTTAAAATTATCCGTCGCGTTATCGCGGCAATTTTATTAGTGGTTATTGCTGTTCCACTTTATGCAGTTGGCGTAACTTGGCAGGCGGCAAACACCACGTTGACTCGCGAAGCCGATGTCATTGTTGTCTTAGGTGCAGCGCAATTAAATGGACGCCCCGGTGAGGTTCTACAAGCGCGCTTGACTGAAGCCAAAAGGATTTATGGCCTTGGTTTAGCGCCACAAATTATTACTGTCGGAGCAGGTGCACCTGGTGATCGCACTACTGAAGCTGCCTCTGGAAAATATTGGCTTTCTACACATGGAATTAAATCTAAAAATATTTCAGCGCTAGAAGTCGGGCGAGATACTTGGGTGTCGACTGAAAACTATGTGAAATTTATGAAGTCAAAAACCATGAAGGATGTAATCATCGTTACCGATCCATTTCATTGTCGTCGCGCAATGACGATGGCCAATGATTTAGGTGTTACTGCATCATGTTCACCAGCCAAGACTGGGCCAAATGCGCTGGCTAATTCCGGAAAACGGTATTTAATACGCGAAGCCGGCGCCTATCTGGCTTATGTGAGCCTAGGTAGACGCGGCATTCATATCAGCGATCATTTAGGGTAGGGCTATGAGCGGGGCAGAAAATTATTCTGAGGCAGATCAAGAGCGTTATCTCTTCGAGCCTGCCAAACGCACCGGCCGCACTGAATTTATGCGCGATCGCGCCCGTGTTATTCACTCTGCAGCGTTACGTCGCTTAGCGGCAAAGACGCAAGTTGCAGTTCCTTGGGAGAATGACTTTCAACGCACTCGCCTTTCACATTCGCTGGAATGTGCGCAGATTGGTCGCGAACTTGGTGAGTCACTTGGTGCAGATCCAGATTTACTTGAGACAGCCTGTCTATCTCATGATTTGGGCCATCCTCCCTTTGGCCACAATGGCGAAGAAGCGCTGGCTGAAGTCGCTAAAGAGTTCGGTGGCTTTGAAGGAAATGCGCAGAGCTTTCGTTTATTAACGCGCATAGAAGCCAAGACTGTTGATAAAGATGGCAATAGCGTTGGTTTGAATTTAACGCGCGCATCGTTAGATGCAGCAACTAAATATCCATGGCCACGCGCCATCAACCCACGCAAATTTGGTGTTTATGACGATGATGTAGCTATTTTTAATTGGGTTCGCGAAGGCGCTCCAAGTGATCGAAAGTGCATTGAAGCTCAAATTATGGATTGGTCAGATGATTGCGCGTACTCGGTTCATGATCTGGAAGATGCAATATTTGTTGGTCAGATTAAGGTAGAGAACTTTGAGCGTGACTTTGATATTTTGCATAGCGAAATGGTTTCGGGATATGGATCTACCGCCACGAAAGATGAGGCCGCATCCGCCCTCGAACGTCTACAAAACCTATCTTGCTGGCCGCGTTATTACGATGGAACGCATCGTTCGCTGGCACGCTTAAAAGATTCCACATCACAATTAATTGGTCGCTTTGTACTTGCAGCTGAAGTTGAAACCCGTAAAGTCCATGGCGATGGTCCGTTAATGCGCTACACCGCAGATCTAGTTATCCCGCGCGAACAGCAGGTAGAAGTTGATTTTCTAAAGTCGATTGCTGGCCATTACTTAATAAATGCTGCCGCATCACAAGAGCGCTATGCCAAGCAGCAAATAGTGATCAAAGAATTAGTTGAGATGTTACATAAGCATGCGGCGACAAGTTTGGATTCCATCTTTGCTAAAGATTGGGCAGCGGCCACCAATGACATCGAGCGGATGCGTATCGTCATTGACCAGATCGCTAGCCTGACTGACCCCGGCGCATATGCCTTACATGCTCGCCTTAGCGCGCTCAGATAGCATGGGCTCATGAGCGGACGTATAAAGGAAGAGGATGTTACATATATCCGCGAACGCTCACCTATAGATGAAGTTGTCGCCGATTATGTACAACTTAAATCAGCAGGCGGAGGACAGAAGAAAGGTCTTTGTCCCTTCCATGATGAGAAATCACCTTCTTTTCACGTAACCCCAAGTAAGGGCTTCTTCCATTGCTTTGGCTGTCAGACCAGTGGCGATGTCATTTCCTTTGTCATGAAGATGGATCACTTAAGTTTTACTGAAACTATTGAACGTCTGGCAGATCGTTTGGGCTATCAACTGCGTTATGAAGAAGGAAACTTCACACCCGCGCCTGCCGGTAACCGCTCGCGCCTGATTGCGGCAAATGCGCTAGCTGCAAAGTTTTATCAAGATCAATTAAATACTTCACCAACTGCAGCTCATGCGCGCGAGTTAATGACTAAGCGTGGATTTGATAAAGGTGCATGTGAAAAATTTGGCGTTGGTTATGCACCAGATGAATGGGATGGCCTGACTAAGTTTTTACGCGCCGAAGGCTACACAATTGATGAGCTCGAAACTGCCGGACTTTCTAAGATGGGCCAGCGTGGTCCGATTGATAAATTCCGCAATCGCTTAACTTGGCCGATCCGCGATATTTCAGGTGATGTTGTTGGGTTCGGCGCTCGTAAATTGGCGAGTGATGAAGAAGATCAGGGACCGAAGTATTTAAATACATCTGAAACCCCAATCTATAAGAAGAGCCAAGTTTTATACGGACTTGATATGGCTAAGAAAGAGATCGCCAAGAAGCGTCAGGTAGTGATCGTGGAAGGCTATACCGATGTGATGGCAGCGCAGTTAGCGGGGATAACAACTGCGGTTGCAACTTGCGGTACTGCTTTTGGCGCCGATCACATTCGAATTATTCGAAGGTTGTTAATGGATGACGATGCCTTTCGCGGAGAAGTTATCTTTACCTTTGATGGCGATGCCGCTGGACAGAAAGCTGCGCTTCGTGCCTTTAGCGAAGATCAGAAATTTGTGACACAGACATTTGTCGCAGTTGAACCAGATGGGCTTGATCCTTGCGATCTGCGCCAGCAGAAAGGCGATCTGGCGCTACGCGATCTGATTGCTAAACGTGTTCCGCTCTTTGAGTTTGCGATTAAAACGGAACTTGGTTTACATAAATTAGATAGCGCAGAAGGTCGGGTTAATGCCTTAAATGCAACTGCGCCACTGGTTGCACAAATTCGCGATAAATCACTTCGCCCCGAATATACGCGCTTACTTGCTGGTTGGTTGGGAGTTGAAGTAGAACTTGTTACAGCTGCAGTCAATCAAGGATTGCGGAAACAACCACCGAGTTTAAATTCTGCGCCACAAGAAGAAAGCCAAACTGAGGTGCAATGGCGCCCTAATCCGCAAGAGCCACGGCTAATTCTCGAACGCGAAGTATTGAAGGCGCGCTTGCAGATGCCAACTTTGATTTTAAATTGGGCCCAAATTGAAGCCAATGCTTTTACCCACCCGGCCTATAGCCAACTGGCGGCAATTATTGGTGCGCAAGCCGAGCAGAGTTCTATCGAAATCGAACAAGTTGCTGATGAGAATATGCGTTCGCTATTTACCGAATTAAATGTGGAGCCGATCCGCGCCGATGGTGAAGTAACTGGTCACTATGTAGAAAGCATCGTTGCTAGGTTGCGTGAAGTTGCGATCTCACGATCAATTGCGGAATTAAAGTCATCGCTGCAAAGACTTAATCCCGTTGAAAATGAACAGGAATACACGGCGGCATTTACTAGCCTGGTCGCCCTCGAGACCACCCGTCGCGGGCTGCATGACCTGGCGCTTCGTTCGATTTAACCCTGAATCGATTTTAACCCCGAGCGACTCGTGCGCTAGAGTGTGCGCCTGCACGACAAGTTCCAAATATTGCCCCATAGCTCAGTTGGTAGAGCGCCGAACTGTTAATTCGGATGTCCCTGGATCGAGGCCAGGTGGGGCAGCTCTCTTAAGTTGGTCAATCTTCATCTCGCGCCCAGTGCGCCCTCAGTACATTCACATCTAAAGCGGTTACTTTCTGCGCATGAACTTAAAAACCTCTTGGAAGAACCAATTATGGCCGTTGCGCGTATTACGTATCTGGCTCGGCGTGACTTGGATCTATGCCGGTTGGGATAAAGCCAGCGATCCTGGATTTCTAACTTCGGGATCTTCCTCATTTATTGGCACTCAACTCTCCGCCTACGCCACATCGTCACCAGTTGGTTTTGCAATTAATAAGATGTTGGAACATTCCACGCAAATCGGGATCTTTGTGATGTTATCTGAATTTGCAATCGGCGCAGCAACTTTGCTCTGGATCGCACCAACATGGGCAGCTTTAGGTGGCTTTGCAATGTCGCTAAGTCTCTGGCTGGCCAGCAGTTGGCACGTTAAACCATATTTCTTAGCCAGCGATTCTGCCTACACAATTTTATGGTTGAGCTACTTCCTCTTTCTCTATGGATCGCGCCGCAAAAGTAACGTTGCGCTAGATCGCCGTGGATTTCTAAGAGTTTCCACTGTCGCTGCGATCGCAATTGCCGGAGCTGGAGTAGGAAAGTTATTTCCAAAGGCAACTCCTGCAGCTGCAACAACAGGAGCAAATTCGACCAGTAAAAAAATCATTAAGGATGCCGCCTTTAAAGTTGGCGCTACTCAAACCTTTGTTTCCAAATCAGGAACACCGGCAGTTCTCTTTCGCACGAAAACTGGCGTCTTTGCATATTCTGCAGTCTGCACCCACCAAGGTTGTACCGTTCAATTTAATTCAGCTTCCAAGAATCTGCAATGTGGTTGCCACGGCGCAGTTTTTGACCCCTTTAACGGGGCGAAGGTTTTAGCAGGTCCGGCTAATTCACCGCTGGCTAAGATTAAAATCGCTACTGAAGGCGCCTGGATCGTAGAAGCCTAAAGAAATCTTCAAAATAGTCACAGGGAAAACTAAGCAAGTAGAGGGAAGATCTATCTATGAAGATTAACCGCACCCCACTAAAAGTCACCGCCGCCTTTATATTTGGCGCAGTAATTGCCGGTTCTATAGCAAGTGCCGCCAATAACTCGGTCGTTAGTAGCGTCGTAGTTTGCGCTGATAACCGCACGCAAGCTCTGACTTTAGCTAAGGCTGGGGTATGCGCGGCAAATAAGACTGCGATTGAAATTGGTAGCAACTCTATAAATGCGAAGTCGATCTCAGCACTAGTTACCCCATCAGTTGTCTCTATCTCAGTTAAATCAACTGCTGGCAGCGGAACTGGTTCAGGCTCGATCTATAAGACAAGTGCAACATCTAGCTACATCATTACCAATAATCACGTTATCGAAAGCGCCGTTACCGCTGGCACTATTACTGTGGAATTTGCCGATGGCTCAGTAACTCCTGCGACGATTGTTGGGCGCGATCGTATGTACGACGTCGCAGTTTTATTAGTGAAAAAAGGGAACTTACCGGCAATCACGCTAGGTGATTCCTCTAAAGTAAGTGTTGGTGATGAAGTACTTGCGATTGGTTCTCCATTGGGGCTAGCAAACACAGTTACGCAAGGAATTATCTCAGCGCTTAATCGCCCAGTTACCGCAGGTACAACCGATTCGACTTCATATGTAAATGCAATTCAAACTGATGCAGCGATTAATCCCGGTAACTCAGGCGGTGCGCTGGTAGATACCCAAGGTCGCATTATTGGCGTCAACTCGGCTATCGCAACTTTAACTTCAGGCGGCACTAGCGGCAGCATCGGACTTGGATTTTCAATTCCGATTAATGAAGCCAAGCGTGTGATAGATGAAATTATCGCAACTGGTAAATCAACCCGCCCAGTTATGGGCGTTGTGTTCGATGATGTAACTGCTGATACGCAAGCGAAAATTCTTCAGTTAACTCCTGGCGAAGGTGCTCAAAAGGCTGGGATAGTTGTTGGATCGATAATCACATCTATCGATGGCGTGAAGATAAATAACCGTGATGCGGCGATCGTAAAGATTCGTTCATATGCGCCCGGCACCGAGATAACTGTGGTCTTAACCTTGCCCGATGGCTCGAGCAAGAGCTATAAAGTCACTCTCGGCACCGCTCCTGCGGTTTAATTAACACGCCCTTTATAAATGGCAGTGCGATCTTTACGCGAGGAGAGGTAGCCTGCTCCTATGGCGCTATTTAAATTAGATATCTCACTTCCTGATCGCCCTGGCTCGTTGGGTCTATTGGCTTCAGCCATCGGCGCAGCCGGCGGAGATATTCGTGGATTAGTTGTAATTAAATCCGAAGGCGGCCGCGGTTTTGATGAAGTAACAGTTGCGGTGCCTGGTTCTGATCCGACAGATTTACTGCAAGTTTTAGGTTCTATTGGCGGCGTCGAAGTTATCTCAGTTACAGCGATTGCGTAATTTTTGCTCCGCTACTTGGTAGCGAGGTAAAGAATCTTGGTTCAGTAAATCCAGCATCGCTAAAGGCTTTAGCAATTGCAATCTTTGCATCAGAAATATCTGCCACTTTAAAGAGGGCAATAGCGCTGCCGCCAAAACCACCACCTATCATCCGGCCACCAATTGAATTGTTGGCAAGTGCAGTGGCAACCGCCAAATCTAACTCAGGGCAAGAGATCTCAAATAAGTCGCGCAGCGAGGCATGCGATTGGGTCAAAATCTGACCAACGGCCGCGAAATCGCTCTGCTTTAGTAGAGCCACGCATTCGTGCACGCGTTCGATATCGCGCACCACATGCTCAGCGCGCATATATTCCAGCGCCGTTAATTTATTTCGCGATGTCTCCAGCTGAGCAATTGAACAATCACGCAAGGCTTTAATCCCTAATTTGTTCGCCGCCGATTCGCAAGATGCGCGGCGCTCGGCATAGCCACCGTCAACGAGGGCATGGTGGGCGCGAGTATCGATGATTAAAAGTTCTAGGCCCGCGCTTGCTAGATCTAAGGGAATTTGTTCAGTCGATAGATCACGACAATCTAAGAGCAGTGCATTTCCAGTTTGCGCCATTAGCGATACTGATTGATCCATGATGCCGCATGGCATGCCTACATATTCATTTTCAGCGCGTTGGGCTAAGCGCGCTAACTCAGAGAGCGAATAGTTGCTCCCGAATAACGCGTTTAGCGCAAAGGCAACTGAACATTCCAGCGCCGCCGATGAAGAAAGACCGGCGCCAAGTGCGACGCGGCCATCGACGAGAATATCTAAACCGTTAGTGATCTGGCTGCCAAAAGCCCAGATAACACCGCAGATATAACGCTCCCATTTGCCATCAAGGCCTGGCTTTAGATCATCTAAAGTGGTTTCAAATATTTCATTTGATCGTTGCAGTGATGAGATGCGGATCCGTCTATCTTGACGTTTACTTATTGCTGCATAGGTCCGATCGCTAATTGCGAAGGGCATAACAAATCCATCGCAGTAATCAACGTGCTCACCAATTAGATTTACGCGACCAGGAGCTTCACAGATAATTTCAGGAGCGCCAGAAAAGAGCGCAGTAAAGTTTGTGGCTAGCGACATTACTTAAAGAACTACATCTCGCAGCTGGCTAGCAGATTGCTCAGGCTTTAGATCCATAATAAAAGCGCCCATCGCTGATTCACTGCCAGCTAAATACTTTAACTTTCCGGGCGCACGGCGCACGCTGGTGATCTGCCAATGTAGGCGCAGTAGATCACGACCTTCGCGCACTGGTGCTTGGTGCCAAGTTGCTATGTAAGCCATGGCGATTCCAAAGACTCCATCTAGACGGCGCATAACTTCAAGTGCGATATCTGGAAAGGCATCAGATTGTTCGGGGGATAGGCCAGCTAAATCAGCAACTGGCTGCTTTGGTGCGACGTGAATTTCAAATGGGTAGCGCGCGGCATATGGAACAAATGCGACCCAGTGTTCATTTTGAGCCACGATACGGTCGCCATCTTTTAACTCGCGCTCTACGACATCATCGAATAAGACTCGCCCGGTATTTTCAAAGTGAAGTTGAGCTACCGCCAACATCTTCTGCACGCGCGGCGGTAGATATGAGTAAGCATAAATTTGGCCATGGGGATGAAAGAGTGTGACGCCAACTTCTTCGCCGCGATTTTCAAATGGTGCGATGTGGTGGATATATGGTTCTTTCGAAAGCTCACGTACGCGATCTGACCAAGCTTCTAGCAAAACACGCACCCTTTGTGGAGTTAACTCTGCAAAAGATCCACCGTGGTTATCGGTAAAACAGATAACTTCGCACTTACCGGCAGCTGTACCGGGATCTGTTTCAGTTCCGACCATATCTGGAATCGCCCAATCACCTTGTGGGCTGCGTAGCGAAGGCGAGCGGTTATCGAAGACAACTACTTCATAATTTGAATCAGGAATTTCTGTTAAAAGTTCGCCGCTAGTTGGGCAGAGCGGACATAACTCTTTCGGTGGTAAAAATGCGCGGCCTTGGCGATGTGCTGCCATGACAACCCACTCATTTACCAAGGGATCTAAACGAAGTTCTCCGATACCAGGTTGCTCTTCTTGGGGGCGTTGATCTTTTGAGTTGCGCGATTGTCCTTGCGAGTCGTAGTAACGGATAGTGCGGCCATCGGCCATAGCTAAATCGCTACGGATTACTCCAGCGTTGAGTTTCTGCGACGGGCTCATGGAGGCTAACTCTACGCGTTACTGAACCCAATTAAGAGTTCGTGCGATCGCTTCTTTCCAACGCGCCGCACCTGTTGCGCGCTCTTGCGCGCTTTTACCTGGCTTCCACCGTTTTGATTCGCGCCAATTTGCTTTAACTTCATCAGTACTTTGCCAATAGCCGATAGCTAGTCCTGCCGCATATGCAGCACCGAGGGCGGTAGTTTCAGTAATTTGCGGACGAATGATTTCAATTCCCATTACATCTGCTTGCAGCTGCATACAGAGTTCGCTGGCAGTTATGCCGCCATCAACGCGCATCTGCGTGAGCACCACGCCACTGTCTGCGCTCATCGCATCCATTACTTCCATCGTTTGATAACAAATCGCTTCTAGTGTTGCGCGAGCCAAGTGCGCCTTAGTTGCAGCGCGCGTTAAACC
>JBAXFA010000018.1:0-17192 GCA_037140155.1 Actinomycetota bacterium
CCCACACTGGGAGGATTTTAAGTCCTCTGCCTCTGCCATTGGGCTATCGGGGCCATGCGATAAGGGTAAGAGTCTACTTGCTTTTTTAATTACAGAATCCAACATCTTTTCGGTTAATTTGCCTGTAAATGTGTTCTGTTGGCTCGGATGATAACTTCCAACGATCTTGCGTTTGATTCCATCTGGGCCAATAAATGTAGCTGTGGCTCCATGTCCAAACTTTGGTTTTGGCTTTGGAATCTCGCAATCTAATTCAGTAAGGGTTGAAAGAAGTGTCGTCCAAGCAAGATTTCCAAGGGCTAGAAATGAACGTGCGGTTGGCATTAAAAGAGAAATCTCATCTTTGTAGAACGGTGCACAAGTATTTTTCTCTTCTGTGCTGGGTTTGTTATCAGGGGGTGCGCATCGCACCGCGCAGAGAATTCGAGTGTTGATTAACTGTTGGCCATCATCTTTGCTTTTGCTGGTTGCAATCTTGGCCAGGCCATTTTTATGTAGTGATTTATATAGCCAATCCCCTGATGAATCGCCAGTGAAGACACGGCCAGTGCGATTGGCGCCATGTGCGCCTGGGGCAAGGCCGAGAATTACTAACTGCGCATTAGCGGGGCCAAATCCCGGAACAGGTTTACCCCAGTACTTTTCGTTTTCATAGGCTTTACGTTTAACAACTGCTACTTCTTCACGCCATTCCACAAGCCTGGGGCATTTCTTGCATTTAACAATTGCTGAATCCAGCAGGTCTAGCGATTTATACAAGCGACCAAGCCATTCCATCTAGAATATCTGATTCGGATGCGACGAATTCAGATGCACCTGTTGCGCGCATGATGCGCGAGAGAACAAGGGATCCTGCAGAAATTACATCAACGCGGCCAGGGTGCATGTAACCAAGTGATTCGCGTTGTGCGCGATCCATTTTGATAAATGATTGCGATACTTGATGAACTTTTTCAGCCTTTATATGTGAAAGATGAATGGCGTATCGATCATATTCGGGAAGATCTAGCGCTGCTGCGGCAACTGTTGTGGCAGTTCCTGCAACGGCAATAAGGGTTTTAGCTGTTGTAATTGGAACTAACTTGGCAGCCTGTGCAATTGCTTCATCAATATCTTCAGTTGCCGCAGCTACTTGACCCGGATCGGGAAGATCGCCGGTGAAATGGCGCTCGGACATGCGAACACAACCGATATTTACGCTCTTGGCAGCGATAACGGAATCGGTGCCAAATACAAATTCAGTTGAACCGCCACCTATGTCAACGACTAAGAATGGGCCATCTGTAGCTGGTAGATCTTTAGTTGCGCCCATAAACGATAGGCGGGCTTCTTCATCGCCGGAGATAACTTCAGGGCGAATACCTAAACGCTCGAATACGCCTTCGATAAAGATGTCTCGGTTGGTGGCATCACGGGTGGCACTTGTTGCACAGAATCTGATTTTTTCAACGCCGCGTTTGGCAATCTCTGCGGCATAAATATCGACTGCAGCTAACGTACGAGCAATCGCATCGGGATGGAATTGCCCAGTCTTATCAACGCCTTGTCCTAAGCGCACAACTTCCATTAATCGAATTACTTCGCGAAAGTTGGTGCCATCGATATCGGCAATTAGTAGGCGAATTGAATTGGTGCCGCAATCAATGGCTGCTACTCGCATGGTTCGGTCTTCCACCATTGCGGTAATTTTGCTAAGGCTTCGTCACCAAGTGGGTTAACTCCAGGACCTGCTGATAGTGAATGGGCAACAAGTGAATGTAAGCACTTAACACGATTGGGCATACCGCCTGCGGAAATACCCTCTACTTCAGGAACATCCATCTTTAGGGCGGCGCGTGCGGCTAGGTAATCATCGTGCGCTGCAGCATATTGGCCAGCTAATTCATGATCTGTAGTTAAACGCTCGTTCATATCGGCCATTAGGCCCGTTGATTCAAGGGTTGAGATCGCAGCCGTTAAACGCGGGCAAGTTGCGTAATAGAACGTTGGAAAAGGTTCGCCGTGACTTAATCGTGGTGGCGTTTCAACGACAGCTGGATTGCCGCATGGGCAGCGATAAGAAATGGCGTGAACATCGCGCGGAGTGCGACCGAGTTGGGTTTCGATGCAATCTAAATCTTTCTGCGTTGCTTTATCGCTCATTTATTTCAGGCCAGATTCAGTAACTGAGGCAATTAACTTGGTGTACCAAGGTGCGCCTTCAGGAAGTTGCTTTGCCACTTGAGTAGTTTGTGGCTGCGCTTGGTTTATATCAGTGCCGGTGACTATGTATTGGCGTTCTCCTGGCATTACAAAGTGCAGACGCTCGCGCGCTTGAGATTTAATGTAATTTGGATCTTGCCAAGTACTTAATTCGGCACGCGCTTGTTCTAGCGCAGTGCGATCGGTGGCAACTTGTGATTTAAGTGCGCTGATCTGGGCGCGTTGAGTGAAGTAATTTTTAATGGGCGGCGCAAGGGTCAATGTAAAGATAAAGATGATTGCAATTAACGCTAGGGGACGTGCGTTACCTCGTGCGCGACGACCATACGACGAGCGCCGCCTAGATGAATAACTGCGACGACGTCGGCGCATTTATAGGCTCTTAACTATCCCTTGAAGCGAGGAAAAGCTGCGCGTCCTGCGTAGACGGCGCCTTCTGCAAGTTCTTCTTCGATGCGCAGCAACTGGTTGTACTTAGCAACACGTTCTGTACGAGATGGTGCACCAGTCTTGATCTGACCACAGTTAGTCGCAACTGCAAGATCTGCAATCGTGACATCTTCTGTTTCACCTGAACGGTGCGACATCATGCTGCGGTAATTAGCGCGGTGTGCCATATCCACTGCATCAAGGGTCTCAGTCAGAGTTCCGATCTGATTTACCTTAACCAATAGCGCGTTTGCGGTATCAGTTTCAATTCCCTTAGAAAGGCGGATTGGGTTGGTAACGAATAGATCGTCGCCGACGATCTGAATCTTTGAGCCAAGAGATGAAGTCATTGACTTCCAGCCTGCCCAATCTTCTTCACTTAGCGGATCTTCGATAGAGACGATTGGGTATGCGCCAACTAGCTCAGCGTAATAAGCGATCATTTCATCGGAAGAACGCATTGATCCTTCAAACTTATATTTACCGTTGTCGTGGAATTCAGTTGCGGCAACATCCATAGCAAGTGCGATCTCTTTACCTGGCTTAAAGCCGGCTGCTTCAATCGCTTCGATAATCAAATCAAGTGCGGCGCGGTTGCTTTCTAGGTTTGGTGCAAAGCCGCCTTCATCGCCGACTGATGTGGCAAGACCGCGCTTTTTAAGAACTGCCTTTAGCGCGTGATAGATCTCAGCGCCCCAGCGAAGTGATTCGCGGAAAGTCTGCGCGCCAATTGGAGCGATCATAAATTCTTGGATATCAACGTTGGTATCAGCATGTGCGCCACCGTTGAGAATATTCATCATCGGAACTGGAAGGACATGTGCATTTGGCCCGCCGACGTAACGGAAGAGTGAAAGATCAGCAGATTCCGCAGATGCTTTTGCAACTGCAAGTGAGACACCGAGAATTGAGTTTGCGCCAAGGCGTGATTTATTTGGGGTGCCATCGAGCTTGATCATCTCATTATCGATCAAACGTTGATCTTGCGCATCCATGCCTTCAATGGCAGGAGCTAATTCATTGTTAACAAAGTCAATTGCCTTTAATACACCTTTACCAAGGTAGCGATTCTTATCGCCATCGCGAAGTTCAGCTGCTTCAAATGCACCAGTTGAGGCGCCGCTCGGAACTGCAGCGCGAGCTTGTGTGCCATCTTCGAGTTCGATTTCAACTTCAACAGTTGGGTTTCCGCGCGAATCAAGAATTTCACGAGCGCCGATTGCTTCGATAATTGCCATTTGGATCTCCTAAGAATTAACTTGCCTTTAAGCACGCTCAGCGCTGAACGGTATAGGCCAATACTACCGCGACTCGGCTGCCTTAATTTGCTCGGCAATTTGCCGCCCATATAGGCGCAGCGCATTTTCTGGGTCGATTTCGTTATCTCGCGCCCATGCAATTATTGAAGCCAAGGCTTCACCGACGCTTTCCTCGGTGGCCGGCTTATCGCTTTGATATTTAGTTAACTCCACATTCACTTTATATTTTTCTGCGCGATAGAGAAGTTTCTCAACTAGCGGCAGAGCGGGTTGAGCTAAAGCAACACCATCGAGTGCGGATGTGCGCCCCTTCTCTTTAGCTTTTATCTCTTCCCAGTTATCGATAATTTCTTCAGTTCCAGATACTTGTAGGCCCTCAAAGACATGTGGGTGGCGGCGAATCAACTTATCTGCAATAGCTCGCGCAACATCTTCAATCGAAAAGGGATCGGTTGGATGATCTTGCGCAATGCGCGAATGGAAGTAGACCTGGAGCAAGACATCGCCTAGTTCTTCACGCATGCCTTCGCGGTCTTGAGCGTCTACCGAATCAATAAACTCGTAGGACTCTTCTAGCAAGTATTTAACTAGCGATTCGTGGGTCTGTTCTGCATCCCATGGACAACCACCGGGTGAGCGCAGGCGGTCCATTACCTCAACGAGACGTTGGAGTTCTGATGCCATCTCTTAAATAATTACTTTTATTTATTTAGCGGATGGCTTTACGGCATCGCCAGTTACATTTGCGGCAACAACGTCGCCGGCAGTCTCATCCCAAACGCCATAACGTGGGTTGATCTTGACGCCAAGTTGTTTTGCTTTGGCAGAAAGTAATTGGCCGAGCTTGCCAGCAACGTCAGCATCGGCAACACCGGATGCAGTCAGCGCAGAAGTAATCTGTTCGGAAATTACGATGGCGCGTACATATGTATCGAAATCTTGTGCTGCAATCGCGGCGTTTACCAGGTTCTTAGGTAGGGCATCCTTGCCGCCGACTGATTCTGTGATCGCAGCTTTCTTGGCTTCAATCTGGCTAGCGGTAACGTCAATCTTTAACTCTTTAGCGATCTCATCAAAGGTATGCATCAAAATCTTAAAACGTAGTTGTCCACGGTTTAGCGCATCTCCAGTTTCAAGTTTCATCTGAGTTATATCAACTTTGGTGCGCTCTGCCATAACTGCATCAATGCTGCCTTGCAGTTCAGTCTGTGTGATCTTGAAACCACCGACAGATGCTGCTTCATTTGACTGCGAGCAACCGGTCAAGAGAAGTCCTGATGCAATAGTCAGGACAGCCAGAATCTTCTTCACGTTGTGCTCGCTTTCGTTAATTGGTCAACGACCTCGGTAACCCAGGTCAGGAGAGAAGTATCCACTATTTCAGCCGTAGGTTTTGACGGGCTCCATGAAGGGTTTTTCGGCAAAGTAACCAAGGCGGTGCTGGTTGGGCCCTTATAAATAGAGCCGGGATAAAGACGGGTTAACCGCAATTGGCGCGATTCTGGCAAGTTCAAAGGTGTAAGTCGCAAGAATTTTCCACTCGCTACAACTTCACGAATTCCATGAGATTTCGCAAGGGCGCGCAATTGCGCAACTGCTAATAACGCGTTTGCTTCCTCAGGAAGTTCTCCGAATCTATCCACTAACTCTTCCCGAATTGATTGCACATCTTCCGGTTTAGCAACATCAGCTAAGCGACGATAGAGATCAAGGCGCAGGCGCTCACCTGGAACATAAGTTTCGGAAAGGTGTGCGTTAACAGGTAACTCGACTTTGCATTCGTGAACTTCTTCTTCCTTATCGATTATGCCCGTCTTGTAGTCGTTAACTGCTTCACCGACCATGCGCATATATAAATCAAAGCCCACATCTGCAATATGGCCCGATTGTTCACCGCCTAGCAAATTTCCTGCGCCGCGGATTTCTAGATCCTTTAGCGCAACGCGCATACCGGCGCCTAAATCAGTATTAGTGGCGATAGTCTTTAAACGATCTAGTGCAATTTCAGTCAGCGGTTGATCTGATGGGTAGAGGAAATATGCATATGCCCGATCACGGCCACGACCAACGCGTCCACGTAATTGGTGAAGCTGAGAAAGTCCAAAGTTATCGGCACGTTCCACAATTAAGGTATTCGCATTTGCAATATCGAGTCCGCTTTCGACAATTGTTGTACAAACCAATACATCAAAGTCGCGGTTCCAAAATCCTAAGATCACATCTTCCAGCGAACCTTCGCTCATCTGTCCGTGGGCTATGCGAATACGTGCCTCAGGAACTAACTCTTGAATTTTGCTCGCGGCGCGATCGATTGATTCCACACGATTGTGAATATAAAAAACTTGTCCATCACGTAATAGTTCGCGGTGAATCGCCGCGCGAATCTGTGCATCTTCGGCAGGTCCTACATAGGTCAGAATCGGATGGCGCTCTTCCGGAGGTGTTGTAATGGTCGACATCTCACGAATCCCAGTAACGGCCATTTCTAGCGTGCGCGGGATAGGCGTTGCTGACATCGCCAAAACATCGACTGTTGTACGCATCTTTTTCAGCGATTCTTTCTGTTCCACACCAAAGCGCTGTTCTTCATCTACGACAACTAAGCCCAAATCTTTAAAGACCACATCCTGCGATAGCAAGCGGTGAGTCCCGATAACAACATCTACTCCACCATCAGTTAGCTCTTTCAAAATATCTTTCGACTCTTTCGCGGTATTAAAACGCGATAAGCCGGCAACTTTTATGGGAAAACCGGCATATCTTTCGGCAAATGTTTTAGCGTGTTGCTGAACCAGCAGAGTCGTTGGCACAAGGACTGCGACTTGCTTGCCATCTTGAACCGCTTTAAAAGCTGCGCGGATTGCAATCTCAGTCTTTCCATAACCCACATCACCGCAAATAATGCGATCCATCGGATAAGGCTTCTCCATATCGCGCTTTACTTCTTCAATAGTCGAGAGTTGATCTGGGGTTTCAATATAAGAAAAGGCATCCTCTAACTCGCGCTGCCAAGGCGTATCAGGTGAGAAAGCAAAGCCTGGAGAACTTGTACGTGCGGCATAAAGGCGAATTAGTTCGCCAGCAATTTGTTTAACCGCCTTACGTGCGCGGCCCTTAGCTTTCTGCCATTCACCGCTACCAATACGGTGCACTGCCGGTGATTCACCACCAATATATTTACTTACCTGCTCCAAAGTATCGGTTGGAACAAAGACGCGATCACCAGGTTGGCCGCGTTTGGCAGGGGCATATTCAATTACTAAATATTCGCGAGTAATTCCACCGATGGTGCGCTGCACCATTTCTACATAACGACCGATGCCGTGTTGTTCATGAACAACAAAATCTCCGGCGCGCAATTCCAGCGGATCAACGGCTTGTTTACGCTTTGATGGCATACGTGCACCATCTTTTGCCGATGCCTTACTGCCCGTTAAATCACGTTCGGTTATAAATAAAATTCGTGCAGATAACGAGGTGAACCCGTGTGCGATCGAAGATTGAGTAATGTGAATTGAGGCCTTGGTCGGAATTGCTCGCAGCTCCGGAACAATCACGACCGGTAAATCTGCGTTGCGGAAAATACCCGCATAACGCTCAGCCATACCGTGGCCGGCTGCTGAAAATATGATGGAAAAGCCTGCATCTACGGCGCTTTGCAGCGTGCTGATTGCGCGCTCCATATCTGCGCGCAGCGGATCAATCGCTTGGAAATCTAAGAAATCAGCAGTGGTATCTAAATCAGAACCAAAAGGATTAAGTGCACGTGAAGTTATTTGGCAGCGCGCAGTTTCTTCATTTAAACCATCCCAAGATAGATATGTCGCATCGGTAACTGGCAGCGGTGCAACTGCGCCTAGAGCAGCATGTGACCAAGCTGCTTCAAAGAACTCTTCATTTGTTGCTAGCAAATCTAAGGTGCGCATGCGGATACGCTCATCATCTATTAAGATAACTTCGGTGCCTTTGGGCATGCGCTGCATAATTGTTTCGGTCTTATCTACCAAGATGGGAATTAGTGATTCCATACCTTCGGTAGAAATACCTTGTGCAACGCGATCTAAAATTTCTAAAGCAGCCGGGTATTGCGTCTTAGCACTTTCGGCACGCTGGCGAATATTTTCAGTAAGCAGAAGTTCACGACAGGGCAGAATCGAAAGAGATCCGATAACTGGTGTGGTTGTACGTTGAGTGGCCACATCAAAGTAGCTCATCTCTTCGATCTCATCGCCAAAGAAATCAATACGCACGGGATGTTCCGACAGTGGCAAGAACAAATCGACGATTCCACCACGAACTGCAAACTCACCGCGCTTTTCAACTAAATCGGTACGTGTATATGCCAGCTCAGTTAAATTGGTAATTAACGTTGTTAAATCTACTTCGCGACCGATCTCTAAACTTTGTAGCGGTTGGCTAGCTAAATCTGCGATAAAGCGATGGATCACGGCGCGAATCGGTGCAACGACTATCGTATTTTCGCTAACAGGCTTAGCTAATTCAGCCAACGTTGCTAAACGTCTGGCAACTGTGTCACTGCGAGGACTTAAGCGCTCGTGCGGCAAAGTCTCCCAAGCCGGAAATTCCAGAACTCGGCTATGTAGCTCACGTAGTTCATTGGCTAAATCTTCAGCGCTGCGACTTGAGCTAGTAACAATCAATAGAGGTGAGTTTTCGGCGATCTTGGCTAAAAGAAATGGATAAGTAGAGCTAGGTGCGATGATCTTCTTGGAATCGTGCAGGTGCGATGCGACAGCGCTATCGCTGGCGATCATCTGCACCAATGCACGCATTAGCCCCTACCTCTTTCCAATATATGAGAAAACGCAAACTGGCCCCGTTCCCGAAAGGGAGGGGGCTTGATGGGTTAAGTCTAACGCGCATATTTGCGGATCAAAGTCGCGAGTATTCCTGAGAGGATATGCCTGTGACACAGAGCCCCGACAACGCCAAGAACATCACAAACGATGATGCTCTCTTGCGCAGTGACGTTCGCAAACTCGGCGACCTACTGGGGCAGTCGTTAGTTCGCCAAGAAGGCCAAGGGCTTTTAGATCTTGTTGAATCAGTTCGCAAAGGCGGCGGAAACGAGCTACTGGAAAAACTTTCGGTAGAAGATTCCGTACAACTAGTGCGTGCCTTTAGCACTTACTTCCATTTAGCAAATGTGGCCGAACAAGTTCACCGGGCACGAATTCTTGCGCAACAACGTGCAGCAGGCGGATCTTGGTTAAGCCGAGCAGTCGACAAGATTGAAGAAGCATTCAAAGCTCAAACACCAGGACATGAATTTACACATGCGCAGTTAGAACAATGGATTAGCGAGTTAATGGTGCGACCAGTCTTTACTGCGCATCCAACTGAAGCCGCGCGCCGTTCGATCTTAAATAAATTAGGTGAGATTGCTAAGTTATTAGATCAAGATTTAAATCCACGCCAGCATGAACGTCTTGCGGAAACAGTTGATCTTTTGTGGCAGACCGATGAATTACGTTTAGATCGCCCAGAGCCGCTTGATGAAGCGATGAACGCGCTTTACTATCTCGATGATTTAGCGCGCAACACAGTCCCAGAAGTTTTAAATGATTTTGCGCGCGAGCTAAAGCGCTTAAATATTGATCTTCCCGTTAACGCTCGTCCCTTGACATTCGGTACCTGGATCGGTGGCGACCGCGATGGAAACCCAAATATCACAGCGCAAGTAACTGAGGATGCCGTCGTTCTTCAAGTTGGCCATGCCATTCGCACAACGATCGCAGCTATGGATCAGCTGCGCCAAATGTTGTCGGTTTCGACTCGTATTACCGGTGCAACACCAGAACTTTCCGCCTCAGTTGAGCGCGATCTTAAAAACATCCCAGAATTCGAAGAACGTTTCTTACGTCTAAACCAACAAGAGCCTTATCGCTTGAAGGCAACTGCGATCGTGCATCGATTGGCTTTTACCCGCAGTCGACATGCAGCAGGAGCTGCCCATGTGCCCGGTCGCGACTATGCCAACTCTGCCGAGCTAATCGCAGATTTAACGCTAATGCGCGATTCACTCTTTGCGCACCGCGGAGAATTAATCGCAACCGGATTACTTGAGCGCACTATTCGTAGCATCGCCGCTTTTGGTTTAACCCATGCAACGCTCGATATTCGCGAGCACTCTGATGCACACCACAATTTACTGAAACAAGTAATGCCTGCCGGTTATCTCGAACTTTCACATAGCGATAAATTCCCAGTTTTGATTAACGAACTTGGCTCAACATCGACGATCAAGGTTGATTCGCTAGATGTAGCTGGAAAGAAGACCTTTGATACCTTTAAAGCAATTGATGATCTGATTGAACGCTTTGGCCCAGAAGTCATCGAGACTTACATCGTTTCAATGACTAAAGGCGCCGATGATTTGATCGCATCTGCAGTTATCGGCAAGGCTGCTGGTTTAGTTGATTTAGATAAGAAAATAGCCAAGATTAGTTTTGCACCGCTTCTTGAAACAGTTGCAGAATTGCGCGCGGCAGGTGAGATCCTAGAAAAATTACTTTCCGATCCAACGTATCGCGCGTTGGTAAAACTACGCGGCGATGTTCAAGAGGTAATGCTGGGATATTCCGATTCTAATAAAGATGCCGGTATCGCAACTAGCCAGTGGGAGATCCACCGGGCGCAGCGCATCTTGCGCGATGTCGCGATGAAATATGGCGTCACTCTTCGACTATTCCATGGCCGCGGTGGTTCAGTTGGTCGCGGTGGCGGACCAACCTACGATGCACTTGTTGCACTTCCTTGGGGATCAGTAGATGGTCAGATCAAAATGACCGAACAAGGTGAAGTAATTAGCGATAAGTACGCACTGCCTGCACTTGCCCGCGAAAATGTGGAGTTAACTCTTGCGGCATCATTGGAAGCAACCATTCTTAACCGTGCGCCAAGACAGAGTCCAGCAGATCTTGCGCAATGGAATGAATGCATGAATTTAATTAGTGATTCTTCATTTGCGCGCTATCGCACCTTAATTGATCATCCCGATCTGCCAGCATATTTCTATGCCTCAACTCCCGTTGAACAACTTGGAAATCTATTCCTTGGTTCGCGTCCATCTCGTCGCCCAGACGCCTCCGGTGGCCTAGATTCACTACGCGCAATTCCTTGGGTATTTGGTTGGACCCAATCACGCCAAATTGTTCCGGGTTGGTATGGCGTTGGTTCTGGCTTAAAGGCGGCTCGCGAAGCAGGAAAAACAGATGTACTAAAGAAGATGCTCACTGATTGGCACTTCTTCCACACCTTCATCAGTAACGTGGAAATGACTTTAGCTAAGACTGATTTAGTAACTGCTAAACGATATGTTGAAACTTTGGTGCCAAAAGAATTGCACCACTTCCTAGACACAATTACTGAAGAATTTGAACTAACCGTGAAAGAGATCTTGGCTTTGACTGGCAAGACTGCACTTCTTGGTGATCAACCAATTTTGGCGCGCACTTTGCAAGTACGTGATGCTTACCTATCTCCGCTGCATCTGCTGCAGGTCAACTTGCTCAATCGCGTTCGTACCGCTGGAGATTCATCCGATGCCACACTGATCCGTGCGCTACTACTTACAATTAATGGCGTTGCAGCAGGCTTACGTAATACCGGCTAATCGCACTCTCGTGTTTACCTAGATTTCACCAAGACTAAAGGGAAAAGCCCTTATCTTCCCTTAACGCTCTTCGTACGCTGACGACATGACACATTCTGGATCTTCGGCATTTGATGAAGTAAATGAAAAAGTAGCACAGGCTGGTGAATTGTTAAATATCAAACCTGGTGTTATAAAAGCGCTAAGTAGCTGTGAGAGAGAAGTTGTTATCTCGATTCCCCTACGCCGCGGTGATGATGTTGAAGTCCTGACCGGCTATCGCGTTCAACATTCCAGTGCTCGTGGACCACGTAAAGGTGGAATTAGATTTCACCAATCAGTTGATCTTGATGAAGTTCGTGCGCTTGCATCACTAATGACTTGGAAGACAGCGCTAATTGATGTGCCATTTGGTGGAGCAAAAGGTGGAGTCTCCGTTGATGCTTCAAAGCTATCCGCCCTTGAAAAGGAAGAGATTATTCGTCGCTGGACCCGATCGCTTGTTCATGTGTTAGGTCATCATCGTGATATCCCAGCTCCCGATATGGGAACCGATGCGCGCACAATGGCGTGGTTAATGGATGAATTCCATCGTCTAGAGGGTTTTCAACCAGCATGCGTGACTGGCAAACCAGTAGAACTATTCGGCGCGCTGGGTCGTGAAGAAGCAACTGGACGTGGCGTTGCGCAAATTACCGCTGCCACTTTAGAAAAGCATGATGTAAAAGTAAAAGGCGCCAGCGTCGCGATCCAAGGATTTGGCAATGTTGGTAGATATGCAGCGCTAGTGTGTCAAGAACTTGGTATGAAGATAGTTGCCATTTCTGACGTCACCGGTGGAATTAAAGATAAAGCAGGTATCGATATCAAAGAGATTTTCAGCCACAAGACTCTAGAAACGGTAGAAGGTTACGAGAGAATAACTTCGGACGAAGTCCTAGAGACCAATTGTGAAGTCTTGATACCAGCTGCTCTAGGTGGAGTGATAAACGAGAATAATTGCGGCAAGATAAATTCTGATTTCATAGTTGAAGGTGCCAATCAGCCGTTAACGATCGCAGCAGACCGCGAGCTTCGCGCCAGCGGTGTTGTAATAGTTCCAGATATTTTGGCGAACTCAGGGGGAGTTATGGGTTCCTACTTTGAATGGACCCAAAATATACAAGAATTTAGCTGGCCCTTAGAAAAGTTTCGCCGTGAACTTGATCTGAGAATGGATCAAGCATTTGGAAATGTCCATAAGGTCTCAAAAAAGTATTCAGTGGATCTAAGAACGGCGGCGATGGTTGTCGCCGTTGGCCGAGTTGCCGAGGCCTTTGAGATGAGAGGTTCGCTGGTTTGATAGAAAAGATAAAAAAGATCATCGCCGACCTTCGCTGGGCTAACCAATCGCGAAAGTTCAAGAAAAATCGCTTTAAAACTGGGCGCGGTGAAGATTTCCACCACGAATAGCAGTCAAGTTATGACGCTATATTTTTAACAATGTTTGGTGAAATATCTTGATAGGTGGCTATCCAGGAATATCCGCATTCCCCACATAGCGTCATCGGACCGAAATCGTCATTACTTACAATTTCCAACTCTATAGATCTACAGACAAAGCAAGTTGGAAAATCAAAATATGCTGGCATGGCTGCTTCCCTTCTAAGTGTTGAAATGGCCGGGGAAGCGTTTTAATTATCAATCGCTACATAGAAGTAACCCCAGCAAAATCAGTGACAGCCAGATGAACACAGGTAAAACTCTTAGAAAATGAGCCCAGTAATTTTTAACTGTTGAACTTGGATTGGGTGAGATCAAGCCCTTTTTCGATCAGTGATTCGACAACATCTGCACCGCGATCTAAGAATTCGGCTAAATCTTTCTTCTCTTCTTTACTAAATTGCTTAAGGACAAAATCTGCTGGATCTTGTTGGCCCATCGGACGACCAATACCTAAGCGCACCCGGAAATATTCAGGTGAATCAAAGGCGGAAGTTAAAGATTTCAGGCCGTTATGGCCGTTGTCGCCACCGGCGATCTTGGCGCGGATAGCTGCATATGGAATATCTAACTCATCGTGCAGAACAATTATTTGCTTCGGTTCTACCGAATAGAAGTTAGCCAGCGCCTTTATCGGTCCACCAGATTCGTTCATGTAGCTCTTCGATTTTGCCAGGATCACCGAAAAAGCATCGACACCGACGCCTAACTTGTAGGCGGCGATGTCGGTGCGTGACTTATGGGTGCTGAGTTTTACATTATGGCGTTTAGCTAATTCATCAATAACCATCTGGCCAACGTTGTGGCGAGTAGCTTCATATTGTTCGCCCGGGTTACCCAGACCAACAATTATCCAAGGAGATGAACTCACAGGAGAAAGAGTAAGGCTAGTTAGTCCTTCTTCTCGGCATCAGCTGCTGGTGCCGCTGCTGCATCTGCAGCAGGTGCTGCAACTGGAACTTCTTCGACCACAGTTGAACGCTCAGATAGGTGGACCACGATTGTCTTTGGATCAGAGATCAAGACAACGCCAGCTGGTAGCGCAACGTTTTCTGCGTATAGAGATTGACCGGCTGCAAGACC
Organism: Actinomycetota bacterium; assembly: GCA_037140155.1. Lineage (GTDB taxonomy): Bacteria > Actinomycetota > Actinomycetes > Nanopelagicales > Nanopelagicaceae > Planktophila. The sequence goes on from JBAXFA010000018.1 coordinate 14,071, forward strand.
TGTGAGATCAAGTGTGAAGAATGAAGGAATCGCAGTTGCTTCAACTTCAACTTCAATTGAGTTGTGAACATGCTCAAGAATTCCATCACGATCGTGTTCACCTTCTGTGTGAACAGGAACTGCGACAGTAACTTTTTCACCACGACGAACTGCAACTAGGTCGATGTGCTCGAGGATTTGCTTCAACGGATGGCGAACGATCGCCTTTGGAAGAGTTAGCTGATCTGTGCCATCAATGTTTACTTGTAGAAGAACGTTTGATTGCTTTAGAGCAACGCCGAGTTCGCGCGCAGGCAAAGTGATGTGCTGTGGCTTTTCGCCGTGGCCGTAGATAACTGCAGGAACAAGACCTGCAACGCGTGCACGACGAGACGCACCCTTACCGAATTCAGTGCGTGTTGTGCCGGTGATCTTGATTTCTGCCATTTTATTTACTCCTGTTAGTTTTCTTTTATTTTGCCTGGAATGCTTCGGTTACTTCACAAAGTCCCAGCAGGAGTTAAATCCTTACCGTCGATTACGGAGTTTTTCACCCTCGCCGGAAACTATGAGGGCGATATTAGCCTGAGTTAGCTGTGGCCGTCAAAAAGGCTAGTTACTGAGCCATCTTCGAAGACTTCGCGGATCGCGCGCGCTAAAAGCGGTGCGATTGAGAGGACGGTTAGTCCATCAAAGCGCTTATCTTCATCGATCGGCAGTGAATCTGTAACAACGACTTCGGTGACCTTTGATTCCTTGAGGCGCTCAACTGCTGGGCCAGAAAAGACGGCATGAGTTGCGGCAACGATTACTTCTTTGGCACCGGCTGCAAATAAAGCATCGACGGCCTTTGTAATAGTGCCTGCAGTATCGATCATGTCATCGATAACAACACAAGTCTGCCCTTCGACTTCACCAACAACTTTTCCAGTTACAGATTCATTTGGAATGCGTGGATCGCGAGTCTTATGGATAAAGGCAATTGGGCATCCGCCAAGTAGCTCTGACCAGCGTTCAGCTACACGCACGCGACCAGAGTCTGGTGAAACAATTGTTAAACGGCTGCGGTCGACTTTGCTACCAACGTAATTAGCAAGCATTGGTAGTGCAAATAAATGATCAACTGGACCATCAAAAAATCCTTGAATTTGTGAAGTATGTAGATCAACAACCATTAAGCGATCAGCGCCGGCGGTCTTATAGAGATCGGCCATTAAACGCGCAGTGATTGGTTCGCGGCCACGATGTTTCTTATCTTGGCGAGCGTAACCATAAAAAGGTGCAACGACTGTAATGCGCTTTGCGGATGCGCGCTTTAGCGCATCGATCATGATCAGCTGTTCCATGATCTGCTTATTTACTGGAGCTGTGTGGCTTTGGATGACGAAGGCATCGCAACCACGAACAGATTCTTCAAAGCGAACAAATATTTCGCCATTTGCAAAGTCATAAGCAGATGTTGGCGTTAAAGGAATTCCTAGTTCAGCGGCGACAGCTTCAGATAGTTCGGGAAATCCGCGTCCTGAAAAGAGTCGAAGTCTTTTCTCTGAGGACAATCGAATTTCGCTCAAGGAAATTAGCCCTTCTTCTCGTCGCTATGTTGCGCCGCAGCTTCGGCTGCCTCTGCAGATTTAGCAGATTGGGAACCGGATCGCTTGCGCATGACCCAACCTATTACATTTCTCTGCTTACCTCTAGCGACACCCATGGCACCGGCTGGAACATCCTCTGTAATCACAGATCCGGCGGCGGTGTAAGCCCCATCACCAATTGAAAGTGGCGCAACCAACATTGAATCGCTGCCGATTCGCACGTGATCTCCAACTGTTGTGTGATGCTTTTCTACGCCGTCATAGTTAACAAAAATTGTTGCAGCTCCAATATTGGTGCCTTCGCCGATTGTTGCATCCCCCACATAGGAAAGATGAGGAACTTTAGAACCATCACCAACTTTGGCATTCTTCATTTCGACAAATGCACCAGCTTTTGCACCGGTTCCAAGAACTGTGTCTTTGCGTAAATATGTATATGGGCCGACGTTTGCGCCTTTACCAATTGTTGCTTCAAAGCAATTTGATTCGATGATCGTGGCACCGCTTAATACTGTGCAGGATTCCAGGACCGCTCGTGGCCCGATAACGGCGCCCGTTGCAATAGTGGTCTTTCCAAGGATTGCAGTACCGGGATAAATAGTTACATCATTTTCGATCTTTGCAGTGGCATCGATCCAAGTTGTAGTCGGATCAACGATCGTCACGCCAGCACGCATAAAACCTTCGTTAATCTGATCGCGCATCAGCGCTGCGCTTTCCGCTAATTGCACACGATCGTTTACGCCGAGAATTTCTACGAAATCTTCAATCAAAGCAGCAGCTATCGAGCCGCCTTCGTTGCGCAGGATCTCAATAACATCAGTTAAGTAAAGCTCGCCTTGCGAATTGTCGTTACTTAACTTGCCGATAGCCCCGGCTAATTTCTGCGCATCAAAGGCGTAGACCCCTGAATTTACTTCGTAGATCGCTTTTTCCATTTCATCAGCATCGCGTTCTTCAACTATGCGAAGTAGCGAGCCATCATCTGCGCGCACGATACGTCCATAGCCAGTTGGATCTGGGTGCTCTGCAGTAAGTACTGATGCAGTAAATCCACCAGAGTGATGCAGATCAAGGAGTTGCTGCAGCGAACCACTGGTTAGCAGTGGAGTATCGCCAGCTAAAATTAAAATCGTTCCAGTAGGTTTGAAATCTGCGAGCGCTAACTGTGTTGCATGCCCGGTGCCACCGCGACGTTCTTGAAATACGGTTGTGGCCGCGGGTGCAATTTCTGCCAGATGGGCTTCAACTACTTCGCGACCTGCGCCGACGACCACGCGCACTTGTTTTGGTTTAAGCGCTGCAACTGCGTGAAGGACGTGACCAACGAGCGAGCGCCCAGCAACTTCGTGCAGAACTTTTGGTGTGGAAGATTTCATACGAGTGCCTTCACCAGCGGCGAGAACTACAACCGTTTCTAGGTTTGCACTCATGTCTTAAGTCTAACTGGTGGGTTTGGCTCCGGCTCCGCCAGCTTCATCGGCGGGCAATTGAAATTGCTCCGCCACCAGGTATCGATCCTGGACCCTGGGCTTCAAAGGCCCATGTGCT
>JBAXFA010000019.1:0-16748 GCA_037140155.1 Actinomycetota bacterium
AAGCCGGTTTAGAAGTTATGGATCTAGATGATGCGCTTAAAGGTACTGACGTTGTTATTTTTACAACTCCAGATGCCTTAGTTCGACAGATCTCAGATGAAGTCGTCCCAAAGTTAGATCCCGGAACCAAGATTCTCTTTTTAGATCCAGCAGCGATTGCGGCTAGCCGCGTAAAAAAGCGCGAGGACATCAGTTGTTTCGTCTGTCATCCAACCCATCCTCCAGTATTTAGTCTGCTTGGCGAAACAGATCCTGCTGCCCGGCGCGATTATTGGGGTGGTGGACTTGCAACTCAAGCACTCGTCTTTGCAATCGCCTGGGGCACAGAAGAAGAGGCTGATTTAGTTGAAACGATCGCAACTGAAATGTTTGCACCAATTAGCGCCAGCCACCGCATCACTGTGCAACAAATGGCGCTACTTGAGCCAGCGCTAAGTGAGACCTTAATCAATGGTTGTGTTGAAGTGATTACTCAGGGTTTACAGAAAGTAATTGATCTTGGAGTACCGGAGGCGGCGGCAAAAGATTTCTGTATGGGTCACCTGCAGATCAGCATCGCGCTCTTATTTGAAGAGCTAAATTGGAAGTTATCTGATGGCGCTTTGATGGCGCTAAAGAACGCGCAAGGTTCGCTCTTCCGCGATGATTGGGCAGCAATCTTTGAACCAGAGAATGTATTGGCTAGCGTTAAGCAAATCACCGGTGGAGATAAGTAAATTCCAGTATGAAACTAGGCGTTTCTAGCTTTACCTTTCCGTGGGCGATCGGTGGTATCGAATCCGATTATCCGATAGTTATGAACGTATTTGAATTATTGGACCGGGCACGTTCACTAGGGGCAGATGTGCTGCAGATCGCCGATAACTTGCCGATCGGGCACTTATCCGATGAAGAGCTGCGCAAGTTAAAGGAAACTGCTGATAGTTATGCAATTTCGTTAGAAGTTGGCACGCGCGGTATCAAAACCGAAAACATTGATCGGTTCTTAAAGATCGCAGAAATTCTAGGTTCCCCTATTTTGCGTGTAGTAATTGATAGCAAAGGCCACGAACCAGATATCGCTGAGATATGCGAACTGTTGACACCATTTGCTTCGCAATTTAAAGCAGCGAGAATCAAGTTAGCTATTGAGAACCATGATCGTTTAACTTGCGCGCAATTTAACGAGATCATCGATCGCGTTGGAGCTGATTGGGTAGGTATCTGTCTAGATACCGTTAATTCTTTAGGAGCAGTCGAAGCTCCCAATACAGTGATTCCAGCGCTGGCTCCGCGGGCAATTAATGTACATATGAAAGATTTTGAAATAGTTCGTACAAATGGGCAGATGGGTTTTACCGTGCGCGGTACTGCACTAGGGCAAGGCCGTTTAAATGTTGCCGAAGTTATTGCAGCTGTCGGTGGCAGCGCTCGTGAAATTACGGCAGTTATTGAACTCTGGACTCCGCGTCAAGAAAGTTATTCAGAGACTATGGCGCTAGAAGAACGTTGGGCTACAGAAAGCGTTGCCTACCTACGTAAATCGATAGGATTGAAAGTATGAAGCTAAGCGGATATCACGTTGCTATCACCGGTGGTTCTGGTGGGATTGGTTCTGCTTTGGCAACTGGCTTGCTAGAAGATGGAGCAACGGTCTACAACCTAGATTTTGTGAAACCTGAAGATGAAAGCTCACAATTTATCCAAGTTGATTTGAGTAACGAGAATTCCGTCCAAGAAGCGTTTAAAAAGATTGAAAAGTTAGATGCCATAATCGTTGCAGCGGGCGTGCAATTGGTTGGCAGTGATTCGAGAATTGGTGATGTCACCCTAGATACTTGGCAGCGCACGATTGATGTCAACTTAACTGGTGCTTTTCTATCCGTTAAATATGCAATGCCACTTTTAGTTAAATCCGGCCGCGGTTCAGTTGTTCTAATCGGCTCGCCTACTGCGGTTTCTATGGAAGGGGCTGGATACAGCGCATACGGCGCATCCAAAGCTGGAATGATGGGTCTTTCTCGCATAATCGCCGCCGATTACAAAGAAGATGGTGTGCGTTCAAATGTTGTGATTCCGGGATCAATGATCACGCCACTTATAGCCAAAATTTTAGAAGATCCAGCAAAAGGCGCCGGTTTAATTGCCCGAACGCCACTTGGTCGCTTAGGTGAGCCACACGAATTAGTAGGAATAGTTAATTGGTTAGTTTCCAATGATTCATCATTTGCAACTGGTGCTTCTTATGCAGTCGATGGCGGAATGACTGCGCGGTGAGTACAAATCACTGGCCCGATACAACGCGGGTAGAACACGGAGATTTCACTTTAGATTTAGCACAGGCTGCAATCCGTAATGTCACATATAAAGGTTCGCAACTTATAGATCTGCTCTACACCGCAATTAGACCGTGGGATTGGTCAACGCTTGTTGCAGATAGCCATACCGAAGATGTGAAGGTTATCGATAGTAATTGTGTAATCGCTATTTCTGATTCGCTTGCCGGGGCATTACTTGCCCAGACCATAATTACTCTCTCTGCATCTAATACTTTTACAGTCGATTATCAATTACAAGGTCTAGCTGAATATTCAGTTAATCGTTGGGGAATTTGTTTCTGTCTCCATAGCGGAGATTGGATGGGCTCCACAGTTAACTCTTCCGGAAATACTTATAAGCTACTACAAGATATTTCACCACAGCGCGTGATAGATGGAGTAACGCAAGGACTTTTTCCGGCAGCAAATGAGATGCACTTTGTGGCACCTGACCAAAGATTTATTAAAGTTAATTCCACTGGGAAAGTCCTGGAAGCTGAAGACCAACGCAACTGGACAGATAACACTTATAAAATTTATAGCGGATCGTTAAGTGAGCCCCGTCCATTTGTGACAAGTTCGGGAAGTATCTGGAAGCAGAGTGTGAAATTTGAAGTCGGCGCTCCAACCGGTGCCGCCATTGATCCGGCCAAGATTGTGGTGCGTGAAATTGAGTCGCTGCCAAGTATCGGTCTGCAATTTAATGCCGAACCTCTGTTATCCCCTGATGACCTAGAAAAAGCCCTGGTTTTACTGGATATAGATCATTTGCGAGTAAATGAGGAATCACTTACTGCCCAAAAGATTGCAACCACTTCATCTAGCGGACTTATCTTGGAGGCAGCTCTTCTCTCAACTAATAGCAGTGCTGCTTTGCAAACTGAAGTAACTCAGTTAAGTCAAAGAATTCCTGCCGGTTCACGATTGTTGATTCAACGCGAAGGTCGTGAAATTGTCGAGGCAACTGATCTACCGAAGAATGAATCTTTAAATTCTTACATTCCGGGATCTGATGCTTACTTAGTTGATCTACATCGAAACAAGTACGACTTTGGAAGTTCTGTTTCATATTCTATGGTGCCTACGGTTCATTCGGCAGATACTGAAACAATCTTTAAAACTTTGTACACTCAGCGCGAGTCAATAGAATTTGCAAAAAAGTATTTAGCTCCACAAGTTTTTATATCACCAATTACCTTTTCAACTCGTGGTAACCCAGAGACGGGTCATTCGCGACATGAGCGAATTAACTTTGCAAATCCAGATGCGGCCCTTCGCATCCGAACTTTAGAAGGCGCGGCTTGGACGCTCGGTTCCATCTTTGCACTTGCGAGCGCCGGTGCGTTTTCTGGCACTTGGCACGAACTCTTTGGTGAATTTGGAGTTATTTATTTACAAGATGGCGCCACAAAGTTTTCTCCAACCTTTCATGCGCTCTCAGCGCTCGGTGCACACCACGCACATGAAATTACAATTGCTACATCGGTAGATAATTCATGGGTGGCATTTGAAAACCGTGAAGCGAAGAAAATTCTTGTAGCTTGCCTTCGCCCATGGTCGCTAGAAATTACTTCAAAGGTGCTGGCCGGATATAAATCGATACAGAGTCTGCGCAGTGATGAATGCGACCGAGCGAGCCAGATCATGGATTGGTGGTCATATGCTGAGACGGCAGCGATTTCGACCGATTTCCCACTGACACTGACCCCCTTTGAGATCGCCCTAATTCGAGGCTGAACCCGTCAAATAACGCTCTTTCTGCAGCGAGTAACAGTTCGGTAACGATCTAATTTTCGCCTAAAAACCCTTTTAATGAGGGGGGAGCCTATGTAGTATCGGTCGGGATTGACCCCACCTATAGGAGGAAATACATATGGCAAAGCTTTTCTCACGCCGCACTGCAGCAATTGTTGCTGTAGCCGCAGCTTCAATGCTTGTGCTCTCTGGATGTTCAAAGAGCTCTAGTGGAAGCGGCGACAAAGTTGCTGTTTCACTAATTACAAAAGATCAGTCAAACCCATTCTTCGTTGCAATGATCAAGGGTGCTACCGAAAAGGCTAAGGCTCTTGGCGTAGACCTAACTGTTGCATCAGGTAAGGATGAATCAGACTACGCAGGTCAGATCGCAGCGATCGAAAACGCTGTATCTGCAAAGCAAGCTGGTATTTTGATCGTTCCTGTATCTACAGAAGTTAACGCAGCAATCACCAAGGCCCGCGATGCAGGTCTATTCGTTATTGCTCTAGATACACCACCAGATCCTGCAGATATCGTCGATATTACTTTCGCGACAGATAACTTCGAGGCTGGAAAGCTAATCGGTCAGTGGACAGCTAAGAAGCTCGCTGGCAAGAAGGCAACAATCGCACTTCTCGACATCTTCGATGATCGCGTTGTATCTGTTGACTACAACCGTGACAACGGATTCCTTACAGGTATGGGAATTGATGTCAAGGATCCTAAGAAGATGGGTGACGAAGCCAAGACTGGCAAGTACTCAGGTGGCGACTACGAGATCGTTGGAAACGTAGCAACTGGAGCTAACGAAGACGGTGGACGTACCGGACTTGAGAAGCTTCTTGCTAAGAACAAGAAGATAAACGTTGTTTACACAATCAACGAACCAACTGCTATCGGAGCTTGTGCTGCTGCTAAGGCTGCAGGAATCAAGCTAGATGCAATGGTTTCTGTTGACGGTGGTGGAGCCGGTATCGGCGCTGTTAAGTCAGGTTGCATCAACGCGACTTCACAGCAGTACCCACTATTGATGGCTGACCTTGGTGTTCAGGCTATCTACGACATCGTGAAGAACGGTACAAAGCCATCAGTTTCTGACGGCCTAAGCTTCTTCAACACAGGTGTCAAGTTGATCACTGATGACCCACAAGATGGTGTTCCTTCAGAGACAACTGAATACGGTCTAGCAAACGCTTGGGGTTAATCCCAGGTCTTTAGTTAATAACTAAAGAAGAGCGTTTAAAGAGGGCGGCTGCTTCGGCAGTCGCCCTCTTTAACTAGAACGACAGATGTAATAAGGTTTTAAGCACTAAGGTTTAGCAAGTAAATTTATTTCTAGTTCGCAACTTTGAAAGGATCCAAAGTGAGTCAAGATACGGCCACATATGATGCAGCCTCGGAGTTTGAAGACCGCGCATCGCTAAGCCAAAAAGTCCAAGCAACTCTCCATAAATATCCTTGGATGAGTTCAGCGTTTGTACTTCTCTTTGCATCAATTACCTTTAGCTTTTTTAATGAAAACTTTTTAACGCCATCTAACTTTTCACTTATCTTGCAGCAAGTTGCTATCGTCGGTGCAGTTGCAGCAGGACAAACAATTATTATTCTCACCGCCGGTATCGATCTTTCTTGCGGCGCTATCGCAGTCTTTGCATCCATGACTATGGCCAAACTGGTTCAAGGCCCTCCAGGTGCTGGGCATCCTGTTGGTTGGTCAATTTGGTTAGCCTTCCCAATTGGATTGTTAGTTGGAATGCTTGGTGGTGCAATTAATGGCTTCCTAGTTACTAAAGTTAAGTTGCCTCCATTTATCGTTACCTTAGGTACTTACAACGTTTTCGTTGCCCTGACTCTTACCTTGACTAAGGGAACTGTTCCGGCAATCGAAATGGATCCATTCCTATTAACTCTCGGACACTATGTAAATATCGGTCCATTTAAAATTACAACAGGCGTTGTCTTCGTAATCGCGATGTACTCTTTCTTAGCATTCGTTCTTCGCTACACCGGTTGGGGTCGCCACGTTTACGCAGTCGGCGACGATATCGATGCAGCGCGTCTTGCCGGTATCTCTGTTAACCGCGTCCTTATGAGCGTCTATATGGTTGCTGGTTTGATCTTCGCGCTCTCTGCTTGGATCGTTATCGGTCGCGTTACCGTAGCCAGCCCAAATACTGGTAGCGATCTAAACCTAGATTCGATTACCGCGGTGGTTATCGGCGGTACATCGCTTTTTGGCGGTCGAGGCACAATCTTCGGTTCGCTCATCGGAGCGATCATCGTTGGTGTTTTCCGTAACGGACTTACTCTTGCTGGCGTAGATCTCTACTACCAGCTCCTTGCAATCGGACTTCTAATTATCTTCGCGGTCACAGTTGACCAGTGGATCAGAAAGGCACGCAAATGAGCAAAGCTCCTATCCTGCAAGCAGTTGGAGTAACAAAGAACTACGGTCGCGTCGTCGCACTCGATGGCGCAGATCTAGAACTCTTTCCTGGCGAAGTTCTCGCAGTAGTTGGCGATAACGGCGCTGGTAAATCAACTTTAATTAAGTGCTTATCTGGCGCTGAATCACCTGATGAAGGCCAGATCATCCTGGATGGCGTTGAAGTCTCATTTAAGCGCCCACAAGATGGTCGCCATGCCGGAATCGAAACCGTGTACCAGACGCTTGCAGTTGCACCGGCTCTGGATATTGCATCAAATCTTTATCTCGGTCGCGAAATGCGTAAGAAGGGTCCACTTGGATCAATCTTCCGTATGCTCGATGGTTCTGGAATGCGCAAGGCTGCAAAGGATCATATTTCAGCACTTGGTATCGGAACTATCCAGAACATTTCACAGGCAGTCGAAACTCTCTCTGGTGGACAGCGTCAAGCAGTTGCCGTTGCCCGCGCCGCAGCGTTCGGCCAAAAGTTGATTATTCTCGATGAACCAACAGCAGCACTTGGTGTTCGTGAATCGCGTCAGGTACTAAAGCTAATCGAATCACTTCGTGATCGCGGTATGCCAGTTATCTTGATTTCACACAACATGCCTCAGGTCTTTGAAGTTGCAGATCGCATCCAGGTGCAACGTCTGGGTAAGCGCGCTGCAGTTGTTACTCCAAAGAGCCACAGCATGAACGATGTTGTTGCAATCATGACTGGTGCGATGACAGTTGATAAGAAAGACCAAGCCCTTTCACCAGTTCGTTAGCCCTTCGTTAACTCGAAAAATAGATTAAAACAATGGCCACTCCGGTTCGCATCGAATCGGATGTGGTCATTGTTGGTTCTGGGATAGGTGGATCCACTACCGCCTTTGCTTTGGCTAATAAGGGCGTTAAAACACTGGTACTAGAGCGTGGTGAACGGATGCCACGCGAGCCCGAGAATTGGTCACCTTCTGAAATCTTTATGAAGACCCGTTACAAGCCCAATGAAAAATGGGTCGATGGAAAAGGTAAAGAGTTTGTTCCCGGCGTTCACTACTTTGTAGGTGGAAATAGCAAGGTCTATGGCGCATCGCTGCCACGTTTTAGCCGCTTTGATTTCGGGGTAATCAAGCACCAAGAAGGAATATCACCTGCCTGGCCGTTTACTTACGATGATTTAGAGCCGTATTACTACGACGCCGAGGAGTTATATCGAGTCCATGGCGATGCGCAAACTATTTACGGCAACGATCGCAAGACGCCATTTCCATATCCAGCGATGAAGCACGAACCATATGTAGAAGAACTCGGAAAGCGGCTTAGTAAAGCCGGTGTTAAGCCACATTCAAATTCCATGGGTATTGATTTAGGTCCTGGCGGAAAATGTATTCGCTGCAAAACTTGCGATGGTTTTGTATGTAAATTAGATGCCAAGAGCGATGCTGAAGTAAATGCTTTAAATCCAGCTATTGCAACCGGTCACGTAACTCTCATGACATCTGTGCAAGTAAATCGAATTGTCTTAAGCGCCGATGGAAAATCAGTTAGCCACTTAGAAGCAACTCATAATGGTGAGCAGTTAGAGATTTATGGAAAGAAATTTGTTATCTCTGCTGGTTCAGTAAACACGGCAGCGCTATTGCTGCGCTCAGGTGTGGCTAATTCATCAGATCAAGTCGGCCGTAACTTTATGATGCATAACAACAGCCATATCGCAGCCGTTGATATGCGCCGCAAGAACGATGTCACATTCCAGAAGACGCTTTCTTTTACAGATTGGTATCTAGATGGTGGCAAGGGTTATCCACTTGGCGCCGTTCAACTAATCGGCAAAGTGCAAGGCATCATGATGAAATCATTTGCCAAGTTAGTTCCGCTGCCGTTACTTAATCTAATTTCTGATCACAGCGTGGAATTCGTGGTTATGAGCGAAGACCTGCCACACCCCGAAAACCGAGTAACTATCGCTGCAAATGGGGCTATAAAGCTGGCTCGTAACGCCGTGGGAATGAAGACCCATATGGAGCTACTGCGCCGGGCTAAGAAGGTTTTACGAAAGGCCGGATATCAAGCAACCTTTAGACAACCCTTTGATATCTCGATGAACTCGCATCAATGTGGCACAACTGTGGCAGGTAACGATCCGCGCACCAGCGTTGTTGATGGCTACTGTCGCAGCCACGATCACCATAATCTTTACTTGATTGACGGTGGATTCTTCCCATCATCGGCTGCAATGAACCCAGCGCTAACGATCGCCGCACAAGCGCTGCGGGTAGTTGCTGAATCAGATCTAGCTAAAGTTTAAGCCAGACCCAAGACGCGCAATAGCTCGTCATTTAAATCTTTCGCATCCACATCTACGCCAGTCCAATACTTAATACCAATTACCGCTTGGTTCACAACCATGCCCAAACCTTGCAGCGTTGTGGCACCACGTTTGCCAGCTTCGGTCAAGAAGTAAGTCTGTGGTGGATTGACGATTACATCTGCGGCCAGCATGCCAGGGCGGATTGAATCAAAGTTAATATCTTGCTTTCCTTCAGTATTAACCATTCCCATAGAAGTTGAGTTGATTACAGCTTCGGCATCAAGTGGGATTTCGTATGTCTTGTTCCATTCTACAAATTCAGCGCTGGCGTTAGTTTTCTCATTTAACAACGCGGTTAACTCTTCACCGCGAGCGTGTGAGCGATTTACGACATAGAACTTACTTGCCCCTGCGAGCGCTAGCTCTACAGCAATCGCGCGAGCGGCGCCACCGGCACCGAGCAGCACAATAGTTTTACCAGTTGCTGGAGTTATCTCCAGAAATGATTTAAGGAATCCTTTGCCATCGGTATTTTCACCAATTAATTTACCGTCGCGATTGACTGCGCAATTTACGGCGCCGATTAGCGATGCTGATTCCCCTAGGCCATCTAAATATTTAATGACTTCGACCTTATGGGGAATAGAGCAGTTAAAACCCTTCCAATTCATCGCTTTTGCGCCCGCAACAGCGGCTTCCAGCTGGTCTGGGTTAACTTCGCAATTGACGTAGCGGTAGTGCAGGTTATTGGCTCTAAATGAGGCCTCCACCATTGCAACGGTTGGATTGGAGTCAGAACCTTGCGAGAAACTGCCGGTTAATTCGTGGCGAAAGGATCCGCCGATATCCATGGTCATGTTCAGACCTTACCGTGCAAGTTATGATCAGCCAATGGCCACCGCATTCTTACAACGAATCGCATCTGCTCCTATCTCTTGGGGAATCTGCGAAGTTCCCGGTTGGGGCGCAATGTTGCCAACTAAACGAGTCCTATCTGAAATGACCAGCCTTGGATTGCCGGCAACTGAGCTCGGTGCACCTGGTTTCTTCTCTGATGATTCTGCAGAACTTAAAGATCAATTAGCGGAATTTAAGATGTCGATGATCGGTGGCTTCACACCTGTTGTCTTGCACGATAAGACACAAGAAAAAGCCACCATTGATATGGCGCTAAAGACAAGCAAGAAATTTCAAGAGATCGGTGCAACTCACTTTGTTTCTGCTCCCGTGCAGACTTGGGATTGGGCAAACCCAGAAGAGTTAAGTAACGATGAAGTTACTCAATTCTTTAAGATGCTGGCTCAGGTTGATCAGATCTGTAAAGACCATGGCCTGGTTCAAGTCGTTCACCCACATTTACAAACCGTGGTCGAAACAAAGCGCGACATCGATCGCGTTGTAGATAACTCAGATGTGATGTGGTGTTTAGATACCGGCCATATGACAATTGGTGGGCAAGACACTGTTGAGTTTGCTAAGAAATACGCTGGCCGCGTTGGCCATGTACATTTAAAAGATGTAAATATGAAATCTGTTCCGCCGGTACTCGCTCGTCAGCAGAGCATCATGGAGGGCGTACAAAAAGGTTTATTTACACCCCTTGGCCAAGGTGATGTACCAATTCTAGAAACGATTTTGGCGCTAGAAGCAGCCGGTTATCAAGGTTGGTACGTCATCGAACAAGACGTTGCAATTACCGGTGAAATGCCTGGTCTTGGCGAGGGGCCAATAACTGGCATGAAACAGTCAGTTGATTACCTGCATAACGTTGTTGCACCAGCGCTAGCAAACCAATAAACCACAAACTAACAAGGAGTAAAAGTGTCTGATCTACGCGTAGGAATCATCGGTGTCGGAATCATGGGCGCAGGACATGCGCGTTATCTAACTGAACACGTAGATGGTGCAGTCGTCACCGCGCTATTTGATCTAGATGGTCCACGTATGGATTCGCTGGCAAAAGAGCTCAGCGCTAAATCAGGGCAATCTATAAACCAACATGCATCGGTTGAGGCGCTCGTTAGCGATGCAAATGTTGATGCTGTAATCATCTGCTCACCTGATGGACTGCACCCAGAACATTTAACGTTGGCAATAAACGCTGGCAAGCACACCTTGTGCGAAAAGCCACTTGCTCCAAAGTCTGCTGATGCTAAGAAAGTTGCAGATCTTGCCAATGCTTCAAATCTAAATATCACTCTTGGCTTTATGCGCCGCTTCGATCCCAGCTACATTGAACTCAAGAAAGAGATTCAATCCGGTAAATACGGCAAAGTCTTACATCTGCGTTGTATCTCAAGAAACGTCAGCTCGCCAACTGCAACTACTGCGATGTTACTAACAAATGTTGCAGTTCACGAAGTAGATATTGCTCGTTGGTTGTTAGGCGAAGAATTTGTTTCTATGTCTACCGTTTCCATGAAGCGCACCAAATACGCTAACGATCAATTGCAAGATCCACTAACCGTTTTGGCGCACACCGAATCAGGCGTTCTGATGACTGTAGATATCGCAGCTAATAGCACTTATGGCTATGAAGTCCGTATGGAAGCGTTGATGGAAAATGGTTCACTTGAAATCGATAATCTGGGTGGACTATCTATCTCTTACGATTTCAATTTGCCACCACGTACTTACGGCAAGCTTTATGAAAATTGGATGGGGCGCTTCGAGCAGGCTTATATAAATGAACTAACCGCATGGGTTGGATCAATCAAGACCGGTGTGCGACACCCAGATCTAGCATCAGCAAATGATGGACTTGCCTCATCAATTGCTTGCGAAATGGGTGTCGCTTCCCTTAAGTAATTTGGCAGTAATTAAGACTGTTGCTGCATAGACCAGAGCGTCCAAATATGTGTGCGCACCGTTAGCGGTTGGCGCATGATTTGAACGATCTGGAAAGCAACATCATCTGGACGTAAGTAGCTAGCCAGCTTTGGCTCACCTGCTGTACGTCCTGCTTCAATTGCAAACTGAGTATCTGTGCCTGCTGGGCAGACAAGTGCAACGCGCACACCCTTTTCGCGAAGTTCGCGATCTAAGCCGCCTGCAAAACCAACCTGGGCATGCTTTGTGCCGGCATAGATTGATTCATCTCCGCCGCCACGGAAACCTGCAACAGATGAAACCATGATGATATCGCCAGCTTTTTTAGCGAGCATTGTTGGCAAAGTTGCGCGAACAATATGGACGCTGCCTTCATAGTTTGTGCGCATCATGCGATTTACTTCATCGTCACTGTAATCCAAGACAGAACCGTACATACCGATACCAGCATTTGGCACAACGCAATCAATTGTTCCGAAGGTATCAATCGCCTTCTTTGCTACCGCGCGTGAGACATCAGGAATTGATGAATCTCCGGCTACGTAAGCTGCGTTATCTGCACCAAGGGATGCAACCATTTCCTGAAGCTTTGCTTCGTTGCGGGCGTTTAAAACAACCTTGCAACCTAATTCAACGAGTTGCTTTGCGGCCGCGGCACCGATTCCGGTGGTTGCGCCAGTGATTACTACTACAGAACCTTTGATATCTCTAAGTTGGTATGTCATGCAGGAATAGTAGGACAAGACACCGCACTTGGCTAGGCGCTTTTACTTAAGGATATTGACCGCTCGGGCGATCACTAGACCCACCGTGACTAGAGATGTTAAAGATTGCACCATCATTAAGATCTTTGCCCAGCGGCTAAGCGGTGCGGTATCGGTTGGGCTAAATGCACTGGCGTTGGTTACAGAAATATATAAATAATCAAAAAATCTCGGATGCCAATCTTTTTCGCTAAATTCTGGCGCGCTCATCTGCGGAAAGAGAAAGTCAGGCACGGGTTTGCGAGCTTCAGCACGAGAACCTGGCCCACCGCGATCGAGTTCCCAGAACCATAAGCTAAAGATCACAACGTTTGCCATCCAAATTGAGCCGCCAGATAGCAACAACATATTGGCATCTTTGATAGTGCCCTGTACTAGGCCATCAATTAATTTAATTGCGGATGAGATATTGGAAATTGTCATGACGCTAGTTAGGGCGATACTTAGGTTACGGGTCGGGGGGTGGTGGGTTCCGATCCGTCTTGGTGAAAGGACTATGAGAGAAAGTAAAAGCAAGGCTTCTAGACCACAAATATAGTTTTGAATACCGAGCGAGAGATGTTTCGGAAGCAAGAATTGCAAGATAATTACCAGCACAACGGTTAGCGAGACAGCTAGGCGATGCTCGCCCTTATGTGGCTTTAGCCAATGTGCTCGAGTTGTATCTGCCATTTACTTTTACAGCGCATCCATCACTGTAATAGTTTCGCCAAATACGTAATTCGGACCGATCGCCTGCCATGCCTTGCTATTTGCATTAACCATATGGGCATCCCAAGATGGGCGATCGCCCCAGATCTCCCAGACATTTACTACATCTGGCTTCTGGGTATCGCGATAGATATCGATAAATTCGCAACCTGCTTCAGTACGAATGACAGCGATATGGCTCTTGAGTTTTGTAACAAACTCATCGAATTGGCCAGGCTTAACATTTACTTCAACGAATAAAAAGACTTTGCTCATTTAATTCTCTCTCCTGTTGGATCAAAGAGTGGCTCCACACTTACTGTAGCGGTCTTTGCTTGACCAAACATCTCAATGTTTACTTCTCTGCCCGGTTCGCTGTGCTCTAGAGGTAGATATGCATAGGCAATCGCTCTATTTAAAGTGTATCCCTGGCCAGCTGATTTGACTCTACCAATAACTTCACCGTTATAGAGAATAGGTTCATTGCCTAACGGCACATCTCTAATATCGCTAAAAGTTAAGGCAGTTAATTTTCGTTTGTTATTTAACTCTGCCTTGAGCACAGCATCTCTACCAATAAAACTTTCTTTCTTGGTTGAGACCGCAAAACCTAGTCCAGCTTCATATGGATTGGTTTCGCTATTAATCTCACCTGCCCATGCGCGATAGCCTTTTTCTAACCTCAGTGACTCAATCGCCCGGTAACCACAAGGACGTAAATCAAATTCTTCCCCTGCTTCAATTAATGAGAGCCAAACTTGAAGAGATTTTTCCCTAGGTATGTAAAGCTCCCAGCCTAATTCTCCAACATAGGTAATTCGTGTTGCCCGAAGTTGAACACCAGCTACCTTAATTATTTGAGAACGCATAAATCCAAAAGCTTCATTGGATAAATCTGAGTCAGTGGTTTTACTTAAAATCTTTCGAGCGTTTGGGCCCCAGATCCCAAAACATGCTAACTCTTCTGTTAAATCCTTTATGGCAACGTTTTCATAATTGTGCTGTCTACGAATTTTTTCTAACCACCCTAAGTCATGATTTAAGAACGCAGTACCCGTGACAATAAAGAAGGCGTTTTCATCAGTTTGAGTTACGGTGTAGTCAGATTCAATACCGCCTTTATTATTTAGAGCTTGTGTATAAATAGTTCGGCCAACGCCCCTCACAACGTTATTTGAACAGACTAAAGATAAAAATTCTCCAGCGTCTTCACCTGTTACCTCGATTTTGGCAAAACTTGATTCATCGAAAATACCAGCAGATGTTCTAGTTGCATGGTGCTCAAGCGCAACAGCCGGATGCCAATTTTTCCCCACCCAACCATGTGGCCTTAGGGCTTCATTTAATTTACTTTCACTTGGGTTGCAATAAAAATTAACTCGCTCCCAGGCTGCTTTTTCTCCAAAGGTTGCATGGTTGTCTTTATGCCAATCATAAATCGGAGACTTCTTTTCACCGCGCGCACTCTGACGTTCTTCTCCTGGATAATGAATATCGTAATACGCCTCATAATTTTCGCTTACTCTCTCCAACGTGAACTTAGGCGACTTGTATGCATCGGAAAATCTCTTGATATCCATATGCCATAGATCCATCGTGGGTTCACCCGCCACAATCCATTCCGCAACCACTTTGCCAATGCCACCTGCGCCAGCAATTCCATGGGCACAAAAACCTGCGGCTATATAAAAACCGCCTACAGAACTTTCGCCTAAACAAAATTCATTATCTGGAGTAAATGCTTCGGGTCCATTTATAAAATTCTTAATACCAATTTCGCCCATTTTAGGTACGCGCATAGCAGCGTTCGTGGCAATCTCTTCGAACCTATCCCACTCTTCAGGTAGCAATTTCGCGTTAAAGTCTGCTGGTATCGAATCTAGGGATTCGTGGCTTGTCTTCCACGCTTTCGAATTTCTCTCATATCCCCCCATTAGTAGGCCTTTAACCTCTTGGCGGAAGTAGATCAAATTGTCTGGATCTCTAAGCGAAGGAAGGGTGACTGAATTATCTGGTAAAAAATTCTCGGTGATTAAATATTGATGGCTCATAGGCACAATCGGAACGCGCACTCCAACCATTCGTCCAATTTCAGCCGCATAAATGCCACCGCAATTAACAACAACTTCACATTCGATCTCACCTTTATCGGTCAAAACTGAGGTAACTCTGCCATTTTTAGTATTAATTTTTAAGACTCTGGTGTGGGTAAAGATTTTCACACCCTCTTTTCTAGCACCGCTTGCTAGTGCTTGGGTCAATTGAGATGGATCAACCTGTCCATCCGATGCCATGTAACAACCACCAAGCACGCCTTCCATGTTTAATAGAGGGAATAGATCTTTTATCTCACCTAAGCTAATTTCGTTAAGATCCAACCCAAAAGTCTTTGCCCAACCAATCTGACGCCTAATTTCCTGCATTCGTTCGGGAGTAGATGCAATTTTAATGCTGCCGCATTCTTTCCATCCGGGTGGGGTATCAGTTCTCTCTAAAGTTCTATACAAATCTACCGAGTGCATATTCATCTTGGTAAGTGTCGGATCAGCACGTAACTGCCCGACAAGTCCAGCCGAATGAAAAGTTGATCCACTGGTTAGATCTGCTCGATCAACTAGTACTACATCTTTTTCACCTAGTTGCGCAAGATGATAGGCAACCGAGGCACCCCCAACTCCACCACCAATAATTACAATCTTTGCGCGCGCTGGTAACTCTTGTAGATTCACAAGGCAACTGTATCCTTTGAGTGTGAGCCAATCTAGTCATGAATTTGATGATTTATTAGATAAAGTTCCTCGATTACAGAAAAGAATCTCTGTCACTGAATTATCTGGTGGTCTCACCAATCGAAACTTAAAAATTTCAACTCCCACCGGGGATTATGTGGCCAGAATATCCAGTAATAAATCTTCACTTCTCGCTATAGATCGTCAATCTGAGTATGAAAACTCAAAAATTGCAGCAGAGATGGGTGTGGGTGCCCCTGTTTTTGATTATTTACCGGACTTTGGTTTATTGGTTATCGGTTATATTCCAGGTAAGACTTATTCAAATCTTGATGTAGCCAATAATTTAAGCAGAATTGCCAGTACTTGCAGAAGTCTCCATAAGGCTGAGCCATTCACTAGAGACTTTGATATGTTTATAATTCAGGAAAATTATCAAAAACTAGTGAAAGAATCTGGATTTAGATTTCCGAATGGTTATCACCAGTACGCACCCCATCTTTCTAGAATGAAATCGGCTCTAGCTGTCCTGGACGAGGGAAGGGTTCCCTGCAATAACGATCTACTTCCTGCAAATTTCATTGATGACGGCAAGAAAATCTGGTTGATTGATTACGAGTACTCTGGAAATAATGATGCTTGTTTCGAACTGGGAAACATCTGGAGCGAGGCAAATTTACCTTTTTCAGCGCTGGAAGAATTAGTTACTGCCTACTATGGTGGTTCGCGCCCAGAAAAGTTGGCTCGGGCATGGTTATTCGCTCTGCTGGCAAAATATGGCTGGACTTTATGGGCTTCAATTCAGAGTTCAGTTTCTGAGATAGATTTTGATTTCTGGCAATGGGGAATGGAGAAGTTTGATGACTCTCAAGAGAGTTTTGCTAGTAGCAAATTTGAGCAAGCTCTTGCTCAAGTGACTCAAAAGAAAAGCCTTCCGGTGTGAAAGGCACCGAAAGGCTCATCTCGTGCGCGCGA
>JBAXFA010000020.1:0-15630 GCA_037140155.1 Actinomycetota bacterium
TGAAGCGATAGTTAATTTCCATCTGACCAGCAGTACCAACTTCGTGGTGTGAACGCTCAACTAGTAAACCTGCACGACCTAGTTCCATAACCATTTCATCGCGCAGATCTGCGAATTGATCAGTTGGAGAAACTGGGAAGTAACCGCCCTTAATGCGTGTGCGGTATCCGCGGTTTGGTGTTCCATCTGGATCGGCGACGATTCCAGTGTTCCAAGCGCCTTCGTAGGAATCGATGTGGTGGAATGACTCGTTCATTCCTGTGCTAAAGCGCACTGCATCGAATACATAGAACTCAGCCTCTGGTGCAAAGAATGCTTGATCTGCGATACCAGTTGACTTCAAATAATCAACCGCCTTTGCAACTACGCCGCGAGGATCGCGTGAGTAAGGAGTGTTATCAGTTGGATTGTGAACAGAGAAGAGGATAACTAGCGTCTTCTCGAGACGGAAAGGATCGATAAATGCTGATGAAGGAACCGGCAGCAGCTTCATGTCGGACTCGTGGATTGACTGGAAGCCACGGATTGAAGATCCGTCAAACATCAAACCATCGGTGAAGACAGCCTCATCAAATGATTCAACTGGAACGTTGAAGTGATGTTGGATACCAGGAAGATCTGTAAAACGAACATCAATTAGTTTTACATCTTCCTTTTTGATAAATGCAAAAATTTCTGCGGAATTCTTAAACATTAAGTGAGCTCCTCGTATCTTCGAATTTTCGAAAGTAAGGCTGGATTGTTACATCTGCCAGATTTACTCGGGCCTTCACCTTTGAGGGCAACCGATCTGGGTAAACCCTAAGACTTCCGAGGCCATTTGGCATAACTGGTGTGTTACAGCCATGTAAAACCTGCATCAGATGTGGGCCCTCTGTAGGCTCGCCGTATGAAACATGAGATCAGTTTGGGTCGGCGCTTCCTGGGTCTGAGCATCGATTGGCTGATGTGTTACGCCATCGCCCTGGGATTCTTTGGGGGTGCTGGCTCGTTCGCCGAACGCGCCCCGCATGCCCGAGTACCTCACCTCATCATCTTCTTTATTGAGGTCTTAATTCTTACCGCCTTCGGAGGAGCAACCGCGGGACATCGAATTGTTGGGTTAAAGGTCGTTCAATTTCAAGGTGGCGCTAACCCCACACCTCTTCAAGCGTTAATCAGAACGGTATTGCTCTGTCTCGTGGTTACGGCAATTACCTACGACGATAACGGCCGAGGTATTCATGAACGGCTCAGTGGAACTGTCTTAATTGATCTCCGAAAGAGAAATAATTAATTAGCGCTTTGGAACGCGAATTCCCTTTGGCATCGGGCCCTTTGGAATTGGCATAGACATTCCACCAATTGCTTTGAAACGCGCTCGAACTTCGCGCATTTGATGAGCCGATAGCTTCTTTGGCAACTTGGCGACGTGCTTTTGCAATTTACGAAGTGATACTTGCCCTGGGCCATCTCCAACATAGATTTCAGTAATCGGAACACCTGGTGCAAAACGTTCTGCTTTCTTTCGTTCATCTTGCAACATAGTGCGTACTGCTTGCGTGCCTTCACCAGTTAACACGATTCCGGCGCGGCCTAGGCTGCGATGGACCATATCTTGATTCTTAGTTACCGCAACAGCTGGAGTTGTTACCCAACCTTTACGGATCGCCATAAGCACACTTGCCCCGGCTCCGACTTGACCTTCAATAGAAACATAAGCAGCCGATGATGCGATTCGGGTAAAGAAGAACATGGCGGCAAGAACTGCAACAGGAAGCGCTACAAAACCGAGATAAATCGGATGGCCAATCGCTATTCCGGCAGATATTCCAATGGCCCATGTGATTGCAAAGACGCCAAATATTCCGGCGCCAATCCAAGGCTTAACGCTCTTCGTTACAGAATATGCATCGCGAAAGGTTTGGAAACGGACCTTTTTAATCTTTGGTTCTGCTGTCTTCTTCTTATTGAACATGTCGTCAGTTTAGGGGAGCAGGTGCTGTACCACCAAGACGAAGCGGCGCCCAGCGTTGGCCAACATGGCTATCTGGGTACTTTTCTTGTACTTGATGAAGCAATTCCAGAAGCGTTTCACGCAAGACTTTCTCACCGGCATCGACATCTGCTCCTTTTTCAAAGAACATGGGTGCGCCGAAGGTGACAAATATTGGTACTTTTTTGCGACGGAGATCTCGTTTTACGCCCTTTGTCCAGATGCGCTGTGAACCCCACACAATTGTTGGAATCACAGGAACGCCCGAACCCATAGCAAGGCGAACTGCACCTGATTTCAACTCCTTAATTTCAAAACTTCTGGAAATAGTTCCTTCCGGAAATATTCCTACTACCTCGCCAGAACGTAACGCGCGCAGGGCTGCAACAAATGATGCAGTTCCGCTGCTGCGATCGACGTTAATGTGGTGCATTCCGCGCATGAGTGGTCCAGCCAATTTATTATCAAAAATTTCTTTCTTAGCCATAAACCTCACTAAGCGCCCGGCTGGCAAAGCAGCCGTACCTATCAATGCAAAATCTAAATAACCGATGTGGTTCATCGCAAGGATTGCGCCACCTTTACGGGGAATATGTGCTTCGCCTTCGAAATGAAATTGCAGCCCGAGGTATTTCCAAAAAGTTTTTAAAGCAACGATAACTGGGGGATAAACAATCTCAGCCACGCAGCGAACCTTGGCTAGCGCGAGCTTCTAGCGCTTGCTTGTATAGGCGCCCGGCGCGGTAACTTGATCGAACTAGCGGTCCACTCATGACTCCAAGGAATCCGACTTCAGTGGCTTCCGCTGCTAGCTCAACAAATTCTTCTGGCTTTACCCAACGTTCAACTGGGTGATGTTTGTTGGTTGGGCGTAGATATTGAGTAATAGTGATCAGATCGCAGCCAGCGCTTTGCAGGTCAACTAACGCCTGTGAAATCTCCTCGCGCGTTTCACCCAAGCCCAGAATTAAATTTGATTTAGTTACTAATCCGAAATCACGTGCCATTCCTATAACTTGTAGTGATTTTTCATAGGTAAATGCGGGGCGGATTCTTTTAAATATGCGGGGGACTGTTTCTAGATTATGGGCAAATACTTCTGGTTGCGTTTCAAAGATTTGATTTAAAAGTTCGCTCTTGGCATGAAAATCTGGAGCTAACATTTCAACGCCACATCCCGGGTTTAACTCGTGAACTTGACGAATTGTTTCGGCATAAAGCCAGGCACCCTCATCGGGTAGGTCATCGCGAGTAACTCCGGTAATAGTTGCATAACGCAGCCCCATTGACTTTACGGATTCGGCTACCTTGCGTGGTTCTTCACGATCTATCGGTAAAGGTTTTCCAGTATCGATATTGCAGAAATCGCAACGCCTTGTGCAACGATCGCCACCAATTAAAAATGTCGCCTCTTTATCTTCCCAACATTCGAAGATATTTGGACAAGCAGCTTCTTGGCAGACAGTATGCAGACCTTCGCTCTTAACTAGCGCACGCAATCTGGTGTATTCAGGTCCCATATTGGCGCGCGTTTTAATCCACTCCGGCTTGCGTTCGATCGGAACCTCGGTATTGCGCGCTTCAATTCGCAGTAATTTGCGACCCTCGGGTGCGATAGTCATGCGCTTACCTTACCCAGTGCTTCCAGGAGATATTTCTCAACGAACGGTGCGACTTCAGCGATATCAATTGGCCTGCCCAGCTCAATTGCCATCGATGTTACCGAGGCATCATCTATGCCGCAGGGCACTATCTGGCTAAAGGCGGCTAAGTCTGGCGATATGTTTAAGGCGAAGCCGTGCATCGTAACTCCGCTGGCAACGCGGATTCCGATCGCTGCAATCTTACGATCACCTCTGCTATCACTTATCCAAACACCAGATCGGTCATCAATGCGCACCGCATTGAGACCAAAACCATCACAAACTTTGATTAGCGCACCCTCTAAAGTGCGGACGAATCCAACTAGTTCTGTTGGTTTCAATAATTTAATAATTGGATAACCAATTAATTGACCAGGGCCATGCCAAGTTATTCGACCTCCCCGATCAACATTTATAACAGGGGTTCCATCGCTTGGTTTTTCAAATTCTTGGGTGCGCTTGCCAGCGGTATATACCGATGGGTGTTCTAGCATTAAAAGCGTATTCGGGCGATTTCCCGAAGCAACATCCAAGTGAATTTTTCGTTGCAACGCTAGCGCTGACTCATATTCGATTATTCCTATGTGGTCTACCGCAATTTTTGAGTCGGTTGAAGCGACATTAGCTGGCGGCTGAAGTGGCACGGGTACAGCCTAAAGGTAGGCTGTACTCCTAGCGAATTCTGCTCTTAACTCAAGCCCGGAAGGCGAAAATATCGTGTCTATGCAAAGCGCTCCCAAGAACCGTAAACCATATGCCATTGCCATGTTGGTGGTCATAGCTTGGTTCATCATTACCGGCATCTTCGGTCCACTTTTTGGCAAGTTATCTTCAGTTCAAGAGAATAACAACTCATCATTTCTACCTAAGGGCGCTGAGGCCACTTTAGCCGCCGATGAGATTAAGAAATTCTCATCGCAGGATACTTTTAATTTTCCAGCGCTAGTTCTTTTTGAAGGATCTGCGACGCCAACAACTCTTGCTGCGATAAACGATCATGTTACAAAAGTTGGCGCTCTAACGCTTTCCGGAACAACCGCAAAGATTTCTGATTACTTAGCACCTGGTCAAGCGATAACTGTCTTCCCGTCACCAGATGGCAAAGCCCTGCTGGCTAATATTCCATTAGATGGAAATTCAATAGCTAAAGTTCTTCCAAACGATAAGCCCGTGTTGCCAGCCATCGTAGAAGCGCTACGGACCGATATTGCGCCCATCGCTAAGGCAAATGGATTTGAACCGTATGTAACTGGACCTGCCGGCTTACTGGGTGACCTCTTCGGTGCATTCGGAACTTTAGATTCTTCACTATTGCTCACAACCTTGGGCGTAGTAGCAATCATTCTGATCGCGGTCTACCGATCACCAGTGCTTTGGATAATTCCGCTCTTGTCGGCGTTGTTTGCGCTCTCGACTGCTGGTGGAATCGTCTATTTGCTCGCCAAAAACAACATCATTGATGTAGATGGTCAATCACAAGGAATTCTCTCTGTGCTGGTTATTGGCGCAGCAACCGATTACGCCCTTTTACTTATTGCGCGATATCGAGAGGAGCTTCATTTTACTGATAATCGATTTGAAGCGATGCGCGCTGCTTACAAAGGCGTCTGGGAGCCGATCTTGGCTTCAGGGTCGACAGTTTCGATTTCACTTTTGATATTGCTCTTTAGCAAGTTAACAAATACTGCAGGCCTTGGGCCGATCGGGGCAATTGGAATCGTCTGCTCCATGATCACAATTTTGACTCTTCTACCTGCTTTGCTTTTAATCTTTGGCCGTTGGATTTTCTGGCCCCGTGTTCCTAAAAATGATGGTGATGATCATGTTATGACTGGCACATGGTCAAAGATTGCTAACTCAATTGGGAGAAATCCACGAAAGGCATGGATTATTACCGGAGTAATTTTGCTGGGCTTTGCGGGATCATCGACCACTCTAAAGGCCGACGGCATCGGAACGGTTGATACCTTCACCGGTAAACCTGAATCTGTTGTGGGACAAAAACTTTTAGTAACCCACTTCCCAGGTGGAGAAGGCGACCCAACCCAGATTGTTATCGATGTAAATAAATTGGGCGCGGTCACGGCTGCTGTTAAATCGGCACCTGGTGTAACCGATGTTGTTCCGATGCTTGATGGAATGGAGCTACCTGGACAACCTAAGCCTGCAATGAAGGTAGTTAACGGGCGAGCAGTCTTAAATGTCACGTTGGATAAGGCGCCAGATAGCGTTGAAGCGGGCAATGACATCCCGAAGATTCGCGAAATAGCTCATGCCGCAGATTCGACATCGCTAGTCGGTGGCACAAGTGCCGTTTACTACGATGTTCGCTCTGCTAATAAACGGGATAACAATACGATTATTCCAATCATCCTTCTGGTGATTACTTTAATTCTTGGCTTGCTTCTCCGAAGCATCCTCAGCGCAATTGTTCTTCTCGGTACTGTGGTCTTAAGTTATTTTGCAACCTTAGGCGTGTGTGCCCTTGTCTTCAACCATATCTTTGGCTTTGCAGGAGGAGATAACTCATTCCCACTCTTTGCCTTCATCTTCTTGGTTGCTCTCGGCATTGATTACAACATCTTCTTAATGACACGCGTGAGAGAAGAAAGCGGCAAGATCGGTACTCGCGCCGGCGTTATTAAAGGTGTAACCGTTACAGGAGCAGTCATTACATCTGCTGGAATCGTGCTGGCTGCAACCTTTGCAGTGCTTGGGCTCTTGCCATTGGTTCCACTTGCTGAGCTAGGTTTTGCCGTTGGCTTTGGCGTGTTACTGGATACGATCGTTGTTCGCTCGATCTTGGTACCAGCGCTAGTTCATGAAATTGGGCCAAAGATCTGGTGGCCATCTAAATTGCAAAATAAGTAAAATAAGATTTAGATGTATGTAGTAATCGGCGCAGGGTTAGCTGGATTAAGCGCTGCGCTGACGCTACAAGAGGCTGGAGTTGAAGTTTCGGTTCTAGATTCTTCCGATAGGCCGGGCGGTCGAGTCGCCAGCGATCGAATCGATGGTTTCATCCTCGATCGCGGCTTTCAACTTATAAATTTAAATTACTCCGAGATTAAGCGTTGGGGGATTAGTGAAGATTTAGATTTTAAGATTGCTCCCCGCTCAGTAAGAGTGTCTGCTGGTTCATCTCATACAATTCTGGGCGATCCACGAAGTTCACCGTTTTCAGCGCTCTCTGGCGCCTCGGGATCACTTAAATCCAAAGCGAATTTTTTAAGGTATTTACTCTCGAAAGCGCAGCCAAACGAGAGCGTAGAAGAACATCTACTTCGTACTGGAACAGAAGATCTATATAGAAAAGTATTGAAACCATTTCTCCAAGGGGTATTTTTGGCAGATCCTTCTCGCGTCAGCGCTGTTGTAGGTCGAGAGGTAATCGCAACATTTATCTCGGGTCGCTCGGGAGTGCCCGCCAATGGCGTTGCGACTCTGCCGCAAGTGTTAGCTAAACGAATTACTGATCTACGTCTAAATACCCGCGTAGAAGAAATCCGTGGAAGCGTTATATCGACTAGAGATGGTGAAATCTCGGCGGCGAAAATCATTTTGGCAACGGATCTAACAACTGCTGGACAATTATTGGGTGCTAATCAAGTGACACCTCTGCTTAGCTCAACTACCTGGTATCACACAACTGAAAATGCGCCCTCAGATAGCGCAACGCTCGTGATCGACTCAGAAAATCGTGGCCCTGTCGTTAACTCACTTGTTATCTCAAATCTTTCCCAAAATTATGCGCCAAGTGGTCAATCACTTATTTCATCTACAACAATTGCGCACGCCTCAGAATCAGAAGTACGTCGCCACTTAGCTTTAATGTGGGGTTCCAACACAGCAGATTGGAGGTTCTTGGCCAAGTATGAGATTAATTCGGCCTTGCCACTGTTTGCACCAGGTGCGGAAAGCGTAAAGAGCGCACGCGTTGGCGAGAATATTTACTGTGCGGGGGATTACTTATCAGGGCCTTCGCAAAATGGAGCGATGTTATCGGGGCG
This sequence comes from Actinomycetota bacterium, assembly GCA_037140155.1. Classification (GTDB taxonomy): domain Bacteria; phylum Actinomycetota; class Actinomycetes; order Nanopelagicales; family Nanopelagicaceae; genus Planktophila. The sequence goes on from JBAXFA010000020.1 coordinate 7,629, forward strand.
CCTAGCTGCGCAAGAATTACTGCTCGACGAGAACTTGTAGCGCAGTTGATATATGTGGGTAATCCCATTGGAAACCTGCGGTAGTCAAAGCCGTCGGCATAACTTTCTTTGAGCCAAGAACTTCGCTAGAAAAGCCACCCAGCGCGATCTTTAGCGCAATTGCCGGAGCAGGAAATAAGGCAGGGCGATTGAGCGCACGAGCTAGCGCTGCTGTGAACTCTTGATTAGTAACAGGATTGGGAGAAGTTAAATTCACAGGACCTGAGATATCGTTTTCAAGCGCAAAGGTAATTGCGCGAACAACATCGTGCAGAGTTATCCAAGACCACCATTGCTTTCCGGATCCTAACTTTCCGCCGAGTCCAAAGCGAAAGAGCGGGAGCATACGACCGAGCGCTCCACCAGTGGGATCAAGAACAAGACCGGTGCGAAGTTTTACTGTACGGACAGCGCCAACTAAATCCGCTGCGCCTTCCCACTCACGACATACAGCGGCTAGAAAATCATTTCCTACGGAGTCGGTTTCAACTACTGCGCGATTACCAGAATCGCCATACCAACCAATTGCGCTAGCTGAGATGAAAACTTGTGGCTTAACCTCAGCAACAGCATTGGCAATTGCGGTGGTACCCAGTAAACGAGAATTTAAGATTTCAGATTTAAAGCGTTTGCTCCATCGCTTATCGCTAACTCCGACGCCAGCAAGATGAATGATTGCATCTACGCCCCGCAAGGCTTCGATATCTACAAAACCAGTTTTCGGATCCCATTGAATTTCATCAGAAGAAACTGGCGCACGACGAACTAAACGCTGAACGGTGTGTCCTTCAGATTTCAAATGGCCGACAAGAGCGCTTCCGATAAGACCCGATGAGCCAGTGACAGCAATTCTTTGGGGAACTTTCATGGAGATTAAAGACCTAGATCGGATTCGAAAGCGCCGCCTTCTAGGCGCTCTTTCAGGGTAACTAAGAATCGTGCGGCATCTGCGCCATCGACTACTCGATGATCATAAGAAAGTCCGAGATAAACCATGGAACGGATCGCAATTGTTTCGCCGCCATCTTCACCCTTAACAACCATCGGACGCTTTACTACTGCTCCTAAACCAAGGATTGCAACCTGCGGTTGATTAATAATTGGAGTATCGAAAAGAGCACCGCGACTGCCGGTATTAGTCAACGTGAAAGTACCTCCACCAAGTTCATCTGGAGTTACTTTGTTATCTCGAGTACGCGCAGCTAGATCGGCGATCTTACGAGCGATTCCGCCCATATTTAGATCCCCCGCATTATGGATTACCGGAACGAGTAAACCGCGCTCGGTATCAACTGCGATACCTAAATGTTCGGCGCCGTGATAAATAATTTGGTCACCTTCGACAGATGAGTTAAGTACTGGGTGTTGCTTTAACGCTTCACAAACTGCCACTGCGAAGAATGGCAAGAATGAAAGCTTTACGCCTTCGCGGGCTTCAAAGGTTGGCTTTGAGCGATCGCGCAGACGAGCAATCTTGGTGACATCAACTTCAATGACAGTTGTCAGTTGTGCGCTAACTTGCAGAGACTCGACCATGCGTGCTGCGATAACTTTGCGAAGTCGCGACATAGTTACAGTCGTTCCGCGCAGAGGCGAAGCCGCAACTGCAGATGCCGTGCGTGCAGCTGGTGCTACAGCGGCAGCTGCAGGTGTAGTAATTGCTGAAGTGGCTTTTGGAGCTGCTGCTTGCACATCCTCTTTACGGATTCGACCACCAACGCCAGTACCGGTCACAGTGGCGAGATTGACGCCAAGTTCAGAGGCGAGCTTTCGAACAATTGGAGTTACATAAGCATCAAGTGGTTGCGAAAGCGCAACGGGTGCAAGAACTGGCGCAGGCGGAGCAACAACTGGCGCAGGCGGAGCAACAACAGGTGCGGCAACAACTGGCGCTGGAGCAGGAGCTGCTGGAGCAGGAGCTGCACCTGCACCACCAATTACTGCAAGACGAGCACCAACTGGAACAGTGGTATCTACTGGAACATCGATTGAGATAATTGTTCCGGCAACAGGTGAAGGAATTTCAGTATCAACTTTATCTGTAGAAACTTCTAGTAACGCCTCATCTACTGCAACGCTATCGCCAACTCCCTTTAACCAGCGGGTGACAGTACCTTCACTGACGCTCTCGCCAAGTGCGGGCATCGTAATAATTGTTCCGGCGCTACTTGGCGCAGGTGCAGCAGCAGGGGGAGGAGTTACTGGTGCTGCAGGTGCTGCTACAACGGGTGCCGCAGCAACTGGTGCTGCAACAACGGGAGCTGCTGGCGCAGGTGTTGCAGTAGGTGCTGCACCATCTGCGATGATCGCAAGTTCGGCACCGACTGGAACTGTCTGATCAATTCCGACAACAATTTTTTGCAGCGTTCCGGCAACAGGTGAAGGAATTTCAGTATCGACTTTATCGGTGGATACTTCAAGGAGTGGCTCGTCCATTGCGACATGATCGCCTTCGGCTTTAAGCCAACGTGTAACTGTTCCTTCGCTGACGCTCTCGCCAAGTGCGGGCATCGTTACTGAGAAAGTCATAACTTTTTCCTTTTCCTTAATTAACCGTGAGCGTGCAGTGGTTTGCCGGCAAGAGCCATGTGAGCCTCGCCCATCGCCTCTGACAGCGTTGGGTGAGCATGGATATAAGGGGCGACATCATCTGCTGAGGCCTCCCAGTTAAAGATTAGTTGTGCTTCAGCTAAAAGTTCGCCAACGCGCGCACCAACCATATGGATACCTAGAACTGGCCCGCCTTTTTGTGAAACTAACTTAATAGAACCTGCGGTCCGCAAAATTTGGGCTTTGCCGTTACCTGCTAAATCATAATTAAGTTCAACAACATCGTAACCGCGTTCTTTAGCCTGGGCAGTTGTCAAACCAACTGAGGCAACCTCCGGCTCAGAGTATGTAACGCGTGGAACTCCGTCGTAATTAATTGGACGAGGATTTAATCCGGCGATCTCTTCGGCAACTAAAATTCCTTCACCGAAACCAACGTGGGCCAGCTGCAAAGTAGGGATCAAATCTCCAACGGCCCAGATACCCGGCACGTTAGTGCGGCACTTGTCATCAACCAAAATGTAACCGCGATCCATCGTTATACCTTGTTCTTCATAACCAAGGTTTGCAGAGACTGGTCCACGGCCAACTGCAACTAGCAGAACTTCAGCGGTAAAAGTCTTTGCATCTTCCAAGGTAACCGTGACGCCATCGGCGGAGACGCTGTGAGATTTGAAACGAACGCCAAGTTCGAAGTTAATTCCGCGCTTGCGATAAGCGCGCTCTAGTTGCTTACTAGAAGATTCATCTTCCAGTGCGACTAAGTGAGGAAGGCCTTCAATGATTGTTACGTCAGCGCCAAATGATTTCCAGACAGATGCGAATTCACAACCGATTACTCCTCCGCCAAGAACGATTACGCTCTTTGGAACATAATCCAATTTCATCGCGTGGTCTGATGTCATAACTCGCTTGCCATCAATATCTAAGCCAGGCAGCGTCTTGGCATAAGAACCAGTGGCCAAGACGATATTTTTCCCGGTGTACTTGGCGCCATTTACTTCAACGGTATCTTTACCAACTAATTTGCCGTGGCCTTCGATGTAAGTGATATTTCGCGATTTAACTAAACCTTGTAGCCCCTTATGGAGCTTATTGATAACGCCATCTTTGTATGAGTTAACGCCGGTCATATCAATTGAATTAAATGTCGCGTTGACGCCAAAGTGGCTAGCCTCGCGGGTGCCATCGGCGATCTCGCCGGCATGTAGCAACGCCTTAGTTGGAATACATCCGCGATGTAGGCAGGTGCCGCCAAGTTTGTCCGCTTCGATCAAGGCGACGTTCAATCCCAGTTGTGCGCCGCGTAGGGCTGCTGCGTATCCGCCGCTGCCGCCACCTAAAATTACAAGATCAAAGTTAGACACCTGTGAGCGCTCCTTCGTAAAGCTATCTACTGAACGTGCCTATCTTGCCAGTTTTAGCCAGTGATTACGAAATTGCGGCAGATTGGGCCAGAGCGACCAAAGAGCGAAGGGCGATACCCGTACCGCCTACAGGTGTGTAGCCATAGGGCTCACCTTGGTTATATGCGGGACCGGCAATATCGAGATGTAACCAAGGTAACTCGGGGGCGATAAATTCTTTTAAGAATAGGCCGGCGACCATCATGTTTCCCATGCGTTCACCAACATTTGCCATATCGGCAACCGGCGAATCGAGAGAAGCGCGAAGTTCTACAGGTAGCGGCATTGGCCAGAAAGCTTCACCAACGCTCTTGCTGATTGCAAAGAATTGATCGCTGAAATCTTGGTTATTTGTCATGATTGCACTAGTACGAGTGCCAAGTGCTATGACTTGTGCGCCAGTCAAAGTTGCAACATCGATGATTCCATCTAACTTCTTATTCTCTTGCGCCTTTACTAAGGCATCACCCAGTACAAGTCGACCTTCGGCATCTGGATTTAAAACTTCAATTGTTTTGCCGCCATACATCGTAATAATGTCACTTGGTCTAGTGGCGTTATCGCTGATCATGTTTTCAGCCAAAGGTGCATAGGCATCTATTGCCACGGGAAGCTTCATTAGCGCAATGGCAATAGTTGCCGCGCAGACTGCGGCTGCACCAGACATATCGCATTTCATCGCTTCCATTCCAACCGCAGGCTTTAAGGCCAAACCTCCAGAATCGAAAGTTATTCCCTTGCCAACGAAGGCATAGCTCTTCTTCGCCTTAACTTTGATTGGTGTGTATGAAATTTGCAGCAGTCGAGGTGGATTTGCTGAACCTTGACCTACTGCAGTTATGCCACCGTAACCTTTTGATTTAAGTTGCGCTTCAGTCATTACCGTAACCTTCAGGCCAGCAGAAGCGCCGCCCGCCTTCTTAACAAGTGCTGTAAATTCTTTGCAGAAAGAATCAGGATTTAGATGACTTGGCGGAGTATTGATTAGATCGCGAACCAAATTGGTGTATTCACCGATAATTGCGGCGCGCTTGATGGCATCTTTAGCCTCAGAATTATTAGCTAAATTGGAGTGGATAGTGGCCGCCTTAAGGCTAGGTTGGCGATCGACTACTGAATCGACGCGGAACTTGTTAAAGGTGTAGGCACCTAGAACGGCACCTTGCGCGATCGCTTCGAGAGTGGAAATCTTCTTCGCAGGAAGCGAGAAGGTAGCCCCGGAATTTCCGGCAAGGGCACGCGCTGCCACGCCAGCGGCACGACGAAGCACTTCATCTTCGTACGTGGATTTATTCTCACCGAGTCCAGTAACGACGAGAAGTCTCGTAGTAAGACCAGGAATCTTTACTACCTCATCACATTTACCTGTTGCGCCCATATCAGCCAGGCTTTGCAACAACTTCTTGGTATCTAGCGCGATGTCGCCACTTTCAATTACTAGATTGGCCTTGCTATCTTTTAAAGATTTCTTATAGGACAGGCCAACGACCAGAATCTCATCTTTGATGATGCCATCGGATAGACGAAGGGTGGTCATTACATCTCCTTTAAGGCAGGGTCAGCTCTTTAACCCTGAAATATGCGTTGGGTAAGTGTAAGTTGTCGCTATGAAAAATTCTCCTTTAGCCGATAAACATCTCCAACTTTCGGCAAAGATGGCTGATTTCGGTGGCTGGTTAATGCCGATTGAATATCCAGGCGGCGGAGTATTGGCTGAGCATGCTGCAGTCCGGGAGAAAGTCGGCATTTTCGATGTCTCGCACCTCGGAAAGGTCAGCGTCAAGGGCCCAGGGGCGTTGGAATTTCTTAACTCTGTATTCACCAATGATTTAGATCGAATCGTCGATGGGCAAGCCCAATACACCTTGCATTGCAACTCCAACGGGGGAGTTATCGATGATCTGATCGTTTATCGCAACAGTGCAACTGATCTTTTTCTAATCCCCAATGCGTCTAACACAAGCAGCGTTGTTGCAGATCTAAAAAGTAAGTCACCAAGTGGAATCGAGATTGTAAACCTCCACGAAAAATTCGGAGTCATCGCTGTACAGGGACCGCTTTCTAAAGATGTAATTAAGAGCTTTGGAATTGACCCTGCGATGGATTACATGGCCTTCGCACATGTTTCAATCGCAGGTTGTGAAGTAATTCTTTGTCGCACTGGCTACACCGGTGAACATGGATATGAAATCGTGCCCCGCTGGGAGGATGCTCATAAAGTTTGGGATGCTTTGGCATCTGGAATCGCACCGATTGGTGGTTTGGTTTGTGGACTTGGTGCGCGCGATACCTTGCGAACCGAGATGGGCTATCCATTGCATGGCCACGAATTAACGTTAGAAATTACCCCTGTTCAAGCGGCGGCAACTTGGGCAATAGGTTGGGAGAAGGCGGTATTTAGTGGCAACCAAGCGCTGCGCGATGAAAAAGCCGCTGGATCGCACCCGCGGATACGTGCCTTGGTAAGCCAGGATCGCGGGATTCCGCGCGCAGGTATGCATGTCAAGGATAGTTCTGGCGCCGTTATCGGCGTTGTTACCAGCGGAACTTTTTCACCAACTTTGAAGAAAGGGATTGCGCTGGCGCTATTAGATAACGCAGCCAAGTTAAGTGATCAGGTAATAGTTGATGTACGTGGTCGCGATTGCGTAGCCGAAGTTACAAAGTTGCCGCTAGTTACTTCAAACGTTCGCTAAATTCGATAGGAGTTAAGAAAGCCGCCTTACTTTTCGTGCGGCGCAGGGCGGCCAATACCGCCGGGCCAGTTGAGATAACTAGTGCGGTTGTTAAAACCGCTCGTGGAATATCCCAGGCCATCGATGAGAGAAAATGAAATGTTATAAATCGATGCAGGTTTTCAGAAAGTGCGCCACCAGGAATAAATGAGAGTTGGGTATTAGCGCCCAAAGCCCATGGCCAGAATTGCAGATCCATTAGCAGCCCATAACTAAGTGCGGAAAAAACAGAGATCAAGATAAGTAAAGCAATCTCGCCCCAACCACGTAACTTCTTTGCAAAACTGCCAGCAAGTAGCCCAATAATTCCAGCGGCAAAGAGTTGATAACTCAACCAAGGACCGATGCCTCCGGTAAAGAGCGCTGAAGCAAACATTCCTAATACGCCAAGAAGAAAGCCGAACGCTCCGCCGAAGACGCGTGCTGCCAAGATTAAGAGAAACCACATTGGCTCAAGTCCTATTGCGCCGGCTCCTAGAGGACGAAGTGCAGCAAGAAGCGCAGCGATCATCCCAAGCAGGGCAACTGATTTTGCATCGAGACTGCGATCGCTTAACTGTGCCAGTAGCAGAAAGAAGGCAAGTGGCAGGGCGACCCAGAAAAAATATTGCGCAATGTGAGCGCCTTGCTTATCGGGGGCGAAGAACGGCCAAGTAAATCCTGCCAAGGAAAAGACCGAGGTAAGGCTGAGCGCGATCTTTGAGGAAGCAGAAAATTTGTATATATCTGAAGTATATAAAGTCACTGTGTAACTGCTTTCATAACATCCGAGACGGTAAGCCAAGGCCGTGGCGACATCACCTTGGCAACTTGTGGTGCAAATGCAGGAGAGGAGAGAAGAATTTCTAGAGTTGGGCCATCGGCCACAACTTCACCTTCTGAAAGGAAAATTACCCGATTGCAAAGTTCGGCGACTAACTCAACATCGTGGGTTGCAATTAAAACAGATCGATTTAGCTCTTTCGCAAAACTCTTCAGTAAGGTAATTAATAAAGCCTTAGATTGATAATCCAAACCGCGGGTTGGTTCATCCAAAATTAGAACTTGCGGCTGTGCCGATAGAACGATGGCTAGCGCAAGTGCCAAACGTTGTCCTTCAGAGAGGTCTCGCGGATGCGTATTGGAATCGATTGCCGGGACGATTCGCTCTAGCAGCGCAAGGGCTGTTCCTGGCGCGCATTCATTATCTTTATCAGCTTGCGCACATTCGCCTGCCACGCTCTGTCCGTAGAGAAGATCACTTGGCTCTTGCGGAATAAAGCCAACAATCTC
>JBAXFA010000021.1:0-15491 GCA_037140155.1 Actinomycetota bacterium
ATCTTGGTCCAGACAAAGCCAACGATTTCATCGCCTTTTGTAGCAAGGAAGAAACCTGTTGGATCAAACCAATTTTCGGCCATACGGTTTTCCAGATCTGCAATCGCCCAATTGCCTTGATCGGGGTGGTTTGCAAAGATCTTATTGTTGAGTTGAAGCCAACGATCTTTATCTTGTGCGGGATCAAAGGTGCGTATTGAGTATTCGCGTGCTGTTGTTGGCAGTGGATCGGTAAGTGATCTGTGAATCTTAAGAATATGGCGCATTGCGGTTATACCCGCTCGGAAATTTGGCTCTCTTTACCGCCATTAGGAAGTGTGAAGCGATAACCGACGTTACGTACCGTGCCGATGATTGGCTCGAATTCAGGACCAAGCTTGGAACGTAGGCGACGGATATGAACGTCGACGGTGCGAGTTCCACCGAAGTAGTCATAGCCCCAAATTTCTTGCAATAACTGGGCGCGAGTAAAGACGCGACCTGGATGCTGGGCAAGATATTTAAGAAGTTCAAATTCTTTAAAGGTTAAATCAAGTGAGCGACCTTTTATTTTGGCGGTGTAGGTGCTCTCATCGATAACAACATCGCCGGTGCGAATTTCACCTGCAGTTGGATCAGCAGCAGTTAAAGCTGCAAGATGTGTACCAATACAGATACGAATACGTGCATCAACTTCGGCAGGACCTGCAGTATCAAGAATTACATCATCGACGCCCCAGTCGGCGCTCATTGCAGATAGGCCACCTTCGGTTGTTATTGCAATGACAGGTGCACCAACACCAGTTGAGGTAAGTAAGCGCGTTAAATTCTTAGCTGCAGGCAATTCGCGACGAGCATCAACAAAGACGATATCCATAACCGGTGAATCAATTAATACGCTTGCTTCAGCAGGCATGATCTTTACAGTGTGTTGCAAAAGAGCAAGCGATGGCAGAACTTCCGCGCTGGCGCCATTGGTATTTGTCAGTAATAACACCTTGGCCATGGGAAGTAGAATACCTCTGTGAAAACATTCATTCCACTTGTCATTGTGCTGATCTCAGCTACTGGATTTGGCATCTGGTTTCAGCGCACCCGTGGGGAATTTCGCAAGAAGAAGACGGTAAATGGGCCAAAGCTCACCGCTGCAATCGTCGGAACTGAACTTGGATCGCGAGCAACGATGGTCCAATTCTCATCTGCATTCTGTACTCCTTGTCGGGCGACCAAAGCGTTGCTGCAAGATATGGTCAAGACGATGCCGGATGTTCGCTATGCCCATATCGATGCTGAATCTCATCTGGAATTAGTCCGTGAGTTAAATGTCTTATCAACGCCAACGACTCTATTTTTAAATGGTGACGGCGTTGAAGTTGGTCGGGCGATGGGAACACCAAAGCGCGCTCAGGTTCATGCGGCGCTAGCTGCTATTGGCTAGGTCTGGCAGCTGCGAGATATTCGCAAGTAGCGCTTTGCATTGAATGTCTTTATCCTTAAGCCATGTTTCGTATTAAAACCAGTTACTTCACAAAGCGCCGTGTGCTTGATTACGGTCGCTTAACTGGCGCTATGTGTCGTGCTTAGTTTGCAACTTAAAAACTAATTCAACGACCCATAAGTGAAATAAGTGAAGGAAATAAAATGACAGTATCGATAGATGCCAGAGGACCACGTTGGTCTGCGGCAATCACAACAGTTGTCCTAGCAACTGCTCTTGTGACATCTAACGTCTGGGTGATTGCCTTTCAGGCAATTGTCTTTGCAATAGGTGCGCTGCGCGGACCGCAGTTCACACCGTATGCGTTTATTTTTAAATCTTTAATTAAGCCACGATTGAAGTCACCTGTGACTTTCGAAGATGTTCGCCCGCCGCAGTTTGCTCAGGCGGTAGGACTTGGCTTTGCACTTGTTGCGGTTATCGCATCCGTCGCTGGGGCCGGTGGGGTCTTTACAGTTGCGGTCGCTTTTGCACTTGCGGCTGCGTTTTTAAATGCAGCATTTAATTTCTGCTTGGGCTGCCAGATGTATTTGCTCATCTTGCGCGCACGCACCGCCAAGTAATTCGTTTTACCCCTTTATAAATCCAAAATAGCTAAGTAATTAGGAGAGAAAAATGTCACGTGAAACATCACTAGTAAGCGCCGATTGGGTCGCTGAAAATATCAATAATCCGAAGGTTGTGATCGTCGAAGTCGATGAAGACACCACTTTGTACGAGCAAGGCCATATAGAAAATGCGATCACTTTCCACTGGCGCGATGACCTGCAAGATGGCTTGATTCGCGACCTGATTTCAAAGGAGAAGTTTGAAGCACTTCTCTCAAAGTCAGGTATTTCAAATGACTCAACCGTTATCTTGTATGGAGGCAATAACAACTGGTTTGCAACCTATGCCTTCTGGTATTTCAAGGTTTATGGCCACCAAGATGTGCGATTGCTAGATGGTGGGCGCAAGCGTTGGGAACTTGATGCTCGTCCATTCGTAACTGTTGTGCCAACTCGAACAGCAACTCGTTATGTTGCCAAAGAGCGCGATAACTCGATTCGCGCATACCGCGACGAAGTTATCGCAGCAATCGGCACGTTAAACATTGTTGACGTGCGATCTCCCGCTGAATTCAGCGGTGAACTTGCAGCACCTGCTCACTTGCCACAAGAACAAGGACAGATCAAGGGACATATTCCAACTGCCAAGAATATTCCTTGGTCAAAGGCTGCTAATGAAGATGGCACATTTAAATCAGATGCTGAGTTAAAAGAGCTTTACGTCGGTGCCGGTGTTGATCTTGCAAAAGACACCATCGCTTACTGCCGTATTGGAGAACGTTCTGCGTTCTCTTGGTTTGTGCTTCACGAACTTCTTGGCGTATCTAACGTTAAGAATTATGACGGGTCATGGACAGAATACGGTTCACTCGTTGGTGTACCAGTAGCTGTAGGAGCATAAGTTGAAGACCTGCGGTGCAACTCCTGGAGGTCCATCACTCGATGGCATTGACGTTACAACACAAACAATCATCCAAGGTGTTGTACTCAGGGACGGGGACGACGGAGTACCTAACGGCACTCCTGTCGGTAACGCACATGTGCGATTGTTAGATCGCGACGGAGAATTCACCGCAGAACTTCCAACTAATTTGCAAGGACAGTTTCGTTTCTTCGCCGCACCTGGTTCTTGGACTCTGGTAGTTCAAGCACCAGGTGCGCGCGTGGAGCAGCAGGTCACCGCTGCGCAGGGCGTTCCTGCAGATCTCGTCATTTCACTTTAAAGGTAGGCTTAACCCATGGCTGATAAACACGAACTCCGCGATAAGGGCTTGCGCTTAACACCACAGCGCGAATTAGTTCTATCTGCTGTGCGCGAACTCGGCCATGCAACCCCGGAAGAAGTTGCGGAAAAGGTGCGCGCAACTCATCCTGGTATCAATCTTTCAACGGTCTATCGCAATTTAGAAACACTTGAAAACGTTGGCCTGGTACAGCACACCCACTTGGGCCATGGTGGCGCTACGTATCACGCAGCTGAAGAGCTCACACATTTACATTTAGTCTGCAGCGATTGCGGGTCAGTCGGAGATGCACCAATTAACGCGGCAGCAAACTTTGTACAAAATTTAGCTGATGATTATGGTTTTAAAACCGATGTCACTCACTTTGCTGTCTATGGGTTATGCGCTGCGTGCGTTAAGTAAAGATGACTGCAGTATTTGTTGAAGATGGCGTCGATAAGGGCGCCATTTGGCATTTTGGTGAACCCAATAAAGAACAGAAGGCGTTGCTGGAAGGTAAAGCTTGGGCCGATCTTTCACATTTAAATATCATCGCAGTCTCTGGCATAGATCGCCTGAAATGGTTACATGATCTAACTACCCAGCATTTAACCGAACTACCAGTTGGCCAATGGAGTTCTGCGCTGATCTTGGATCCGCAAGGACACGTGGAGTACCAATTTAATTTAGTCGATGATGGCGAAACATCTTGGTTGGTACTTGATCCAGGCTATATTGAAAACTTAATTAGCTATCTGCAAAAAATGAAATTTATGTTACGCGTTGATGTGCGCGATGCTTCCAATGAATTTGTTGTACTGCGTGCCCCAGGTGTCGCAAACGATATTGGTGGACCATTTGCCCTGGTTCCCCGTGCAGAATTAAAAGAGATTCAAGAAACTTTTGGCGCAACCGCGATGCAGATCGGTACGTGGGCTTTAGATGCCGAACGCGTTGCTGCCGGACGCCCACGTATTGCCTTTGAAACTGATCACAAATCAATTCCCAACGAGCTTGGCGTGCTTAATAAATCAGTACATATGAATAAAGGCTGTTATCGCGGGCAAGAAACTGTTGCCAAGATATTTAATTTAGGCAATCCTCCGCGACGTTTGGTTATGTTGCATTTAGATGGCAGCCAGGTCGTAATGCCCGCACCAGGCACACCGGTAATGAATGGTGAAGTACAAGTAGGTTTTCTTGGCACAGTAGCCCGCCACTTTGAACTAGGGCCAATCGCTTTAGCCATCGTAAAACGCACGACCCCGGTTGATGCGCAGTTAATGGTTGAAAATGTGGCGGCATCACAACAAGTGATTGTTCCCGCATAAGTGGCCACGATTGCGCAAGGTTTAGTTGTCGCTCTGGCGATGCTGGCGATCATGTGGACGGTAACTAAGCTCTAAAGCCGTAGGATTACGGCGTGGAAATCCTTAGCGCCGTATTGCTTGGAGTTATCTCCTTGGTAATTGGTGTTGCGCTTTTGATTTACGGATTTCGTGGGCGGCGCCAATCGCAAGCGCGCGATGCGCGAACATATCGAAGGGGCAGACTCTAAGTGGTCTTTACAATTCCAGAAGGTTTGCATCCTGATCTAAATCCTTTGGCATGGATGGTTGGCACTTGGCGCGGCAAAGGTCGCGGGGATTACCCAACGATTGAAAGCTTTGAATACGCGCACGAAGTTGTCTTTAACCACGATGGCCGCCCCTTTCTAAATTATTACTCGCGTTCTTGGATCATCGATAAAGATGGCGAAATCATTCGTCCGGCAGGATCGGAAACAGGTTTCTGGCGAGTTAAACCAAATAACGTTTTAGAAGTTGTTATCGCACATAACACCGGTATCGCCGAAGGTTGGGTCGGAACCTTTGATGGTCCCAAGATTCAACTCGTTATGGATCAGGGATATTCGGCGCCTTCAGCCAAGATTGTTACAGCGGGCGTGCGTTTATACGGTCTCGTTGCCGGCGAACTATTTTTTGCCTATGACATGGCGGCAGAAGGCCAAGAGTTGCAAGCACATATCTGGTCATCGCTAGAACGTCAGAGCAATTAATGTTTAAAGATGCAGTCTTAGCCGAATACGTTCGCGATGGTGTTGTTGAATCAGAACACCGTGGTTTTCTTGCCGTATTAAACGCTGACGGTTCACTCTTTAAATCACTAGGCGACATTGATACCAAGATATTTCCACGCTCGACTGTTAAATGTTTCCAAGCATCTGCGATGGTGCGTAGCGGTTTAGATCTCGAGCCGCGCTTATTGGCGCTAGCGCAGTCAAGCCATTCTGGTGGGGCCATGCATATGGATGGCGCCCGTGAAATCTTGGCATCAGTTGGTTTAACTGAAAGCGCGTTGCAATGCGCAACAGATCGCCCACTAGGAGATGCAGAACGTCGTGCGTGGGGCGATCAAGAACCAGCACAAATTGCCATGAACTGCAGCGGAAAACATGCGGCGATGCTGGCGACTTGCGTGAAAAACGGTTGGCCGATTGAGACTTACTTAGAACAAAGCCACCCACTACAAATTGCTATTAAGAAAGAGTTAGAAGATTTATCAGGTGAAGTAATCACCTTAACTTCTACTGACGGTTGTGGCGCTCCACTTTTCTTGATTTCGGTAATTGGTTTGGCTCGCGCAATTCGCGCGATCACTATTTCAAATGATCTAGTACATCAAAGCGTTATGAATGCCGCTCGCGCTTTCCCGGAAATGGTTGGTGGCATGGGTCGCCATAACACCGAGATGATGCAACAAGTACCTGGTTTATTTATGAAAGATGGTGCAGAAGCGGTAAATGTCTGTTCACTATCTGACGGTCGCACGATTGTATTTAAGGTAAGCGATGGATCACTACGTGCATTTCGCACCATCGTGCATGCTTGTTTAAAAGATTTTGGTATCGATACTGCGCTAACGCCTGAAAAAGTAATGGGTGGCCCGCGTGTAATTGGCACTATTCGCGCAACGATTTAACTATCGATTAATAAGGCGTATCCTTCGGGTATGAAACGTCGCGTGGCCATGCTTATGGTTCACACCTGTCCCCTGGAACAACCAGGAATTGGTGATGCCGGCGGAATGAATATCTATGTTTCTGAAAGTGCCGCACGTATGGCAGCACAAGGCGTAGAAGTAGATATCTTCACGCGCCGCGATCATTTAGACCTTCCTGCAGTGGTTGAACTTTCTCCCGGTGTACAGGTTCATCACTTAGATGCCGGCCACGATCTGCATTGGACAAAAGAGCAAGTTCCGGCGCACTTTAACGAGTTAAGTGCAGAATTTAAGAAGGCGCTATCTGGTGATCGCCGATATGACTTAATCCATTCGCATTACTGGTTATCGGGCAAAGTTGCTATGCCGGTTGCGAAAGATTTAAAGATGCAGCTGGTGCACACAATGCACACCATGGCACGGGTAAAGAACTTAAATTTGGCTGAAGGTGAAACGCCCGAACCGATGATCCGCGTGCAAGGTGAAACCCAAATCGTTGCTGCCGCAAATGCGTTAACTGCTAATACTGATGCCGAAGCCGCCAGCTTGGTTTCGCTCTATGAAGCTTGTCCAGACACTGTGCGTGTGGTGACTCCCGGCGTTGATTTATATAACTTCACACCTGGTGCCGGTCGCATGGCAGCACGTAAAGAGATCGGCATTGAAAGTGATGCCCATGTAATTACCTTTGTGGGGCGTATCCAACCGCATAAAGGCCCTGAACTACTAATCCGTGCAACCGCTGAAATGGTTACTCATTCACCGCAGCTGCGCCCCAAGTTACGTGTCTTTATTGTGGGCGGAGCATCAGGTGCCAACGGCAGTGAAGTAGAACGTTTAAAAGAGTT
Source organism: Actinomycetota bacterium (assembly GCA_037140155.1). Classification (GTDB taxonomy): domain Bacteria; phylum Actinomycetota; class Actinomycetes; order Nanopelagicales; family Nanopelagicaceae; genus Planktophila. The sequence goes on from JBAXFA010000021.1 coordinate 7,100, forward strand.
AGTTAATTGGCTTGGCATCGAAGATGTAATTTCATTTTCTCCGCCGGTTCCGCGCGCAGCACTTCCTAATTGGTATCGAGCAGCAGATTTAGTTTGTGTACCTAGTTATTCTGAAAGCTTTGGTCTGGTTGCACTTGAAGCCCAAGCTTGTGGCACACCTGTTGTTGCAACTGCAGTTGGTGGACTTCGCACCGCAGTTGCTGATGGTATTTCAGGTGTATTAGTCGACGGCCACGATCCGCGCGCTTGGTCATCTGTTTTAGCTCGCTTGCTACAAGAGCCACAACGTCGCGTATTGCTTTCTATGGGTGCGATCGAACATGCATCGCACTTTGGCTGGGATGCCACTGCTCGCGGCACGTTAGATATTTACGATCAAGTAATAACCGAGGCAGCCCGCGTAAATAAGTCGATCGGGTAGTAAATGGCTGCGATAGATCCCCGTATCGTGATCGAAGAGTTCTTGGATTCACATGATCTGGAATATGAAAACAAAGATGAAAATACTTTTCTAATTACCCTACCCGGCGAGAAGAAGTTACAGACCCATTGCGCGCTTATTGTTGGTGATCATTCTTTAAGTATTAATGCCTTTGTAATTCGCAAACCTGACGACAATGTTGCTGCAGTGCACGCCTGGTGTATGGCTAAGAACGCTGCGATGTATGGAATCGCCTTTGCTACCAACGAACTTGGAGATATCTTCTTAGTAGGTCGCCTGCCGTTATCTGCTGTAAACGATCGCGAGATAGATCGCTTGATCGGTGCGGTGCTGCAATATTCAGATTCCTCATTTAATCCACTTTTGGAACTCGGATTTGCAAATGCAATCCGCCGCGAGTGGGCCTGGCGCGTTAGCCGTGGTGAATCTTTAGCAAACCTCGACGCCTTTAAGCATCTGATTTAAATATATGCGCCATACATGGCAAGATAGGCGCTATGTCGAACTATGAATTAATCCTGCTACGCCACGGTGAATCTGAATGGAACGCGAAAAACCTTTTCACTGGTTGGGTAGATGTTCGCTTATCTGCCGCAGGTGAAGCAGAAGCAGCCCGTGGCGGAAAGTTATTGCTCGAGCGCAACCTTTTGCCTGATGTCGTTCACACTTCCCTTTTGCGCCGGGCAATTCATACCTCGCAACTCGCTCTTGATTCATGCGATCGTCACTGGATCCCGGTTCGCCGTTCTTGGCGCTTAAACGAACGTCATTACGGCGCACTGCAAGGCAAGGATAAGAAAGAGACGCTGGCCAAATACGGCGAAGAACAATTTAAGCTCTGGCGCCGTTCATACGATGTGCCGCCTCCACCAATTGATTCAAGCGACCCTTATAGCCAAGCAAACGATGCTCGTTATGCCGATTTAGGTAAAGAACTGCCGGCGACGGAATGTCTAAAGGATGTAGTCGCGCGCATGATGCCTTACTGGCAAGAATCAATTATTCCTGACCTAAAGGCTGGCAAGCGCGTACTTGTAACCGCTCACGGAAATTCACTGCGCGCATTGGTTATGCACCTTGATGGCATTTCTGAAGCAGATATTGCAGAGCTAAATATCCCAACTGGAATTCCTTTGCTATATAACTTAAACGCAGACTTTAAGCCGGTTAAAAAAGGCGGGGAGTACTTAGATCCAGATGCTGCGAAAGCTGCTATTGAAGCGGTTGCGAATCAGGGGAAGAAGTAGCCGCAGGAGCAGCTCCTGAAGTTACGTTCTTATAAGCATCGCGCTTATCACGAATAATTACTTCAGCAGTAACTACTCCTGCGCGAGCAAAGCCGAGAGTTAGCTTTACGTGGCGACCTGCAACTGGAGCAACTCCGGCAAATACAGCCTTGATATTTGCGCTATCACCTTCAAAACGAAGTGGCGCATTTTGGGCGAGCATCGGATCACCGGTAACTGTGGCAGTTTTTCCACCAACAGCAATTCCAAGTAATTGATCTGGTTGTTCACCTTCGTTAATAATGGTTCCAACAACCACGGCATCGCCAGTTTCGGTTGCGACCAATAGCAAGTTAAGAATCTTTATAGAGCTACCGTTTTTGTTGATTGAAACTTCTACACCATCAGTTACTTGCTTAATATTTCGCGTCGCTGCACTTTGTCCAGCACCGCATGCAGTTAGCGATGTAGCAATAAATAGAGCGGTAATTGTTGTAATGGTGCGGCGCATAGGGACATTCTCTCACGCGATTTAGGGCCATTTACCCCTGATTTAATGGGGTTTTGTGACCCGTAAATCGCTGGTAGAATTGTCTGTCTAGCGAAGGGCAACACATGACATTTAAGGTCGGCGAAACCGTTGTTTATCCTCATCACGGAGCAGCTCTAATCGAAGCGATTGAAACTCGCATCATCAAGGGCGAAGAACGCACCTACCTAGTCTTGAAAGTTGCACAAGGAGATCTCACAGTCCGCGTACCTGCAGATAATGTAGATCTCGTCGGAGTTCGCGATGTTGTCGATAGCGCCGGTTTGGATCGCGTATTTAGCGTCCTGCGCCAGCCATATACCGAAGAGCCAACTAACTGGTCACGTCGTTACAAGGCCAACCTAGAAAAACTTGCCTCAGGAGATGTCATCAAGGTCGCCGAGGTCGTTCGCGATCTTTACCGTCGCGATCTAGATCGCGGCCTCTCTGCTGGTGAAAAGCGCATGCTCGCCAAGGCGAAGCAGATCCTTATCTCTGAGCTAGCTCTTGCCGAGCGCACAGATGAAGAAAAGGCTGCAACTCTCCTTGACGAGGTTCTCGCTTCTTAATTAATTCAACTAACTCATGATCGCCGCCATCATCGCTGCTGCAGGCAGTGGCGAAAGATTTGGCGCAGCAATTCCTAAAGCTTTAATTCAATTAGGTGATCGCACTCTTATCGAACATGCAGTTTCCTCTATCTCATCAGTTGCTGATCAAATTATCGTTACCGCACCTGCTGGATATGAAAAGCAAATTCAAGCTTTAGTTGGCGATGGCATAACCGTTGTGACAGGTGGAGCAACCAGATCTGAAAGTGTTCGCATCGGTTTATCGAAAGTCTTATGCGAAGCTGAATATGTATTGATTCATGACGCTGCGCGCGCTTTGGCTTCCCCTGCATTGGCAAAGAGCGTGGTTGAAGCCCTCAAGGCCGGAGATGTGGCAGTTATTCCAGGCCTTGCCCAAAGCGATACAGTAAAAATTGTTGATGGTGATGGAATTGTTAAAGCAACTCCAGATCGCACATCTATGCGCAAGATTCAAACTCCTCAAGGTTTCACCTATGGCGTAATCAATCAGGCACATGCTGCGTCCGGTGAAGCAACCGATGATGCCGCACTTGTTGAAGCTTTAGGTAAACCGGTCCGTGTGATCGCCGGCGAAGAACGTGCGTTGAAAATTACAACGTCTTCCGATTTAGCCACGGCGCTGCAATTCTTAGGTAAATCAACCTCCTTTAAAACTGGCGTCGGCGTTGATGCCCATCACTTCGAATCTGGTCGTCCACTTTGGTTAGCCGGTTTGTTATGGCCAGATCAAGATGGCGTTGAAGGACATTCTGATGGCGATGTGGCAGCTCATGCAATCTGTGATGCTTTATTTGCGGCAAGTGGTTTAGGTGATTTGGGAACAAACTTTGGAACAAATAAACCTGAATACGCTGGTGCATCTGGAGTCACTTTATTAAAAGAGACTTTGGCTTTAGTTGAAAACGCGGGCTTTAAAATTTCACATGTATCAGTGCAAGTAATTGGCAATCGCCCAAAGATTGGTTCACGTCGTATTGAAGCGATTGCTGCGCTATCGCAGGCTTTGGGTGGCGCCGAAGTCGCGTTACTTGCAACAACAACCGATGGAATGGGCTTAACTGGTGAGGGCAAGGGCATTGCCGCCATTGCATCAGCGCTGATTTATTCTAAATAAGCCTTGCAAGATAGACTTAGCCAATGAGTTCGCTATCTTTATATGACACGCTAACGCGAACCACATCTGCATTTGTGCCGCTAAAAGATGGCGAAGTCGGAATTTATCTATGCGGTGCAACTGTGCAAGCACCGCCCCATATTGGCCATGTGCGTTCGGGTGTTAACTTCGACATTTTGCGCCGCTGGTTAACTAAATCTGGTTACAACGTAACTTTTATTCGCAACGTCACTGATATAGATGACAAGATCTTGCATAAGGCTGTCCACGAGCAAGCGCCTTGGTGGGCAGTTGCTATGAAATACGAGCGCGCCTTCTCTGAAGCTTATGCTGCGTTAAATGTGCAGCCACCAACATATGAACCGCGCGCGACTGGTCATATAACTCAGATGATCGAGTTAATGGCTTTGCTAATCGAACGCGGTGCGGCATATGCACCAGGCAATGGCGATGTTTATCTGGATGTGCGCAAATTAAGCTCTTATCTAACTCTCTCGCGCCAGAAGCTAGATGATCTACAACCGGCTGCAGATGCCGACGAGACTAATAAGAAAGATCCACGAGATTTCGCGCTTTGGAAAGCTGCAAAGCCGGGAGATCCATCTTGGCCAACTCCTTGGGGTGCAGGTCGTCCGGGGTGGCACCTCGAATGTTCAGCGATGGCAAAGGCTTATTTAGGCGAAGCATTTGATATCCATGGCGGCGGTTTGGATTTAATTTTCCCTCATCATGAAAATGAAATAGCTCAATCAGAATCTGCGGGTTATTCATTTGCTAAGCGCTGGATGCATAATGCTTGGGTTACTGCATCTGGCGAAAAGATGAGTAAGTCACTTGGTAATTCGCTACAAGTAGCAGAGTTATTAAAGACGGTACGCGGAATTGAATTACGTTGGTATCTCGGTAGCGCGCACTATCGTTCGATGCTGGAATTTTCACACGATGCTCTTTCTGAATCTGCAACAGCCTTTCGTAGAATTGAAAGCTTCTTAAATCGCGCAACTGAAATCTTGGGCGAAGTCCCAACACCGGTTATTTCACAAGGCTTTCGTGATGCGATGAACGATGATTTAGCGGTTCCAACTGCATTAGCTGGTATCTCTGAAGCCCTGCGCTTGGGAAATAGCGCGATAACTGCAGGCGATAAAGCGGTAATTTCATCATCTGCCAGTGAAATTCGAGGTGCCCTTGAAGTTCTTGGTTGCGATCCATTTGATCCTGTGTTTGCAACTTCGGGCGGCGAAGATTTAAGTTCAGCCCTTGATGGAGTAATCCATTTAGCATTGGCACAGCGCACCGCAGCACGCGATCGAAAAGATTTTGCAGCATCGGATCAGATCCGTGATGGACTTGCTGCACTTGGAATAATCATTGAAGACACAGCACAAGGACCGCGTTGGTCTATCTCACAGATAAGCGAGAAGTAAATGGCCGGCTCTGCAAAACCTCGTGGCGCAGCTCGAACTAGTTCTAAAAAGGGACCAACTGGTGGAACCGGTGGAAAGAATAAGCGTCGCTTAGAAGGAAAGGGTCCAACGCCAAAGGCGGAAGACCGTCCGTATCACGCAGCTGCCAAGCGAAAGAAGGCTGCCGAAAAGAAAGCAGCGCCTCGTACTCGTACGGGCCGTAGCGAAAAGCCAAAGGGTGAAATTGTTTCTGGTCGTAACGCGGTGCTGGAAGCGCTTCGCGCTGCTGTTCCTGCAACCGAGTTAATTGTGGCGCGCAGCATTGATGTTGATGATCGCGTTGCCGAATCGCTACAACTTGCGCTGCATCATCAATTGCCAATTCGCGAAGTCCATCGCGCAGAACTTGAAGGCATTAACGCCAATAGCCAAGGCATAATCTTGGCGATTAAGCCTTATCAATACTCTTCTTTCCAGGAAATTGCAGAACGCGCAAACCACCCAATTTTAATTGTGGCACTCGATGGCGTGACAGATCCTCGTAACCTTGGTGCGATTGTGCGAAGCGCTGCCGCATTTGGTGCAGCAGGTGTTGTTATGACCGAACGTCGCGCAGCTGCAATGACAGCATCTGCTTGGAAATCATCTGCCGGAGCAGCAGCTCGCCTACCGGTTGCCCAAGTAACCAATATGGCGCGCACCATTGAAGATGCGAAGAAATTAGGCTGTTTTGTCATTGGTTTAGATGGCGAATCAGATGAAACTTTAAGCGGCATGAAAGTTGCAAAAGAGAATGTCATGGTCGTAGTTGGCTCAGAAGGTAAAGGTTTATCGCGTTTAGTACGCGAAAAATGTGACTTAGTTGTCTCGATCCCAATGCGCGCGACTACCGAATCACTTAACGCAAGCGTGGCAACATCGATTGCCTTGTTCTGGGTTGATGAGCAACGTCGCAAGTAAAAATTAGAGAGAGTAATGAGATGAAATACCAGCGCTTAATAGTTTGTGGAGACTCTTATTCTGAAGGCATGTCCGATGAGATAGTTAATGGGCAATATCGCGGATGGGCCGATCGTATCGCAGATGTGTTGGCCAAGGATGCTCCAGGATTTACTTACGTTAATTTAGCCGTGCGGGGTAAGTTATTAAAGCAAGTAATCGATGACCAATTACCAGTTGCAATTAATTATGTGACTGGACCCGAAACTCTGCTGACATTTCATGCCGGTGCCAACGATGCGCTACGTCCAGGATATAAACCAGAGATTGCCCAAACACTTTACACAGATGCAGTTCGCCGTGTAGCTAGTACCGGTGCGACCTTGATGCTATTTACTGTTTTAGAACGCACTGGAAATACTGGTCGTGGCTCAGATGTTTGGGCGGCGCGCTTTGGCGAATTTAATAAAATCGTTTTACAAGTCGGCGCCGAAGTTGGCGCAATTATTATCGATGCCAATAAGGAAACTTTCTTTAGTGATAATCGATTTCTTGCCTTTGATCGCTTGCACCTAAATGCCGAAGGCCATCATCGCGTTGCCCAAGCGCTTTTAGAAAAATTGGGATATCAATTTGATCCAAGTTGGCGCATTCCGTTGCCACCAGCGCCTACAACTCCATGGCTTAAGAAAAGAGTAATTTCTGCAATCTGGTTCTTCACATTTGCTCTTCCATGGGTATGGCGGCGCTTACGTGGCAAATCATCAGGAGATGGGCGCGTTGCCAAGTATCCAACGCCCACTAATTGGCCTGTTTAGCCGCTGTCCATATAGCGATTACTCGAAATTCACTTAGAGAGGAGATGATTATCCTATGCCTGATGCTGCTCATTTGATTGATCGTGAGATCAGTTGGCTCTCCTTTAACGAGCGCGTCCTTGAATTGGCTGAAGATGAATCAATTCCGTTACTAGAACGGGTGCGCTTTTTAACTATCTTTGCTTCTAACTTAGATGAGTTCTACATGGTGCGCGTGGCATCAGTCCTCGGCAAGCTTGAGACGAATCCACATTTAGTTAATTCAGCCGGCTATACCGCAGCTGAACTTATCGAAGCTATTTCAGTTCGTGTTCGCGAACTAACACAGCGCCATGCCAATTTATTTAAGAAGAAGATTGCACCTGAGCTAAAGAGCCACGATATTGAAATTATCCATTGGGATGACCTAAGTGACGATGAGCGCACCCACGTCTCTCGTATTTTCAGTGATCGCATCTTTCCGGTTCTAACGCCGCTGGCAGTAGATCCATCGCACCCATTCCCATATATTTCTGGGCTCTCACTTAACCTGGCGGTTATGGTTAAGAACCCAAAGAGCTCCGAAGAATATTTCGCCAGGGTTAAAGTGCCACCAATTCTTTCGCGTTTGATTGCAGTTAGCCCAACGCCGCAAAGCAAGCGCTTCCTGCCTCTAGAAGAATTGATCGCTATTCATTTGCAGGAACTCTTCCCAGGAATGCTGATTCAAGATCACTACACATTCCGCGTAACCCGAAATCAAGATATTGAACTTGAGGAAGAAGATACGGAAGATTTACTTAACTCACTTGAACAAGAGTTGGCACGCCGTCGCTTCGGTCCACCAGTTCGCTTAGAGATAGAAGAAGGAATTGATCAGCACCTTCTAAATACTTTATGCGAAGAACTGGATATCAACCCAGCAAATGTATTGTCATTGCCGGCGCCACTTGATCTAACAGATCTAACTAAGATTGCCGATTTAGATCTGCCAAAACTTAAATACCCCGCCTTTAGGTCGCGCACAGTTGCAGCGCTTCGAGAGGTAGATTCTGAAGAGCCAGACCTATTCTTTGCCGCGATTCGCCAAGGTGAAATCCTGCTCCATCACCCATACGAGTCATTTACCTCTTCAGTTGTGCAGTTCTTGCAGCATGCAGCGCAAGATCCCAATGTTTTAGCGATTAAACAAACCTTGTATCGCACATCAGGTGACTCACCAATTATCGAAGCGTTGATTGAAGCAGCAGAGGCCGGTAAACAAGTTCTTGCCGTTATTGAAATTCGCGCCCGCTTTGATGAGCAAGCAAATGTGCGTTGGGCGCGCAAACTTGAAGCAGCTGGTG
>JBAXFA010000022.1:0-15306 GCA_037140155.1 Actinomycetota bacterium
CTATTCCAAGAAAGCCATGCAAAATATCTTCAAGCTTGTCGATAAAGGTTGTGGGGATTAGCGACTAATCGCTGGTTAGCAAACCCTTGACCGACTTGTACTTCATCTCGACCACCCCTAATTGTTATAGCCAAGGGTAAAGGCAGCCTTAAAGTCCTGCAAGGTTTAGGAACAAACAGCCCCGTGAGTTGCAGATCCAACCAACTTTGCATACTTAGCCAGAACGCCTTTTGTATAACGCGGTGGAAGGCTCACAAACTCCTCTTTCCGCTGCGCAATTTCAGAATCAGAAAGCAAAAGCTCCAACTTTCCGGCCGGAATATCAATAAGTATCTGATCGCCATCTTTAATTAAACCAATCGGACCGCCATCGGTGGCTTCAGGTGAGACATGTCCGACGCATAAACCAGTTGTGCCACCTGAGAATCTACCGTCGGTAATCAATAAAACATCTTTACCTAATCCAGCTCCCTTGATCGCACTAGTAATCATTAACATCTCACGCATTCCAGGTCCACCTTTTGGGCCTTCGTATGCAATCACAACAACATCGCCTTTTTGAATCGTTCCATTGGAAAGAGCTTCCATTGCAGACTCCTCGCGATTAAACACTCGAGCGGCTCCTTGGAAGACTTCAACATCAACTCCAGCATTTTTTACCACTGCACCTTCTGGGGCTAAAGATCCAGAAAGTATAGTTATTCCACCATTTTTACCAAAGGGTTTGTTAGCTGGATGAATTACATTTCCATCTGCCGCAGGTGGTGCGATATCACGCAAATTTTCTGCAACTGTCTTGCCTGTAACGGTCATGCAATCTCCGTGAAGTAAGCCTTCATCCGACAAGATCTTCATGACAACTGGAACGCCACCAACTTTATCCATATCGAACATGACATATTCACCGAAGGGCTTTAGATCTGCCAGTAACGGAACTCGCGCACCGATGCGTTTGAAGTCTTCTAAAGATAAATCAATTCCGAGCTCGTGAGCGATAGCAGGTAAGTGGAGCACGGCATTTGTGGATCCACCAAGTGCCATCACTACAGTTATTGCATTCTCTAATGACTTTTTAGTGATGATGTCACTAGTTGTTATGCCTTGTTTCAACAGATTGATTACTGCTGCACCAGCTTGTTCAGCAAGTGGGGTACGTCGCTGATCTACGGCTGAAGGTGAAGATGATCCGGGAAGAGACATTCCCATAGCCTCAGATGCGCTGGCCATTGTGTTGGCGGTGTACATACCGCCACAAGTTCCAGCGCTCGGGCAAGCAGCTTTTTCAATTCGGTCTAAATCTTCATCAGACATAAGCCCACGCGCATTAGCACCGACTGCTTCGAAAGAAGTGACAATATTTACTTTAATCTCACGTCCATCTTCCAGCTTTGTTTTACCGGGAAGAAGTGAACCCGCGTACATAAGAATGCTCGGAACATCAATTCGGGCGGCAGCCATAAGCATTGCCGGGATGCTCTTATCGCAGCCAGCTAAAGTAACCATCGCATCTAAGCGTTCTGCTTGCATAACAGTTTCAACTGAATCTGCAATTACTTCGCGACTAACAAGTGAAAAGTGCATTCCTTCGTGGCCCATAGAGATTACATCCGAGACGGTAATGGTTCCGAATTCCATAGGGAATCCACCATTGGCCTTAACACCAGATGCAACGTTTTCTGCAACTGTTCGTAACGACATGTTGCAAGGGGTAATAGTGTTATATGAAGAAGCAATTCCAATTTGTGGCTTCTTAAAGTCATCGCCTTGCATACCAAGTGCGCGAAGCATCGCGCGGTTGGGACTTCGGTCTCGCCCTTGTGTCACTAGCGAACTACGCGGTGTCATACTCACTGTAGTACTCTAACTGCACCCCACAGCCTTGTGAAGAGTGAGATGTAATGACTTATACAACACTTATCTCAACCGAGGATCTGGCACGCAATTTAAATAATCCTGATTTTGTAATCTTTGATGTGCGATTTACTTTAGATGATGAATCCTGGGGAAAAAGAGTTTATGAAGAAGCACATATTCCGGGCGCCATTCACGCTGATGTTTCAGAACACTTATCCGGAGAGATAATTCCGGGAAAGACAGGGCGCAGACCATTTCCAAAAGCTGAAGATTTTGCACGGCAGCTTTCAAAGTGGGGGATAACACCTGCAACACAAGTTATTTGTTATGACGCTGAATCTGGACTTATGGCGGCATCTCGACTCTGGCTAATGCTTCGCTGGATGGGACATGATCAAGTGGCAGTCTTAGATGGCGGAATAAAGAGTTGGCTCGGCGAAGGACGTGAAGTCAACCAGGAAGTTCGTTCAATTACGTCAAGTAACTTTGTGCCTAAAATTCGCGAAGAACTATTTGCTTCTGTTGATGAAGTAGATGCAGTACGAAATGACCCAACCCACTGTGTATTTGATTCACGCGGAGCAGAGGGATACCACGGTGGTGGAAAATATTACGATCCAGTTCGTGGGCATATCGCAGGTGCTGGGTTGGCAGATCGCGCCGAAACTCTTACTAAAGATGGTCACTTCCGTTCCAAGGCGGAGTTGCAAAGCCATTACACAAGTTTGATGGGGAAGGTTACGCCAGCAAATACGATTTTTTATTGTGGATCTGGCATCACTGCAGCACAAAATGTATTGGCTATGAAGCACGCTGGATTCGGTGACTGCAAGATGTATATCGGTTCATGGAGCGAGTGGATTACTGATCCAAACCGGGAGATTGCGCTGTGACTCAGAAAAAATATCGCTATGCGTTAATTGGCTGTGGTTTCTTTGCCCAGAATCATTTACATGCGTGGAGCCAAAACCCTGATGTAGAACTCGTTGCTACATGCGATGTGGATTTTGAAAAAGCCAAGGCCGCTGCTGCGACATTCGGTGGCCGGGCATATAACAGCGCCGAAGAACTATTCGCTAATGAAGATTTAGATTTTGTAGATATTGCTACAACTCCACCAACTCATAAAATGATGGTCGAGCTTGCCGCTGCACACAACGTAGCTGCGATTTGCCAGAAACCGCTGGCCTGGCAAATGTCTGATGCTAAAGCAATGGTTAAGGCTATGGCTGATAAAAATTTACCTTTTATGGTCCATGAAAACTTTCGATTCCAAACTCCAATGCGAAAGATTAAAGAGATCATAGATAGTGGAGCAATCGGTCGGCCATTTTTTGGACGGATCTGTTTCCGCACCGCTCATGATGTCTATTCAGCACAGTCTTGGCTGGTGGAGAGCGAACGCATGATTATCGTTGATGTGGCAGTTCACCTCTTTGATTTAGCTCGATATTTCATCGGTGAGCCAAAGGCTATTTTTACTTCTGCACATCGAGTCAATCCGATAATTAAAGGCGAAGATTCGGCAACGATACTTATGCATATGGAAGATGCCACATGCATTGTCGATGCAAGTTATGAGACTAAATCAGATCGCAACACTTACCCACAAACTTTTGTAATCATCGAAGGAACAAACGGTGCAATCACGCTTTCAGCCGATTATCACCTACAGGTTGTTTCCGGCGACTCTGTAACTAATGAAGTAATTGCAATTCCAGATCATGGCTGGACGACTGAACCTTGGAACGGAATTCAAGATAGCGTCGTAAATGTAAATCGCCATTGGATCGATTGCTTAAAAACAGGGAAAGTTCCTGAAACTAGCGGCTTTGATACCTTAAAGCTGCTTGACATCACTCTCGGCGCCTACGAATCAATTGATTCGGGTCAGGTATTTACCGTGGGTTCGTTAATTAAGTAATTCGATGCAAAATCTTCGCGCAGGTCGACTAACACTTCAGTATGCCGACGCCAGCATTTGGAATATTTGCCTAGGTGGAGAAGAACTCATTCGTAGGGCTTACCTGGTCTTTCAAGATATCAATTGGACATCTCGACCTTTTGTAATTCAAAGTGAAAAGTGGGATATCCAAGAAGATAGTTTTACTGCTGAATTAGAATTTTCTGGAACAAAAGATGCTGCAAACTTCCAAGGTAAATTGAATATAAGTGGCAGTCCTGAAGGAGTAATCACTTACGGTTTCTCTGGTTCTTCAGCTACCGAGTTCATGCGCAATCGCTTGGGTCTATGTCTCTTGCATCCAATTGCAGATTTAGCAGGAAAGCCTTGTACCTTAACCCTCGCTGATGGTTCGCAAGTTGCTTCACAATTCCCACTAGAAATTTCACCAAATCAGCCTTTTAAAAATCTTTCCGGGATCTCGCATTTAGCTGCGACTGACGAGAGCGTTAAGGTGGAATTTAGTGGTGAGATATTTGAAACTGAGGATCACCGCAACTGGAGCGATGCTTCATATAAGACATATTGCACACCTATTGAACTGCCCTTTCCAGCAAAGGTTCCAAAGGGAGAAAAACTAGAGCAAACGGTTCGAATCTCTTTGGAGGGCATCGCAAACAATGAACCTGATCCAACCGAAGTAGAAATCTCTATAAATATTTCGCCTGCGGAAATTAATCTGCCTGCTATTGGACTTTGTCTTGCCAATGATTACTCAGAATCTGACCATCACGATTTCAGCGAACTGGGTATAAAAATTCTTCGGTTAGATCTGGACCTGGATAACTTCGATGAGAAAAACCTTGCTAAGGCTTTAGAAGTAACGAAGAAATTAAATCTTAAGTTAGAGATTTCTATCAAAGCTGCGACAAGTGATCAATTAAGTAAATTTCTGACAGCTAATCTGGATGTGCTTGGCTCAGTTAGTAATTTTATAATTTTCTCGAAGTCCAGCAAAGTTACAACTACAGAATTCATCAGTGTGGCCCGTAAAGTCTTAGGTGGTGCAGCATGTATCTCTGGAGGCACCGACCTATATTTCACAGAAATTAACCGTGGTGATTCGGTTGTACCTGGAATCGATCAAATTAACTTCTCGCTTAACCCGCAAGTCCACGCCTTTGATGACCGAACAGTTATACAGAGCCTAGCAACACAAGAAGTGCTTGCTCGCAATGCGTCACGAATTGCTGGAGGGTTAAAAGTTGGTATTGGTCCAATCTCACTTCGCCCTAGGTTTAACCCCAATGCAACTGCGCCAGAGAAAGATGTGAGCAATACCGCGCTACCTGCATCGGTCGATATTCGGCAGATGACTTGGTTTGCCGAAGCTTGGGCCGCGATATCAATTAAGTATCTAGCCCAGTCAGAGTCGATCAATTCAGCAACATACTTTGAAACGGTGGGTTGGAAAGGAGTAAAAGAGCGAAGCCAAGGAAGTGAAGATTCAATTAATTTTCCAAGTAAATCCGGAGAGCACTATCCAGTATGGAATTTGTTCGCTTCGCTAAAAGGATTTGCGAAGTGCCTTTTCTCTAGTTCTAATAAGCCAGAAATAGTCGATGCGTTGGTGATAAGAAACGCTCAAGTAACTCGTCTCATCCTCGTCAATTTCAGCAATGAAGCGCAGCGGGTGCACTTCCAAGGATTAGACTTAACGCCAGTTGAACTACCGCCATCAAGTACTACTTATTTGGATATTTAAGGAGCCGCCAATGTTTGACCCATTGTTCTCGCTAGCGGGCAAACGCACTTTGATAACGGGTGGCGCAGGCTCAATCGGAACTTTGATCGCAAAGTCATTTGCTGAACGTGGCGCGATTGTCACTGTGCAAGATTTAGATCAAGCTCGGATCGATGATATTAAAACCTCAATTACTACCAATAACGAAAACATTTATACGATCGCTGCTGACCTATCGAGTGCGCAAGAGTGCAAGGAAGTTGTCGATAAGGCTAACCAACTCATGGGCGGCCTGGATATCGTTATAAACACCGCCGGTATTAACAGACGTAAACCAATATCTGAAGTCACCCCCGAAGATTTTGACGCGATAGTTTCAGTAAACATGAAAGCTATTTACTTTATCTCACAAGCAGCACACCCAATCATGAAGGCTGCTGGTGGTGGAACGATTGTTAACATGAGTTCGCTAAGCGCTCGATATAGTTTTAATACGATTTCTGTTTACGCAGCTACCAAAGCTGCTGTTTCCTCAATCACCCGCAGCACTGCACGTGAGTGGGCAAAAGATAAAATTCGCGTAAATTGCATCGAACCTTCAGTGATAAAGACAGACTTCACTAAAAGTCTTTGGGGCGAACCCCATCGTTCCAAGTGGTTTGATGAGACAACTCCAATAGGTCGCCTGTCTACCCCGGATGAAATAATCGGAACAGTAATCTTCTTAGCTACCGATGCTTCTTCTTACATAACTGGGCAATCGGTTGTAATTGATGGCGGAATATTGAGTGGTGGAGACTGGGATTCCTACGCTTAAGTTTGCCAAGGCACTGTAACTCGCAACTGACTATCGATTTTTTCTTTTTCTTTAAAGTGGTAAGTTCAAGGTCTTGAATAAGGAGTCTTTAAATGTCTAGCGCGATCGAGGCAATTGTCTGGAAAGACAACAGCATTGTCTTACTTGATCAAACACAAATTCCTGTCTCCGAAAATTACATTTCATATGTTGAGTTAGCCCCGTATATCGATGCCATTCAACGTTTAGTGGTTAGGGGAGCACCTGCCCTAGGAGTTGCCGGCGCTTATGGTGTCGTACTTGCAATAGACGAGGCGGCACGAAAAGGACTCAACGCAAGCGAGTTAGAACTCCAAATTGATTTGCTTCGTGATGCGCGCCCAACCGCAGTAAATCTGGCCTGGGCGGTTGAAAAGATTCGCAAACATTTACCAGCAGGCCGTGAGGCTGTCCTTGCCGCTGCGCACCAATTGGCCAGCGAGGATAAGCAATCAAGCACTGATATGGGAAATATCGGGGCAGATTGGTTAATCAAGAAGCTTGGAAATAAACCTTTAACGCTTTTGACACATTGCAATACTGGATCGTTAGCAACTACTGGTACCGGAACTGCTTTAGGCGTAATCAAAGAGTTGCATAAGCGCGGAAATGTAAAAGAAGTTTACGCAGATGAGACTCGTCCATTACTGCAAGGTTCAAGACTTACCGCTTGGGAGCTTATGAAATCTGAAATCCCTTATCGCATCGAACCAGATGGCGCGGCTGCGATGGCGATATTAAGTGGACGTATCGATGCGGCTTTAATCGGCGCAGATCGCATCGCAAAGAACGGTGATTCGGCAAATAAGATTGGTTCACTGGGTGTGGCACTTGCTTGCCATGCGGCCGGGATCCCCTTTCTTGTGGTTGCACCTGAATCAACGGTTGACCGCTCAATTGCAACTGGCGAGGCTATTCATATTGAAATTCGTGGTGATGAAGAGCTAACCCACTTCAAAGGTATTCAAGTAGCCCCGCTGGGTGCCAAGACTTTTAATCCAGCATTTGATGTAACACCAGCAAAGTACATAAGCGCAGTAATAACCGAAAAACAATCCTATGAAATAGCAGAGGGCCAAACGTTATGAGTGAATTCAAGCCGTTACATGATCTAGTTACTCGTTCGCAGAAGATTGGCGCGGACCAGTCAATGGTGGTTTACGGTGGCGGCAACACTTCTAGTAAAGGTGAGATCAAAGATCATCTCGGTCGCCTCAAGAAAGTTTTATGGGTTAAAGGTTCTGGCGCAGATATGCAGTACGCCGTCGATCGCGATTATCCAGCGTTGTATTTGGAAGAACTTCTAGCACTTCGCGATTTTGATGCCCTAGATGATGACACGATGGTTGATTATGTAACTCGCGCGCTGGTTGATCCAACATCACGCCGGCCATCGATTGAAACTCTGCTACATGGATTCTTGCCTGCGAAACATATTGACCATGTGCACGCAGATGCCATTTGCGCTCTTACAAATCACCCACAAGGAGAAAAGGCTGTTCGCGAAGCTCTCGGCGAAAACTTTGCATACGTAGACTGGCTTCGTCCGGGATTTGAACTTTCTAAGTTAGTAGGCGGACTTGGAGATTATGCAGGAGTAGTTCTGGCACATCACGGCTTGGTAGTTTGGGATGAAGATTCAGATCGTTGTTATCAGAAGACGCTCGATACCGTCGCACTTGCCGATAAATACTTAGATTCGCTAAATAAACGCCCAGCAGCAAATTTCCAGCACCAGGATCTGCCTGATGAAGAACTTAAAGATTTACTTCTAAAGCTACGCGGCACAATCGGTAAGAAACAGCTTTTGCGCACCGATACTCGCTTGGCAGAAATTGCATCGCGTCCGGATCTCAAGAAGATTCTTGCCCTAGGTGCTTCTAGCGCAGACCACATGTTACGTATTCGCCCCAAGTCAGCGACAGTTACTTTGGAAGATACCGAAACTGGCATCAAGGAATTCCGCGAGAATTACGATGCTTACTTTGAAGCTAATAAGTCACTTCTGCCACCTGGATACACCAGCCATGGCAATGATCCACGAGTCATTATTGTTCCGGGAGTGGGCGCAGTAACTGCTGCAACAACTATTAAAGAGAATACGATGTTGGCAGATATCGCATCGCACACTCATAAAGTTGCGGCTCGGGTCGTGGATGTATTTGGTGATGGCGACACGATTTCTGATGCAGAAATCTTCGGCTTTGATTACTGGCCAATGGAGCTCTTTAAATTAAAGAATAAGCCAGCTCCAGCGCAACTAGATGGCCACATCATTATCGTTACCGGAGCCGGCAGCGGTATTGGACGAGGAGTTGCACTTGAACTTGCCAAGCGTGGTGCGCACTTAGTACTTGCTGATATCGAAGAAGCAGGGCTTGCTGAAGTTGAAAAGGAATTTGCAGAAAATAAATGTAATCCGCCGCTATTGGTCTTGGGTGATCAATCAAAGGAAAGCGATGTTCAGGCAACTGTTACGAAGACCATTAAACACTTTGGAGGGCTTGATGGTGTTGTAATAAATGCCGGTATTGGAATCAGCGACAAGTTAGAAGATCTAGATGTTGAAAAGTGGCGCCGTGGTCTAGATATCAACTTATCCAGCGCTTTTATGCTCACCAAAGAATCTATGAAAGTTATGCGCAAGCAAAAGATGGGCGGATCTCTGGTTTATATAGCTAGCAAAAATGCATTTTCACCAGGTGCAGGCTTTGGTGGTTATTCAGTTAGCAAAGCTGGAATGTTGCAGTTAATGCGAATAGCTGCCCTAGAAGGCGGTAGCGCTGGAATTAGATGTAACGGAATCAATCCTGATGCAGTATTTGATAACAGCAAGCTTTGGGCAGGAGGTATTCGCGAACAACGTGCAGCTGCACATGGAGTTAAGCCAGAAGAGCTAGAAGATTTCTATGCATCGCGTAACCTCTTAAATGCTCGAGTAAGAAGCCTGGATGTGGCGCGTTCTGCTGCATTTTTCTTGAGCGATGAGTCTTCACGGACAACTGGCAGCGTTATCGCAGTCGACGGTGGGGTAGCCGCAGCCTTTCCTCGCTAGCGACTAAACTCAGCCACATCATGTGGAAGAAGTTAAAGAAGTTATTTGCCGATCGTCGTGTTTGGGTTCGGCAAATAATCGTGGCTGGCCTTGCCGGTGCAGTCTCATGGCAAGTTGGCGATCTTTTAATCAAAGACGGTGGCGTCGTCGCTGCGATTGTTTGTACTTTATCTATCCGCATCTCGCTCCATAAATCAGTCCGCGAAGGCTTTGGCCAAATCGTCGGGACAGCAATTGGTGCATCTGTTGCCCTCTTAAACGTTTCAATCTTCGATGTTGGCTTTATCGCTGTCGGACTGACAGTTATTTTCTGCGCTGTTGTGGCTCGCGCCCTTCATCTAGGAGAAGTCGCATCAGTAAACGTTCCAGTCACAGCACTTATCGTTATCGGCCCCGGCATTAGTGGAGCTACCGCAGCACATCGTTTAGGTTCAACTTTAATTGGCGCCGCAATCGCAATCTTCTTCTCTTACTTCTCACATGCAAAAACTCCGGTAGGTCGTGCAATTGATCAGATCACTGAAGTAAGTACCAAGGCAGCCGAGTTACTCGCCAAGATGTCTGAAGGAGTCGCAGCGGGTTACACACAGAAAGAAGCTGGTAACTGGTTGGCCAAAGCCCGGCTATTGATGGAGGCGATTCCAGCTATTCGCTCACAATCTGTAGAAGCTCGTGGACATGCCCGTTGGTTCCCAACTGCGGAAAAAGATGAAGCAGAGAGCGTTTATATTCAAGGAATTGCTATTGAACATACCTTGCTTCAAGTTCGCACAATTGCTCGTACCTTATTTGATTCAGCAGTTAGCGGAGGAATTGCAGATTCCACAAAGAAACAGATCGCCGTTGCCTTATCTGCTGCCAGTTACGCAATTTCTTCTAAGTTTGACGAGGAAGATGACTTTGAAACTACAACAACTGCAACAGATGATGCCCGCGAAGCTGGAGCAGCTTTGGCTGAATCACTTATCGAAGATGCCAAAGATGCCGATCAAGAACAGATCGTTCGTGGACTTTCAATGGTGGCCAATATCGAGCGGATCGCAGACTCGCTGGATCAGAATTCACCAGCACTAAAAGATGTAATTACTCCTGATGAACCTGCACACGTGAAAGTGATGGCAGTCTCACCAATTGATCAAACCCTCAAATTAAATAAGCGTATAACCAAGCGTTTGAGGAAGATTTTCCGTAAGTATTTCTAGTAATAGAATGTATTCATAATTAATTGGAGGCAATATGTGTTCACGCGTAGTTTGTAAGAAGTGCCAGAAATTTACTTGGTCCGGATGCGGCGAACATATAGAGGAAGCCCTCCATGGCGTTGCTGAAAGTGATCGTTGTTCCTGCGATAGCAAATGAAAGCGATTCAAATAACCCAATTTGGTGGGCCAGAAGTAATGGAATTCGTTGATCTGCTAGATCCAATTCCGAGTGAAACCGAAGAACTAATTGAAGTTAGCTGTATCGGAATTAACTATGCCGACACCCATCAAACTGAAAATTCATATTTATCCAAGCAGACCCTGCCACTAATACCTGGACTAGAAGTCGTTGGAAAGACGCAAAGCGGAAGACGTGTTTTAGCTGGCGCAACCACGGGCGGTTATGCCCAAAAAGCACTGGCACCAAAAGCGATGTGTGTAGATATTCCGGAAGGCGTAAGCGATGAACAAGCCATCGCCATGTTGGTTCAAGGAACAACGGCTTGGCATATCTTAAAAACTATGGCGCATGTTAAGCCGGGCGAAAGCGTTGTAATTCAGGCAGGTGCCGGTGGCGTCGGAACTTTGGCGATTCAATTAGCGAAGATGTGGGGCGCCAAAGTAATTGCCGTTACATCATCTGCTGCTAAAAATGAATTAGCAATCTCACTTGGTGCAGATGCTGTTGTTGATGCAAATTCTGAAGATTTAGCTGGTGCGATGATCGCCGCAAATGGTGGCAAGCGAATTGATATCGTTTTGGAAATGGTTGGCGGGAAAACTTTCGATGACAGCCTTGAAGTATTAGCGCCATTTGGTCGCTTAATTACTTACGGAATGGCATCACGTACTGCGCCAACTCCGATTCACCCAGGAGTTTTAATGGGCGGAACAAAGACTGTTGCCGGATTCTGGCTTTCACATTGCTTTGGAAAGAAAGAGTTAATGGGCGATGTATTAATTGAGTTATTTGCTTTGATTTCATCAGGTGCGTTAAAGCCAGTTATCGGTGCAACTTATGGATTATCTGAGGCAAAAATTGCTCACCAGGCGATGCTGGCTAGAGCCACAACTGGCAAAGTCACGCTTGATCCAGGGCGGTAATTTTTAACTTTCCCTGCAACTGTCGTACACTCACACCTCTACCTATTGCCCCCCTAGCTCAGTCGGTAGAGCGTTTCCATGGTAAGGAAAAGGTCACCGGTTCGATTCCGGTGGGGGGCTCGAAAGTGTTTTACCGTTCACATATCCCTGGCGGGATAGCTCAGCTTGGTAGAGCAAGCGGCTCATAATCGCTGTGTCGTGGGTTCAAATCCCGCCTCCGCTACTAGTTCAACAAGCGTGAATTTCGCGCAACGAGATCGCTCAGGTAACCTAAGCGCCTCGTACTAAACGGGCAACAAACTCGATCGAAGGAGCAAGACCATGGCAAGTAAGAGCGCGGACGTTCGTCCAAAGATCACCATGGCCTGTGTCGATTGCAAAGAACGTAACTACATCACAAAGAAGAACCGCCGCAACGATCCAGACCGCATGGAACTCAAGAAGTTCTGTCCACGTTGCAAGTCATCAACTCTTCACCGCGAAACTCGCTAATGCTCGCACCCGATTCTGTCGGGCGCACCTTCGCTGGTGCTGATTCCATATCTATTACCCAATCTGAAATCGATTCCTTCGCTGCTGTAATTGGCGAGACCAATACAGCTATTGCGCCACCAACTTTCACAATCCGCATCTCGCTTGATCAATTTCAAAATATCTTAACTAAGCCAGAAATTGGCTTGGATTGGTCGCGCCTGGTGCATGGAGATCAGAAGTTTGAAATCTTTTCTGCGGTGAAAGCGGGAGATTCGCTTAGCTGCTCTGCAACGATTGAAAGTTATCGCGTTGCCGCCGGCAATGAGATCGTGAGCGTGCGCTCTGATCTACATCGCGGCGCTGAACTAGTTATCTCTTCTTGGTCAACCTTGGTGGTGCGCGCATGATTACCGTGGGCACATCCTTGCCGGAAAAGGTTCTTTATCTAGATCGCGCGATGCTCAAGGCTTATGCCGATGCCAGCGGGGACCAAAACCCAATTCACCAGAACGAAGAGTTCGCACTTTCGGTTGGACTTCCCAATGTAATTGCCCACGGAATGCTGACTATGGCCTTGGTCGGTAAATATGTAACTGATTGGTCAGGCGGAACCGAAAGCGTTAGAGAATTTGGCGCTCGCTTTATCAAGCCCGTTATCGTTCCGGCTGGCGAAAAAGTTGATCTAACTATTAACGGAACAGTCACTGAGGTAAATGGTGATCAGATAAAGATTGATCTCGTTGCAACCTCCGCCGGCATCAAGGTGCTGGGTATGGCTAAAGCAGTTGTAATTAAGAAATGACCGCGGCTAAAAGTAAAGAAGTTCTAGCGCAAGAACGGCTAGATGCGCGCGCGGCTAAAGATTTCGCGAAGGCAGATTTAATTCGCGATCAGATTGCCGCTATGGGTTTTGAAGTAATCGACGTTGCAGGCGGCTTTGAATTCCGCGCTAAAGAACGTTTTCCTCGATATGCCTCAACGCGCGATATCAAAGCAATCAAGGTAAACGGTGATATAGCGATTGCAATGATTATTGACGGCTTTACTGCAGATGCCGCCGAAACTGTGCGAACAATCAAGGCACACACCGATACCCCAGTGATTGCGCTAGTTACCGTCGATCCAGCCGAGTTAATCGATGAAATAGATCTGCAATTTCAAATAATTGTGATCACCGAAAACTTTGGATGGGGCGAAAACGCAAATGCGCTTTTGAAGAACGTATCTTCCAAACACTTAGTAATCATGGATCCATCGACCAGATTTACCGGCGATGCCATCGCTCCTGTAATCGCGGAATTAAATAAAGGTGAATTTAGCGCCGTCGGTTGGCGTGGGGGCCTTGTAAACACCGAAGATGAATGGCGCAGCGTTGACGATAAAGGCGCCGGTGAAGTAGATGTGCTCTTTAGTTACTTTCTCGCTCTAAATAGCGAAGATGCGACCAACGCCGGTGGTTTTAACAATCGCGCTATCTATTATCGCAACGCTGATATCGAATTCTCGCTGCGCTTGCGGCAAAGCAATGGGCGACTATTACAGATAGATCTGCCCCTAGAACAAGCACGCCATCATGGTTATTACGATACTGAAGAGAGTTTTCGTGAAGTTCAATCAAAGAAGAATTATGACCGCATCCTCGAGCGCTTCAGAGGCAAAAGCGCAATATTAAGCCCGCGCAGGTAACCTGTACTCATGGCCGAACTTCGTCACTACACCAGCTTGCGCGTAGGCGGGCCTGCCAAAAAATTCGTAGATGCCCACAACGAAAAAGAGATCGTTGCTGCAATAGAAGCAGCCGGTGACACACCAATTCTCATTATCGGTGGCGGCACAAATATCTTGGTTGCAGATAATGGTTTTGATGGCACGGTAATACGAATTACAAATAAATCTCTCGAGGCTGAAATTGATGCCTGCAGCGGCGCCACCCTATCTATTGGTGCTGGAGAAAACTGGGATGACTTTGTTAAATCAACGGTAGCTCGCGGCTTTGCCGGACTTGAAACCCTTAGCGGAATTCCTGGAACGGTAGGCGCATCGCCAATTCAAAATATTGGTGCCTATGGCCACGAAGTAAGCGAATTCATTACCCGCGTACGTACATATGATCGCGAAAAGAAAGAGATCAAGACTTTCACTAATGAAGAATGCCAATTCTCTTACCGTAACTCTTACTTCAAAGCTCATCCTGGTCGCTATGTTGTAATTGAAGTTCAATTCCAATTGCGTATGGGCATTGAATCAAATCCAATTACTTACGCCGAACTTGCCAATAAGTTAGAAATTGGCGTTGGTGAAAAAGCTCCAGTTGTGGCAACACGAAAAGCAGTACTAGAACTTCGCGCAGCAAAGGGAATGTTATTAAATCCCAGCGATCGTGATTCTTGGTCTGCCGGTTCATTCTTTACCAATCCAATTATCGATGCGGCAACTGCTGCAAAACTTCCGGCAGATGCACCACG
Organism: Actinomycetota bacterium; assembly: GCA_037140155.1. Classification (GTDB taxonomy): domain Bacteria; phylum Actinomycetota; class Actinomycetes; order Nanopelagicales; family Nanopelagicaceae; genus Planktophila. The sequence goes on from JBAXFA010000022.1 coordinate 14,637, forward strand.
TTGGCCACAATCAGACGGTCGCATTAAAACAAGCGCTGCCTGGTTAATTGAACATTCCGGAGTTAAGAAGGGCGATGCCTTTGGGGGAGCGCGCGTATCTACAAAGCATGTTTTAGCGCTTACAAATGCAGCCAATGCAACAGCGCAAGATATTGCCAGCCTTGCCAAGAGTGCGCAGCAACATGTTCAAGATACTTTCGGAATTACCTTAGAAACTGAAGTAAATCTGATCGGGCTTAAACTTCAGTAAGTAGCGTCTTGATCCGTCCGATTCCTTCGACGATATCTGCATCGCTTGTGGCATAAGAGAAACGCAAGTAACCAGATGGGCCAAATGCTTCACCAGGAACTGCGGCAACTTCAACTTCTTCCAAGATAAGTGTGGCAAGTTCTGCAGAAGTTGTTGGTGTTTTACCGCGGATAGTTTTGCCAAGCACACCTTTTACAGATGGATAAACATAGAAAGCACCAGTCGGAGTTGGGCATACAAATCCTGGGATCTCATTTAATAAACCAACGATTAATTTACGGCGGCGATCAAATGCGTCGCCCATCTTGTGGACTGCGGATAGATCACCGTTAAGGGCGGCAATGGCAGCGCGCTGTGAAACGTTAGAAACATTTGATGTTAAATGTGATTGCAAGTTTGCGGCAGCTTTGATGACATCTT
>JBAXFA010000023.1:0-14400 GCA_037140155.1 Actinomycetota bacterium
AAATGCTGGAAAATGCACACATCGGAACTCCCCCAGCATCTGCCGATGGCATTGTCGGTCCCGGAATGGTAATCACCGCAATTATCGCGGGCGATGAAGAAAAATTCCTACTTGGTTCACGCGAAATCGCATCAGGTGACTTAAGCGTCTACAGCGAAAAATCACCGCTGGGTGCCGCCGTCATGGGAGCAAAGATCGGCGACACAGTTTCATACACTGCACCTAACGGTAAAGAGATAAAAGTCGAGATTAAAGAAGCAACTAACTACTGATATCAAATAGTTGGGCTTATTCCTTAATCATCCGAGCCATTTTTGGGAGCATTTTATTTAGACTTCCAACTGGAGTCATAGAAGTAAAAATGTAAAACATATATCCAGCCAAAGCAATCCAAGCATTTAAGAGACAGATTGATACCAAGATAATTCCTAACACCGCCGGAAATCCGTTGAAAATTAACAAAGCTTTATCCCTATATTCTTTCGACTTTCCAGTCAAGAAGAAATCCTCTGTCCAGGTAATCGAAGTATCGCCCTTAAATATGGTCACTAACCCGCGCTGAATTATTGCTGTCCAATACTGCCCAAATAGACAGATTCCGAAATAGAAGACTCCCCACTTCATATTTGGCTTATTGAGGTTTTCGGCTAGCAGTGCAACACCAAATGGCATCAATGCAACCCAGGCCATAGTTAAACCGTGGTTCCAGACAATGGTTGCATTTGTTCCTACTACGTACTGACTTGTTACGTGATATTGGTACCACCAAGAAAATAAAACAAAGAAGCCAAGGACGTACGCTAGAAATGTTGGCCAATGTTCAAACATGGTCGCATTGAAATCTTCACTCTCGCTAATCTTATGAACCAGGCCGACCACATCTAGACCAAGAAGAGTTAGGGCAATAGAAAAGACGCCGTCGCTCAAAGTATCAATTAACTTATGGCTTATATTTTTAAGCTTCATCTCCATGTGGGTCTCCGCTTCCACCTAAATTTCAGGTAAAAGTAACTGGAAAGCAAGAGAAATTCCCACGGCTCGCCTAAATGGAACCAAGATTTGTTAAGACTGAGCATAAGCACTCTTTACAAAACCGGGCGTTCCAGTGGATACAGACTGGAACATGCATTTAAGCTATCTGGCAGAAAATAATTGAGCAACGGCTTACAAATTATGCATAAATTGGTCCAGAATAAGCGGTAGAGGTAAAAGGTTGATCTAGGAGAGTAAACATGATTCGTCGCGTCGTTTTGTCATTTATGCTAATTGTTTCAGTCTCGTTTCCAGCTCCAGCACAGGCAACCCTTTTTCCGGGGTTCCCGCAGGACTCTGATCGACAGGCGCTCTCACTTGAAGATCTCGCAGAAAACCCATTCTCTTTTATAGTGAATAACAACATGGCTCAAGCGATGGATGCGGGCACAGCGGTCGAAACTCCCGAGGCAACGAGATTGTGCGATGAATTCAATACTCGTGGCTGCAATTTACTAGGAAATTCAAATCTAAGTATTAATAGCATTATTCCTGTGTGTGCTGCCGTCGTTGAGAATTGCATCAACAAATTGCAAATTACCAAGCCTGACGGAACAAAAGTAGATGCAAAATTTGTACGCTACTTCAAAGGAAAGACTTTCACAGGTATTCCTGAGCTCGGAATGCCGGGCGGATCTCGTACTTCGTTATGGCAAGCACCGGGAGCAACCAATTCTGGTGATACAGACCTTTACTTAGTAAATGCAAAAGTAATCTGGCACTATGCAAACGGCTCTGCAACCGTAAATTCATTTAGCGCATCTGTATACGCGGTAAAGGAAAAAAGTGATTCCCGATTCAAAGATTCAGGGATTAACTTAGGGCCGGCTTTTAACGGAAAGTTTGGAAGTATTACCGAGACCGGCGAAATTATCTACGACGGCATCTGTGTGGCAACGGAAGCTGGAAACTGTGCTCAACGAGTTGAGTATGCGCCTGGCACCAGAGTCAAACTGGAGATGACTCTTTCTAATAAAGTAACAGGTTGGCTTCATGGTCGAATTTCAAATCCTGATATAACCGTATTGCCAATCGATGCGACTTACAACAAGCTCTCTGTAGAGGCGAGTGTTGTGGATGTTCCAATGATGTATGCAGCCTTTAACAAATCCGAGATGACAAAGTCATTTCTCGATAACTATGAGCGGTCTATGAATACAGGGAGGGGTTTCTACGGGGTCACTTTTTGGAAGCAATTCCCACCTTCAAGTCCCTTCGCAACCCAAATTGTTACCACTCTTGCTGAATCTATAAAGAATACCGCAACAGAACTTCATAGTTATTGGGATTTAGCTTCCTTGCCAAATATTTCAAATAATCCTTGCATGTCGGATACTTCGAAACTTATTGGTTTTGTAACAACAAATGCAATGGCGTACGCAGGTAATGCACCATCCTGGGATGGAAGCACCCTGGAATATAAAGTTGCGGGTCTACACTATCTACCCGATGGTAAAACACTTACATCTGGTACCTACGATCTCGCGATGCGTAGTGATACAGCCCGTTGTCTCTATGGATTTACTAATGCACCACTATCTGCATCGATCGCAGTCACTTCTGCTGAAGGCGAGCAAAAGGTGGCAACAACTGTGCTAAATGAAAAGAATGGCTGGTTGTACCTAGCCGCATATGGATTCTCATTTAGCGCATCGACAATTAAAATTAAACTAACGCAAGAGAAACCAAATGAAGTTGTGCCATCACCAGCGCCATCTGCCTCGCCTGCAGTAACGAAAGCTGCGGCGATGAAGTCAATAAAGTGCGTTAAAGGTAAGACGGTTAAAACTGTAAACGGAGTTAATCCCAAGTGCCCGTCAGGCTATAAACAAAAATAACGCCTAGTAAGTTGCACGCCCACCGGATGCGTCAAAGGTAAAACCAGTTGTAAATGAACAAGCTTTCGATGCCATGAAGGCCACGATTTCAGCGACTTCTTCGGGTTGGCCGACGCGGCCCATGGGAATGCGGCTGATCATATATTTAAGAGTTTCATCAGATGTATTTGCATTCATTGGTGTGCTGATTACAGCTGGTGCGAGAGAGTTGATGGTTATTCCATCTGGTGCAACTTCCTTGGCAACGCCTTTAACGAAACCGATCATGCCGGCCTTTGAGGTGTTGTATGGAGAAAGACCCGGGTTTCCTTCTTTACCTGCAATTGATGCCAAGTGAACAATACGGCCATACTTTTTTGATTTCATCGCCGGGATAACTGCTTGGGTAAGCCAAATAGCACCGTAAAGATTTACTTGCAGAACTTTTTCAAAGTCTGCCCATTTCACATCTATGGCAGGAGTATTTGATGGCCCGACGATTCCTGCAGTGTTTATCAGCGCATCGATTGTGCCGTGGTCTTTTAAAATTGTAGAGATGGCTGCTGTTACTTGGTTTTGATCTGAAATGTCACAGGTGTGGACTTGGTTTGGTGAAAGCTTTAGCTCTTTTGCTAATTCATCTAGCGCTGACTTGTTGAAATCAAGTGCGATTACCTTTGCACCGCGAGAAGCGATCAATTGAGCACTGGCTTTACCGATACCGGTGGCAGCACCTGAGATAACAACTACTTGGCCGTTGAATTCAACTAATTCGGTGCTGGTCATTTTTATCCTTTACTTAATCCGCGGATCAATATGGATCTTTGGTCCATCGCCAGCGCCTTGCGGACGTTTACCCATAAAGACATCGTGTACTTCATTGAGTGAAATGGTGGCAGCGATTAACGGACGGGGATCGACTTCACCGCGGGCAAAGATTTCAATGGCGCCTTTTAAGCCAGGAGATGCCGAAAGTATGCCAACTGCGGTGACATCTTTGAGTGCTAGATCGCGCGAATCGATCAGGCTTGGTTCGCCGGAAATCCCGATATAAACAACGCGACCACTTGGTTCAACAGCCTGCACAATTTCATTGGGAATTGATTTGTGATTGGTGGCATCGATAATTCCATCAAAACCGGTCTTGGGTTTTACTAAATCAGTTCCTGCATTTTTAATTCCGATTTCGTGAGCCAGTTTGATAGTACGTTCGTTGCGGCCAATTAAGTGAACATTGGCACCTGCCGCTTGGGCCAGTTGGGCGCAAAGTAGCCCGATGGTGCCGGTGCCGTAAATCAAGATCTCTTTACCGGGGCCAGCAAGGGCAGCTTCTACTGCTCGCAATGAATTACCGGCAGGTTCAATAAGTGCACCAATTGCATCATCGATTGAGTCAGGTAATTTATGTAGCGCGCGAACTGGAACTAGAAGTTTTTCGGCACATGCACCGGGCCAACCATTGCGAACACCGATTTCATAACGATCATCGCAGACATGTTGACGTCCTGATGTGCAGCGATAACAAGTTCCGCAACCCAACATGGTGTCGCCAGTTACACGTTGACCGATCCAACTTTGATCAGCGCCTTTTCCGACGGCAGATACAACGCCACACCATTCGTGACCGATACGGACTGGGTACTTTGCTTGATTGCTATGGAGATAGACCATCTCGCCTGTAAAGAATTCTTGATCAGTGCCGCAAATACCAACGCGCGTAACATCAACTACGACTTGGTTATCACCGGCAATTGGCTCAGCCACTTCTTCCACAACAGAATTATTTGGAGAAGTTATGGTCAAGGCCTTCATGCCGTCACTATACTCAACACATTATCTAGGTTGAAAGTATGCGATTTGAGGAGCTTTTGATGCGCAGCGCCCATTGGTATGGCGGTAAAGATCGTGATGGATTTATTCACCGCGCATGGATGCGCCGTGGTTTACCGAAAGATGCCTTTGATGGTCGCCCACATATTGCAATTGCTAATACCGCATCAGATTTAACTCCATGTAACTCTCACTTAAATGAAATCATGGAGCACGTTAAGAACGGTATCTGGGAAGCCGGCGGCGTTCCTTTAAATATGCCAGCGGTTTCTTTGGGTGAAACTTTGGTTCGTCCAACTGCGATGTTATGGCGCAATATGGCAGCGATGGCAACGGAAGAAATGATCCGTGCTAATCCGATTGATGGCGTTGTTCTGCTTGGCGGTTGCGATAAAACTATTCCATCGCTATTGATGGCGGCATCATCAGTTGATATTCCAGCTTTAGTTGTTCCGGGCGGTCCCATGTTGACCGGTACGTTCCAGGGCACACCACTTGGTTGTGGCACAGATGTATTTAGATTGAGCGAAGAAGTTCGTGCCAAGAAACTTAGCGAAGCAAAGTTCTTAGATTCAGAATCAGCGATGATTCGCAGCCGTGGCCATTGCAACACCATGGGCACAGCTTCGACTATGGGAATTATGGCTGAAGCGCTTGGAATGGTTATTCCAGGTATTGCAGGAACACCAGCACCAGATAGTCGCTTACTTCAATATTCGCAGGAATCAGGTCGTCGTATTGTTGAGATGGTGCACGAAGGTTTAAAGCCAAGTGACATCATGGTTAAAGGTTCTTTCTTAAATGCCATCGTTGCGCTTGCTGGAATTGGTGGATCAACTAACGCGGTCGTGCACTTGCTCGCAATTGCAGGTCGTTTAGGGATTGATCTAACCCTTGATGATTTCGATCGCACTGGTTCACGTGTTCCGCTGCTAGTTAATCTGCAACCTGCTGGAAAGTATCTAATGGAGGATTTCCATCGCGCAGGTGGTTTGCGCGCAGTATTTAAAGAACTTGAAGATCTCCTTGATCCAAAGGCGATTACCGTGCTTGGAACCCCATTGGTTAAGGGCTTATCTGAAGCCGAAATTTATGACACGGACGTTATTCGTACTCGCAAAGAACCGCTGCAACCAAGCGCAGGTATCGCTATTTTGCGCGGAAATCTTGCACCACTTGGCGCGGTAATTAAGCCAGCAGCTGCAAGTGCGAATTTATTAAAGCACCGCGGCAAGGCAATGGTCTTTGACAGCATCGAAGATTTCAAAGCGCGTATTAACGATCCAGCACTTGATGTTGATGAAAACTCAGTTTTGATCTTGCGCGGTTGCGGTCCTAAGGGATATCCCGGAATGCCGGAAGTTTCCAATATGCCGATGCCGCAGAAGATGCTCGATAAAGGCGTACGTGACATGGTGCGTATCTGCGATGGTCGCATGAGCGGTACTGCATACGGCACCGTTGTTCTGCACGTTGCACCAGAGGCAGCAGCGGGTGGTCCGCTTGGGCTTGTCCAGACAGGTGATTTCATTGAACTCGATGTTGAAGCTCGCACGTTAAATATTGATATAACGGATGCTGAACTTGCAGCACGCAAACCAAATGCAGCAACAGTTGATGGTTTTGCAAAATCAGCACGTGGCTGGCAGAAGTTATATATAGACCATGTCATGCAGGCAGATACTGGTTGTGATCTTGATTTCTTAGTCGGATCTAGCGGCGAATTTATCGCGCGCGAATCCCACTAAAAATATTAATCAGCTGATCGCTTATATTTTCTAACGCTTACTGGGATAAAAATCGCCATGATTACGATCATGTAGAAGAAAGATGTAAGCAGCGGGTTTTCACTTGGAAAGGAGCCTGCAGTTGCGCCGAATTGATTCTTCAAACCAAAGAGCTCACGGCAACCTGCCACCATCGTTGATACTGGATTCCATTCCGCAAAGTACTGCAGCGCACGTGGCATCCCAGTAGTTGGTGCAAACGCGTTAGATAAGAAGGTCAGTGGGAAGGTCACGATAAAGCTAACGTTTTGAACAACACGTGCATCTTTGGCAGAAAGTCCAACAAAGATACCGACCCAAGAAAGTGCGTAACCAAATAACAATAGAAAGACGAAACCGATCGCCACATTTAGCGCACCTGAAGTTGGCCGCCAGCCAACTAGATAACCAGCTGCTCCCATAACTGCGAGAACAACGATATTAAGTAGGGAATCCCCAAGTGTGCGCCCCATAACGAGCGCAGATTGCGAAATCGGCAGCGATCTAAAGCGATCGATTAAACCTTTCTTCATATCTTCCGCCAAGCCTGATGCAGTACCAGCCAAGGTAAAGGCAACTGTCTGCACGAAGATTCCGGGCATAAGTAGTTGAACATAACCGCCTGGCTGACCAGTTGAAATTGATCCCCCAAATACATAACGGAATAAAAGAACAAACATAACTGGCTGAATCGTTGAGAAGATTAAAACTTCGGGCACGCGAGTAAGTAAACGCAGCTGGCGCTGGGTAATGATCATTGTGTCCTTAAAGGCGCTCATTGCTTTGCCTTCTTTCTGCGTCCTTTTGTTTCTACTTCTTCAACTTTCTTCTCCTCGGCAGCATGGCCAGTAAGAGATAAGAAGACGTCATCTAGTGAAGGTCGCTTTAGACCAACATCTAGCGGATGAACTCCAGCATCATCTAGCGCGCGCAAAGTTTCAATCAAAGCAGTTGCTCCAGTTGAAACTGGGGCTGAGATCATGCGCAGACCTTCATCGAGGGTTGCCTTGTTACCGCTGACGTTTGCGACGACTTCCATAGTCTTGGTGATGTTCTGTGCTTCAACAACTATCTCTAGACGTTCACCACCAACTTGTTTCTTAAGCGCATCAGATGTACCTCGCGCAATTACTTTGCCGGTATCGATAACGGCAATCTCATCCGCTAATTGATCGGCTTCTTCCAAATATTGAGTAGTCAGTAACAAGGTAACACCGCCCTTAACTAGCTCTTCAATCACGCTCCACATTTCTTGACGACCACGTGGATCAAGGCCAGTTGTTGGCTCATCTAAAAATAGAACCTTTGGTTTAACAATTAGCGAGGCTGCTAAATCAAGACGGCGACGCATTCCGCCTGAGTAAGTTTTAATTGGACGCTTTGCGCTATCGGTTAAAGAAAATCTTTCTAACAATTCTTCAGCGCGAGCAATCGATGCTTTCTTACCTAAGTGATAGAGCTGACCGAACATAACCAAGTTATCCCAGCCGGTTAAGATCTCATCGACTGCGGCATATTGACCTGATAAACCGATTACTTCACGCACCTTTTCCGGGTGTTTAATAACGTCGATTCCGCCAACCATCGCACGGCCAGAATCTGGCTTTAATAGAGTTGCCAGAATGCGCACACAAGTTGTCTTTCCTGCTCCATTTGGTCCAAGCACGCTTAATACGGTGCCTTCTTCAACATCAAGAGAAAGGTGATCTAGGGCACGAACAGCGCCATTTCGATACGTTTTAACGAGGTCTTCGGCTATAACTGATTTCACAGAGTAAACTTACTCCTATTGCATTACTTATTGCATCAAAAAATTACCGTTTTTCGGAAGAGGTCCCGCGATGTCGAACCAAGGTCCAGTTAAGGAACATACCCACAGAGAGATCATGATCATCCTGAGCGGATTGATGACCGGCATGCTGCTGGCCGCTCTTGATCAAACCATTGTTTCAACTGCGCTCAAGAGCATCGTTGAAGACTTCAACGGCTTAAACCATTACACCTGGGTTGTTACCGCTTACTTACTTACATCGACAGCATCAACGCCTTTGTACGGAAAAATTTCTGATATCTACGGTCGCCGCATTGTCTTTCAATTTGCAATCGTCACATTTTTAATTGGTTCATTCCTAGCTGGCGCTTCACAAAATATGGCCGAACTAATTGGTTTCCGCGCGATTCAAGGGCTTGGTGCAGGTGGCCTAATGGCGCTTACCTTCGTCATTATTGGTGACATTGTTCCACCACGCGAACGCGGTCGTTATCAAGGTTACTTCGGAGCAGTTTGGGGACTTTCATCTGTTGCAGGTCCTTTGCTTGGCGGATTCTTCTCAGATCACGCAACAATTCTTGGCGTAACTGGTTGGCGCTGGATCTTCTACATCAACTTACCTTTCGGTATAGCAGCCCTTGCTATTACATCTGCCGTTCTACATATCCCAAAGGTAAAGCGCGATCACAAGATCGATTATTTGGGTGCGCTACTTATGGTTGCTGCAGTATCAGCCACACTTCTTGCCGTTTCTATCTACGGACCAGAGCGCGGCTGGGGTAACTCAACAACGCTTACCTATCTATTCAGCGGAATCGCTCTGGCTGTGATCTTCTTATTTTGGGAATCAAAGGAGCAAGAACCAATCCTGCCTTTATCTCTCTTTAAGAACCACACCTTCTCGCTAACTTCCGCGCTCGGTTTCATCATCGGTGCCGGTATGTTCGGTGCAATCGTTATGTTGCCTCTCTATCTTCAGGTTGTTAAAGGCAATACCGCAACTGAAGCTGGCTTAAAGTTAATTCCGTTTATGCTCGGAATTGTTTCTACCTCTATCTATAGCGGTAAGGCAATCACCAAGCATGGCCATTACAAGCGCTTCCCAATTATCGGAACTGCTGTGATGACTGTTGGCATCCTGTTAATGTCGACACTATCTGCAACAACTCCATTCTGGCAGTTATCAATCTATGCAATCATGGTTGGCGCAGGTCTTGGTCTATCTATGCAGACAATTGTTATTGCACTTCAGAATGCCGTTGACTTTAAAGATATGGGCGTTGCAACTAGTTCAAATACTTTCTTCCGTTCTCTGGGTAGCGTATTCGGAACCGCAATCTTCGGCACCATCCTGACAAATCGCTTAGGCCATTACATCGCAGCAAACTTTAAAGAATTGGCAACAACTAATCCGGGCGCTCTTGCCGGGTTTGATACCGCCAAACTTGAAACTATTAAGAGCAATACCGGTGCGCTAAAGTCTTTTCCACCAGTAATCAAGACAACCGTACTTGATGCTTTTGTTAGCTCATTCCACGTCGTCTTCTACACCGCAGCACCAATCACCGTGCTTGGCTTCTTGCTAGCTCTCTTCCTCCGTGAAACTCCACTGCGTACCAATAAGGATTACGCAGCTGCTCGCGAGGAATCAGCAGGCGAGGCGCTCGGTTAATTTAATTGACCCAACTTAAAAAGAATAAGTTCACCAACCCCTTTGCGGAATTTCCGCGAGAGGTTGGTGTTCTTGTCTTTGCCTCTTTCTTTGTTGCAGTTGGCTTCGGAATCATCGCCCCAACGCTGCCGCTATTTGCGCGATCTTTTGGCGTAAATAACGCACAAGTTGGCGCAATTATCTCGGCCTTCGCCTTTGCACGTTTTGCCAGTGGTTTGGTTTCCGGAAAGCTCGTTGATTTATTTGGCGAAAGATTGGTCTACACAACCGGAGTTGGATTTGTCGCGATCTCATCATTTGCCGCTGCTTTCGCACAAAGTTACGATCAACTGTTGATCTTTCGCGCAGCTGGAGGACTTGGTTCATCAATGTTCTCAGTTGCTGCCGGTTCCATAATCTTGCGCGCCACCGATGACTCAAAGCGCGCTCGTGCACAATCACTTTATAACAGCAGCTTCCTAGTCGGCATGATGGCCGGACCAGTTATCGGTGGATTCTTAACTGCAATCTCACTGCGCGCACCGCTGGTTGTTTATGCAGTTCTATTAGTTCTTTCAAGCGCAGCCGGTGGCTTTTTACTTCGTAACTCTGTGCTTGCTGCTCGCCCCACCGAAAAGAGCGCTAAAGAGAAAGATTCAATTCGTGAAGCGCTATCGAACAAGCCTTACCTGATTGCTTTAACTATCTCTTTCTGCAGCGCATCTGTGTTATTTGGAATGTCTCGGTCGATTCTGCCGCTATTTATGGTGGAAGAGATGAAATCAACTGCCGGCTACCTAGGTCTTGGCTTCACCATTTCATCAGTAATCCAAGGTCTACTTCTGATCAAAGCTGGCGGTCTCTCTGATTCAAGAGGAAGAAAGTTCTCTGCGCTAATGGGTACCTCACTTCTTGGAATTTCAGTTCTTGTACTCGTCGCAACTATTCATCCTTGGATGTTCTTACTATCCATGGTCATCGGCGCCTTTGGCTCAATATTTCTTTCATCAACTGCAGCAATTGTCGGTGATGTTATGAAGGGCAAGGGCGGGCAAGTAATCGCGTTATTCCAGATGTCTGGCGATGCCGGCGCCATGGTGGCACCTGTTGCGCTAGGTTTTATCGCCGACCATTACGGCTTCCGTCCGGCATTTGCAGTCAGTGCCGGACTTATGTTTATCGCGCTCTTTGTGGCAACAAAATTGCCCGAGACGCGAACTTCGCATCTCGGGCAATCTATTTAATTAATTTCTGTTAGTCACTGTTGCGAAGAATCGAGAGCAATCTCAAAACTTCCATGTACAGCCAAACGATTGTGACCATCAGACCAAATGCCATACGCCATGACTCTTGTTGCGGAGCGCCTGCAGCGATTGTGCGTTCGATCTGATCGAAATCAAGTACCAAGAAGAATGTTGCAAGTGCAACACCGGCAACGGCAACAAGTACTCCCGTCTGTCCTCCTGGGAATCCCGTAAACATTGTGATGATGCCGAATACGAAGTAACCCATCAATGCACCAAACATGATGCGTGTGAACTTAGGCGTTACACGAATTTTTCCGCTGCGGTATGCCACCAAGATCCCACCGAATGCACAAAGCGTTCCGATTACAGCTTGGCCAACAATGCCTGAGTAAGCCTCGTTATAAATACGGCTGATAGTTCCCAGCGCTAGTCCTTGTGCTGCAGCATATGCAATTACAAGTGGCACCCGAACTTTCTTGGAAAATGAGTTAACCATCGCAAGAACAAAACCACCTAGGAAGCCAACGAGTGCAAGCGCTGGGCTATTAGCTCCCCATGCAAATGCTCCTACAGCAACCAAAACTGCAAACAAGGTTGCGGTGCGCATAACAACATCGTCCATAGTCATGCGGCCGGTACGAAGTGATGATGCAGCTGGTGCTGCATATGTTGCTTCAAGCGAATCGTTACCGAGACGTGTTGCATCCATCTGAGCAAAACCACGGTTGGAACGAGTTAGTACAGGATTTGAACTGCGCACTAATTTCCCTTTCTAGGAAATCCGCTCCCTTCGGAGGCGGGGTAGGTAAGCCCTATTTAAAACCATAAACCTGAGAATTTCATTCCCAAGGCTAGCCGCTCGCTCCACCGCCCACCATTTAGCAATCTCCCGTACGCTCGCCGAGTGAAGATAACCACGTGGATCAAATCAGAGAAACACCAGAAGTTAATCGAGCGCTGGTGGATCGCCATTGTTCTGGTCTGGGGCGTTATCAAGACAATCGCCGTGGATAAGACCTTCGAAAAGTACGGTGTAAATCCCAGCGTCTACATGGCTATCGTTTTTGCGATCGCTGTTCCGTATGCGATTTCAACAGCAAAGTTATTCTTTTCAATAGTTGAAAAGCATTGGCGCAACACCTTTATTTACGGTGCCATCGCAATTGTTCTGCACTTTGCCCCAGATGCTTACATTCTTTCAACTGCTAAATCGGTGCCGAGATCACTCTTCGACGGATTTATTCTTGGAATTGTAATCTTCGCACTCTTTGGAATACGTGAAATTGTTATTAAGGTGCGCGAGCACAAGAAGCGCTAAATTATTTCTTTTTAAATCCAGCAGGACACTTTGGGTTAACCGCAGTTACTTTTTTGGTTGCTTTGCCTTTTATGCAGACAATGCTATTAACGGCTGCTTTAGCTGCCGCAGGGGTTGGTGTTGGAGTTGGTGTTGGAGTTGGTGTCGGTGTTGGAGTTGGTGTCGGTTTCACTTCTGAAATTGAAGATCCCGTAAGAACTACTCGAATTGTTGGACTTGAGTAAGTGAAATTGTATGCACCGAGTGAGAGCCAACCATTTTTTTCATTGACAACCACTGTGGCCGCACTTTGAGTTCCAGCTTCAGAGGTAACTGAGACCGTTGCACTAATAGGTGCCTGGGTGAAACCATAAATACATCTCGCGACTGTTGAACTCATTACGAGATCGTACGATCCTTTAAAAACCGTAGTTCCATCAGGCTCATAGTGAGTTGCGGCAACTTTGTAATCTAAAGCGCCAGATGCCTGATCAAAGACTGGTGGCCCGTCAAAGTACTCGGCTGCATTTGATGTGACAATTCCGGCAAGCGAGTCAGTCTGATTTAGGCATTGCTGTACCTGATTTGCAACCTGATTATTGCTCATTGTTGCGATGGTCCAAGCTGTTGGCATCGCTTGTGCTTTATCACCAAGCGCTGGTAGCCAAGCCAAATATTCTTTGAGTGTTTCCGCACCATGCCCCATATTTCCATCCCGCAACAAATCAATCTGGCTGAGGGTCAGTAATCGAACATCAGTCAGTGTAAATATTGCAGCTCCATAATTTTGCTTATCTGAGTAGTAGTCCTTAATACTCTGCGGCGCCGTATCGTTATTAACCCATGCAGCGTTTACGGGAATTTTGATTGGCTCTGCAAGAACTTTCACTGTTGAACCACCAAAGCTATTTGTACTTACCTCTACTTCTGGGGCTTTTACGCGCCCATGCAGCCAGCCCGTGAGCTTTGTAGTGAGGTTTACGGTTAAGCCAAAGCGCATACCCAGAGGAAGAGAATATCTTTTGGCGCATTGCGTATTGGATGTAGCTGCACAGTAACCAGGGACAGGTTCTTTTGACCAACCAGTTTCAATATTTCCATTTGAGAATTTCTGGAGGTCAGGACTCGGTCCTCTAATTCCGTATCTTCCTTCGATAATTTTGACTGCTGATATGGACATAGTGAATGACCTTGTTGTGAATTCTGCTTGACCTTGAAACTTCATTGCATCCATTTCCGCCTTTACTAAGTAGGTATCTCCACCTTTATGTGGCGCTTCTGGAATATGAATTAATGTAAGCCCACCACCATTAGGAACTTTCATAGATGGACTACCTTTGAAATATTGGGGATTGCCCAGTGGGAATTGGCCATCTACTGTGTAGCTAAGTGGTTTCCCGCTTGAATCCTTCACTACGAAATCTTTAAAACAATCGATAGAAATTGCAGAATCACACATAGGTAGTACGGCACGATATGCAACTTGTGTTCCGGTGCAATCACTCGATGCGATGTCTGTGCAAGTAACAACAGATGTTGCATTTCCGGATGTATCGCGTTTAATTGCAATGGCGTATGAAATGAAGCGATAGATACCATCTAAATCATTGTGGTAATAACCTTGATAATTGGGGAAACCTGGAACCCAAGGAATCAGGTACTGCTCATCGGTCTCTGGAACATATCCTGCACATGCATACCTATCTGGCTGGCAATACTGCATTATCGGAACGCTTGGATCAGGAGTTACTGCATTTCCACTTTGGATTGGAAAAAGTGCAATTCCAACTAAAGCTGCAACGGTAATCAGTGCAGCGCTAGCTCGATTTTTCATGGTCTCCCCCTAGTGGCCAATTCCATCACCGTAATCTAGGAGGCCTTTTATGCAGACGGGGAAATGATCGAAAAACTCTTCGCTAATCTTTGGTGATAATTGTGCCCCGAGTGGGGGTCGAACCCACACTGGGAGGATTTTAAGTCCTCTGCCTC
>JBAXFA010000024.1:0-13380 GCA_037140155.1 Actinomycetota bacterium
AAACCGGCAAACGAAAGTTTCGTGGGTTCAAATCCCACGCCCTCCGCCATTTTTATCTCTGTCTGTGGCTGACTTCATAGCCGTGGTGCGGGGTTACGCCTAGCCTCTTTTACCAATCAAGCGCACACTTCTCCTTAGGAAATCTTTAAGACCAAAGGGGAAGCAATGTCCGGAGTCTTTTCTCCAACCCGCGCCAAGATTAAAGAGCGCACGCTTCGCACAGATAAGTGGTGGCTAGAACCTGCAATCACTTTCGCTGTTTTATTTAGCTTCGTTATCTATGCAACATTCCGCGCATTTGAAGGCGCCAACTATTTCACTGAGCCGCTGATCTCTCCTTTCTATTCACCTTGTCTTTCACAAGCATGTGTTGCTGGATCAACAATTTTTGGTTGGACTCCAGTAAGCGCGCAAATATTTAACTTTGCGCTATCGCCTGCGCTAATTATTTTGATCTTTCCACTTGGTTTCCGTATGACCTGTTATTACTACCGCAAGGCGTACTACCGTGCATTCTGGTTATCTCCTCCTGCATGTGCAGTTGCAGAGCCTCACACCAAATACACCGGCGAAACTCGCGCACCACTTATTTTGCAGAACGCGCACCGTTGGTTCTTCTATGCTGGTTTGGTCTTTAACGTCTTCCTTACCTATGACGCAGTAATTTCATTTAAGAATCCTGAGGGCCAATGGGGACATGCCAGCGTTGGTTCGCTTGTCTTGTTAGTTAGCTCAACCCTTCTCTGGTTCTACTCACTTTCTTGCCACACCTGCCGCCACACAGTTGGTGGACGCCTAAAGCATTTCTCGGCGCACCCAATTCGTTACAAGTTATGGACTTTAGTTTCCGCCCTAAATCACAAGCATCAGCAATTTGCTTGGTACTCACTTGCCGGCGTTGCCTTTGCCGATATCTACGTTCGCCAAGTTGCAACTGGCGCCTGGACCAATTTCTACTTCTTCTAAAGGATGCCAATAGATATGACTACTGATAAAGCAGCTCTCGAGCGTCACAAGTACGACGTTCTTGTAATTGGTGCTGGCGGTGCAGGCTTACGGGCAGCGGTTGAAGCGCGCGAATCAGGCTTACGCGTAGCGATCATCTGTAAATCGCTATTCGGTAAGGCTCATACAGTTATGGCAGAAGGTGGCGCTGCCGCCTCAATGGGCAATGCAAATTCAAATGACAATTGGATGGTTCACTTTCGCGACACGATGCGCGGTGGAAAGTTCCTAAATCATTACCGCATGGCAGAACTCCATGCCAAAGAGTCACCAGATCGCATCTGGGAACTTGAAGTCTGGGGCGCACTCTTTGATCGCACCAAAGAAGGAAAAATCAGCCAACGTAACTTCGGCGGACACGAATATCCACGCCTTGCTCACGTAGGAGATCGCACTGGTCTGGAATTAATCCGCACAATGCAGCAAAAAATTGTTGCACTGCAACAAGCAGATAAGCGCGAACACGGTGATTACGAATCACATATCAAAGTTTTCGCAGAGCTAACAATTACTGAAATTCTTAAAGAGAACGGCAAGATCGCTGGCGCATACGGTTACTGGCGCGAATCTGGATCAGAAGTTCTCTTTGAAGCACCGGCAGTAATTATCGCAACTGGTGGAGTCGGTAAGACTTTTAAAATTACTTCAAACTCTTGGGAAGGCACTGGCGACGGCCACGCACTTGCCCTAAAAGCTGGCGCAAATTTGGTTGATATGGAGTTCTTGCAATTCCACCCAACTGGAATGGTCTGGCCACCATCAGTTCGCGGAATTCTTGTAACAGAGTCTGTTCGCGGTGAAGGTGGAATTCTTACCAACAACCTCGGTGAGCGCTTTATGTTTAAGTACATCCCAGATGTATTTAAAGATAAGTACGCAGATAACGAAGCCGAAGCCGATCGTTGGTACGAAGATCAAGACAATAACCGCCGTCCACCAGAGCTTTTGCCACGCGATGAAGTTGCGCGCGCGATTAACTCTGAAGTTAAAGCAGGTCGCGGCACCGAACACGGTGGCGTATTCCTAGATGTTTCTAAGCGTATTTCTGCTGAAATTATTAAGAAGCGCTTGCCATCTATGTGGCACCAGTTCTACGAGCTAGCTGGCGTTGATATCACCAAAGAGGCGATGGAAGTCGGCCCAACTTGTCACTATGTAATGGGTGGTGTTGAAGTAGAGCCAGATACGGCAGCCGCAGTTGGCGTTCCAGGTTTATTTGCAGCTGGTGAAGTCGCTGGTGGAATGCACGGATCAAACCGACTTGGTGGAAATTCACTTTCAGATCTCTTGGTCTTTGGCCGTCGCGCCGGAATGGGCGCTGCCGCCTACGTTAAGCAGAACAGCACAGCATCAGTATCGGATGCAGCAGTTGCAGCCGCTGCCGCACGTATCGAAGCGCCATTTGCTCGCTCTGGTGGCGAGAACTCTTACTCACTTCATGCCGAGTTACAGGAAATTACTCACAACCTAGTTGGAATCATACGTACCGGCGACGAATTAAAAGAAGCGATTGAAAAGATCGCCGAAATCAGAAAGCGCAGCGCCAACGTTGCCGTCTCTGGTGGCCGCAAGTTCAATCCGGGTTTCCACTTAGCATTCGACCTCGACAACATGTTGTTAGTTGCCGAAAGCACTGCCAAGTCTGCAATCAGCCGCGAAGAATCACGTGGTGGACATACCCGCGATGATTTCCCAGGTATGAATTCAACTTGGCGTCAGAGCAATCACATCGCCTCCTTTGATGGCACCCAGGTAAATGTGCGCAAGCAAGCGCTGCCATTTATGCCGAAAGAACTCTTTGAACTCTTTGAAGTCGATGAACTGAAGAAGTACATGACACCGGAAGAAATTGCGAAAGGCGGTTCCAACTAATGGCGCGCAAATTAAACCTTCGCATCTGGCGAGGAGATGCAACAGACGGTGGTCTTAAAGATGTTCAGGTAGATGTCAACGAAGGCGAAGTTGTCCTCGATGTAATCCACCGCGTGCAGGCAACCCAGATGGGCGATTTAGCAGTTCGCTGGAACTGCAAGGCTGGAAAGTGCGGTTCTTGTTCAATGGAGATCAACGGCAAGCCACGTCTTGCTTGTATGACACAAGTTGCTTCATTTGAAGAAGGCGAAACTATTACCGTTACCCCACTTCGTGCATTCCCGGTCATTAAAGATCTCGTTACCGATGTCTCCTTTAACTACAAGAAGGCGATGGAAATCCCAGCTTACGAACACCCTAAGGAGCTTGCTCCGGGTGAAGCGCGTATGGAACAAGTCGACGTTGAGCGCTCGCAAGAGTTCCGCAAGTGCATTGAATGCTTCCTTTGCCAGAATACTTGCCACGTAATCCGCGATCACGAAGAGAATAAGAAGTCATTTGCTGGTCCTCGTTTCTTTATCCGAATCGCAGAACTCGATATGCACCCACTTGATAAGTTAAAGAATCGTAAGCGCACCGCACAAGAAGAGCACGGACTTGGAATGTGTAACATCACCAAGTGCTGTACTGAGGTCTGCCCAGAGCACATCAAGATCACCGATAACGCAATCATTCCGATGAAAGAGCGCGTAGTTGATATTAAATACGATCCAGCGCGCATGTTTGCTGGTCTCTTAAAGAGAGAAAAGCGCAGCTAGCAATGAAGCCACTACCGCTGGTTGCGTTGGGTGGCATCGCAGGATCGTTGTTGCGCTGGCAGTTTATTGAAGTTTCACCATCTCTATCACTTGGCGTCTTTATCGTTAATCAATTAGGTGTTTTAGTCGCCGGCTTTGTTGCTTATCGAATTTCAGCAACCCCATCTCAAAAACTATTCTGGATTACCGGCTTTGCGGGTGGCTTTACAACACTGTCTTCACTCGCCTTTGTACTGCAGGGCTCAAATCCAATTAGTGGATTTGGATATGCCTTTGCTTCTCTACTTGTAAGCCTTTTGATATTAAATCTATTACGCCCCAAGGACCGAGCATGAGGCTTCTACTCTTTATCTTGGGTGCTGGAATCGGCGCCCCGCTGCGTTATTTAATCGATAAAGCCTTTCGCGCCAAATATAAGTTTCCAGTCGGAATTCTCTTAGTTAACACAATTGGCTCGTTTGTATTGGGGCTTACACAATTAAATTACTTTGTCATGGGTTTCTGTGGCGCATTTACAACCTGGTCGGCATTTATGCTTGACGTTGATCAAAATTTAGAAAACCGCAAGCAAGCAACGTTAAATATTATTTTAACTTTTGCGCTTTCAATCGCCGCTGTATCTTTGGGGCTAGCGGTTAATTAACGATTGAAGCCATCCAAGCTTCAATTGCATCTGGATGTCGCGGAATATTTTCGCTCAAATTACGGCAACCATCTGCAGTGACGATGACATCATCTTCGATGCGGATACCGATACCGCGATATTCAGGTGCAAATAGTTCATCGTCCGGCTGAATATAAAGACCTGGCTCAACAGTTAAAATCATTCCTTCGCGAAGAACTCCGCCGCGATACATCTCTTCTCGAGCTTTATCGCAATCATGAACATCAAGTCCCACGTGGTGGCTGACTCCATGCAGAGTCCAGCGGCGATGCAGACCGACATCTGGCTTCATTGATTCTTCTGCACTTACGGGCAGTACGCCCATATCGGCTAGCCCTTGCGCCAATACTCGGTGCGCTGCTCGATTGATATCTAAGAAATCCGCACCCGGCTTGATAGCTGCAAACCCAGCAAGTTGTGCTTCATAAACCAACATATATAAGGCGCGTTGCGCTGGCGTAAATTTTCCATTCACTGGCAAAGTTCTAGTGATATCAGCGGTGTAATAAGAATCCATCTCTACGCCAGCATCAAGCAGTAACAATTCGCCATTACGAACCGCGCCATCGTTGCGTATCCAGTGCAGTACACACGCATGTGATCCAGCAGCAGCGATAGTTGTATATCCAAGGTCATTGCCCTCTAGGCGCGCACGGCCAAAGAATGCGCCTTCCACAATTCTTTCACCGCGTGGGTGTTCTGCAGCCGCTGGCATCGCAGCGATTACATCGCTAAAGCCGCGACCGGTGGCATCAACCGCTGCCTGCATTTCGGCCACTTCATACTCATCTTTTATCAAGCGTTGTTCAGATGTAAAAGTTATAAATTCAGCCTCACGTGCATTCTTCAAAATTAACTTATCCATCAAAGCATCTTCACCACGAACCAACAAAGTTTCTTTGCTAAAGCGCAGCAGATCTTCGATCTTCTCAACATCACGAGTTGGGATTTGATAAACAGTATTGGCTTCTTCAAGGGTGAAGTGGCGACCTACCCAGAGCTCGCCATATTTACGATCAGTATAGAAAGCGTGAGTTTCGCGAGTCGATCGTGGATGCAAATATAGATATGAGTCATGGCCACCAGATTCATTGGGTTCCATTACTAAAACTGAATCTGGTACTGCATCTGAACCTTGGACGCCACTATAATATGCAAATGCACTATGGGGGCGAAAAGCATATTCAGTATCATTTGATCTTGTTTTGTAATTTCCTGAAGGAATAACTAAGCGAATATTTGGGAAAGCAGCAGATAAAACTTGGCGGCGCGAGAATGCGTAAGTTACGACTTCAAGTGGTTGCAAACCTTCAAGATCAGAGGGCGCCCATCCAGTTCGCATAAATTCTGCGTACTTAGCCGGAGGAGCTACATCGTATGGACGAGCATTCTTTAACTCAGGGGCCGCAACATTTTCATTCATATCGCTAAGAGTACATAGGCAGCAGCGTTAGCGTGAGCCCCAGATTTGCTCCAAAAGAGCCAAATAAGGGCGTTTTATGCGGTAGCCATCTACCTGTAAACTCAGACCTGTACTTGGAGACGTCGCATAGCCCGGTCGAGTGCGCCTCACTGCTAACGAGGTAAGGTGTAAAAGCCTTCAGGAGTTCAAATCTCCTCGTCTCCGCTCAGTTTTTCAAAATTAACAATTAGAGTACGCAGATGATTAGACGCAGCGTTCTTGTAACAGGTGGTTCCCGCGGAATCGGAGCAGCGATTGCTCGCGAATTCGCACAAGCAGGCGATCAGATAGCAATTCATTATGTTTCATCACAGCCAGTGGCCGAAGAAGTTCGTAAATCTTTAGCAGGGAATGGGCATATAACCGCGGAAGCTGATCTGCGTGATGCTGATGCGATTCGCAAAATGGTTGATCAAGTCGCTAACGAGTTCGGAAAGATTGATGTATTAATTAACAATGCGGGAATATTTATAGATCATCCCATCGAAGGTACGACTTATGAAGAATGGCAAGAAGCTTGGTCTGCGACAATCGGGATAAATCTCATCGGCGCTGCAAATGCTTCTTGGTGCGCGCTGCAACATATGCCAAAGAACGGTACATCTCGAATCGTTAACGTTGGATCTCGCGGAGCTTTTCGCGGCGAACCTTTAAGTCCGGCATATGGCGCATCAAAAGCTGCGATGGTTGCCTTTGGTCAATCAATTGCCAAAGCTTTGGCACCAATGCATATTGGTGTCACAACTCTTGCTCCAGGATTTGTTGAAACCGAAATGGCTGCGAGGTTGTTAGATGGCCCGGAAGGTGATGGCATCCGCGCGCAGAGCCCATTTAATCGCGTTGCAAAGCCAGAAGAGTTAGCGAAAGCTGTTTACTTCTTGGCATCGCCCGATAGCGAATGGGCCAGCGGTGCTGTTTTAGATTTCAATGGCGCCTCTTACCTGCGGATGTAAATTACTTAGTTAACTCACGCAATCCCGCAACTAAGCGATTTACATCATCAATAGTGCTGTATGGCGCTAAACCTGCTCGTACTGCGCCTTTATCTTCCAGTCCTAAAGCACGAGAAGTTTCTAGTGCATAGAAATTACCCGCAGGTGCATTTACATTTAAAGTCGCTAAGTACTTATAAACCGCGGCGCCTTCGATACCTTTAAAATTGAAATATAAGGTTGGTGTGCGCTTTTTAGCGTGCCCATACAAGATGATGCCAGGCAATTTTGCGAGCTCTGATTCCATATATTCAAAGAGAGCATCTTCATATTTCTCTAGTTCGGTCATGGAGTGAACCAATCTTTGGCGCCGACTGCCGGTGCCGCCTGGGACTAAATCTGCAAGGTAATCGATTGTCGCGATGCATCCAGCCATAAGCTCATATGGCAGAGTTCCGAATTCAAAGCGCTCCGGCACATTATTCGTTGCCGGTAATAATTTATCGTTATTTAACGTTTTAAGAAGTTCGGGATCAGCAGCGATTGCTGCGCAATGTGGCCCAAATATTTTATAGAAGGATAGTCCGAAGAAATCTGCGCCCATTGCTTTCATATCAATTGAGGTATGTGGAGATAGATGGACGCCGTCAACATAAAGTAAGGCGCTGGTCTTATGTACTTCTTTAGATATCTCCTGAATATTTGGTCTAGTTCCTAGTGCGTTTCCAGCCCCAGTTACGGCGACCAGACGCGTCTTATCGTTTAAGAGTTCAGTAACTGCTGAAGTTGCAAGTTCGCCAGTTGCTGGATCAAACTTTGCCCAACGAACAACTGCACCGACAGCTTCGGCGGCTTGCACCCACGGCCGAACATTTGAATCGTGATCCAGAGTTGTAACGATGATTTCATCGCCCGGCTTCCAGGTCTTGGCTAAAGTTCTAGAGAAGTCATAGGTTATTTGCGTCCAACTGCGGCCATAAACAACGCCTAAAGGGTCTGCATTTACAAAATCAGCAACTGCTTGGCGAAAGCCAAGGACAAACTCTTCAGCATTTTTTTCAGAAAGTGTTGTGGTGCTGCGATTTGAAATTGGCTTTGTAATCGCTGTCGCAATTGCTTGACCAACTTGAGTTGGGACCTGACTTCCACCAGGACCATCAAAGAAAGCTAATCCAGATTTTAAAGCGGGGAAATCGGCGCGTATTTTCTCTACATCGAAGGTCATGGCGCCAATTAAAGCAGTGCTCGTAGAAGGATTCAATAGATTGAATAATCCAATGGATGCAGCTTTGTATCATGCAAAAATCTTCGAACTTTTATTCATTATTTGAAGATACCTAGGTATATTGGCGTTACTGCCGAACTTAAAGGTTAAAAGAGGGGTTTGCGATGAGCGGAGCAAGAACTGCGATAGTAACTGGTGGAGCATCAGGAATCGGCGCTGCTTGCGTGCGTAGGTTTTTGAAAGACGGA
This sequence comes from Actinomycetota bacterium, assembly GCA_037140155.1. Classification (GTDB taxonomy): domain Bacteria; phylum Actinomycetota; class Actinomycetes; order Nanopelagicales; family Nanopelagicaceae; genus Planktophila. Next base: position 8,167 of record JBAXFA010000024.1, read on the forward strand.
ATTTCCGTCGTCGCACTCGATCTAAATGAAAATCTGCTCAAGAAGATGCAAAGCGATCTGAACAATCCAAATCTACATATAGTTGCAGGAGACGTCTGCAATGAAATTGATCGCGGTAGAGCGATAGATCTAGCGGTAAGTAGAGGCGGATCGTTAGATATTCTGGTAAACAATGCCGCTATTTTTCTACTATCTGGCATTGATGCTACCCGCGAACAATGGCAGCGGACTTTTGAAGTAAACCTCTTAGCTGGTGCTAATTTGGTAAGCCAATCGCTCCCTCAATTGCGCAAGAGCGCTAATCCAGCGATCGTAAATATTGCCAGCATCTCTTCACATCGCGCTCAAGCAGGTCGTTGGACATATAACGCAATGAAAGGCGCCCTTCTAGAATTAACGAAGTGTCAGGCGTTAGATCTTTCTGTAGATCGAATAAGGGTTAATTCAGTGAGCCCAGGATGGATTTGGACGGAAACCCTTGATGAAGCGGCAAATAATGACCGTAAAAAATGGGAACCAATTTGGGGTCGCTATTCAATGTTAAATCGTTGCGGTGAACCAGATGAAGTTGCTGCAGCAGTTGCTTGGCTATCTAGCCCTGACTCCAGTTTTGTTACCGGCACAGATTTAGCAGTAGATGGCGGTTATTTGGCGCTGAGTCCCGAAGTTGGCGACACCCTAGATCTGCAAAGAGGTTAGCCATTTGAAATGCATCGATTCACATATGCATTTATGGGATTTGCAGGCGGGCACGTACCCGTGGCTTAAAGATCCAGAAGTTGAAGAACTTCCCTTTGCTAACATTAAAAATTTAGCAGTCGACTATCTTTTATCCGATTACCTTCACGATACCGCCTCAGTCGAACTTGCCGGATTAGTTCACGTTGAAGCTGCCTGGGATCCAACTAACCCCGTCGCTGAAAGTAAGTGGTTGGCAAAAGCTCTAGCCAATTTTAGAAAACCATATTCGATCGTCGCAGCTGGGAATTTATTGGAAGTGGATTTTCCAGAACTTTTAGCAGCCCATCGCCAAGCTAACGATCGCGTTGTTGGAGTAAGGCAGATCCTTAATTATCACGTTGATCCGAAGTACACATTTACCGATAACCCTGAGATTATCTTTGATAAGACCTGGCGGAAGAACTTTGCCCACCTTGGCGACCAACGAATGATCTTCGACCTGCAAATTTTTCCTAATCAATCAACAGGCGTCGCGGAATTAGCGCAAGAAATTCCTCAAACTAAAATGGTGATAAACCATTTCATCATGCCACTTAAATGGGATCCTGATGCAATTGCCGAATGGAAAGTGGAACTAGCAAAACTCGCCGCACATAAAAATATCGCAATTAAATTAAGCGGACTTTATATGTATCACCGAAATTGGCCAAGCGATGCGATGAATACCTTGATTGATACTGCACTTGAACTATTTGGCCCAGATCGAGTTATGTGGGGCAGTAATTTTCCCGTTGATCGCCAATTTGTTACTTTAGAAAAATTAATAACCGACTTTGAAACGAGTTTGGCTCGCCATGACTTGGCAACCCGAGAGGCCGTAATGTGGGAGAGCGCAAATAATTGGTATGGATTGGGAGTTAGCTGACGCTAATCATCTCTTCTGCTCAAAATTGAAGAGAACTACCTTTTCACGGTTAAACTGATCCAATGTCCACATATAAAGTAGCGATCGTCGGCGCAGGACCGGCCGGCTACTTTGCGGCGCAAGCTCTGCAGAATCTGCAGACAGACGATCTGCAATTTTCAATCGACATGATCGAACGTCTGCCCACCCCTTGGGGTTTGGTGCGAAGTGGTGTTGCGCCAGATCATCCCAAGATCAAAACAGTTTCAAAGGTCTTTGAGAAGGTGGCAACTGCGGGAAATTTCCGTTTATTTGGTGGCGTTGAGCTAGGCACAGATATCTCAATAGAACAGCTAAAAGAGATGTATGACGCTGTGGTTATTGCAACTGGATCTTCAATCGGTAAAAAACTTGGAATTCCAGGCGAAGATTTACCAGGATCCATTTCAGCTGCTGAATTTGTACCTTGGTACAACGCACATCCTGATTTCCACGACATCGAAGTTGCACTCAATTGCGAGACCGCCGTTGTTATTGGTGCCGGCAATGTCGCAATGGATGTAGCTCGCATGTTGGCGCTTGAACCAAGCGAGTTAGATCCAACAGATACTGCAGATCATGCAATTGACGCACTTAAAAAATCTGCAATTCGTGAAGTTATTATTAGCGCCCGTCGAGGGCCCGAACATGCCGCATTTACATCTCCTGAACTGCGCGAGCTGCCAAAACTTGAACACACCAACGTTTTGATGGATCAGGCAGATATCGCGGCAGCCATTGTGCGCGCCGGCGAGGAACCTGAAAAAGATGTGAAGAGCAATCTTGATGCGATGCTTTTAATATCCGAAAAGGAAGCAACCAGCCACGATCGCACGATGAAATTTCAGTTCCTGGCCACACCAGTTGAGATAAAAGGTGATGGCAAAGTTGAAGAAGTAGTCTTTCAAAAGACTGGCAGCGATGAAACCTTCAGTATCAAGTGCGGTTTAGTCATAACTGCAATTGGTTATGAAGCAGCCAGCATCGCTGGCGTGCCTTACGAGCGCGGCAAGGTTTTAAATACTGACGGCTTTGTCAGCGAAAATCTTTATGTGGTTGGTTGGGCTAAACGTGGACCATCAGGTGTAATTGGTACAAATAAATCAGATGCTTCAGATGTGATGAAGTTATTGGTATCGGGTTTAAAGAGTGCAAAAAATATCGGTGATGTAAGCGATCTACTTTCAGATAAAAAATTTGTTTCCCAATCACATTGGGAGGCGATAAATGCAGCGGAAGTTGCAGCTGGTGAACCGCTCGGAAAACCCCGTCGCAAAATGGTAACCCGCAAAGATTTATTCAAAATAACTATAAATTAACCATCTAGTCACTATCTCGTAACCTATTCAGAGAGCGTTAAGTAAGTAGTAATACTTAACTTAGCGCATGAAAATTAATACCCGTAGATCCCTCGGCTTGGGCACCCTTGCCCTTGTCACATCGCTACTAGTTTCATCACTAGTTCCTTCAGCACAAGCAGCTACTTACTCGCTGCCTAACGCTCCCCTCCTAGTTACATCAAGTTTTGGTTCTTCCGGAATAGTTGTCCGCTGGACTCCAGGAGATGCCGTGACTCCAGAAGTTACTGGTTACGTTGTTTCTGCAGGCGCTGGCTCATGCCCAATATTTGTTCCGGCAAAGAAGCGCGGAAATATTGTTGTTATGCCAGTTGTTGTTGGCCAACCAGGTGGAACCCCAGTTGTGCAAGCAGTTAATGCCTATGGATTCTCCAAGCCAACTGCGTCACCAACAACTTACACAGCAGCCGAACTAGCAAAGGTTGCATCTTCTAGCAATAAGAATGTGCAATTCCTACAGCTGAGCGATCTTCACGGTGCAATCGAAGCCGGAACATCTTTCGGAACTGCAGGATTGGCTAGCAACTGGGATGCAGATCGCAAAGCATCAACAGCAACATTCGCCCTATCTTCTGGCGATAACATTGGTGCAGCTCCTCCAATCTCAACAGAGTTTGAAGAGTTGCCAACAATTGAATCTCTCAATTTAATTAAGCTAGATGCGTCTGCTTTCGGAAACCACGAGCACGACCGCAACCTTGCGCACGTACAAAAGGTAATCGGAGCATCTGATTTCCAGTGGGTCACCGCTAACTATGGTGATGAATCACTTAAGGTGCTTAAGTCAGGCGCCAAAATGGCGAAGACCTATACGATGATTGATCGTGGTGGCGTTAAGGTGGCAATTGTTGGTGCAAATACACCAGAGACAATTGAACAGGTATTCCCTGGAAACCTTGATTACACAGACGCTGCTGGCGTCAAGCAAACGATCCAAATTCAACCTGGCGTAGTCGGAATCAACAAGGCTGTTGCAGATGCTCGCGCTGCGGGTGCTCAAATCGTGGCAGTTCTTATCCACCAAGGTTGGACTGAGAACTCTGATGGCGTTGCCAAGGGTCTCTACAACAACCTTGCTGCAGATATCAAGGGCGCAGATGTAATTTACGGTGGACACAGCCACCAGACATTCTCGACTCTAATCCCTTCAAAAGAGAAGAACGCAGCACCTATTCTGCTTGGTGAAACACGTAATGCCGGCGTTGAGTACACACGTTCACAAATCTGTATGAAGAGCGGCAAAGTTGTTGGTTCATCACTACAACACGTTCTCAAGGCAGCAGCACCAGCGATTACAACTGGCGTTGTAAGCACTGTAACAACTGCTGATGCGGCAGGTGCTGCACTTGTTAAGAAGTACAAGGATCAGTTAACTGGAAAGCTTGATGTAAAGATCGGTCAAGTCTCTGGTGTATTTCCTCGTGGAGCAACACCAACTTCTCCTGCACCTGAACGCTCTGGTGAGAACCCAATGGGTATCTACATCGCCGACCTACTTCGCGCTAAGTACAAGACTGATTTTGCTATCTCAAACGGTGGCGGAATTCGCGATACCTTCCCAGCTAAGACCTACATCCCAGCAGATACAACACTTGTTCGCACAGGTTCAGGTCCGTTGGATGTAACCCTTGGTGATGCGCTAACTGTTTATCCATTCGGTAACCAGGTTGCAACAACAGTTGTGACAGGTGCAAACCTTTGGAAGGCGTTGGAAAACGGAGTCGGCGGAAACTATCCAGCTGACGGTCGCTTCCCACAAGTTTCAGGCCTTAAGTTCTCATTTGATTCGACTAAGCCAGTTGGCAGCCGAATCGTTGAAGTAACGAAGCTTGATGGAACTGCAATTGCAAAGGATGCAAAGGAGTACACACTTACAACTCTTGATTACATCATTTATGGTGGAGATGGATATGTAGATGTGTTCTCACCTGCAAAGGCAAAGGTCTATGGCGCACTACTTGATGTATTTGTAGATGCACTTAAGGCTGATATGGCCGCTAAAAAGGTGACACAACTTCCTGCGCTCGATGGGCGCGTTAAGAAAATCGCCTAATAGATAATCACTAATGCGAAGGGCGCTCGAGCAATCGGGCGCCCTTTCGCTTTGATTTATAAGGGTTTCTAGGCATATTTGGGTCATATATAGAAAACGGGTACTATTGCGGCTCACGCACCACAAGCGTGCGTAGCTCAACGGATAGAGCATCTGACTACGGATCAGAAGGTTAGGGG
>JBAXFA010000025.1:0-13139 GCA_037140155.1 Actinomycetota bacterium
CTTTAAAAAGTCTTTAGAGACCGCTATATGTGTGCTTGCCGGTGCCCCAGACATTTACATATACGTAATTAAATAAGAATGTAGATCCGGCAAATAAACATAACCAAGCTGCGCGCTTGCCACGCCAACCGATTGTTACGCGTGCATGCAGATATGCGGCGTATGCAACCCAGGTGATAAATGCCCAAGTCTCTTTTGGATCCCAGCCCCAATATCTGCCCCATGCGCTCTCGGCCCAAATTGCGCCTGCGATAACTGCGAATGTCCATAAGGGAAATACAAAGGCAACTAAACGATAAGAAAGTTGATCAAGGGTTTCTAGATCTGGCAGGCGCTTAGCCCATGGCTTGCGCTCACCACGTGATTCCATTGCATCTAAATAAAGGTAAGCAGCGGCAATTACATTTGCAAGTAAGAAAACACCGCCAGAGATAATTGCGGCCACGACGTGGATAACCAACCAGGTTGACTTCAACGCCGGTACTAGCGGTGAACTATTGCGATAGAGCAAGGTAATTGCAGTGCCAAGAGTTAGTAAGACTGAGATAGATACAAATAAACCAAGCCAGCGCAGATCGTGTTTACGTAGCGCACCTAAGTAAGCACCTGTAAATGCAAGAGCTCCGGTAATTGAGAATTCATACATATTGCCCCACGGCACATGCTTTGCTGAAATTCCGCGCGCAATTACACCGGCAAGCAATAGTAAAAATCCAAGGATCATCATCGCTGTTGCAATTCGTGCCGCGCGTTCGGTGCGGGTGTAATCCAGAGTTTTAGTTAAAACACTTCCAGAAGTTACTTCGCTCTGTTCCGGCGCTCTTACCGCCCAGGCGGTTTCAAAGGCATGGGCAAAGAATGAAAGTGCAAAAACACCCATCGCTGAGTAAACAAAGTAGTTTGAGATATAAGCCCACGTTGTTTGCATTTACAACTCTCTTCTTAAGTATTTAACAAAGGATTGAATTTCTGCTTCTAACCCAGGTGCCCCATTCTTGGCTAGCCCCGCAACTTCTACAACTCCAGATGATGTGATCCGTACCCAGATGCGCCGCCTTCTGCCAAAGAGTGAGGCAAGTAACCCGAGGATCGCAGCGATCGCACCGTATAAGGCATAGCTCTTACCGGGATCATCAACGATCTGCAGATTTACCCAAGGGACAAAGGTCTCAAAAGTTATCGAACCTTGCGGGTATGAAAAAGTTTCACCAGGCTTAAGCGAGCTAAGTCCGACTCTCTTCATCTTTGAAGTATCAATTCGATAAACAGATTGTGGAGCACCTGTATCTAAACCAAGATCACCTTGCCAGATTGAGAAAAGTAATTTGGGATCAAGGGCTTCCGGAAAGACTGAGATTCCGCCTTGTTTAGCATCGCGTGAAAAAGTAGGTAAGAAGCTCGCGACGAAACCGATTTGCGGGTTGGCATCGGGAACTTTAATTGCACCTATGGATCTTAAATTTCCATCTTGTGGCAAGAACGGGACTGGGCCTTGTAGAGCAACTTGGCCAGTTGAATCGCGCACGGTGACGATCGGGGAATATCCATTGGCTTGTAGATAAACGCGAGTGTTGCCAAAGGTAAGCGGGCTATTTACTTTAAGCGTTTTGATCGTAGAAGTTTTTTCACCAGGGTTGGTAACACGCACGGTCGCGGTGTAATCCTGTGGAGCGTTAGTCAGTGCATCATATTTAGCAACAAAATCAATTACTTCGATCGTAAAGGGTTGCAGTGAATCCTCGTGCACTAACTTTCCAAAAGATAAGGTGTCATAAGAAGTCGGAACGCTGATAAAACGCTCACCTTTACTGATTATCGCCTCACCACGCATACCAAATAGCGAACCAACGCTTACGCCAATTAAAATCAAAATTAACGATAAGTGAAAGAGTAGATTTCCAGTCTCGCGTAGATAACCTTTTTCTGCAGAAATGCTGTTCTCTTCGCTACGTACTCTGAATCTGGCTTTTTTAAACCAAGCTGCGGCATCTTTTAACTCTTGGCCGTTGCCTTTAAATTCTTGGAAGGATTCCATCCGGGATAAATTACGTGGCGTCAAAGGCGGTAAGGCGCGCATCGCTTTGAAATGCTCAAAGGTACGTGGCAGAACGCAGCCAATTAGCGAGATAAAGAGCAAGATGTAGATGGCGCTAAACCAAGGCGATGAGTAAACGGCAAAGCCAGAAAAGCGTTCGATCCAACGTGCTAATTCGGGGCTATCTATAAAGTATTGGCGCACCGCCATTGGATTTTGAGTTCGCTGCGGAATTAGCGATCCAGGAACAGCGGCTACGCCCAACATGATTAAAAGAATTAGCGCAGTACGCATACTTGTTAATTGGCGCCACATAAAGCGCGCTAGCCCTGTGGCTCCTAATTCCGGAAGTACGGGTTCTGTGCTCATCAGATCACCGGCGCAAAATCAGAGATGAAGGAACGAAGTGAAGCCATCAAATCAGTCCAGATTCCAAGAAGTTGGGCGATACCTATAAGAATTAAGAAAATACCACCGATCTTTGAAATTAAATCTCCCCGCTTAGTTAAAAACTTGCGCAATCGCGCAGATTTATCTAGGTAAAGACCAGAGGCTATAAATGGTGCGCCCAATCCGATGCAGTAACCGAAGGATAAAATCGCACCACGTGCCGCGCTAGATTCTTGAAAGGCAAGTGTTTGTACTGTTGCTAGCGCAGGTCCGATACAAGGTGTCCAACCAATGCCGAAGAGAAAACCTAATAACGGTGCACCAATCAATCCACCATTAGTTGAGATCTTTGGAGAAAAAGTTGGCGCCATTGGAAAACGTCCCATAAAAATTAATCCGAGAAAGATTGTTATTACTCCAAGAATCCTCGTAATTAACTCTTCGTGAGCCGAGATTTGCGCGCCAATTCCACCAAATAGCGCGCCATAAGAAATAAAGAGAACGCTAAATCCCATTACAAAGAGCAGTGAACCTAAAAAGACCCGACCTTTCGCCTGCGAGTATCCAGCAGCAAAAGATAGATAGCCCGGAACTAATGGCAATACGCAAGGCGATATAAAGGAAATTAACCCTGCCAAAATTGCGATTGGAAAAGCAGCTAGTAGGAAGCCACTAAATAGTTGATCTACGAAGAAATTAGTCATTCTGCTTCTAGCTTTCGAATTAACTTACTTAGCGAGGTAAGAGTTACCGCTCCAGAGATACGCGCTGCCACGTTGCCACTTTTATCGATTAATACCGTTGAAGGAATGGCGTTAGCGGGCAAGGTTCCCTTGAAGCCAATAAGAAGAGAATCATCTATAAAAGTTGGGTATGGCATAGCCAATCTGCGGGCAAAGGCTTCTGCGGTTGCCGGATTATCGCGAGTTAATAGCCCCATAAATTGCACATCTGGATATTGCTTTGCTAGCTCAATCAGAGTTGGAATTTCTGCACGGCACGGTGAACACCATGATGCCCAGACATTTACAACGGCTACTTGACCTGGAGTGAATGTGAAAGTCTTACCGCTCAAGGTCACTCCAGAAAGTTCAGGAGCAGCTTTGCGATCTGCGGCTTTGATAGATGTAACTGCGCCGCTTCCTTCGATAAAACTTTCTTCCGGCGTGGAACTTCCACCACCGCATCCGGTTAGCGAAATGACAGAGACAATAGCCAATGTGATTAAGGAAATTGGCTTGCACATCTAATTAATTACTTCTTTGGAGGTAATAAATGAGCGGCTGGCTCAGAGTATGAAAGTCCCGAAATAACGCCTTCGTCATCAAAGTGAATGCTTGTGACAGATGCCAAAGTACATTCGCGTTTGCGGGGGTCGTGCAACATGGAACGACCTTCGATAGCGCTGCGCGTAATCCAAATCGGTAATTGGTGTGAAACCACAATCGCATCTTTACCTTTTGCCGCTTTATGTGCTGCAAAAATTGCCGCAAACATTCTATTTATTTGCTCTTCATATGGTTCACCCCATGATGGCTTCCAGGGGTTATATAAATGGCGCCAAGCAGTTGGATGTTTCAAAATTCCACTGCCTGGTTCAAAGCTCTTACCTTCAAAAATATTTCCAGCTTCAATTAAACGCTCATCGGTTGTGATTTCAATGTTGTGAGCTTTGGCAATTGGCGCTGCTGTCTCTTGTGCTCGTTGTAAAGGTGAAACATGCAGCGCACCTAAATCAATTGATTTAGACCATTCACCTAAAACTTCGGCCATTTGTTGTCCGCGGCTAGATAAACGCCAACCGGGTTGACGGCCATAGAGAATTTTGTGGGGATTCTCGACTTCACCGTGGCGCGCGACGTGGACTGTAGAACTCATAGCGCTAAGCATAAAGCGTCTTATGGCAGGGCAATATCGCGCTTAATCGCTAGGGTAGTGACATGTCACTCACACCGCGGCGTGCGGCTTTCTTCGACGTCGATAACACCTTGGTGCGGGGTTCAACGATTTACTTCCTGGGCCGGGGCATGTACCAGCGCGGCTTCTTTACCAAATCAGATATCTCGCGATTCGTTTTAGCAAACCTACGATTTCGCTTAACAGGTACCGAGAAGCAAGATGAGATAAATCGTTTTCAGAAATCTGCGCAAGATTTTATCGGTGGGCACAATGTTTCTGAAATTAGAGAAGTTGCCCAAGAGATTTATGATGAATATGTATCTCCAGCACTTTGGGAAGGCACAATTGAAATCGCACAACGCCATCTAAATGATGGCGTTGAAGTTTGGTTGGTCACTGCAGCGCCCGAAGATATGGCGACGTTAATTGCCGAACGTTTGGGATTTACTGGTGCACTCGGCAGCAAGGCGGCAATTGAAGATGGTCACTACACCGGTGCCATGAATGGTCCACTTTTGCATGGGCGTGAGAAAGCAACGGCGATTGCCGAACTCGCTAAAGAACATGGTTTTGATTTAGAGAATTGTTTTGGTTACTCCGATAGCCACAATGATTTACCGTTATTGCTCACCGTGGGAAATCCATCTGCGATAAATCCTGATGCAAAGCTACGAATCCGCGCCCTCAAAGAGCGCTGGCCAATTCATGATTTTCGCCGGATGCGTTTTCTAAATAGATTACTTGGTCCGATGGTCTCGCGTGTTGCGTGGATCGGAACCAGACTTACTCCCCGCCGAAAGTCGCGCTGAGTTAAATAGCCAATTCGCGCTAGTACCTGTCTTGCCAGTAATGTAGGCAAGTTATGGAAACGCGCTCCTTTGCAGATTACTTACGTACCTTGGATGACGCTGCCCTCATTTCGCTCTTTTCGCATCGCCCAGATTTAGTAACTCCGGTTCCGCCGGATATTGCATCTCTTGCCGTTCGAGCGACATCTGCACCTAGCTTGGCGCGAGCAATTGATGCGCTTAACGCTTGGCAATATCAAGTTCTGGAAGCATGCGCGGTTTCAGCTGAACCATTCACCGAAAAAAGTATTACCGCTATTACAGATAAGGCAGCGCTCTTTGTAATTCCAGGTCTTATTGAACGTGGACTTATCTACAGCGGAAAAGATGGTTTATACCTACCAACTACCGTGCGCGAAGTACTTGGAAACGACTGTGCCGGCCTTGGTCCACAATCAATGGCGAAGTTAAATTTAAAGAAGTTAGATGATGCACCGGCTGCGGCAAAGAAGGCGCTAGATGCCATGGTCTGGGGACCGCCGCGTGGAACTATCGCCGATGTTAAGAAACCTGGCGCCGGGGTTGCTTGGTTATTAGAAAATGACTTTGTAGTTGTTGCAAATTCTCATACCGTCTTAATGCCACGCGAAGTCGCCATTTACTTACGTGGTGGAAAGATCCATAAAGAGCTGTTTATAAAAGCACCTGCACTCACCGGCGATAAGCGCGACAGTAAGAGCGTACAACTGGCAGCGATTGCAAATATTTCAACTTTTCTACGTTGGACAGAAGAAATATTAAATTTCTGGGCGCAAGAACCAGCAGATGCTCTGCGCTCTGGTGGTTTAGGAGTTCGGGATCTAAAGATTATCTCCACTCATCTTGGTGTCGATACAAATTGCGCAGCGTTTGTGGCAGAGCTTGCTTACTTGGCTGGACTGTTAACGATTGATCCCGATGATCGCATCCTGCCAACTAGCCAATTCGATATCTGGTTAACGCAGACACCATCGGCCCGCTGGCAATCACTTGTTGCGCCTTGGTTAATTACTTCACGCGTTAGTGGGCTCGTTGGCAAAGAAGAGTCAAAGAATGTGGCACCACTTGGCCCTGAACTAGATCGCGTAGCTGCTGCTCCGCTCCGTAAATTGACGCTGCGCTTACTTCAAGAGAGTGAAGGCACAGCACCACAATTTGCCTCGCTAATTGCCCTTGCGCAATGGAGTACGCCGGCACGTCGTAGCGGCGGAATACCAAGTGATTACATACAGTGGACGCTGCGCGAAGCAGAATGGCTCGGCCTTACCGGTCAAGGCGCGATTTCCAAGTATGCGATCGCGCTTTTATCTGGTGAAGATTTAGATGTAATCGACCAAGATCTGCCAAAACCAGTTGATCACATACTTATTCAGAGCGATCACACTGCTATTGCACCAGGGCCACTTGAACATGAGATTGCTCAAGAGTTAGCAATTCTTGCTGAGATCGAAAGTCGTGGCGGTGCAACCGTTTACCGCTTTAGTGAAGCAACTATCCGTCGTGGATTAGATCATGGCCGTACAGGCGATGAGATCAAAGCATTCTTAAAGAAGACATCGAAGACTCCAATGCCACAACCACTGGAATATTTAATCGCCGATGTTGCTAAGAAGCATGGCAAGTTGCGCGTGGGAAATACCTCAGCATTTATACGCTGTGAAGATTCTGCGCTGATCGCACAGATTATTAACGATAAGCGATTGGAAATGTTATCTCTACGCCAGATCGCACCTGAAGTTCTGATCTGTTCACATGATGCTGCAGATGCCATGTCAATCTTGCGCAGCTTTGGTTACTTACCTGCGGGTGAAGATTCACAAGGTGCACTACTTAGCGGACCACGCATCCAACGCGCTAAATCAAAGGCTCGTCCACCGCGAATTATTGGTGAATTCGATCGCCCCGATGAGGTGCAATTGGAAGGTGCACTACGCGCACTTCGTACTGGTGAAAAATCTAGCCATCGCCAAAGTACCTTGCGCAATATCGCAGCAAATGCGCTGGGCTCATTGCCCCGAACAACAGCTAACGAAACTCTAGATATCTTGGTTGATTATCTACAGAACCAGCCTGCGACTTCACTTTCTATTGGTTACGCCGATAACAATGGCTTGGTCTCACATCGCATCATCGATCCTTTAAAACTCTCGGCTGGTTCGCTAATCGCGCGTGATCATGCAACTGGTGAGGTGCAGACCTTTAGAATCGCCCGCATAACTGGAGTGGCGGCGATATGACAAGCGCGAATGAGACCAAATACGGCAGACTTGACCCTATGTTGGCTGCGATTGAAGCTCTGGTGCGATGTGAATCGCCAAGTGAAGATCTTGCGGCATGTCAGAACGTTGTTCGTTTAGCTAGCGATATTGCAACTCGAGTTCTGGGTACACCTGCACAAATAAAAGAGATTGAAGGCCGCCCCGTATTTTGGTGGGGCGCAAACCAACCAGAAATTCTCTTACTTGCGCATTTAGATACCGTTTGGCCACATGGCTCATATCAACCTTTGTGGGAAGTAAATGGAGATGTAGTTCGCGGACCTGGTGTATTTGATATGAAGGCCGGTTTTGTGCAAGCGCTCTACGCGCTCAAAGATATTGATGGCGTTGCCGATCGCGTTGCCTTAGTTGCAACAACAGATGAAGAGACCGGATCTTTTGCATCACGTAAATTAATTATGGATTTATCTCAAGCGGCGAAGGCGGTATTGGTACTAGAGGCATCACTCGATGGCAAGGTTAAGACCGGTCGCAAGGGAACTGCCATGTACAAGATTTCGGTACATGGGTTAGCTGCTCATGCAGGTCTAGAACCAGAAAAGGGCGTTAACGCGACTGTTGAAATCGCACATACTATTTTGCAACTTGCTGCACTTGAAAATAATGAGCACGGGACAACAGTTGTTCCAACTCTTTTAAAATCTGGCAATAGCGCAAACACTGTTCCAGATCTTGCTGTTCTTGAAATTGATGCCCGCTCATTTGCGCAATCTGAACTCGAACGTATTGATGGCGCTATCAAATCTTTAAAGGCAACTATTCCAGGTGCGCGTTTAGAAGTAACTGGTGGGTTAAATCGTCCACCACTACAACCCTCTTCTACCAAGGCGCTCTATGAAAAGATTGAAGCAGTTGCAAAATCTATTGGCATGGCACCGCTTGGTTGCGCCGAAGTCGGTGGCGCCAGCGATGGCAATTTTGCAGCAGCTGCCGGTGCGCAAGTTCTTGATGGTTTAGGTGCAATCGGTGGTGGCGCACATGCTCCCAGCGAATGGTTAAGTTTGAAATCAATTGAAGAACGCAGCTCCCTGCTACATGCTTTTATTAAGGATTTACTGAAATGAGTGAAGGCCCGCTAATTGTTCAGAGCGATAAAACGCTGCTGCTTGATATTGATCATCCGATGTCGACTGAATGTCGTCGCGCAATCGCACCCTTTGCTGAACTAGAACGCTCCCCTGAACATATCCATACCTATCGCTTAACAAACCTTGGTTTGTGGAATGCGCGGGCTGCCGGACATGATGCAGAGCTAGTAATCGATACCTTAATTAAATATTCGCGTTATGCCGTTCCTCATTCATTACTTGTCGATGTGGCCGAAACTATGTCGCGCTATGGCCGCCTGCGCCTAGAAGCAGATCCAGTGCATGGCTTGATCTTGATTACAACCGATGTCGGGGTCCTCGAAGAAGTTATTCGCGCTAAGAAGATTGCGCCGCTGCTCGGTGTGCGCATCGATCCAGAAACTATCGCCGTACATCCCAGCCAACGTGGTGCGATTAAGCAATCGCTATTGCGCCTGGGTTGGCCGGCAGAAGATTTTGCCGGATACGTGGATGGCCAAGCCCATGAAATTAATTTAAAGCAGAACGACTGGAAGATCCGCCCCTATCAAGAACTTGCGGCAGAAGGTTTCTGGCATGGTGGCTCTGGCGTAGTAGTTCTGCCCTGCGGTGCCGGAAAGACAATTGTTGGCGCAGCTGCGATGGCGCACGCCAAGGCGACGACTTTAATTTTGGTAACTAACACTGTGGCCGCCCGCCAATGGCGTGATGAATTACTTCGCCGTACAACTTTAAATGAAGATGAGATCGGTGAATATTCTGGAGCAAAGAAAGAGATTCGCCCAGTAACAATTGCGACTTATCAAGTAATGACCAAGAAGAAGAATGGCGTTTATGCGCACCTAGATTTATTTGACACCCACGACTGGGGCTTGATTATTTATGATGAAGTGCACTTGTTGCCGGCGCCAATCTTTCGCTTTACCGCCGATATTCAATCGCGCCGTCGCTTAGGGCTAACCGCAACGCTAGTTCGTGAAGATGGCATGGAAGGTGAAGTATTTTCACTGATCGGTCCAAAGCGCTTTGATGTTCCTTGGAAAGAGATTGAAGCACAGGGATATATCGCACCTGCCGAATGTATTGAAGTTCGCGTAAATCTAACTGAGGCAGAGCGCCTTTCTTATGCCACTGCCGAACCAGAAGAGCGATACCGCTATTGCGCAACCACCCGAACTAAACGCGATGTTGTTGCAGAGCTGGTAAGCCTGCACGCTGGAGAACAGATCTTGGTTATTGGCCAATACATTGACCAGCTAGATGATTTATCTGAGACTTTAGGTGTGCCGGTAATTAAAGGTGAAACGCCGATTAAGGAACGTGAAAGGTTATTTGCCGCTTTTCGTACCGGTGAGATTACCTGCTTGGTTGTTTCCAAAGTAGCTAACTTCTCTATCGATCTGCCAGAAGCAACTATTGCAATTCAAGTATCAGGCGCCTTTGGTTCACGCCAAGAAGAAGCCCAACGTCTGGGACGAATTGTGCGCCCTAAGGCTGATGGGCGCGGCGCAAAGTTTTATTCAGTTGTCTCGCGCGACACTATCGATCAAGATTTTGCACAGAATCGTCAACGTTTCCTTGCTGAACAAGGTTATTCATATCGAATTATTGATGCTGACGATGTCTTTCAAGGGAAGATCTAAATCTAACTGGATCTACTTTAAAAAAGTCGTGGTGCTCTCCATCGATATGAATTACCGGTACTTCATGGCCATAGAGTTTTTCTAGAGTTGCGTCACCATCGATATATGTAATTGCGATTTCAAAAGCTAACTCTTCTTTTAGCTGTGTAAGTGTTGCTTCGGCTGCTTCACAGAGATGGCAGTTGTGGCGTGAATAGATAGTTACTAAATTGCTCATTTTTTCTTAGACGGCTTTGAGGTAAATGCACGATCTACTAACTCTTGAATAATTAGCGTGGCATCACCTTTAGCGCGATATAAATTCTCTTCACCGCTCTTTAAAAGAGTTTCTGCGGTTGTCTTAGTTACTGTTCCAACTAATGGACCATACTTCTTTGAGAAAATCGTGTGAGCTAACTGTCCAATTGCATCTGCTAACTCTCCGCGGGCCTCCTCCAACGTTGGTTCAGGGCGATCAGATACCGATGAGAAGTTAAGTACAGCAGGTCGCTCAGATTTCATTCGAGCAATTACCTGACTGAGATCAGATCGATCGTTACTTGAGGACATGGAGACATTCTCGCACCCTGATAGCGTTGGGCGCTATGGCGAGGAAAAATCTGAGATCTCTGACGCGAATTAGCGCCATATCTACGATCTTTGCGATCTCCCTCACAGCTTTAGTCGCGCCAGCAAATGCACAATCGGTTGTCTTGGTTCGCCCCGCAACACAATGGGGAAGCGTTTATGCAGGACCTGCCACAACTGCAAAGCAAGATACAACACCGAAAGTTGCTCATCTTGAGAAGAAAGCAAAATTTATTGTTAAATATAATAATTTTCCAGAATGGACAAAGATTCAGGTTCAAGCAGCGATAGACACCTGGGCTGAGAACTTTGATTCCAAAGTACCAATTTATATTGATGCCACTTGGGGTAGATCTTCTTCCTTTAGCATCTTAGGAAGTGCGCGCCCCGGAAGTTACTTCGCCAATTTCTCAGGTGCACCCGATCCCAGCCTTTGGTATCCATCAGCGCTAGCAAATGCGTTAGCTGGTAAAGATTTAGATGGAGATAACCCCGAAATGGTCATCACTGTTAACTCACTTGCCAGTTGGTACCGCGGTGGCAGTAATGGACCAAGTAAATCTGAGTACGACCTGCAATCGGTAATACTCCACGAAATGGCACACGGCTTAGGTTTTCTATCTACCGATAGTTACGACAATTTCTTTGGATACGGATCAATTGATCAACCAACTCCATATGATGCTTATGTTCAAACTGGAGATGGGCGCAGACTTTCGGACTTACCATCACCATCACTTGAATTAGGTGAAGCTCTTACATCAAAGTTGGTTTGGTCAGGTGCGCAAGGAATTGCAATAAATGGTGGCGTAAAACCACTTCTATATTCACCAAAGATTTATGAAGATGGCTCATCCATTAGCCACTTAGATGAAGCAACATTCTCTAAAGCTGGGCGCGATGCAGTTATGTCGCCGAATTTAGATGCTGGTGAAATTTTCCACGAGCCGGGTCCGCTACTTCTTGCGATGATGCAAGATCTGCGTACAAAGCCACCTGCTGGGATTGCAGTGGGTATTCCGCAAACAGTGCGCAATGCCGAAGCGCTACTTTCCGATGCTGGGGCAATTATCAAATTTGATCCGCCTGCAAATGCGCGAGCCGCCCAAATCACGAGCTACACGGTCAAGAACGTTAAAACTGGCGCGGAGAAGAGCTTTACCAATAGCCCGGCAGTTATGTCTGGCCTCAAGAACGGTACGGCTTATACCTTTACCGTTACCGCATCTAACTCATTAGGTACTTCTGATGCGATAACAACTAATGCAGTAACTCCGCAAGCGGGATGGAAATCAAGCATTATAGATCCAGCGGCAGATGCAAAGAATTTAACAACTGTTACCTTTAATACAAATCCAGCAATTATTTATCAAGATGCCAATAACGGAGCGCTTAAAGTTGCGCTCTGGACTGGAAAAGTATGGAGCAAGCTAACCGTTGATGGACGAGGCGGTACTGCTGGACGTACTAGAAATGCAATTACCGGTGACGTCTCTGCCTGCGTTAGTGGTTACGGGAAGGCGCAAACGCTCCATATCTTCTACGCTGATTCAGTAGATAAAGATCTGCGTTATGCCACATACGACGGTAAATCCTTTAAATACGAAGTTGTAGATGGAAATGGGCCTTCGGTAAATGGCTACGAAGATCCGAATCGCGTGCGTACCGCAAGTGATGTCAGTATCTCTAACGCATGTTCGGTTAGCGCATCTGGCGTACAAGTCTTCTACCGCGATGAATCACAAGGAATTCTGCTCGGGGCTGTAAAAGCGAAAGGTGCAACGGAATGGAGTTACGAACTAGTCGATGGCGATCGCAAGACCGATGATCGAACAACTGGCGATGTTGGTTTTCATTTAGATGCGCTCTTTGATGGCAAAGACACGATCTTGCTCTATGACTCAGTACTTACAATCAATACGCGCAAAGAAGCGACATCGGGTGCAATCCGAGTTGCGCAAAGAACTGGTTTAAGTTCAACTGCCTGGCGTTATTCAACTCTCGATTCATCAGGTGGACCAATCGCAGTTGTCGGATATGACGTTGCGCTACAAAAGGGAGCTCGTGGAGTGTTAGCAACTTGGCTAACTTCTTCCACTTTGACCCTGCCAAGAGCAGAACAAATCAGATGGGCCTATCTAGCTGCACCAACGGCAATCAAAACCTTGCCAACTACCGGTTATGGAACTCCAAGTAAATTCTTAAGTAGCGATGGGCAGACCACCATCTTCAACTGTCAGGAAAGGCTCTGCGCACTTGATATCGGCAAGAGCGCGCTATCGCTAGTTACTAAAGAGCAGAACCCAGATGGTTTTGATTCTGCCTGGATTGTTCTAAATAAAATTCGATACCTAGTCTCTGGAATAGATAACCAATTACTTTTGCTACGCGCTGCCTAAATTAGCGAGCTAGTGTTCGCAGGATCGCACCCG
>JBAXFA010000026.1:0-12914 GCA_037140155.1 Actinomycetota bacterium
CGCTTACTTGACCTTGGCACCATGCAAAAGGGTGAAGCGAATTTAGCTGGGACAGCCCGTAAGGCAGTTGCAGTTATCTCTCCAAAGCGCGCTGAAACTTTGGGCGTTAAAGATGGCGACATTTTGCGCGTTGCAAATGCACATGGTTCGATCTCATTGCCAGCGCTGGTTGAAGATATTCATGATGATGCAGTTTGGGTGCCACGTAATTCATTCGGTACACAAACCCTAGTTTCACTAAATGCTGTGCACGGCGATGTAGTAACGGTGGTGAAGGCATGAAAAATGCACAATTGTTACTAGATGATCCAGGCTGGATCATTACCCTTAAAGCGGTAATCGTCTTCGCAGTCTGCGTTGTATTAACAATCATGTCTGTATGGGGAGAACGTCGCATTGTGGCTCGCATGCAGATGCGCGTTGGTCCAAACCGCGTTGGAAAATTTGGTCTTATTCAAGCCTTGGCAGATGGCGTAAAGCTGGCGCTAAAAGAAGATTTAATTCCGGCGGCAGCAGATAAAGTCGTTTTCGTTATCGCCCCAATTATCAGCGCCACAACTGCCTTTATGGCCTTTGCGGTTATGCCGCTAACTGGCCCAGTCACCTTCTTCGGTGAAAAGACCGTAATGCAGTTAACTGATATTCCAGTCGGTGTCCTATATGTATTGGCAACTGCATCAGTCGGTGTTTACGGAATCGTTTTAGCTGGTTGGTCATCTGGTTCTACTTACCCACTACTTGGTGGGTTGCGTTCTAGCGCTCAAGTTATTTCATATGAAATTGCGATGGGTCTTTCACTCGTATCTGTCTTTATTTACTCAGGTTCAATGTCGACTTCAAGCATTGTTCAAGCACAGCAAGAAACTTGGTGGTACGGACTTGTACTCTTCCCATCATTTGTTATCTACGCGATTTCTATGGTCGGTGAGACCAACCGCGCTCCTTTCGATTTAGCTGAAGCTGAAGGCGAACTCGTTGGTGGATTCCACACTGAATATTCATCACTTAAATTCGCGCTCTTCTTCTTAGCTGAATATGTAAATATCATCGCGGTATCAGCCCTTGCTACAACGCTATTCCTCGGCGGATATCACGCCTTCCCAGGACTTGGCTTTACTGAACAATGGCTCGGTGGCTGGTTCACACTTATCTGGTTCTTTATCAAAGTCTTATTCTTCTTCTTTGTCTTCGTCTGGCTACGTGGCACATTGCCGCGCCTGCGCTATGACCAGTTCATGCAATTTGGTTGGAAAGTTTTAATTCCAGTCTCATTGTTATGGATCTTGGTTGTTGCCACCTTGCGCGTAATTTCAACAACTAGCCAATCTCGTCCAGTTACCTTTGGGTTTGCCGGTGTTGTCGTCTTGATTGTTCTTGGAATTTCTACCGCCTTTGATAGCGCTAAGAAGAAGCGAGATTCTGTAGTGCATCCAGTTGCAGCAGAACCAAACTTTGCAGTTCCTTCACTTCCATCTGAAATAACAACCATCAACGTTTCTAACCAAGGAGGCGATCGTGGCTGATCAGAACGAATCAAATACCGTGCAACCACATATCTCTAACGATGTAGATATCACATCTGTTGCATATGAAAAGGTCGATCAACCAGGCGCGAAGAGCTTCTGGGCGCAGCTGCAAGGCTTCTGGGTCACCTTTATTACTATGTTTAAAAAGGTAAACACTGTTCAGTATCCAGAAGTTAAAGAGCTAACTGCAGAGCGTTTCCACGGTCGCCATCAATTAAATCGCCACCCAGATGGACTTGAAAAATGTATCGGTTGCGAACTATGCGCTTGGGCATGCCCAGCAGATGCGATTTATGTAGAAGGCGCAGATAACACTCCAGATAATCAGATGTCACCTGGTGAGCGTTACGGCAAGGTTTATCAGATCAATTACCTGCGTTGTGTTTTCTGTGGTCTATGTATCGAAGCCTGCCCAACTCGCGCACTAACCATGACCAATGAATATGAACTAGCAGATTCAACTCGTGCAAAGTTAATTTTTGAGAAAGACGATCTACTTGGGCCACTGCGCGCAGGTATGTTGCCACCACCTCACCCAATGTATCCAGGTATGACAGATACCAACTATTACAACGGTGATGTTAAAGAAGCTCATCCTTCACAGGAGATCAAGTAATGCAACCACTCTTTACAATCCAGGGACCAGAGACGGCGCTATTTTGGGTTTTAGCGCCCCTTTCAATAGTTGCTGCAATTGGAATGTTATTAGTTAAGAAAGCTGTTCACTCTGCTTTGTTGCTAGCTTGGGTAATGATTACCGAAGCGATCTTCTATATCGCGCAAGATGCGCTCTTCTTAGGAATCGTCCAAGTTGTTGTATACACCGGCGCGGTAATGATGCTCTTCCTCTTTATCCTCATGTTGGTTGGCGTTGATTCTTCAGATTCGCTCACCGAAACTATTACCGGCTTGCGCCCAATTGCAATTACTGCAGCTCTTGGCTTTGGTGGACTTTTGGTTTCACTTTTGGGACATGCAACTCTTGGTCGTCAAGCAATCGGACTTGATATCGCAAACCAATCGGGAAATGTGCAAGGTTTAGCCGAACTTTTATTCTCTAAATATGTCTGGCCCTTTGAAGTCGTCTCTGCGCTCTTGATAACCGCAGCACTTGGCGCAATGGTTTTAGCCCATCATCAACGCACCAATCCGCGTCCTAGCCAGCGCGAACAAGCGGTTAACCGTTTCCGTACTGGCTCCCTTGCCGGCGCTGCAGGACTTCCTGGCCCAGGAGTTTTCGCACGACATAACGCAGTTGATGTTCCGGCGTTGTTGCCAGATGGCACACCAGCGCCATCATCTATTTCAGCAACGCTTAAAGCGCGTGGCGATGTAATTGATTCAAGTCAATTCCAACTCGACAATGTAGATACATCAATTGTGGAGGAGAAGTAATGAGTATTAATAATTACCTTTACTTATCAGCGATTTTATTTACCATCGGTGCTGTTGGCGTTGTTGTTCGTCGCAATGCGATCGTTGTCTTCATGTGTGTTGAGCTAATGCTCAACGCGGCTAATTTAACTTTAGTTACCTTCTCACGTATCAACGGAACCCTCGATGGCCAAGTAGTGGCTTTCTTTACGATGGTTGTTGCCGCCTGCGAAGTCGTGGTCGGTCTGGCCATTATCGTGACGATTTATCGCTCGCGCCGATCAGCATCGATTGACGATGCTAGTTTGTTGAAGCGATAACTATGGTCACGACTAACGGGCTGGTTTACTTAATCGCGTTGCCACTCTTTGGCGCGCTTTCACTTTTACTTTTAGGTCGCCGCGCAGATAAGTGGGGCCACTTGCTGGCTACTGCACTTTCGGCAAGTTCATTCGGCCTCGGTTTACTTCAGCTTTCTCAAATGTTGGGTCGTGCGACAGAGAGCCGGCCAGTAACCCAAAAGTTATTCTCATGGATAAGTGTCGGATCCTTTAACGTCGATGCTTCTTTGTTGCTGGATCAACTATCGATCTGCTTCGTCCTTTTGATCACAGGCGTTGGCACGCTGATCCATATCTACTCAATTTCTTATATGTCACACGATCGCGATCGCCGCCGCTTCTTTGCATACCTAAACCTCTTTATTGCAGCGATGTTGCTACTTGTACTAGGTGACTCATATTTAAATCTCTACGTCGGCTGGGAAGGCGTGGGCCTTGCCTCATACCTACTAATTGGCTTCTGGAATCAAAAACCGGCATATGCAACTGCTTCTAAGAAGGCATTTGTTATGAACCGTATCGGCGATATGGGCCTTTCTTTTGCGATCATGATCTCCTTTGCTGCACTAGGCACAGTTTCATTTGCTGGCGTTAAAGAGCATGCACATCACGCATCACAAGGCACGATGACCGCGATGGGAATTATGTTATTGGTTGCCGCGGTCGGAAAGTCTGCCCAATTCCCGCTGCAAGCTTGGCTTGGCGATGCGATGGCAGGACCAACTCCGGTATCGGCTCTGATCCACGCAGCGACGATGGTTACCGCGGGTGTTTATCTAATTGTTCGTTCTAACTTCGTCTTTGATGCCGCTCCTACTGCTCAGCTCCTTGTTGTAATAGTTGGCGCGATAACTTTGATGTTTGGTGCGCTAGTTGGTACCGCTAAAGATGATATTAAGAAAGCACTTGCAGCATCAACCATGTCGCAGATTGGTTACATGATCTTAGGTGCCGGCCTCGGCCCTGCCGGTTACGCCTTTGCCATCATGCACTTGCTTACACACGGATTCTTTAAGGCAGGTATGTTCCTCGGTGCTGGTTCTGTTATGCACGGGATGAACGATGAAGTAAATATGCGCAGATACGGCGCCTTACGTAAATTTATGCCAATTACATTTATTACCTTTGGTCTTGGCTACCTAGCAATTATCGGTGTTCCACCATTTGCTGGTTTCTACTCAAAGGATATGTTGATTGAAACTGCGCTTAATGCTGGTGGCGTAAAGGGAATTCTATTGGGCGGCACAGCGCTGTTAGGCGCTGGAATTACTGCTTTCTATATGACGCGCGTAATGATTTTAACTTTCACTAGTCCAAAGCGCTGGGACGATAACCAGCATCCACACGAGTCACCAATTTTGATGTGGTTACCAATGGCGATTCTGGCAATTGGTTCTGTTTCATCGGGCTTCTTGTTATCTCGTGGCAACGCGTTAAAGAATTGGCTGGAGCCTTTATTTGAAAACCACGGCGAACATACTGAACTATTGCCGCCGATCGTTGTATCTGGCCTAGCCCTTACGATGGTTGTAATCGGTGCAGCAATTGCAGTTATGAAGTACCAGCTTTCAGAAGTTGATGCAGTTGCGCCTGAAAATGTTACTGAATTTACGCACTTCGCCCGTCGCGACTTGTTGCAAGATGAGATCAACGAAGCGCTCTTTATGCGTCCTGGGCAGGCGATTACATCTGCACTTGTGAAATTTGATCAGAGCGTTGTAGATGGCGCAGTACGTGGCATCGGTCAGATGGCGCTCGGTTCTGGCTCAACGCTACGCAAAACTCAAACTGGTTTTGTGCGCAGCTATGCGATGTTAATTCTTATCGGAGCGGTCGCTCTAATTGCGTCTATTTGGGTGGTCACACAATGAACTTTGCAAATATGAACCTATTAACGCTTTCCATGTTGTTGCCACTACTTGGTACTGCAGCGCTAGCGTTTACGCCAAAAGCTAACGTCCTATTGACTAAACAGATTGCACTTGCCACAACTATCTTGGTTGCACTTGTTGTTATTTTGATGACGGTGAAATTTGATTTCAATAAGGTTGGCTTCCAATTTGTGGAATCACACGAATGGATCCCGGCCTTCGGTATCAACTACGCCCTCGGTGTAGATGGCATTGCCATGGTCTTGATCCTTATGTCGGTTCTGTTAACGCCTATCGTGGTCCTTGCCGGCTGGCACGAATCTGAAGGCGGACGCTGGAGCGCAAAGACCTTCTACTTACTCTTGCTAGTTCTTGAAACGATGATGATCGGCGTATTTGCATCAACTGATCTCTTCTTGTTCTACGTCTTCTTCGAAGCGATGCTGGTTCCGGTTTACTTCCTTATTGGTGGATTTGGAACAGGTGAACGCGCAGCCGCTGCCGTTAAATTCTTGCTCTATAGCCTCTTCGGCGGGCTACTAATGCTGGCCTCAATAATCGGCATCTTCGTAATGGCAACTCGTTATGGAAATCGCACTTTTGATATAACCACACTCGCTGGTTTACATACAGTGCTAACTCCGATGATGGAGAACGTGCTATTTCTTGGCTTCTTTATCGCCTTTGCAATTAAGGCACCGCTCTGGCCGCTACATACCTGGCTACCAGATGCGGCAAAGTCAGCGACTCCAGGGACATCAGTTTTGCTACTAGGTGTGCTCGATAAAGTCGGTACATTTGGAATGATCCGTTACTGCTTAACGCTATTTCCAAATGCCAGTAAAACCTTCACGCCTTTAATTATTACCCTTGCCGTAATTTCAATTCTCTACGGCGCATTCCTTGCGATAGGTGCGAAAGATATAAAGCGTCTGATCGCCTACACATCTATTTCACACTTTGGTTTCATCACCATGGGAATCTTTGCCATGACTACACAAGGTCATTCTGGTGCAACTCTTTATATGTTTAACCATGGTTTCTCAACTGCCGCACTGTTCTTAGTTGCCGGCTTTATGATTTCGCGCCGCAAATCTTCAACGATTGCAGATTTCGGTGGCTTGCAACGAGTAACTCCAATCATGGCTTGGTCATTCTTTATCGCCGGAATGTCGAGCTTGGCACTTCCTGGACTATCTAGTTTCGTCAGCGAGTTTTTAGTCTTGGTTGGAACATTTACTCGCTATCCAGTTGCAGCAGTAATCGCCACGTTCGGAATTGTTCTAGCTGCGTTATATATCTTGCTTCCGGTCCAGCGCGCTCTGCATGGGCCAACTACTCCAGGTAATGAACACTTAACGGATCTGACGTTGCGCGAGAAGATTGCGATCGCACCTGTAATTGCAGTGATCGTTGCCTTAGGTTTCTACCCATCACCGTTACTTAAGATAATCAATCCAGCGGCCGCAAATGTGATTTCCCTACAAGGATTTACTGATCCTGCACCAACCATTAGTGAGGGCAAGTAATGATTAACTTCGTAACGCCGACTCTTGATTACGCACTTCTTGCACCTATTCTGATCGTTTTAGCTGGTGCGCTAGTTGGCGTCTTAGTTGAAGCCTTCGCACCACGTAATTCACGTCCTGCATCTCAGCTCTTTATAACGCTAGCGACCTTAGTTCTCTCGCTGGCATCACTTATTCGAGTGCGCGGGAAATCATCCACCACCGCTGCAATGGGCTCAGTCTCCTTCGATGGCGCTGGATTGTTGTTACAAGCATCCATTCTGATTATCGCCATCATCGCCGTCTTCTTACTTGCTGATCAAGAGAACTTCACCGCGTTAGCTGCGGCACTTCCTGGTTCAGATGAAGAGCGCACTTCGCTACAACAAGATTTAAAAGTTACTGAGATCTACCCGCTTACTCTCTTTGCAGTAGCTGGAATGTTGCTCTTCCCATTAGCTACAGACTTGATAACTCTATTTGTTGCACTTGAAATGCTCTCGCTTCCACTTTACTTATTGGCCGGGCTATCGCGCCGCCGCCGCTTGATGTCCCAAGAAGCCGCGCTTAAGTACTTCTTGCTAGGTGCATTTGCCTCAGCCTTCTTCTTGATGGGCGTTGCCTATCTCTACGGATATTCAGCTTCTACCTCCTTTGCAGGCATTCACGCAGCCGTAATTGGCAGCACCGGCAACGATGTTTATCTCTTGCTAGGAATCGCTTTCCTCTCAGTTGGGCTGCTCTTTAAAGTGGGCGCAGTTCCCTTCCATGCCTGGTCACCAGATGTTTATCAAGGTGCGCCAACTGCAGTCACCGCATTTATGGCAGCTGCAACAAAGGTCGCAGCCTTTGGCGCGATGCTACGTATCTTCTATGTTTCTTTCGCTGAAGCCTTCTGGCAATGGCGCCCAGGTTTAATTGCAATCGCACTCGTGACAATGGTCTTTGGTTCACTGGTTGCAATCGCGCAACGCGATGTAAAGCGCATGCTCGCTTACTCTTCTATCGCACATGCTGGTTTCTTACTATCTGGCGTAATTGCGCTAAATAAATCAGGTTTAGATGCATCTATCTTCTATCTCTTTGCTTACGGGGTAGCCACTGTTGGCGCCTTTGGCGTTGTGACGTTGGTACGTGATTCAGCAGGTGAAGTAACTGACTTAAACCGTTGGAGTGGACTTGGTAAGCGTTCTCCTTGGGTAGCAACTGCCTTTGCTGGATTCTTACTTGCCTTTGCGGGTATTCCACTAACTAGTGGATTTATTGGAAAGTTCTCGATCTTCTCGGCTGCATACGAGAGTGGATCAACTGCAATCTTGATTACCGGCGTGCTTTCATCTGCAATCGCGGCATTCTTCTATATTCGCGTAATTGTCTTGATGTTCTTCAAGGATCCAGTTGAAGATGGCACAAGCGTTGTGATCCCATCAATCTACACACAGGTCGCAATCATTGTCTCCGCAGTCGTAACTTTCGCCTTGGGAATTTACCCAACACCATTGATTAACTTCATCCAAAGCACAGCCAGCTTCCTGCGCTAATGCCATCCTTCGGTATACCTGAGCTAGATCCCTCGCTAGAGGCAGATCTGGCAATTGGTATGCAGGGCGTTGAAGAGTTACTGCGCGAGCATATAAAAGGTGATTACCCACTTGTTGAAGAGACTTCTAGGCATTTAGTTGCTGCAGGTGGCAAGCGGTTGCGTCCGCTACTGACTTTAATTTCTTCACATTTCGGAGATAGTACTCGCAAGGAAATTATTCCAGCAGCAGTTGTTTGCGAGCTAACGCATTTAGCAACGCTCTATCACGATGATGTTATGGATGAAGCGCCACTGCGCCGCGGAGTTGAAAGCGCTAACAATCGCTGGGGCAACACAATTGCGATCCTGACCGGTGATTACCTATTCTCTAAAGCATCAGATTTATTGGCAGATCTTGGCCCAGAAGCAGTTCGCTTACAGGCGCGCACCTTTGAGCGTTTAGTTATTGGTCAGATTATGGAGACGCAAGGCCCGCAAAATGGGGAAGATCCACTTGCTCACTACTTGCGCGTTGTGGGGGATAAGACTGGTTCGCTAATTGCAACGAGCGCCTGTTTTGGTGGAATGTTATCTGGCGCACCGCGCGAAGTAACTGAAACTTTAACTAAATTCGGCGAACAGATCGGCATCGCCTTCCAATTGGCCGATGATGTAATCGATATCGCCAGTGAATCAAATCAATCAGGCAAGACTCCTGGTACCGACTTACGTGAAGGTGTTCCAACGCTAGTTACGTTAAATGTGATGGCATCTACCAAGGTTGAGGATGCCGAACTACAAAGGTTATTAAGTGCACCTATTCATGATGAAGATACTGTGGCACAAGTACTGCGCGCCCTACGTAGCCACGATGGTTTAAACCAAGCACGAGAACAACTTGGCCAAGTTGCCAAGCAAGCAAGAGCTGCGCTCGGTCCGCTGCCATTGACGCCGGCCACTGCAGCGTTATTTTCGCTATGCGATGCTGTTATTGACCGATCTGCCTGAGCGAACTAAATCAATTGCCAGCGTAGTTAGCGCCAGCCAGATAAAGATAAATCCAACCCAGCGCGCCGTTGGCATCGCTTCATGGCGAATCCAAACACCGATCGAGAATTGAATTGTTGGCGTTATATATTGCAAAAGCCCTATTGTCGTAAAAGGCAATCTAGTAGTTGAGCCATTGAATAAAAGAAGTGGAATGGCTGTAACTGCACCGGCGCTAATTAAAAGGATGGTTAGCCCAGTGCCATGGCCGAATTGGCCTTCGCCTTTTGAGCCGATAAATAATAAATACCCACAATATGGAATAAAGGCGATCAGTGTTTCAATCGCTAAACCTTCTAGCGCACCAAGACCAAGCTGCTTCTTCATCAAACCATAGCCGCCCCAAGAAAGAGCTAAACCAAGTGCAACCCAAGGCAGGCGGCCATAATCAATTGTTAAAACCAGAACACCGATAGTTGCAATTGAAACTGCGGTCCATTGCAGCGGGCGCATCCGTTCTTTAAGAAGTATCACGCCGAAGGCGATAACAATGAGCGGATTTATGTAATAGCCAAGAGAGGCTTCAACCACATGTCCGTTATTGGTCGCCCAGATATAGACCAGCCAGTTAATTGAGATCAATATTGTTGTTGCAAATAATTTAGCTGCCACTTTGGGGCGCTTAAAGGTCTCCAGCGTCGATTTAAGTGCTTTAGTTAAATAGAGAACAATTAAACAAAACACCATTGTCCAAACGGCGCGATGAGAGACGATCTCTAACGAGCTTGCCGGTTCAAGCAGCGGCCAATAAAGCGGAAACATGCCCCACAGAACATATGCGCTAACCCCGTAAGTGAGGCCAAGTCTCTCTTTATTCAATTAACGGAAATTCACAAATTGAACAGCGAAATCCCATTTGCCTTCTTTAATCATTGCCATAGTCGCTTGCAGATCATCACGGCTCTTACTTGTCACGCGAAGTTCGTCACCTTGGATCTGCGACTTAACTGACTTTGGACCTTCATCGCGTAAGAATTTAGCGATCTTCTTAGCATTTTCAGTTGAGATGCCTTCTTTAAGCGGGCAAGAGATCTTGTAGATCTTTCCAGAAAGTTGTGGCTCGGCCGGATCAATATGCTTAAGTGAAACTCCGCGCTTAATCATCTTGTCTTTAATAACTTCTAAAGTCGCCTTTGCGCGCTCTTCGGTATCAGCTTCGATATTGATCTTCTCGCCGGCCATTTCAATCTTGGCACCAGTATTTTTAAAGTCAAAGCGCGTATCTATTTCGCGGATCGCCTGATTGATTGCGTTATCTAACTCCATACGATCGATCTTGGAAACAACATCGAAACTGCTATCGGCCATCTTGACCCTCCTAAAACGAACGGGCATTCATCAACCCGGTATGAGGCAAGGTTATCGCGCCCAAGGTAAATAAAGAAGTTCACCTCGGATAGACTTCAAATATGAAGATTTCGAAGGTCTTAATTGCGGCAGCGTTTATGGCGGTTTCATTAATCGCGCTACCCGCCTCTGCCCACACTGTATTAATTAGTTCAGATCCAGCGGCAAATACAACAGTCGATGTATTGCCTTCGACCATCTCGCTGACATTTGCCGAAGAGTTGGTAAGTATTGGAAATTCGAATTCAATATCTGTAAAAGATGAATCAGATGTGGAGTTGGCCTCTGGAAAGCCTGAAGTATCTGGCGCTGTACTTTCAATAAACTTAGCCCCAAGTGAAGTAAAAGGTGTAATCAAAGTCAATTATCGAGCCGTAGCTGCCGATGGACACGTTATTAACGGTGAATATCAATTTACTATTGCACCAAAACCAATTGCGGCTACCGATGAGAATGCGACAACACTTTTTACGCAAAATAGTGGATCTGAAAATAAAATTTCAATATATTTAATTATTAGCGCGACCCTGGTTGTTGGCGGGGGACTATTGCTCTTTTTTATCTGGAAAAGGCGTTCAAACTAGTTCTTTGCCAACGCCTTTCTTCTGCCACAGAGTCAGGATTTGAGTAGTAACTGACGCCATTGTCGCGCGCGAAGCCTCGTCCACTGTTGAATAAGCGCAGGTTTGGATCAAGTCACAACTCCACGTAGAGATTCCAGCATTGAAGATGGCTGCGCCCGAAGGTGTTGTGAACCAAATAGATTGGGCTACCGGAACAGGTCTGATTTTCTGCCCAACAGTGGGTGCATCTCGATAGTGCATAGCTCCTGAAAATAAAATATTCACTGAAGGTGGTGAAGCTGGAGTGCTGACTACGTGCTCTATTTCACTATCTGGAGATATACCGCTGATCGCAGCATTGGCAGGAACTTTAAGCCACTTCGGAATAGAAACGGCTTTAATTGTTCCGTAAACATGTACACCATCAGCCAAACTTCCAGTGAGTAACGTTGGGGGGATATTCAATCGGTGATCTTCAAACTTGATGGTCACTTGGTTCAGATCTGTAACTGGATCCTGAGCGGCAAATCGATACATGACAATTCGTCGACTTTTTCCAATTTTTGAATCGGCTAATCGAGTCTGCCAAATCCCAGTATTGCCACCAAGAATTGCAATATTGATTCCGGTATTTCGAGCAGCGATCAAGGTGTCATAAATTCGACGAGTGAAGTATTCAGGATGCCCACCTAAAACTATTCCGTTATAGCTTTTAGTAATTGATGGCCAAGCATCTAGGTCAAAATCTGAGTACTGGTCAGTGTTAATTCCTGCTTTCTCTAGGAACTGAACTAGGGAAAGCGCATCGCGGTGAATACTAAATCCGCCACTTCCAACGATAGGCCTATCCAAGGAGATAACACGACTACGATCGCTTCGCTGCTCAGGCTTTGTTGCACCAGCACCAAAGTAACCAGAGCGCCCACCAAATGAGTTATATATATTCCAGGTAATGAACGAGTGCATGACCATTAACTTTGAACTACCTAAAGGACTATGAATAACAAAGGGCGCAGCATTTTCAATAATTCCCTCAGGTGATCTTGTGATAAATAAATAGAAACCTGGCACCCAGTGCTGATCCAACTTCAATCGAATGGTAGTTGGCCACCTGGTATCAACCATTCGAGTCGCATCTCGTGGATGGTTGATCTTTCTTTCCTTTAAATTAATCGGGCCAGAGTCCCAAACTTGTCTAGCACCAGATCCTTGGTACCAACCTATTCGCAGGGCTTCGATACTTCGCGTCCCAGGATGGAAATTTTCAGCACCGCTGCCGTATAAAGAAGCATGAACATCTACTGTATCGCCACAACTACCCGAGCTTTTATTCAGCCAGAGTGCGCTTCCCTGCGCGCTTTTCAAATCTAGGTTTTTCCAATTCTCAACAGTCATCGCTACACCTTTTTGCAGATTTTCATCGGCTACCCATGTTGGTGAAAGCTTGGGACAGGAAGAATCTGAATACTTGGAATTATCTGATGGTCTATTGGTAGCTAGCGATTGACTGAAAGTTTGCATCGGTTGATTTGTGATATCCGTATGCGATGCAACCGGAGGAAGAGTTTTGTGATCTTGAATAAATTCATATAAGTAACTGCTTGCGGTAGTTACCGCAATAGCTAGAAAGATTGCGAGAGTAATTACTACTGGTTTTCGCCGCAATTTCATTCCTCAATTAAAGGTTAGTTGGGGAGAATGGGCCAATTAGCGAGTTGGTGGGCTGCTCCTGTACCCTTACGCCGTCGCACTGAACACCCTGGCGGGTTGCCCGAGCGGCCAATGGGAGGGGACTGTAAATCCCCCGGCTCTGCC
>JBAXFA010000027.1:0-12805 GCA_037140155.1 Actinomycetota bacterium
CGATTGTGGAAGTAATCGCAATTGCAAAGAAATCAATGACGGTGCGCGTTACAACAACTGGTTATGAAGAAGTGCTTCCTGTGGAATTTACAGTTGCACAAGCTCTAACCAAAGGCGATCGCATCAAAGAATCCATCGAGTTAAACACTGCAGGTGGAGCCGATGTAATTTTATTATGGGCAGCTACTCGTTCGATCGGTAAGGCAACTCCAGATTTAATGCAGAAGCTAGCTGTGACTGCGCGCGAAGCCAGCAAGCAGACACGACGTAATCGGATTCCATTTGTGATGGGTGTTTTAGATGCCAAGAAAATTGCTGCCGAAATTCCTAATTATGATTCAGTGATTGTCTTACACGAGAGCGCATCCGATAAGTTAAGCGATGTAGTTACTGCCAGCGCAAAGAAAGTTCTGGTAATCATCGGCCCCGAAGGTGGGCTAACCGATGAAGAACTTGCACTATTTGCAGGTGCTGGCGCCCAGGTTGCACACATGGGTCGTGCAGTTTTTCGTTCCGCTCATGCCGGAATGGCAGCGCTGTCGGGCCTAAACGCGGCGCTAAAAATCTGGTAAAGGTATAGTCAACTTATGGCGCTAGATCCTGATTGCATCTTCTGCAAGATTATCGAAGGTGAAATTCCTGCCGATATCGTCTTTCGTAACGAGAACGTGGTCGCCTTTAACGATTTAAATCCGCAAGCCCCAACCCACGTCTTGATCATTCCAACAGTTCATACTGAGAACGCAGCTGGGCTGGCAAAGATGTCAGCCACAATTACGGCAGCGCTATTCACCGCAGCCGATGAGATTGCCAGCGATCGCGGGCTAACTGGATATCGCTCCGTCTTTAATACCGGCGCAGATGCCGGCCAGAGCGTCTTTCACGCTCACTTGCACCTGCTTGGTGGGCGTGGACTCGCTTGGCCACCCGGTTAAAAGTAGTATCACTGACTATATGGAACGCACTCTAATCACGATCCCGCCTGCAATTGCGATGGTCTCACTCATCGGCGCCGGCGATGCCAATTTAAGAATAATTGAAGCAGCTTTCCCAAGTGTAAATATTACGGTGCGCAGCAACGAGATAACTCTGCGCGGACCACATATTGATTGCTTAGCACTTGAAAAGTTATTTGCCGAAATGGTCGTTGTTATCCGTTCTGGGCAAACTCTTACTGTAGATGCGGTAACTCGCAGCATTGCGATGTTGGGGCAAGAACCAGCGGAAAGTCCAGCCGAAGTTCTCTCACTAAATATAGTTTCCAATCGCGGCCGAACAATTCGCCCCAAGACTGCCAATCAAAAGCGTTACGTTGATGCAATCGAAGATAACACCATCACCTTTGGTATCGGTCCTGCTGGTACTGGTAAGACATATTTGGCAATGGCTAAGGCTGTTGCTGCGTTGCAAGCCAAGAAAGTAAATCGCATTATCTTGACGCGTCCGGCTGTTGAAGCTGGCGAGCACTTAGGATTTTTACCGGGCTCTTTAAGCGAGAAGATTGATCCTTACCTACGTCCGCTCTTTGATGCGCTGCATGACATGATCGATGTGGACACAATTCCGCGCTTGATTCAAAACGGTGTTATTGAAGTCGCGCCCCTTGCCTATATGCGCGGACGTACTTTAAATGATGCATTTATTATCTTGGATGAAGCCCAGAACACCACACCTGAACAGATGAAGATGTTCTTAACGCGCCTTGGATTTGGTTCCAAGATGGTGGTTACCGGAGATGTAACCCAGGTAGATCTACCTAATGGCGCGCGCTCTGGCCTGCGCGTGATTACAGATATTTTGAAAGATATTTCAGATATCGCATTTTTAGAGTTAACTGCTGAAGATGTGGTCCGCCACCGTTTGATCGGCGATATTGTAAAAGCCTACGAAAAATATGATGAAGCAAAATCTGCCCCTCGCAATATCCGTAACTCATAATCCATAAAATGACTATTGAAATCACCAATAAATCTGGCGAACTTGTGCCTGCTGAAAGCGTCCGTGAATTGCTACAAAATTCTTTACTTGAACTAAAGCTAAACCCGGAATGCGAAGTTAACTTAGTCTTTGTAGATGTAACTGAGATGACGCAGCTTCATATTAAATGGATGGATGAAGGTGGACCTACCGATGTCCTCTCCTTCCCAATGGATATGCCAACTGAACCTAATGAAGCGGTAACTCTTGGCGATATCGTTATTTCTCCGACCGTTGCTGCACAACAAGCAGCAACCGCAGGTCACTCAACCGATCATGAGATCTTTATCTTGGCCGCCCATGGCCTCCTGCACATCTTGGGCTATGACCATGCAAATGCGGCAGATGAGAAAGTTATGTTTGCCTTGCAAGAAGATTTGGTAAAGAAGTACCAGGCCAGCGCATGAACGCCTTTAATATCACCGCAATTATTCTCTTAATCGCCTTTGCTGGATTTCTTGCTGCATCTGAATCTGCGCTGACTTCTATTTCGCGAGTCTTAATTGAAGAAATTGAGACCAAGCGTGGTGGTCATCTACTTAAGAAGTATTCACAACAGCCTGCGCGTTACTTAAACGTTCTGCTTCTGGTTCGCAAGATCTGCGAATTTACTGCTGCGGCACTTTTAGCGGTTGCGCTATTGCGTCAATATTCATCTGCCCAAGCGATGGCACTTACGGTAGTAATCATGGTCGTGCTTTCCTACGTTGTCGTAGGTGTTGGGCCACGTACTTTAGGTCGCCAACAACCTCACAAATGGGCGCGTGCTGGTATATCAGTGGCTTACTTCTTAGCCTTTATCTTGGGGCCAGTTACTAATCTTTTAATCGCCATCGGTAATGCGATTACACCAGGAAAGGGATTTCGCAGCGGGCCATTTACCAACGAAGCCGAGCTACGTGATCTAGTAGATCAAGCACACGAACGTGGCCTTGTTGAATCTGATGAACACGAGATGATCCACTCGGTATTTGAACTCGGCGATACCTTGGTGCGCGAACTAATGGTCCATCGCACAGATATGGTCTGGATCGAACGCGATAAGACGCTGCGTCAAGCGCTATCACTTGCCTTGCGCTCTGGATATTCACGTATCCCGGTTGTAGGCGAAAATCTCGACAACATTATTGGTATTGCATATGTAAAAGATTTAGCCAAACGCGCACTTGATCATCACGAAGCCGAAACAAATGAGCGAGTTGAACAACATATGCGTCCAGCCGTCTTTGTTCCAGAAATCAAGATTGCCGCAGATCTCTTAAAAGAGATGCAGCGCGATCAGATTCACTTAGCGATCGTTGTTGATGAATATGGCGGAACTGCTGGAATTATTACTATTGAAGATATTATTGAAGAAATCGTTGGTGAAATTGCCGACGAATTCGATGATGGGGTAGAAGCCTTTATCTGGATCACCGAAGATAAGGCGCGCGCTAAGGCGACCTTGCACATCGAAGATTTAGCCGATGAGTTAAAGATCGACTTTGATAAAGCCGACTCAGAAGATGTGGACACAATCGGTGGACTAATGGCCCAGAAGTTGGGTCGTGTACCGATTGCCGGAAGCACCATTTCACTTGCTGGCTGGTCAATTACCTCTGAGCGCCCACTCGGTCGTCGTCGTAAAATTAGCAGCGTAATTATCGAACGTTTGAAAGATGAGAGTATGGAAGACCATGAGTAACGCTTTTGAAAATCCAGAGGATCAAAAGTTAGCAACGCTAGCTACATCAACTTTGGCGCGCACTGGTGCAAAGCAAGCCGCGGCGTTGCGCGATACAACTGGGCGCACATATGTTGCAATAAATATCGCAGCACCTGCCCTAACGTTAGATGCAGTTCAAGCAGTCTTTACAGTTGCTGCCGCATCACAAATTGCTGGTATTGAAGGCGTGGTTATTGCTGGCGAGAAATCAGCTTTGACGGCAGTAATTACAGATAATTCTCCGCAGGCAACTATCTTTCATATCGATGCAAACGGTGGCGTAACAAGGGCGTAAGATAGCCCAATGCGTATCGTTCGATTTACTCCGGGACCTGAGTCAGGTCTTGGCGCAGACCCGCTCTTTGGGGTTCTGGAAGACGATAACTCAATCACCGTTATCTCGGGAGATCCGATTTATCACGGCGTAACTAAGACTGCCGCAAAAGTTGAATTAACAAAGGTGCGATTATTGGCGCCTGTTATTCCCCGCAGCAAGATCGTGGCTGTTGGCAAGAACTATGCCGACCACGCCAAAGAGATGGGTTCGGATGTTCCGAAAGAACCAATTATCTTCTTAAAGCCAAATACATCTGTGATTGGTCCAGGGGACACGATTGTCTGGCCCGCGATGGCGCCAACAATTGATTACGAGGCAGAGCTTGCCGTTGTTATCGGACGCGTCTGTAAAGATGTTCCTAAAGAACGCGTAAATGAAGTCATCTTTGGTTACACCTTGGCAAATGATGTGACTTGTCGTGAGCTACAAAAGAGCGATGGCCAGTGGGCGCGCGCTAAGGGCTTTGATACCTTCTGCCCAATCGGCCCATGGATCGAAACTGATTTTGTGCCTGGCACGCAACGTATTTTTTCAAAGGTAAATGATGAGATTCGCCAAGATGCGACTTTAGATCAGATGATCTTTAGCGTCGCCGATATCGTCGTATTCGTCTCGCAAGTTATGACGCTACTGCCAGGGGATGTAATTATTACTGGCACTCCAGCAGGGATCGGACCGCTGATTGCACGTGGCAACGTCGTTGTCGGCATCGATGGTTTGGGTCAGCTAACAAATAAGGTGAGTGCAAAGCCGTGAGTGAGAAAAAAGTAAAGGTCCGTTTTGCACCATCACCAACTGGTGACTTACACGTCGGAAATATCCGCACTGCTTTATTTGATTGGGCATATGCCCGCCACACAGGTGGCACATTCTTATTTCGTATTGAAGATACCGATACCACTCGTGTTACCGATGAATATATTCAAGCTGCGATCGATACCTTGAAATGGCTTGGGCTTAATTGGGATGAAGGTCCTGAAGTTGGTGGCGAAAATGGTCCTTACCTACAATCGCAACGCTTAGATAAATATGCGCATTGGGCGCAGAAGTTTTTAGATCAGAAAGATGCTTACCACTGTTACTGCTCGCCTGATGAGTTAGAAGCAGTACGCGAAGCACAACGCGCAGCTAACGTTGCACCTGGCTATAACGGCCATTGTCGTGATTTAACAGATGAGCAAATAGCGGCATATAAAGCACAAGGTCGCGCAGCTGTAGTGCGCATGCGTATGCCAGATGGCAGCACCACATTTAAAGATGAAATTCGCGGCGAAGTAACTTTCGATCATAAATTTGTCCCTGACTTTGTCTTGGTGCGCGCTGATGGTTCACCGCTTTACACCTTGGCAGTTGCCGTCGATGATATTTTGATGAAGGTCACCCACGTTCTGCGCGGGGAAGATTTACTATCTTCAACGCCACGACAGATCCGGGTTTATCAAGCAATGGGCGTTGCAATCGCTGATTACCCAGTCTTTGCCCACCTACCCTTTGTGATGGGTCAAGATAACGCCAAGCTTTCTAAGCGCAACGGTGAAGCATCCATTTCGTGGTATCGCGAACAAGGTTATTTGCCAGAAGCTATCTGCAATTACTTAGCGCTGCTGGGATGGTCACCTGGTGATGATCGCG
Organism: Actinomycetota bacterium; assembly: GCA_037140155.1. GTDB lineage: Bacteria > Actinomycetota > Actinomycetes > Nanopelagicales > Nanopelagicaceae > Planktophila. Next base: position 5,652 of record JBAXFA010000027.1, read on the forward strand.
AAAATATCACGATGGCTGAACTATGTGAGATGTTTACAGTAGATAAAGTTCATTCATCTCCTGCCCGCTTTGATATGAAGAAGTTAGAAGCCATAAACGGTGACAAGATCCGTGCGCTGACTTTAGATGAATTTTTAAAATGGTCGCTGCCATTTTTAACTAATGCCGAAGTCATCACCGGAACTGATGCCGAGATTGCACTAGTCAAGCAAGCCTTACCTTTAATTCAGGAGCGAATCGTTAAGTTAGATGAAGTGCCTGCGATGTTGAAATTCTTATTTGTTAAGAACTTTGCTGTCGAAGAAGCCTCACTTTCAAAGGTCACAGATAGCGCTTCGAAAGAAGTGCTTAAGCGCACCTTGGCCGAGTTAACTCCACTTAGCACCTGGAACCACGAATCAATTGAAGCTGCGCTGCGCACTTCGCTAATTGAAGAGATGGGACTTAAGCCACGTATTGCATTTGGCGCAGTTCGCATCGCAACTACCGGATCGACAATTTCTCCACCGCTCTTTGAATCTATGGAGTTACTGGGCAAGGAAACCTCGTTGGCTCGTATTTCTGCAACGTTGGCCCTATAAATCGCACCAAAAAATTGGGGTATCCTTTCCCCTGTTGTATTGGGGTATGGGGTAATTGGCAGCCCTGCTGATTCTGGTTCAGTAAGTCTAGGTTCGAGTCCTGGTACCCCAGCGCAGTACCGCACTACAACTACATATGTTTGTCCTAGTATTTTTACAGGCACGGCCCCGTCGTCTAGCGGCCTAGGACTCTGGCTTCTCAAGTCAGCTACGAGGGTTCGAATCCCTTCGGGGCTACGCAGGATTGGTGTATCTATTTTGATCAGTTTCTTAAAGGTACTACCGGCATTTATCGCTACCGCTTTTTTGTTGGCGCTTGTACCCGGGCAAACAGTTGCCATGATTCTGCGCCAAGCAATTATGGGCGGACCACGCACTGCGTATATGACCTTGCTCGGAACAAGTAGCGCGCTAATTGTCTGGGGCAGCGCATCGGCAATTGGTCTTTCACAAATATTTGCACATTCACATACCGCATATAACTTACTTAAATACACCGGCGTGGCATATCTAACTTTCTTGAGCCTGCAAACACTTTGGCAAGCTCGGAAAGAGTATGGCCGCTTTGATTATGAAGGCGCAGCGAAGACTGGTCTAGGTCCAGCCTTTCGCTTAGGTTTCTTAACCAACATGACGAATGTAAAGGCAGCTGTCTTTGCGGTCGCTTTTATCCCAGCATTTGTTCCGGCAGAATTTAATTTGGCGCTAGGAATCTTTACGCTTTCGATTGTCCAGGCGCTAACATCTGCAACTTGGTATTCGATTGTTATCTCGTTGGTTGCGCGCGCATCTGTGGTGCTTGCCCGCCCTAAAGTAAGACGTGGCTTAACGGTATTTTCTGCAGCCGGAATTTTATTTCTAGCTATTACTCTTTTACTGACATCTCCGCGCTAGATCAATTACCAGCTTTGCGTGCCAAGGCCGCCATCAAAGTCATATGTGGATCCAGTTGCCCAAGCATTGGCATCAGATAACAAGAATTCTGTTACACCAACAACTTCACTAGCAGTTGCATAACGTCCAAGTGGCGTTGCTGCCTTCCATGCGGCTACTCCCTCCGGCCAGGCTTGATCAATTCCGTCACGACCAATTAGCCCAAGACGCAGACCTAGTACGCGCATTGGAGGATGCGCGCGTGATGCCGAACGAGTTAAGACATCTAAGGCTGCTTTGCTGGCGCCATAAATTTCATGTCCCGCGCGCGGATTTAGCGCTTCAACGGATGAAATATTTAATACGACGCTCACGCCGGATTTAGCTGCTTCATCGATGATCTCTTTTGGAGCATCCACATTGATCCGCATCATTAACTCAATTTCAGCGCGGGTTGCTTGTGTTGGATCAAGAACTGCTTGATTGGCGGCGTTATTGATAACAAAATCTAAGTGACCTGCGCGAGATACCGCTTCTTGTACAAGTGAGTTACCGGATTTAACAACCGATAAGTCAGCGGCGATAACGTGCAAATTCTCACGCGCTGAAAGATCGCCGGTATTTACTTGTGCGCATACCGTTGCACCGAGTTCGAGAAAGCGCGCAACATAGGCTTGGCCAATTAATCCTGAAGCACCTGTAACTAATATGGACTTACCCGCAAAGCTCACTTAAGCGGCTCCAGCGCTTTAATGCGCAAATTTACGCGCGCTATTAAATCATTTAGATCAATCTTGGTGCTGACGCGATCGGAAACTACTTGATTGCCTGCCACCCACACATCTGTGACATCGCCGCGACCTGCGGCAAATACCAACAAGGCATTTACATCATGCACTGGAGTCAAATGGGCAGCGCGTAGATCAAGGGCGATCAAATCTGCTTCTTTACCGATCTCAATACTGCCGACGCGATCGCCCAAGCCCACTGCATGAGCAGCTTCTATGGTTGCGGCGCGAACAATAGAAGTTAGATCAACATCTGCCGGGGTTCCACGAAGTGCAACTACGTGAGCGGCCATCCGCATCACCGAGAACATATCGAGGTCATTAGATGAAGAACAGCTATCTGTTCCCAGGCCAACTTTGATACCGGCTTTGCGCATATCGTTAAAGCGCGCCAAGCCCGATCCAAGTTTCATATTGCTACCTGGGCAATGGCCAACTGATGTGCCTTTACTAGCGGCAATTTTCATATCCGAATCACTTAAATGCACACCGTGTCCGAAGATAGTCGGCACATCTAATATCCCGGTATCGCGACAGACTTCAGTCGGCGTCTTGGAATATCGATTTGCGATGTCATCATTTTCAGCCTGCGTCTCTGAAACATGTAAGTGAATGCGCGCACCAAGTTCTTTAGCAATTGCTGCAACCTGCGTTAAATTCTCGGGCGAATCTGTATAAGTTGAATGCGGCATGAAATATGTTGGGATGTATGGCCCACCGATATCGGCTAGGACTGCTGGCCATTGGTGGGCGCGTTCAATTCGTTGCTCCCATTGCAGACCATCTAAACCTGGGAAATCAAAGAAGATTGGTCCTGCGATATGGCGCAAGCCAACCCCAACAGCTGCGCGATGAGTTGCAGCAGGATTTAAATACATATCCATTGTCGTTGTGGTGCCTGCTAGCAGCGCCTCAAGCGCACCAAGTTCGGTACCGAGAGCGCAAGTTGCCTCATCCATGATGGCGCCTTCTGCCGCCCAGACACGTTCTAGAAATCCTTGCAGGTTTACGCCTTCTGCCCACCCGCGCAGCAACGTCATACCTAAGTGGGTATGGCTATTGATTAAACCTGGTGCAATTAACTTTCCAGAAGCGTCGTAAGTTTTCTTCGCAGCCGGTTTATCGCTGCCGATATAAACAATCTTGCCTTCTTGTATACCGATAGAGATATCTTCTAATATCTCATCATTGCTATTGGAAGTTACTGCATAGCGAGCGTTGATTATTAAGAGATCCATATTATTCTGCAACTACGAAGCCAGGATTTTTATCGCACCATCAATAATTGTGATGACATTTCCAGCACATCCCTTAATTACTTCACCTACGCCTTCGTGGCTAATCTCTTCTTTGGATAAACCGGCTGCCGGATTTGCAACCGCGGCAATTGCGGCGTAGCGAAGCCCTGCTTCACGCGCCAGAGTTGCTTCAGGAACACCGGTCATTCCGACAACGGTTACGCCGAGTTTTGCGCACATACGGATTTCGGCGGGTGATTCAAAGCGTGGGCCGTTGTACACGGCATAAATTCCACCGTTGTGCAGTTTGATTTGAGCCTTCTTGGCAGATTTGGCAAGCGCCTTCTGGATCTTGCGGTCATAGATGTAAGTCATATCGGTATGTTGCACGCCGCCTTCTTGCACGCCATCAAAGAAGGTATCGGCGCGGCCGTGTGTGAAATCAATAAAGTCATCAACTAACTGCAGAGCACCTGGCTTTAACTTCTTGGAGACTCCACCGACCACATTTACACCAATTACTAAATCTGCGCCCCAGTTCTTAAGCGCCTGGATATTTGCGCGATAGTTGACTTGGCTTGGTGGAACAGTGTGGTTAACGCCGTGGCGAGTAAGGAATGCAACATCTGCACCATGCCATTTTCCTGTTGTGATAACTGCCTGTCCGTATGCGGTATCAACTGTTGTAGAGGCTTGGCCTTCGAGTGCTGGCAGGTTGTAGAAACCGGTACCTGCGATTATTGCAATCTTCAATTTACTTACTCCTTAAGCCCTGCCATTAAGCGTCCAATGTAGTTGCGATCTGCATCCTTGGATTCAACAATTGCCACGATCTTTCCATCTGACATAACTGCAATGCGATCAGATAGAGAAAGAATCTCATCGAGTTCGGCAGAAACTAATAAGACGGCAGCGCCCTTATCGCGAGCAGAGATAAGTTGGTTATGGATAAATTCAATTGAACCGACATCTACTCCTCGAGTTGGTTGTGCGGCAACAAGTACCGGTAGCTCTTCACTTAGCTCACGCGCCACAACAACTTTCTGTTTATTTCCGCCAGATAAGGAACCTGCGGTGTTGAAGGCAGAAGGGGTTCGGATATCGAATTTCTCAACAGTTGCAATCGCGTTTTTGGCGATCTCATTTAAGTCACGGATCCAGCCCTTTGCAAAAGGTTCTTGATCAAATTGATTTAGCACCAAGTTATCGGCGATGGTGTAGTTAGCAACTAAACCGTGCTTCTCGCGATCTTCGGGGATATGTGAAATACCAGCTTCGTGCACCGCATGCGGATGCATATCTTTAGTGGCAACGCCGTTAATCAATACTTCGCCTGCTTCGCGATGGCGCATGCCGCAAATAGCTTCTACCAATTCGCGCTGGCCATTGCCTTCAACGCCGGCAACTCCCAAGATCTCGCCCTTATGAAGTTGCAGATCAACGCCCTTAACCGACATGATCTTGCGATCATCGCGGACTTCAAGTCCTTTAACTTCTAGGACCACGCCACCCCGTTTGGCTTCGGTGCGATTTACCTGCAAAACAACTGAGCGACCGACCATCATCTGCGCAAGGCCTGCTTCATCAGTCTCTTTAGGCGAAGTTGTTCCGACTAACTTTCCACCGCGCAAAACAACCACGCGATCGGCAACTGCCATGACTTCGTGCAATTTATGGGTAATTAGAACTACGCCCACACCAGATTTGGCTAAATTGCGAATAACAATTAGAAGTTCGTCAATTTCTTGCGGCGTAAGCACTGCAGTTGGCTCATCAAGGATTAACAACTTCACATCTTTACGAAGCGCCTTGAGGATTTCTACCCGCTGTTGCATGCCAACTGGTAGGTCTTCAATCACCGCATCAGGATCTACTTCTAGGCCATATCGCTTAGATAAAGCGATGATTTCATCGTAGGCGGCTTTCTTATTTATAAATATGCCGCGCTTTGGCTCAGCACCAAGTATTAAATTCTCAGCAACGGTCATAACTGGAACTAGTTGGAAGTGCTGGTGCACCATTCCCACACCGCGCGAGATAACACCTGCGGTATCGCCAAAGACGATTGGTGTTCCACCGATCTTAATTTCACCTGAATCAGGTTTGATAAGTCCGAAGACTGCCTTAAGCAGAGTTGATTTACCGGCTCCGTTTTCACCGAGCAGCGCAACAACTTCACCTGCGTTAACGGTTAGCGAGACATTGTCATTGGCAACAACGCCTGGGTAACGCTTGGTCACGCCAGTTACTTCAAGAAGAGCGCTCATCATGCTTGTCCCTTCTCGTATGGTTGTCCTTCTGCAGCCGGCGGTCTTACCTTTCCGGCTGAAATTGTTAAGACCACAATTGTCATCACATAAGGCAAGATCGCCGTAAATTGGGTCGGGATATTTACTACTTGATCGATCATTAACTGGTTGGAATAGGCTTGTGCTAATCCGAAGAAGAGAGCAGCGCCAAGTGCACCAAGTGGATTCCAGCGCCCAAAGATCATCAAGGCGAGTGCAGTAAATCCTTTACCTGCAGTAAAACCGCGTTCAAAGGATCCAACAAGTTCCAGGCTTAGGTAAGAACCAGCGAGGGCGCCAATAGCGCCTGCGATAGTGACATTTATATAACGCAGGCGCACAACTGAAACACCTGCTGTATCAGCGCTGGATGGATGCTCACCTACAGCACGCGAACGAAGGCCCCAAGAGGTGTGATAAATCGCAACGTAGAGCGCCAAGATTATAAAAATTCCGAAGAAGGTAAGTGGTCCATGAATAAATAAGACGGGGCCGAAGAATGGAATCTTCGAAAGGACGGGTACCTCAATAGCTTGGAATACCGAAGGAATCGTACGACCCTGTACATATAAAAATGAAGTAAGGCCGGTTGCCAAGATGTTAATAATTGTTCCAGCGATGATCTGGTCCATTCGCCAGGCAACTGCCATTACCGCCAAGATTAGGCCCATCATTGCGCCGGTAAAGATGGCACAGATCAAACCGATCATGATGTTTTTGGTAAGTGATGAAACAAAGAAGGCTACGAAAGCAGATAACAACATTGTGCCTTCGATACCAATATTTACGATACCTGTGCGTTCGCACATGATTCCGACCATGGCAGCTAGCGCCAACGGAAGTGCGAATGCCGCACCTGTTGCATAAACTGAAGAAGTGACATCGCCATCTTTTGAATAAAAATAAGCGGTAGCAAGAGCTACAAATAGGAAATAGCCGTTACGTTTAGTCATTAGTTTCATGGTTAGTTACCCCATCCACTGGTCATTGCTTTATTGGAGTTACCTTTGAAGAAGCGGGTAATTAGGGGAGCAGTTACCAAAAGCAAAATCAAAGCCATAAGTAAGTCAACTAATTCAGGGGCAACGCCAGAATCAAATTGCATATTGGCTGCGCCTGCGCGCATTCCGCCGATCAAGATCGCACCAGGAATGATTCCCAGCGGATGAACGCGGCCAAGTAGCGCAATGGTGATTCCATCAAAACCCAGACCTAGATTAAAGGCCGGGGCATAACGGTAGGTAATGCCAAGAGTTTCAACTGCGCCTCCCAAACCTGCGATAGCGCCCGAAGCCAACATCGCAGAAATCACGGTGCGCTTTACTGAGATACCGGCATACCAAGCGGCATGTCGATTGCGGCCAACAGTTTCGATACGGAAACCAC
>JBAXFA010000028.1:0-12745 GCA_037140155.1 Actinomycetota bacterium
AATGATTTTTAAGGCAGAATAGCGCCATGGTTGATCTCGGTATTCCTAGCGCCCCACCAGCACCGCTGCATCCGCGTCGCAAGACGAAGCAGCTAAAAGTTGGAAGTGTTGGCGTTGGAAGCGATTCACCAGTCAGTGTGCAATCAATGTGCACAACTCTTACTGCAGATGTAAATGCAACTCTGCAACAGATCGCCGAACTTACCGCCTCGGGTTGTCAGATTGTTCGCGTTGCAGTTCCCAGCCAAGACGATGCCGATGCGCTGGCACAGATCGCTAAGAAATCGCAGATTCCAGTAATTGCTGATATCCACTTTCAGCCAAAATATATCTTCGCAGCGATCGATGCCGGTTGCGCTGCTGTTCGCGTTAATCCTGGCAACATTAAACAATTTGATGACAAGGTTAAAGAGGTAGCCAAGGCCGCTGGCGATGCAGGTATTCCAATTCGTATTGGCGTTAATGCTGGTTCGCTCGATCCACGTTTACTTGCTAAGTACGGCAAGGCAACTCCAGAAGCGCTTGCAGAATCTGCGCTTTGGGAAGCATCGCTATTTGAAGAACATGGCTTCTCTAATTTAAAGATCTCAGTCAAGCACCACGATCCGGTAACTATGGTTAACGCATATCGCATCTTGGCTGCTAAATGCGATTATCCGCTACACCTTGGCGTAACTGAAGCCGGTCCTGCCTTCCAGGCAACGATTAAATCAGCTACTGCATTTGGAATTTTATTGGCAGAAGGCATCGGCGACACAATTCGCGTTTCAATGTCCGCGCCTCCCGTTGAAGAAGTAAAAGTCGGCATCTCGATTCTGGAATCACTTAATCTGCGCCAACGTAAACTTGAAATTGTCTCTTGCCCATCATGTGGTCGCGCCCAAGTAGATGTTTATACCCTTGCTGAAAAAGTGCAGGCGGGCCTTGAAGGAATGACTGTTCCACTTCGCGTGGCGGTAATGGGTTGCGTTGTAAATGGTCCCGGAGAAGCTCGTGAAGCAGACCTCGGTGTCGCATCCGGAAATGGAAAAGGTCAGATATTTGTTAAGGGTCAAGTAATTAAGACTGTGCCCGAAGCGATGATCGTTGAAACCCTAATCGAAGAAGCGATGCGCCTTGCTGAAGAAATGGAAGCCGCAGGAATTACCTCAGGCGAACCTTCCGTCACAGTCAAGTAATAACGCGATAAGGTTGCGCCTATGTTGCGCATGTCCACTTTATTTCTTCGCACTCTGCGTGATGATCCAGCCGATGCTGAAGTTCCCAGCCATCGCCTCTTAGTTCGCGCCGGCTATATTCGCCGAATCGCGGCAGGTATTTACTCTTGGCTGCCTCTTGGCGTAATCACGCTGCGCAATGTGGAACGCATTATTCGTGAAGAGATGGATGCAGCTGGATTCCAGGAAGTTCATTTTCCAGCGCTCTTGCCACGTGAAGCCTATGAAGCAACTAATCGTTGGGAAGAATATGGTCCATCGTTATTTCGTTTGCAGGACCGTAAAGGTGGAGATTACTTACTAGGCCCAACCCACGAGGAAATGTTCACCCTGATGGTTAAGGGCGAATATTCATCTTATAAAGATTTGCCGCTTACGATCTATCAGATTCAAAATAAATTCCGCGACGAAGCTCGTCCGCGTAGCGGAATCATCCGCGGGCGCGAATTCGTGATGAAGGATTCTTACTCCTTTGATTTAACTGATGAGGGATTAGATATTTCCTATCAAAAGCATCGCGATGCATACGTCACCACCTTCGATCGCTTGCACCTGAAATACAACATCGTAAAAGCTGTCTCTGGCGCAATGGGTGGCTCAAAGTCTGAAGAATTTTTAGCGCCATGTGCAACTGGTGAAGATACCTATGTCCTTTGTCCAAAGTGTGGCTTTGCTGCAAATGTAGAGGCGATGGTTACTAAGGTTGCAGCGATAGATGCAAGCAAGGTACCTGCGATCGAAGAGCTAGATACTCCGAATACCCCAACCATTGATTCACTCGTTGCCGTCCTTAATGAGAAATTTGGCGGCGGCTATACAGGTGCTTCAACTCTGAAAAATGTGATGTTGATGGCAGATAATAAAGCGATCTCAGTTCTTGTACCTGGCGATCGCGAAGTTGATCTAAAACGTTTACAGGCAGGCCTAACTGGCGTTGAAGAGTTACGAACTTTTGAAGAAGCTGACTTTGCAAAATTTCCTACTTTGATCAAGGGGTACATCGGACCGCAAGATGCTGCAAAATCTGGCATCACTGTTTATGCAGATCCACGCGTTGCGCCTGGTACATCTTGGGTAACTGGTGCAAATAAGAAAGATCGCCATGCTCGTAACGTGGTTAACGGTCGAGATTTCACACCATTTGCCTATGTAGAAGCTGCAGAAATACGCGAAGGTGATTCATGTCCAGAGTGTGCAACTGCGGTTGTAATCGATCGTGCGATCGAAATCGGTCACATCTTCCAATTGGGTCGCAAGTACGCAGATTCACTTGGCTTAACGGTCCTTGATCAAAATGGTAAATCTCAAGTTGTCACCATGGGCTCTTACGGAATCGGCGTATCGCGCGCAGTAGCGGCTATCGCTGAACAGAGTTACGACGAGATCGGTCTATCTTGGCCGCTAGAAGTTGCGCCAGCGAAGGTACATATCGTCGCTACAGGTAAAGAAGATCTACCCTTTGACACCGCACTCGATATTGGAAATAAGTTAGAAGGTGCGGGAATTTCAGTTATGTTAGATGATCGCCGCGACCCAAGTGCCGGCGTTAAATTTAAAGATGCCGAGCTAATCGGTATTCCGGTAATTATGGTGGTTGGTAAGTCACTTGCCGATGGCAAAGTTGAAATGCGCAACCGTAAGACTGGTGAGAAATCCGAAGTTCTCCTTTCTGATGCAGTATCTGCTGTCACCGCACTGATCGCAACACTTTCTTAAAGTGCTCGCCGATCTAACTCTCAACACACTTTTATTCTTAGCCGTTGCTGCCTTTGCCGCAGGTCTTATCGATGCCATCGCTGGAGGGGGAGGGCTAATTCAACTTCCGGCTCTGATGATCGGCTTGGCCAAATCTGAAACAGTTGTGATTCTTGGAACTAATAAAGTGCCCTCTATTTTCGGCACTTCGGCGTCAGCGCTGATGTATCGCCGAAACATTAAAACCGATTCGAAATTGTTGGCAACAATGGCGCTACCTGCCTTTCTTGGATCGATGGGTGGGGCTTCACTTGCATCGCATATACCGACCGAAATTCTCAAACCTATAGTCGTTACTTTATTAATTGCTGTACTTGTCTACACCTGGAAGCGACCGCAACTTGGTCAAATCGAATCACTGCGTCATAGCGAAGGCCGGCGCCTAAAAATTGCCGCCGGTGCTGCGCTAATTATCGGTTTCTACGATGGGCTGATTGGTCCAGGTACTGGCTCATTCTTAGTTTTAACTCTCGTTGCCGTACTTGGTTTTGCCTTTCTATCAGCATCTGCAATCGCCAAAGTAGTAAATGTCGCCACAAATCTCGGGGCGATTTTTATCTTTGGAATCAATAGAGAGATTATTTGGAAGGTTGGTTTAACGCTGGCAATTGCCAATGTTGCTGGCGGGTTAATTGGGGCCCAAATCGCCCTGCGAGGTGGATCTAATTTGGTCCGAAAAGTCTTTATGGGGGTGACGCTAGCTTTGATCGTCAAGGTAGCGATCGATACCTTCGCAGCCTTTAATTAATGTTAAACTTAAGGCCTTAAAAACAACTTAATAATAATTTAATATAAGGAGCAGTAAATGTCTTTGACTCAGTCAATCACAGATTTAATATCTCCAGCTGTTACAGAAGCTGGTTTCTTTCTAGAAGAAGTACAGATCGCATCCCCTGGTAGCCACCGCATCGTCACTTGCGTAGTAGATGGCCCAACACCACTAAATCTTGATCAAGTAACGGTTGCTTCAAGAGTTATCTCAGAGCTTTTAGATACTGCCGAATTTATGGGAGAGACCCCATTTACTTTAGAAGTAACATCACCTGGCGTTGATCGCCCGCTAACCCAGCCACGACATTGGACCAAAAATTTAACTCGCTTGATAAAAGTCACCTTAAGCGATGGTGCGGTAATCACCGGGCGTCTAACCGAATTTGATGAAGTCAACGCTAAGCTAGTTGAGAATATTAAAGGTCGAATCAAAGAACACACGGTTGCCTTCGCCGATATCAAACGTGCTGTTGTTGAAATTGAATTTAATCGTAAAGATGCTATCGATGAATAAATCACAGGTAGATGTCCAAGCGTTAATTGCGTTAGCAACCCATAAAGAGATTCCGCTAGAACAGTTAATTACTGAAATCGAAGCTGGTGTCTTGGAGGCGTATTACCAAACCCTGGAACCAAAGCGCCAAGCGCGCGCTGCAATCGATCGCGAAAGTGGCGAGATCTCTATCTTGGTCCCAACTTTTAATGAACTTGGTGAGCGGATTAGCGAAGATCGAGATGAACCTGAAGGCTTTGCGCGCACTGTGACCTCAACGGTCAGGCAAGTAATTAAGTTAAAGATGCGTGCGACAAATGATGCCGAAATCGTCGGTGAATTTAGCGCATCGGTTGGTGATGTTATCTCGGGAATCGTGCAACAAGGTCGTGACCCAAAGATGATTAACGTTAACTTAGGTCGCGTCGAAGGTCGTATTCCTCCGCAAGAACAGGTTCCAGGCGAGGTTTATCAACACGGCGATCGCATTAAATGTTTTGTGGTTGAAGTAAAGCAAGGTATGAAGGGCCCAGAGATAATGCTTTCACGAAGCCACCCTGCACTGGTTAAACAGTTGTTTGCACTTGAAGTTCCCGAAATAAAAGATCGCATCGTGGAAATTATGGAAGTTGCTCGAGAAGCAGGCCATCGGACCAAAATCGCAGTCCGTTCTCATCGCGCCGGCGTTTCTGCCAAAGGATCTTTAATCGGGCCAATGGGCGCACGTTCACGTGCAGTCATGGATGAGTTGCACGGAGAGAAGATAGATATCGTTGATTGGTCGGAGGATCCTGCCGTATTCGTTGGAGAAGCTCTGGCTCCGGCAAAAGTTTCCAAAGTTGAAATTGTTGATTTAGCGATGCGTTCTGCGAAGGTAACTGTTCCTGATTATCAACTCTCACTTGCAATCGGCAAAGATGGACAGAATGCGCGCCTTGCTGCACGTCTGACTGGTTGGCGTATCGATATCCATCCAGATACCCCAGCATCGCCATAATTACGCGCGTATTTAGGTTAATCGGGGCGAGTTCGCTATCCTTTAGCCTGAAGTGATGGTGAGAGAAGCGAAAGCAATGCGATTAAGTATCAAACCGATACGTACCTGCATCGTATGTCGTAAATCAGAAACACCTTCACAGCTACTTCGAGTCAACTGCATCGACGGGGTCGTAACTCCAGTTCAAGGCAGAAAGTCTCAAGGTAGAGGCGCGTGGCTACACCCCAAGTGTGGATACGTTGCAATAGAACGGAAAGCATTTAAATGGGCTTTTAAGCTCGATGAGATGCCAGATGTAACTCAATTCAAAAAGTTCCTAGATGAACTTTTCATAGATATGGATGCGAAAGATATGAAACTCAAATGAGCTCGTTCAGACTATGAGGTCGTACAACTAAGGCTCGCATCCCTAGATAAATATCTAGAATAAAGATTGCGGGCCAAGACAGGAGAAATGTGTCAAAGGTCCGCGTACATGAGTTGGCAAAACAACTCGGTATGGAGAGCAAGGTTGTTCTTGCCAAACTCCAAGAAATGGGCGAATTCGTTCGTTCCGCATCATCAACTGTAGAAGCGCCAGTCGTGCGCAAGCTCATCGAGATGTATCCCGATGCCAAGCCAGTTGAAGAAGCCAAACCAGTCAAGAAGGCCGCTGCCAAAAAGGGCGCTGCCAAAAAAACGGCAGAAGTAAATCCAGAATTAGCAGCTGAATTAGCCGCTGAACTCGGTGTAGATCTAGAAGCGCTTAAAGCTGCTCGCGCCGAATCGATCGCGCCAGCCCCAACCCCAGTAGATGTAGAAAAGATTTCAGAGACACCAAGTGCAGAAGATGTAAAACCTGTAACTCCACGTCCAGGTAATAATCCATTTTCAACTGGTGGCGCATCAGTTCCACGTCCACCGCGTCCTGGCAACAATCCATTTTCAACTGGTGGTGCAGTACCTCGCCCACCACAACGACCAACAGGTGCAACAGGTGCACGTCCTGGAATGTCAGGACCTCGACCTGGTTCAGTTCGCCCCGGTTTTGCAGCGCGTCCAAATACACCACGTCCGGCTGGTACTGGCGGTCCCGGAAATTACCCACCACGTACTGGTGGTGCACCATCTTCTAGTCCTTATCGTTCAAGCGCACCAACAACTGGTGCGCCAACTGCTGGCGGACCACAACGCCCGGGCGGCGCTCCTAATCGCGGCCCCGGTCGCGGCGGTGCTGCAGGTGCATTTGGTAAGAATGCAAGTAAGAGCAGCAAACGCAAACCAAAATCTAGAAAAGCGCTGCGCGATGAATTCGACAATATGCAGGCTCCCCAATTAGGTGGAGCAGTTATTCCGCACGGAGATGGCAAGACTCAGATCCGTATGCGTCGCGGTTCAACACTGGCAGATTTCGCAGAAAAGATTGGTGCAGATGCGGCAGCGCTAGTTGCTGCGCTATTCCACTTAGGTGAAATGGTTACTGCAACTCAATCGGTAGATGCCGATACCTTTGAAATTCTCGGTGCACAACTGGGTTATGTCATCCAGATTGTTAGCCCAGAAGATGAAGATCGCGAACTTCTACAAGATTTCGATATCGATCTTGCGCAAGAGCTATCTGATCTCGACGCCGATTTACTTGTTGCCCGTCCACCGGTTGTGACTGTTATGGGACACGTCGATCACGGTAAGACCAGCTTGCTCGATGCCATCCGTAAATCTGAAGTCCTAAAGACTGAAGCCGGTGGTATCACTCAGCACATTGGCGCATACCAAATTCACCACGATCATGATGGTGTAAACCGTGCGATTACCTTTATCGATACACCCGGCCACGAAGCCTTTACAGCTATGCGTGCCCGTGGTGCCAAGGTCACCGATATCGCAGTTCTAGTTGTTGCCGCAGATGATGGAATCATGCCGCAGACAATTGAAGCGTTAAATCACGCCCAAGCAGCAGATGTTCCAATCGTGGTTGCAGTCAACAAGGTTGATAAAGAAGGTGCGAACCCAGATAAGGTCCGCCAACAATTAACTGAGTACAACTTGATCGCAGAAGAATATGGCGGCGAGACTTTGTTCGTTAACGTATCTGCTAAATCAGGTCTTGGCGTTAATGAACTCATCGATGCGATTCTTTTGACCGCAGATGCTGCAATTGATCTACGTGCTGTTGCAGAAGACGTGGCTCGCGGTGTTGCGATTGAAGCTCACCTCGATCGCGGTCGCGGACCAGTTGCAACTGTTCTAGTACAGCGCGGTACCTTGAAAGTCGGTGATGCAATTGTCGCCGGTGGGTCATTTGGTCGCGTACGTGCGATGCTCGATGAACACGGTGAACACGTGGAAACCGCCGGACCATCTCGTCCAGTGCAGGTTCTTGGATTTACATCTGTACCAAGTGCAGGTGACACATTCCTAGTTGCTGATGAAGATCGCACTGCCCGCCAGATCGCCGAAAAGCGTCAAGCGGCAGAACGAAATGCGCAACTAGCTAAGGCGCGCAAGAAGGTTTCACTCGAAGACTTTATGGAACAGTCCAAAGTCTCAACGCTTAACCTCATCCTTAAGGGCGACGTATCCGGTTCTGTGGAAGCCCTCGAAGATGCGCTTATGCAACTCGATGTTGGAGCAGAAGTTGATCTACGCGTTATTCACCGCGGTGTCGGTGCAATCACCAAGAGCGATGTCACTCTCGCATCTGCATCTACCGCTGTTGTTATTGGCTTTAACGTTAAGCCAGAACCACAGACTGCGATTTATGCTGATCAAGAAGGCGTGGAAGTCCGCTTCTACTCTGTGATCTACAACGCGATTGAAGAGATTGAACTATCGCTTAAGGGCTTGCTCAAGCCAGAGTACGAAGAAATTATTCTCGGTAACGCAGAAGTCCGCGAGATCTTCAAATCATCTAAGGCCGGCAATATCGCCGGTTCTATCGTTCGCGATGGTTCTATCAAGCGAAATGCCAAGGCTCGCATCATGCGTGGCACTGAAGTTATCGCTGATGATTTAACTATCGATTCGCTCAAGCGATTTAAGGACGATGCGAATGAAGTCAAGGAAGGCTTCGAGTGCGGTATTGGTCTTGGAAATATGAAGGATCTGCAAATCGGAGACACCATTCAGGTCTTTGAGATGCGCGAGAAGAAGCGCGCGTAATCATGGGCCAATCACATCGCACTCAAAAGGTTGCCGATCGCATAAAGGTGGTAGTTGCGCAGCTACTTGAGACGAAGATTAAAGATCCTCGTCTGGGCTTCGTAACTGTCACCGATGCGCGGGTAACTGGTGATCTGCAGAACGCATCAATCTTCTACACCGTCTTTGGTGATGATGAACAGCGGGCTGCAACTGCTGCTGCGTTAGAAAGCGCCAAGGGTGTAATTCGCAGCGCAGTCGGGCGCGATCTGCAGACGCGGATCACTCCATCAATTGAATTCTTTGAAGATGGTCTACCGGAATCAGCTAAAGCACTTGATTCGCTGCTCGATAAAGTTCATGTGCTCGATGCCGAAGTTGCACAACTTCGCAAGAACGCTTCATTTGCTGGGGGAGAAGATCCATATAAAGCCCCTAAAGTTATTGAAGATTAGTAACTACTGATGGATGGCTTTCTCGTTGTAGATAAAGCGCCTGCGATGACAAGTCATGACGTTGTGGCGGTAGCGCGTAAAGCTTTAGGCACACGCAAAGTTGGACATGCCGGAACGCTCGACCCAATGGCAACCGGAGTTCTTGTTCTTGGCTTTGGAAACGGTACGCGTTTGCTGCAATACATCACTGATGGCGACAAGTCATATACGGCGACGATCATCTTGGGTGCAGCAACGATTACAGATGATCGTGAAGGCGAAGTTGTTTCTGAAGCCGATGCTTCACAAATTACTGATGAGCATATTAAAACTGGGCTTGCCAAGATGGTTGGCGAAATACAGCAACGACCAAGTTCTGTATCTGCGGTGAAAGTTGGGGGAGAGCGCGCCTATGACCGAGTACGCGCCGGTGAAGTATTTGAGCTTGCGGCACGAACGATCACAATCTCTGCGCTGGAAGTTTTGGCAATTCGCCACGACGGTGCGCGTATTGAGATAGATATCGATGTCACTTGTTCGGCTGGCACATTTATCCGCGCGATAGCCCGCGATTTAGGCGATGACCTACAAGTTGGCGGCCACTTATCGGTACTACGCAGAACCCGCGTTGCAGGTTTTCCTATCTCGCAAGCGATTTCTTTCGAGGATTTAAAAGCACAATCATTTAGCCCGCTGCAGCTCGCAGATGTTGCACGTGCAACTTTCCAGGTGCGCGAATTAGCGCTGGATGAGGTGCAAGAACTTTCCTTTGGTCGCCCATTATCGGTAAATGCAACTGAGGCAATCTATGCTGCTTTATCACCTGATGATCGCTTAATCGCTCTATTGAAGAATGAATCCGGGAAAGCCAAACCAATCGCCGTTTTTGCTGCGGCTAATTAATCGGTAATAATTAGCAAATGACCACCGGCAGCGTCGTATTAATCGGAGTCTTTGATGGCGTCCACAAAGGCCACCAACTATTACTAAACCGAGCTAAAGAGATCGCAGATGGCCGCAACATAATCGCGTTAACTTTCGACCCCCATCCAATGCATGTCTTCGCACCCGATCGCGCCCCAACGTTGCTAACAACTTTGGCTGATCGCGTCGAGTTGTTAAAGATCCACAATGCCGATCAAGTAGCAGTTCTGAAATTCAATGAAAAATTCGCCCAGATGTCACCTGAGGATTTTGTTAAAGACATTTTGGTTGAGCAGTTAAGTGCTTCTACCGTAATTGTGGGTAAGAACTTCACCTATGGCCACAAGGCGGCAGGCAACGTCGAATCTCTGATTGCAGATGGAGCCAAATTTAACTTCACCGTGGATGTACAAGATCTAGCATCTGGTGAAGGCGAAGTGATTTCTTCATCGCGTATCCGTAGTCTAGTTACATCAGGCCAAGTCGAAGAAGCTCGCAAACTTCTCTCTCGTCCACATCGCCTTGATGGTGTTGTGGTTCATGGAGAAAAGCGGGGACGAGAAATTGGTTATCCAACTGCAAACTTAGGAAATATTGAGGGACAAACTATTCCTAGCGATGGCGTATATGCCGGTTGGTTAACAGTTGGAATTAACTACTGGCCCGCAGCAATTTCAATCGGTACCAACCCGACATTTGAAGGTGAACGCGGCCGCCAAGTTGAGGCATACGCACTTGATCAAGAAGGTTTAGAGCTATATGACAAGAACGCATCAATTGAATTTGGATGGCGCTTGCGCGACACCTTGAAATTTGATGGGCTCGAGCCGTTATTGGTACAGATGAAGTTAGATTGCGACCAGGCACGCTCATTAACTGAGCAGTAAAATCTCATTTTGCCTTATCCACAGCCCCGCTGGTAATCTGACCCTCGTCCAACGATCAAAGTGAGTGGCCGTGTATCAAACCGGTCGCCGTCGTGGCGGTAACTAATAGGAGACCAGAAATGGCTTTAACACCAGAAGTAAAGAAAGAAATCATTGCTAAGTACGGCTCATCAGCTACCGACACCGGAAGCCCAGAGGCACAAGTTGCTCTGCTCTCACGTCGTATTGAAGACATCACTACACATCTAAAGACCAACCCACACGATCACCACAACCGTCGCGGTCTGTTGTTGCTCGTAGGTCAGCGTCGTCGAATTCTTCAGTACTTATCAAAGACAGATATCAATCGTTATCGTGCAATTATCGAAAAGCTCGGTATTCGCCGCTAATTAAATAACTACCCGCCAGGGGAGTTTGGTTTCCAGTTTTATGTGGAAGCGATGGTCCTCGGTAGTGGTTTCCGCAAGACGCTTTCGTTCTGCGTGAACTTCGATCGACGATTCATTACTTCACATTATTGCTGGTAACTCCTTGCGAACCTGGACGGGTTCATATAAATGCAAAAATAACAAAGGAGGACCCATGGAGGGTCAAGAAGTTCAGTCATCAGTTGCCGTTATAGATAATGGCAAATTCGGAAAGCGCGAAATTCGCTTTGAAACCGGACGCCTAGCGCGTCAAGCCGCCGGAGCCGCCGCAGTTTACTTAGATGATCAAACAATGATCTTCTCAGCAACAACTGCTTCCAAGACTCCAAAAGATCAATTCGATTTCTTTCCTTTAACAGTAGATGTTGAAGAGAAGATGTACGCCGTCGGTCGCATCCCAGGATCATTCTTCCGTCGTGAAGGTCGTCCCTCAGAAGATGCAATCCTTACTTGTCGTTTAATCGATCGTCCATTACGTCCATCATTCGTAAAGGGACTTCGTAACGAAGTTCAGATCGTCGTAACAGTTATGGCCCTTGATCCAGACCACATGTATGACGTGATCGCGATTAACGCGGCATCAATGTCTACACAACTTGCAGGTCTTCCATTTTCAGGTCCAATCGGCGGCGTTCGCGTTGCCTTGATTGACGGACAATGGGTTGCCTTCCCTAACCATTCACAGGTTGAGAACGCGGTATTCGACATGGTTGTTGCTGGTCGTATCAGCGATGGCGATGTCGCAATCATGATGGTTGAGGCAGAAGCAACTGCTAAGACGATCGAACTAATCAAGAACGGTCAGCCAACTCCTACTGAGGAAGTGGTTGCGCAAGGACTTGATGCAGCTAAGCCATTTATTAAAATTTTGTGCGATGCACAATCAAAGCTAGCTAAGGTCGCCGCTAAGCCGACTGCCGAATTCCCAGTCTTCTTGGATTACCAGGATGATGTTTATGCTGCTGTTGAAAAGGCTGCTAAAGATGACCTTGCTAAGGCGCTAACTATCGCCGGTAAGCAAGAGCGCGAAACTAAGATCGATGAAATCTCTGCTGCAACTAAGGAATCTGTTTCTGCCGCCTTCGAAGGTCGCGAGAAGGAAGTTCCTGCCGCATTCCGCTCACTAACCAAGAAGTTAGTTCGCCAGCGCGTATTGCGCGACAAGATTCGTATCGATGGTCGCGGTCTTCGCGATATCCGTGCCCTATCTGCAGAAGTTGAAGTTATTCCTCGCGTTCACGGATCAGCGATCTTCGAACGTGGCGAGACTCAGATTCTCGGAATCACAACACTTAATATGTTAAAGATGGAGCAACAGCTCGATACTTTAAATCCGGAAAACCATAAGCGTTATATGCACAACTACAACTTCCCACCATATTCAACTGGTGAAACAGGTCGTGTTGGCACACCAAAGCGTCGCGAAATTGGACACGGAGCACTTGCAGAACGCGCACTTGTTCCAGTTCTTCCAACACGCGAAGAGTTCCCTTACGCAATCCGTCAGGTCTCTGAAGCACTTGGTTCAAATGGTTCAACTTCAATGGGATCTGTCTGCGCCTCAACTCTTGCAATGCTTAACGCTGGCGTGCCACTTAAGGCGCCGGTTGCGGGTATCGCAATGGGTCTTATCTCAGACACTGTTGATGGCAAGGTTGAGTACGTTGCTTTGACAGATATCTTGGGTGCAGAAGATGCATTCGGAGATATGGACTTCAA
>JBAXFA010000029.1:0-12668 GCA_037140155.1 Actinomycetota bacterium
TTATCTCCACATCCAGTTAGTAATAAGGCTGATACAGCTAGTACAGCAAGTAACTTCTTCTTCACTTCTTATCTCCTTCACCGATTTCACGGATCAATTTAAATTCGCCGCCACCTAGCTGACCTTGATCACGATACATCTCTAACTTGGCGCGAGTATCTGCGATATCTAAATTGCGCATAGTTAATTGTCCGATGCGATCGACTGGGCCAAAGGCAGCGTTTTCAGTGCGCTCCATGGAAAGTTTTTCAGGGTGGTAGCTAAGCGCAGGCCCAGTTGTATTGATGATCGAGTAATCATCACCGCGACGCAGGCGAATAGTTACTTCACCAGTAACGGCCGATGCCACCCAGCGTTGCAGCGATTCGCGCAGCATTAACGCTTGCGGATCTAACCAACGCCCCTCATACAACAAACGTCCTAAGCGACGACCTTCTGCATGGTAGTTAGCAACGGTATCTTCGTTGTGAATCGCACTGAGTAAACGCTCGTAAGCGATGAAGAGAAGTGCCATTCCTGGTGCTTCATAAATTCCACGGCTCTTTGCTTCAATGATTCGGTTCTCAATCTGATCTGCCATACCCAAACCATGGCGACCACCGATTTCATTAGCTGCCTGCATCAGGGCCACAACATCGCTGAAATCTTTGCCATTTATGGCAACCGGGCGACCTTGCACAAATTGGATTTTTACATCTTCACTGGCAATCGCAACTGATGAATCCCAGAACTTAACGCCCATGATTGGGTTAACGATCTCAATTGAGGCATCTAGGTTTTCTAAATCTTTCGCTTCATGCGTTGCCCCCAGGATATTGGCATCAGTTGAATACGCCTTTTCGACGCTATCGCGATAAGGGAATTTGTGAGAGACCAACCATTCGGACATCTCTTTCCGGCCACCGAGTTCGCGCACGAAATCCGCATCTAGCCATGGTTTGTAAATGCGTAGATTTGGATTAGCCAGCAATCCGTAGCGATAGAAGCGTTCAATATCATTGCCTTTGTAGGTGGAGCCATCTCCCCAGATTTCAACCTTATCTTGCAACATAGCGCGTACTAATAATGTGCCAGTAACTGCGCGACCAAGTGGCGTTGTATTGAAGTACTGCTTTCCACCGGAGCGGATATGAAATGCACCGCAGGCAATCGCCGCTAAACCTTCTTCAACAAGTGAACTCTTGCAATCAACAAGACGTGAAATCTCTGCGCCATATTCTTTGGCGCGAACCGGTACAGAATCGATATCGGTCTCGTCGTATTGGCCAAGGTCTGCGGTGTAGGTGCAAGGGATAGCGCCTTTTTCGCGCATCCAAGCAACGGCAACAGAAGTATCAAGGCCACCAGAAAAGGCGATACCGACTTTTTCTCCAACCGGCAGGGATGCAAGGACTTTGGACATGCGCGTAAGTCTAACGGTTGAGAAGGGTTGCTAGTGCAGGCTTTACTTTCCAGAGCGAGATCATCGCGTCATAGCGTGATTGCTCTGCGCTATCGGCGATTGCGCCAGTCTTTACTGCACGAATCATCAGATTTCGTGGGGTGTGCTCTCCCCCTATAAATTCAATCGCATCTACGCGATAACCCAGCAATTTCATTATCTGCATTCGCAAGGCATCGGTTATCAGATCACCGAGGCGCTCTTTCATAATTCCATTTCTCGTAATCATCTGCCACGGCTCTGGGGTATCAACCATCTGTGCCTGAATATCGTGGTGACAACATGGTGCAATCAGCGCCAACTTGGTATCGGCGCCTACCGCCCAGGCAATCGCATCATCGGTTGCGGTATCGCAGGCATGCAGAGCAATTGCGACATCTGCCGACTTCAAAGTTGTTTGCGAGATCTCTTCAGCTAAAAATGTAATGCTCTTGGCAATGCCCAATTTTTCGGCAATCTGGTTATTGCGCACACGGGCGCTCTCGCGTACATCAATCCCAATCACCTTTACCGGAATTCCTTGCTTAGCTAAATATTGATGTGCCGCAAAGGTTAAGTAAGCATGGCCACAACCTAAGTCAACGATAGATAAGGGCGCTGCCGCAGTCGGTTTAGCGATATGGCCGGCATCAAGGGCTGAATTTAGCGACGGCACTAAAAGCCTTAAAAACTCTTCAACTTGCAGGTACTTATCATTCTTGCTGGCTTTCACTTTGCCAGATGCATCTGAGATACCAACTTCAATTAAGAAAGGATCGCTTGGATCTAACAGTCTGGCCTTGGCGCGATCGTGTGAAAGATCTACTTCAAAGCTCTCATTAGTTCTATGAACCAGAGCTTCACCTTTTTTAGTGATTCGAATTGAGATTGAGCCAGTGGTTTGCTCTAGCAAGATATTTGCAAAACCGGCTTCAAGTAGATTTAGCGCAATAAATTCAGAGGGTGAATAATTCTTAGTAGTCATCGCCCGCCCATCGCTCTGAGCAAGTTGGTATTTAATCTCACCCTTAATGAGCACAGGCTTTAGATCGATTCGCTCACTTGGCGTCTGCATGTTGCGGCGGCGGCCCGAAAGGACAAGACGTACAAAAATCTCTGACTTTTCTAAGCCCGCAGATATTTCTGCAATTGCAGCAGAGAGTGTCGAATCCATGTCGCTAAAATACCTTAGATTTATATCCATTACGCTCTTCCAGTGATCACAACGAACGCTTGGATTCTGACCGCCTCAATTTTGGCGATTGTTGTCGCCTTCGACTTTACTTGGGCAGTTTTAAGACGAAATCAAAATACAACTCTCAAAGAAGCGACTCTGTGGAGCCTTCTTTATATATCACTTGCGATCGCCTTTGGTATCTACCTCGGAACCTGGACTGATGCAAAAACACAACAGGAGTTCTTCGCCGGATGGCTCACCGAATACTCACTATCCTTCGATAACTTATTTGTATTTGTAATCATATTGAGCAGATTAAAGATTGAAGAAAAGAGTAAGCAATTAGCTCTTCTCTTTGGAATCTTAATCGCTCTGGTCTTCCGGATCATCGCTATTACATTGGGCGCTGCCGCCATTAAGCAGTTTGAGTGGATCTTCTTTATCTTCGGCGCCTTTTTGGTTTACACAGCCGTACATCTATTCCTAGAAAGTTCCCATGAAAAGGATGAAGAAGAGAAGGAAAGTAAGTTAATTTCCTATCTCAGCGCTAAAGGCATGAAGCCATTTACAATTGCGCTAATCGCTTTAGGCGCGACAGATATCCTTTTCGCTCTCGATTCGATTCCCGCGATATTTGGCTTAACTGAGAATGTTTATGTGGTTGTTACGGCTAACGTCTTCGCGCTCATGGGTCTGCGCCAGCTTTACTTCTTAATTGGTGGCCTAATGCAACGCCTTATCTACATTGGTAAAGGGCTATCGATAATTCTTGGATTTATCGGTATCAAACTCTTCTTCCATGCCTTCCACGCTGTAGATATCCACAAAATCGGTGGCTTTAAAATTCCAGATATAACTATTACCCAAAGTCTTTCGGTAATTGTTGGCGTCCTTGCCATAGCCACTGTATCTAGCTTGTATGTGACCGCGAAGCGCAAATAGTTATTTAGATAGTTCGATAACTACAGCTAGCCCGCCTAAATCGCTCTTTCGCAATTCCAGCTTGCCGTTATGTTCCTGCACAATCGCAGCGATGATGCTCATACCTAGTCCAGAGCCACCACTCTCGCGTGATCGCGATGGATCAAATCGATTCATTGTGGAAATCTCAGTGCGATAGGCGCTCTCCGGCAGACCAGGTCCACCATCTTCAATTACTAAATGAACCTTTTTGCCCCCACTTTTTAGTGAAATTGAGATCGGAGCATCTTTCGGGGTATGTCTAACAATATTTGAAAGACAGTTTTGAATAAGTCGATTTAGATGCTCACGCGAACCGTTGACCGTGCAGTTAGCTTCCAAATCAACCACTGATTTACGCTCCTTATTGAGGATGGCAAAATCATTTGAGTGTGACTGAACTAAATCGGTTAAATCAATCTCTTCGAAGGTAGTTGGTCGGCTTTCCCCTAGTTCTGCTAGAAGTAAAAGGTCGTGAATCAAATTTTCCATTCGTTCGATCTCAGAATTTACACGCGAGAATGCTCGCGTTCTATCCGATACTTCACTTAGCTGACCTTTGCTCAGCATCTCGTTATATCCCTTGATCACGGTCAAGGGGGTACGTAACTCATGAGATGCATCTCCTAAGAAGCGTTGCATCCGTTCTAACGCCTTCGCGTCAAGCCCCCGATTATGGCGGCGCAGAAAGAAGATTGAGAAGAAGATTGCCAGGCCATCTGCTGCGAGAGTAAATCCGCCTAAGTTCTTTAGATTTGCACGGAAACTACGATTTAACTCATCGAGGCTGGCCGCAATAATCAGGTAATCACCACCGACAATTTCTACCGCTTTAAAACGAAAAGGGCTATTACTTCCTATTGATATCGGGGCAGATAGCGCTCTCTTTACATCGGCAATTGAATTAACGCCTGGATAAATCAGGTGGGATTCGTTGATAACCGTTTCCACACCTTCTCTGGTAACCAAAGAGAGTGTTAAATCCAGACTCTCCTCTTGAATGCTCAAAATTGCAGCACTGATCGCTTCCGCAGGGAAAGTATTAACTCGCTGTGCAACTGTGTTGATATTTTGATCGATCTGCTTTAGATCAGAGTTTCTCGCATCAATAGTTGCAAAGCCACCTATTAAAGTCGACAGTACTGTGGTGACGAAGATTGAGATTATGGCAAATTTACTTCTTGATCTCTTCATAACTACTTTGGTTCCTGAATTACAAAGCCAACGCCACGAACTGTCTTAATCCCTTCGAAGCCATCTCTATGTAATTTCTTGCGCAGGTATGAGATATAGGTATCGGCAACAGTGCTCTCTGATTCAAATGTAATACCCCAGACTTCATCCAACAATAAGCTCTTACTTAGGACTCGATTTTTATTTTCGATCAATACCTGAAGTAGGCGAAATTCAGTCGGCGAGAGTTCAATTTGATCCTCGTTAAAGTAAACGCTATGACTTGATTCATCGATCGAAATCGGACCACACTTTAAATTAACTGGATCAACATTTGAAATTAGAGAGCGTCTAAGAATCGCTTTAACGCGTAGCAATAACTCTTCTAGTCCAAATGGTTTTGTCACATAGTCATCTGCGCCCAACGTTAAGCCGCGGGTTACATCAATTCGATCTGCGCGTGCGCTCAGCATCAACGCCGGGGTGTTATCGCCTGTTGAGCGAAGGCGTTCCACTAATTCAAAACCATCCATCAACGGCATATTGATATCGATTATCAGTAAATCTGGTTTCCTATTTCGAATCGCCGTCAGCGCAGACATGCCATCTTGAGCCGTCGCCGTTTCAAAGCCGGCGATGCGTAGGGCATCGCCGAGAAGTTCACGAACGCCGGCTTCGTCATCGACTATGAGAATTAGCTCGGCCATGGGGGTAGCCTTCCATGTCACCGCATAAATAGCCAAGGTGATCAGTAAATAACTATACGGAAATGGTGTTTTCACCGAAAATTCACAAAGTCATATCGGATACTAACCACAAGGAAAGGCGAGGTTTAAGAAATGAAGTTAAAGCGCACCGCTGTTGTTACAACAGTTCTATTTCTCGCGCCTTTAATTTCTATTTCTTCTGCATCTGCCGATAATCCTGCACCGCCATCTACAACTCAGAACTACACCGATGCAATGGCAGCTTATAAAATTGAGCTTGGGAAATTCCGTGATGCTTATAAAATTTATGACGATGCCCGTCGCATAATTAACCAAAATTTTAAAGATGCTGTCGATAAGGCTATGTCAGATGCGCGCAATCTAAATTCAACTTCTCAAACACAGATGCAACGCCGCCAAAATATGAGCGTCAAGCAAGGCGCGGTTATTGCGGCAACTTCGGCTCGCGACGCTGCAATCGAAGCGCTAGGTCCGCCTCCGATTCCACCAACACCACCTGCAAAGCCATCTCGTTCTGACAAAAACCGCAAGTAATTTAATCGCGCCTTTGACTAGTCGTTAACGGCTAGCGGTCTATTTCGCAAAGTTTGACGGTCATGTGACTTGGAACGTTCGTGATGTTTGCGAATTTGTAACTCAAAGTTTTTGATCGCTTCATCGAAAGCAGCGACATCATTAAATTCAGCAGCTTCAGCGCGCATCAAAGGTCCAGCGCCATGTGATGTAAGGATTACGCGGTGCGAGCGTTTGCCTTGACGTGGATTTAACTCGTGCAAAATTTCAACTTCCACCCGTTCTATGGTCACGCTAAAGCGTTCCATGGAGCGGAGCTTTTCTTCAGCAATCTCGCGGAAATCTGCCGCTAGTTCGGCATGGCGGGCATGAAAAACAATCTTCATATTCTCTCCCTAATGGTTCTTCTTGCTATCTAACAATGGCACTAATGGCCAGATTTAGATAGATGGAAGAACGGTTAAAGGGGTAGCGCTACGACAAGCAAGGTGAGCGCTGCCGCATATAGCGCGCTCTGAGCAAAGATAATTAAAGCGGTGCGGCGATCTGCTGAACGTGCAGCTGAATCAGATACGCGTGAAATTTCGACCATTTTTCCAAAGTTAAATGTTCCGGCAAATCCGTATGCTAAACAAAATTTCTTACGTGATTGCACCCAACCTACAGACATGACCATTAGCGGAATAAATATTCCAAATCGTGCACCGCGAGCTGTGCCAGTTGTTATAAAAGTTGCAAGTGCAGATAGTGAGAGAATTAATCCGATTAACGCGACCATGCGGCGGCGGCTAATTTCACCAGCGCCGATATTGCAGGTGCCGGGGATGTAATTTGCATCAGACAACTAGGCATCCTCAAATTCATCTTCATCTTCATCGATCCAGGCATCGGCTGGCGCATCATCTTGGCGTTGTGCCCAAGATAAGAAACTACCTACCGCTTGAAATGCCACAGCAAGCAGCGCAAAGGCGGCGAGGATGCGGCGGATCGATTTCATAGGATAAAAATACCGCTTATTAGAAATCTTTTCACTATTTAGCAGCGTGCAACGCCGCATCGATATCGGCCCATAGATCTTCAACATCTTCACAACCGAGTGAAAGTCTTATCAAGCTTTCGGGAACGCTAGCGCTCTCAATCGGCCAGCGGCGGCGTCGCTCCCAAAGAGATTCAACTCCGCCCAGGCTTGTTGCATAAGTAACGATCTTTGATGATTCGCAGACTTTATCCGTTGCGGCGCCATCTCCGGCATATTCAAAGGAGACGATTGCACCAAAGCCCTCCATGAAGGCTTTTGCCTTGGCATGTTGTGGGTCAGTTGGCAGACCTGGGTACCGAACGCGAGTAACCAATGGGTGCGAGCTAAGGCGCTTGGCAATTTCTAGAGCATTTTCGCTGGCGCGCTGAAAACGAAGTGGGAAGGTGCGGATTCCGCGCAGTGCCAGCCATGCTTCAAAGGGCCCTGGTATTGAACCGTTAAATTTACGAGCATCTTCTACTGCCTTAAATAGCTCTGGATTATTGGTTGAGAGAGATCCCAGAACAACATCGCTATGGCCAGCTAAATACTTAGTCACCGAATTCATGACGATATCTGCACCCATTAAAAGCGGTTGCTGAATAAGCGCTGTTGCGAAGGTGTTATCAACTGCAACAGTAATACTGCGAGATTTGGCTTCCTTAATTAAAGTTGGAAGATCTGCCACATCAAGTGAGGGATTTGTCGGCGATTCAATCCACAATAAATCTGCGCCATCTAGCGCTGCAATTACTTCATCAGTATCCGCAATCGATACAAATTTTGGATTTAGCTTCTTGGCAGCAGATAAATTACCAAGCAAAGTCATTACGCCGGAATAACCCTGGTTCGATGCTACAACTTTGGCACCAACGGGAAGTGTAGAAAAGACAGCAGTTACCGCTGCCATACCTGATGAGTATGTAAGAGTCTTTCCACCCTCGAGAGCTGCGATTGCAACTTCAAGTGCGCTCCAGGTTTCATTACCGTAACGTCCATAACCGATTGCGCCACCTGCAACAAATGTTGAATTCAGAGAGATCGGTTGATTTAGCAAACTATCTGGACCTACTTCAGGACGTCCTGCTGTGATTGCAATAGTTTCAGGGCGTTGCTGAGGCGTTGGCTTAGAATTCATGGGCTAAGCCTAATCGTTAGCGAGTACTGCCATCGCCGCATTATGGCCCGCGATTCCGCTCACGCCTCCGCCACGTCGGGCACCAGCACCAGCTAGATAGATATGTTGATCAGCGGTTTCAGATCCCCACGTTAGATCAGAACCTGAGCCATCTATAAATGGAAAATCAAGATCGCGATGGAAGATATTGCCACGCGGCAGACTGATATCGTTTTCTAGATCTAACGGCGATTTTGCCTCAATAGCTAATGAGCCATCTTCGCAAACTGCTAAAACAGATTCGATGGGATCTACTAAATATTGATTTAAACTTTCAAGTGCCGCAACTTTTGCAGCAGCCTTTGCAGCATCAGGTGATTTATCAAAGAGCATCGCTGGGGTATGCAAACCAAAGAGGGTGAGTGTTTGATATCCCGCAGCGCTCAATTCTGGCGAGAGAATTGTTGGATCAGTCAAAGTGTGGCAGTAAATTTCAAGTGGTAAATCGCTTGGAATTGAACCAGCTTTTGCACTTCGATATGCCGACTCTAGCTGCGAGTAACTTTCATTTATATGGAAGGTACCGGCAAAGGCAAGTCTTGGATCAACGCCAGATTTAAGTCTTGGTAATTTTGATACCAACATATTAATCTTCAATTGCGAGCCTTCTAACGACTTTGGCTTATCTACGCCGCGAATCTGCGCCAAAGTTTGTGGGGCTCCCGCAAATAATAAATTCTGTGCAGTGAACTTTGCACCATCTGTCGTCTTTACAGAGACTCCGTTTGCGTCTGTGTCGATCTCGCTTACTCGCGAGTTAAGTAAAATTTCGACGCCCGCAGCTATCGCAACTCGCTTTAGCTCGATTACCAATGCACCCATTCCACCTTGCGGCACGCGCCATTGGCCAGTTCCATTACCGATTAAGTGATAGAGAAAGCAACGGTTTGCTTGTAAATCGTCAGCTGATACAAAAGTGCCTATGAGCCCATCGGTTAAGGCAACTCCTCGAACAATGTCATCGCTAAAACGTTCTCTTATCACTTCGCCGATCGGGCGCTCCATTAAATATTTCCAAGTTTCAGGTAGCCCAACTTCGCTCTTTAAATCCTTTGCACTCTTTAGAGGTTGCAACATCGCTGGGGCAATTCGCTTCGCGAGTTCGGCAATTTCGCCATAAAACTTCTGCCAGGCCTCGCCTTCTGCGCTAGATCCAGTTAAATCTTGAAAGCTCTGCGCAGTGCGCGCATCCCAATTTTGGGAGATTAAAAGGCCACCTGCTTTGGCGCTGTTCTTATCAACGTAAGGTGTATACGAGGCGATTGATCTCTCTAAAGTTTTAAAGTTGATTCCTAAATCAGCAATAATCTGATCAGGTAATAGCGAGACTAAGTATGAGTAACGCGATAAGCGAGCATCGAATTCGGGAAAGGGTCGCACGCTTGTGGTGGCTCCCCCGAGCTCAGCTTCTGCCTCAAGTAATACAACTTTCTTACCAGCGCGAGCTAAGTAAGCAGCAGCAACTAGACCGTTATGGCCACCGCCAACAACGATCGCATCATACTTTTTCTCTAGCGGCATTGAGTTAATAAACTTCTTAGAGAACTCGTGCGATGCGCTCGATTGCTTCAGTAATAATTGATGGGCTTGTTGCAAAATTCAAGCGAACATAATCTTTGCCAAGTGGTCCGTAAATATGGCCAGAGTTAAAGGCAACTTTGGCGCGTTCAATTAACGCAACTCCTGGATCTTCACCTAAATTCAATTTACTCATATCCAACCAAGCTAGATAGGAAGCTTGTGGGAGGTGATAGCCGATTGCTGGAACGCGAGATGAAATCAAGTTGGCGATTAGCTTGCGGTTTTGATCCAGTATTTCAATGGCCTCATCTAGCCAAGCATCGCCCTTTTCAAAAGCGGCAACTGTGGCAAAAGCACCCAATAAAGATGCGCGATAGTGCAGAGCCGGCGGCAGTTCATTTAACTTCTCATGCATCTTTTCGCTTTGCGAAACAATAATCGCGCACTTCAGGCCGGCAATATTCCAACCTTTGCTAGCCGCAGTTACTGCCACACCAACGTCGGCGGCATCTTCGTTAAGCGAGAGAAATGGAATAAATTCGGCTTCGCTGAAAGTAAGCGGTGCGTGAATCTCATCAGAAATCACAACGACCTGATATTGCTTGGCTAGCGCTGTGATACGAAGTAAATCTTCACGCGTGTAGACCTTGCCAATTGGATTATGTGGGCTGCAGAGTAGGTGTACGACAACGCCGTTTTTATAGGCTGCTTCAATCCCTGCCCAATCGTGGCTCCAACCTGTGCCATCGCTTGCAGATGGATCAACCTTGAAAGGCACATCAACCATTTCAACTTTTGTCTCGCGCATCCAGGTATAAAAATTCTGATACACCGGTGAGCTATATAAAACTTTATCTCCAGATTTTGTAAATACGCGAAGTAGCTCGACTACTGCAACGCCAACATCAGTTGCTGCGCGAACGTATAGTGGATTAACGTTCCAATTCCAGCGGCGCTGGGCAAAGCCGGCAAAGGAAGTTCCAAGCTCTGGAATTGGTCCTAAGTAACCTAAATCAGAGACTGCAACCATCTCGGTAAGTACCTGGCGAATTGGATCGGCAACTGGAAAATCCATTTCCGCAACGGGCAAAGGCAGAATGTCATGTGTAAAGCCACGCCATTTTTCACTTCGGTGAGTCTGAAGATCTGCCAATGATGGGATTTTTATTTGTTGCTCGCTCATATGCGCGAGTATGCCAGTTAAGCCTCGTTTGGCGAAAGGCGGCGCGTTGAATTACGTACCACCAGAGTTGTAGGTAGAACAAGCGAATGAGGTTCTGCGCTGGGTTTACGAATTCGCTCCATAATTGACCAGGCGGCCATCTCACCCATTAATTGCACGGGCTGTTCCATAGTTGTCAGATCTGAGTATTCAGCCATCTCGTGACCATCGAATCCAATGATTGAAATATCATCAGGGATTTTCAAACCGTGGCGACGAGCGGCTTGCATCGCACCGAAGGCCATCTCATCTGATTCACAAAAAATTGCAGTGGGGCGATTCGGACGGGCGAGTAAATCATCCATCGCACGTGATGCAGTATTCATCGTGAAGTCTCCATGGACTTCACGAGATGGGACCCATTCCAGGCCATTTTCAGATAACGCTTGCATAAAACCCTTGCGCCGATCTTGCGGAACGCTAAAGTTAAATGGATCATCGGGGCGCCCTGACATCAGACCGATCTTCTTATGTCCTTGATTAACCAGATGTTGAGTTGCGGTGCGAGATGAAGCCACATCATCAATTGCGACGCTCGAACAGCTCTTATGGTGCATACCGACTAGCGAAACCGGAATTCCTAAGTTGAGCATCGAATCAAACTCTTCTTCGGTAGGCGGCAAACTAATAACAATTAGCGCATCTACGCGCCCTTTTAAGAGTTGATGTTGGAAGAGGCGTTCGCGACCCTTCATCTGGCTAAAGTTATAAAGCAGCAGATCGAAACCGGCTTCGCGTAGCGCCTGCTCGGCACCGCTAATTACTTGGGCAAAGTACCAGCGCGAGATATATGGAGCTACAACTCCGATGCTATTTGTACGGCCGAGTGCACCCTTATTTTGAATTGGGGCAATTGGATAATCTAACTTTTCGGCGGCTGCCATAATCTTGGCGCGCGTTGCAGCGTTGACATGATGGAAGCCGCGAAGGGCGCGCGAGACAGTTGCAGCAGAAACACCTGCTTCCTCTGCAACTTCCTTGATACCGGCCATCTCCATCGCTTCCTGTAAAACCTGCAACAACTATGAAACGCTTCTGCAAGTGACTGCAAAAATACGCCATTGGCCCTGCAACTTGCAAGGTGCAATACTCTCCCCCGCACACAGTGAGCGCATTAAAGAGAGGGCTTGATGAAAATCGATAAAGGCCCTCTTGTTTCGGAGCGTGCGATGCGCTTGGCAGTTGCCGACTTATCGCAGCGAGATCGTCGTTTAGGCACAGTTATAGCAGCGCATCCACTTTGTACTATCGGCCGCAATCCCAAGCCGATATCACACTTTGAATCTCTACTTGAATCTGTGATCTCGCAACAGCTTGCAGTGAAAGCCGCTGACACAATCCATGCGCGAGTTGTAAAACTAGCTGGCGGAAAAATTTCACCCGCGAAAGTTCTGCAAATTAGCGAGACGGCGATGCGCGAGGCCGGCGTATCTGGCGCTAAATTTAAGACGATCCAGGGTTTAGCAGATGCCGCACAAAGTAAGCAGATCAATATAAATAAATTGCATGAAATTGAGAGCGATCAAGCGATTTTCGATCAATTAACTTCGCTCTGGGGAATCGGTCCGTGGACCGTAGATATGTTTATGATGTTTCAGCTGGGTCGATTAGATATCTGGCCAACTGGCGATTTAGGTGTGCGCCGCGGATATGAAAAGATTTACAAATTGAAGGAGGAAATTACTCCGAAAGAGCTAGATAAAAAGGGCGATAAATTTAAGCCTTATAGAAGCATCGTGGCTTGGTACTGCTGGAGAGC
>JBAXFA010000030.1:0-11706 GCA_037140155.1 Actinomycetota bacterium
AGGCCCATGTGCTAGCCACTACACAATGGCGGAACGCATATTCTCCCTCATAAACACGAGTGCTCGCGACCATTAGCGCATCACGCAACACTGTCGGGCTACCTCGCCGCTAGCCTGTACCTCTATGAGCGCCAATCGCGATGAAGTAGACCGCTTAATTGCGGCCTGGAAGCGCGAACGCCCCGATCTTGATCTAAGCCCCTTTGCGGTCTTAAGTCGTATCTCGCGAATATCACGCAATCTAGATATCGCTCGTCGTGATGCATTTGCAGATTTAGAAACTTGGGGCTTTGACGTATTGGCGGCGCTTCGTCGCGCTGGGGACCCATACCAACTCTCACCCGGTGAATTAATGCAGGAAACGCTCGTTACAAGCGGCACTATGACCAACCGTTTAGATCGCTTAGAAGAATTAAAATTTATAACTCGCCAACCAGATCCTGATGATGGTCGTGGTTCCCTGGTGACTTTGACCGCATCTGGAATGCGCGCGGTAGATAAAGCGCTAGACGGTTTACTTGACCATGAAAGAGATTTACTGAAAGGTCTTACCCGTGAAGAGCGAGCATCACTTGCTGAACTACTGAGTTTGTTAGCCGCACATTTAGAAGAGAGTTAAATAACTTTTGCACCGGGCACTGGGCCGTAAGCCCGCGCAACGCTGCCGACAACTCCACTTGATGTAAGTGCTACCGCTAAGTCCAATCCTTGTTCTTCATCGGCAACTAAAAATGCAACTGTTGGACCAGAGCCCGAAACTATTGCGCCAAGCGCGCCATATTCTTCGCCAACGTCTAAAACTAAGGTAAGTGCTGGACGTAATGAACAGGCGGCAGATTGCAGATCATTTTGTAGCGCAAGACCAACTGCTTTGGGATCTGCGGCAAGCAGCGATTGCATAAGTGCATCGCTAGTTTGCGGGGCGGCGATATCTAAGCCAGCGCGCAGCCGATCACACTCTTGATAAACAGCAGGCGTTGATAGACCAACGCTAGATAACGCCAAAACCCAATGATATGTACCGCGCGATAAAGCTGCCGTTAATTGATCACCGCGGCCTTGGCCAATTGCTGTGCCACCTGTAATCATAAAAGGCACATCGCTACCAAGCTTTGATCCAAATTCCAGCATCTCTTCGCGCGACATCTCTAAATCGAATAGCTCATTTAAACCCACGATAACTGCAGCGGCATCGGCGCTTCCGCCGGCCATTCCACCAGCAACTGGGATCGATTTACTCACTTCTATATGGATATCTAGTGCAAAGTCATAGTCATCGGCTATTAATTGCGCAGCCTTTACCGCCAAATTAGTTGCATCTGCCGGAACGCCATGGGTGTGATCACCGGTGATCGCAATAGTAATTCCGGATCCTGGTACAGATTTAGTAATTGTGACATCGTCGTAAATGGAGATCGCTTGAAAAACGGTTACTAAATTATGAAATCCATCTGCTTCGCGTGGACCAACTGCTAACTGCAGATTTACCTTGGCAGGTACCCGCACGGTAACTGTTGCATTGGCTGAATTTGGCACGCTAAGACTCTAAACCTTGTTGCGCGATTTTGCAGAAACCATGGATATCGAGCGATTCACCGCGCAACGTTGGATCAATTCCAGCGGCGCTTAGGTGCGCTTCAGCAGCAGCTGATCCACCATATTTAGATGACAGAGCTGCGCGCAACATTTTGCGGCGTTGTGCGAATGCCAGATCAATAACTGCAAATACTTCTTTGCGAAGTTTTTCATCTCCTGGCGTTGCTCGTCGCGTAAACGCCACAAGCTTTGAATCTACATTTGGGGCTGGCCAAAAAATAGATCTTGAGACAGAACCAGCGCCAGAAACTTCAGCCCACCAAGCAGCTTTCACTGATGGAATTCCATACTCTTTGGTATTTGGTTTAGCAGCTAACCGATCGGCAACTTCGGCCTGCACCATAACAACGCCGCTACGTAGAGTCGGCAGAATTTCTAAGAGATGCAGAAATACCGGAACCGAAACGTTATAGGGCAAGTTAGCTACTAACACTGTTGGATCTGCTGGCAAATTCTTTAATTGAAGAGCATCTTGGTTTATCACCGTTAATAGTTGCGGGCGATCGCTATGCGCACCTGCGGTTATCGGAAGTTGATTTGCTAATCGAGCATCAATTTCAACTGCCACCACGCTGGCTGCTTCTTCCATTAAAGCTAAGGTAAGAGAACCCAGCCCAGGACCGATCTCTAGCGCGATATCAGTTGCTGTAATTCCTGCGGTGCGCACAATCTTGCGACAAACATTGGCATCAATTACAAAGTTCTGGCCCAAAGCTTTAGCTGGTTTTAAATCCAATTGCGCAGCTAAGGCACGAATTTCTGCTGCACCCAGCAGCGTCATAACGTGGAACCTGCAGCAAATGAACCAAATATTCTCTCGGCGTTATCAGATAGCGCCTGGGCAAGAGTTCCCACGCTCTCGTTACGTTCTTCGGCCATCGCACGAACAATATTTGCAATCTGTGCGGGGGTATTTAGCGCACCACGATTGGGCATTGGTGCCAAAAATGGCGAATCTGTTTCAACAAGTAACTGGTCATATGGAACTAGCTTTACCGCCTCGCGCAGATCTGGTGCATTTTTAAAAGTTAAAGTGCCGGCAAAGGAAAGTATGTAACCGCGATCAATACAGATCTTTGCCATGGCAACATCACCGGAAAAGCAGTGAAAGACAGTCTTCTCTGGTGCGCCAACTTCGAGCAAGATAGATAAAACATCTTCATGTGAATCACGATCATGGATAACTAACGCTTTCTTCGTTTTCTTTGCTAATTCAATATGCCATTTAAAAGAATCTTGTTGGCGCTGGCGTAACTCTGGTGGTGTACGGAAATAATCAAGCCCAGTTTCACCAATTGCCCGCACTCGCGGGTGCGCTGCTAGCTCTTCAATAATCTTTAGATCTGCATCCAGATCAGGCACCACTGGAGCTTCATTGGGATGCAAGGCAACTGCAGCTAAGACGCGATCATCGAAATGTTCGGCCGCGGCTACACACCATTTTGATTGTTCTGCCGAGTAACCAACTTGTACAACGCGATCAACGCCAGCAGCTTTGGCATCATCTAATACTTGTTTAACTGCATCTGAATCAGGGGCAGCATCTGTGACGATCTCTAAATGTGCGTGAGCATCAACGGTTGGAACAGGTAAAGGTTTTGGCGCTGGTGCCAGCGGGCGATCAATATCGCGATTGTGGCGATCTGCCATAGAAAATTACTCTTTGATCTCAAGTCGTGGAAATAGAACTGGCGTCTTAGTAACGATTGTGCCTTCTGGTAACTGACCCCAAGTTGCAACGTTTGCAATTGTTTGCGCACCGAGTGAGCCAATTGATTTATTTGCGCCCAGGCTCTCCCACAAGATTTCTGTTGTGGCAGGCATTACGGGATGTAATAAGACGGCAAGTGCGCGCAGGGATTCGGCAGTGTTATACAAAACTTCATTAAGTTCAGCCTTATTGGCCTCATCTTTAGCCAAGATCCAAGGCTCTTTCTCAGTGACATAACCATTTACCTTCTTGCAGAAATCCATCACTGCGGTAATGCCGCCTTGGAAATCTAGAGCAACCATTGCATCATCTGCCTTAGCTGCAGTCGCGATAAGGGCTGCGCTTAAACCTGCATCAGTAGCTACCGCTGGAACTTTACCTTCGCAATACTTT
Source organism: Actinomycetota bacterium (assembly GCA_037140155.1). Taxonomy (GTDB): domain Bacteria; phylum Actinomycetota; class Actinomycetes; order Nanopelagicales; family Nanopelagicaceae; genus Planktophila. The sequence continues at coordinate 3,701 of JBAXFA010000030.1, forward strand.
TCAATCATCGCAGCCAAACGTGATGCCAAGTTGCCGAAATCATTTGCAAGTTCAGATGTATAACGCGCCGACATATCTTCCCAAGAGAAAGAACCATCGCTTCCGAAGGGAATTGCGCGCAGGAAGTAATAACGGAAGGCATCAACGCCAAAATGGTCGGTGATATCAGATGGTGCAATACCGGTTAACTTGCTCTTGCTCATCTTCTCGCCGCCGACTAGTAACCAGCCGTGGGCAAATACTTTCTTTGGTACGTCCAACCCGGCCGCCATTAACATCGCTGGCCAAATAACGGCGTGGAAGCGCAAGATATCTTTTCCAACTAAGTGCACATCGGCCGGCCAAGTCTGCGCAAATTTCTTTCCGCCTTCAGTATCTGGCGCATCCGTTAAACCGACTGCAGTTGCATAGTTAAGCAGCGCATCAAACCAAACGTAGACAACTTGATCGGTATCCCACGGAACTGGAATTCCCCAATCAAATGTAGAGCGAGAAATTGAGAGATCTGAAACGCCGCCTTCAAGGAATGAAACAACTTCATTGCGCGCACTTTCTGGTTGGCAGGCTTCCGGGTTCTTGCGATAGTGCTCAAGTAGTGGCTCAACAAATGCAGATAACCTAAAGAACCAGTTATTTTCATTTACCAATTCCACCGGCTTGCTATGGATGGGACAGAGTTTTTGACCATCGGCATCAATCAGATCGCCAGGTAGCTTAAATTCTTCACAACCCACGCAGTATGGACCTTCATATTTACCTGCATAGATATGTCCGGCATCTTTTAGTGATTGTAAAAACTTTTGAACACGCTCTGTGTGGCGTGGTTCAGTCGTGCGAATAAAATCATCGTTGGCGATATTTAGCGCGTGCCAATTAGGTTTCCAGGCATCTGCAACTAACTTATCTACCCAGGCTTGCGGCGCCACATTGTTCTGCTCGGCGGTGCGCATAACTTTCTGACCATGTTCATCGGTTCCGGTTAAGAACCAAACCGATTCACCACGTTGGCGGTGCCAGCGAGTCAGAACATCGCCAGCCACCGTTGTATATGCATGGCCGATATGCGGCGCATCATTTACATAGTAAATCGGCGTAGTTAGGTAGAAAGACTTCACGAGCGCATCTTATTCGCATCAACAACGGCTGCATAAACGATCCGCTTAGGCAGGTCGAATTCATCTGCGACAGTAGAAATTGCGCTCTTTCGATCCATTCCAGCCGCCTCAAATTCACGGACTCGAGCGACCATATCTGCAGCAGATTTTTCTGCGGTGCCTACTTCAGCGCCGGCAATAACTAGCGTTATCTCGCCCAATACTTCTTTACTGTGCGCCCATTGCAATAGCTCAGTGATAGAACCGCGAATCGTTTCTTCATAAGTTTTTGTCATTTCGCGACAGATTGCGCCACGGCGATCTCCCCCAAAAATCGTTCTGGCATCTTCCAGCGATTCAACTAAGCGATGAGGAGCTTCAAAGAAGACCATGGTGCGCTCTTCAAACCGGAGCGATTCAAAAGCTGCTTGGCGCGCACCTAGTGCGCGCGGAGTAAATCCCTCAAAGGTAAAGCGGTCAGTTGCTAAACCAGAGAGCGCTATCGCCATTACAGGTGCACTTGGCCCGGGAATTACTTTAACTTCTAACTTCTCCGCCATCGCATTGCGAGCTAAACGAAAACCTGGATCACTAATCGTTGGCATTCCGGCATCAGAGACAACTAAAACGTTTTTACCGGCGCGCAGATATTGCAAGATCTCTTCGCTGCGTTCAGTTTCATTTCCATCAAAGAATGAAATTACCTTGCCGGTAAATGTGACACCAATATCTGAACATAGGCGATGAAAGCGGCGCGAATCTTCGGCGGCAATTATTTCTGCACTGCTGATCGCATCTTTTAGGCGCGGGCTAGCATCAAGGGGATTTCCCAGAGGAGTCGCCGCCATCGTTAAAGCCATAGGTACATCCTCTCAGTACGCTAAGCATGTGAAAACCCGCATCTACGTTGGCGCGATCGCCACGATCGCACTCGCCTTGCGGTTACTACACCTAGGAACTCCTAAAGGTTTTGTCTTTGATGAGGTTTATTACGTTGATGGTGCTCGTGATTATTTAGCACATGGCGTAGAGGTAACTGGAAACGGTCCCGAATTTGTAGTTCATCCCCCGGTCGGAAAGTGGTTGATCGCCCTTGGCATCAAGATATTCGGAGATAACGAGTTTGGCTGGCGTTTTATGGGAGCTTTGCTCGGTTCTGCAATGGTTATTTTATTCGCCTTAATTGCACATCGTTTATTCCGAAACTCGCTCTTAACTATTGCCGCGAGTGCGTTAATGGCGATGGATGGGCTTGCATTGGTGCACTCGCGCACCGCGTTATTAGATATTTACTTAGCGTTCTTCATCTTGCTCGCCACTTATTTATTCTTGATGCGCTGGCATTGGTGGGCAGGCCTTGCACTAGGACTAGCGATTGCCACAAAGTGGAGCGGTATTTATTATTTGGCGCTCTTCGCCTTAGTTGCGCTATATCGGGCATTTGCCCATCACACAGGTCGCGAACTAATTAGACCAACTATAAAAACTTTTCTTCAGTATGCGTTTGTGCCAATTTCCGTTTATTTAACTTCTTGGACTGGCTGGTTTGTAAGTGACCGTGGCTGGGACCGAAACTACTCAAATAATGTAATTACTTCTTTTATTTACTACCACTCTCAAATGTTGAACTTCCATACTGGCCTAGTTGAAAAGCATGCTTATCAAGCAAATCCCTGGAGTTGGTTAGTTATGGGACGGCCAACTTCCTTCTTCTATGAAACACCGAAAAGTTGTGGCGCTAGCCATTGTTCTCAAGAAGTTTTAGCACTGGGAACACCATTTCTGTGGTGGGTTGGCACAATCGCATTTGCGGTAGTCATAGGTTTTTGGATTAAATCTTTTGCAACCAAGCGCTATGAGCCACCACTAAATATAATTGTGGCTGGTATTGCCGCTGGCTACCTACCTTGGTTCTTCTTTCAAAAGCGAACAGTATTTTCTTTCTATGCAATTGTATTCGAACCATTTTTGATTCTCGCAATTATCTATTGCGCATACGTTGCGCTGCTCCACTTTGAAAATAGCAGAAATACCTATATTTTCATGGGAATAATTGGTTTTGCGATTTTCATTAACTTTATATATTTCTTACCGCTCTTTACCGGTGATGTAATTACCTATGACTCTTGGCAGGCCCGCATGTGGCTGCCTTCGTGGGTTTGAACTTTAAACTAATTACTCGTTCGCAGCGCGATTCTCTTTGAGGCGAGCAACTGCTTCATCGGCTAATTGCTGATCAAAGATCTCATCTCGTGATGGAGCTGCAGCAGCAAGAGCCTCGCGCTCAAGCTTTTCTTGCTCCTCGCTCCATTGTCCTGGCGTCGTTAGATCAATGACTCGCTTAGGAACAATGGCCTTGGGAGCATTTACGTAAGTTGGAACTGGAACAGAATTAGGTTGCCATTCACCACGAGCTGCGGCGCTACCTTTCGGCAGAATTGTTACGCCAGTTAATTCGCGTTCTGAAAGCGGAATCCAATGTTCGGTGCTCTGTTTTGGAGCTAATACTTCCGACAAGTTTGTTGATGATACGCCAGCAGTACTGCGATGAATTTGGGTGACGCGACGTTTTTGCATTCGTTCGGTATTGCTCTGATGGCGCACAAGTGCCAAATAGAGAACAAAGGCGAGTACCGGAATTCCTACAAATGAAAGAGCAAGAGTTTGCATCATCGCACCCACTATCGTCATTGCAAATGAAATTGAAATAATTGAGAAGATAATCCGGCGACGTAAAAGTTGTTGTGCAACTTTTGCTTCACGATCTAAATCTGTATGGATGACTCCGGTGCCAGAACTTCCACCTGGAGAGTTACTGGCGACAATGCGAAGTGCGCTCTTATATCTTTCAACGCTCTTGCCAGAGAATTCATTTCTATCGTGGACCCAACGCGGCAGGAAGTAAGCAACCCACATGCCGATGATCGAGAGATAGATAATTCCTGAAGCCATGATGAACCAAGGTTAGAGGAGCACCCCTCAGAGTCTGTGGATTTAGAGGGCTAAATAACCTGGCTATTTTCTTTGACGAAACAGACATGGTCGCGCCAACTGCCATCAATATGTAAGTAGCGCGGGCGCAAACCCTCAAATAAATAACCGGCTTTTTCAGCTACGCGAATCGATGCCAGATTTTCCGGGCGGATATTTATTTCAATCCGATGGAGCTTTAGATCACTAAAGCCAAAGTTGGTAATCGCCTGAACCGCCTGAGTTACAAAGCCGCGATTGGCGTACGACCGGTCAATCCAATATCCGATATGTGCACCACGCATTGCGCCATACATAACGCCGCCCATGGTTATTTGACCGATCAAATTCTTTCCTTGTCCATTTATATGCCAAATCGCCAAGGCATATGAGCGCCCTTGCCGACCTTCTCGACGATGCCAGTTGACCATCTCAAAAAATGTGGGCAGACCTTTATCGCTCGTTTCACCAGGAACTTGCGGAAGCGTTGCTTCCCATTCGCCGAGCCAATCTCGATTCTCTTCCCGAACTTGTAACCAACGTTTACGATCTCGCCAACGAAGTGGCTGAAGTCTGAGCTCGCCCGTTTCAAGTTTTATTGGCCAATTCTGTGACATAAAATTTTCTTAACTTTTAAATATATCGGCGTTCGAGGACAACAACTGTTACATCTGAACCTGCGGCGATATTGACATCGCCTTCCGGAACAGCGATCAGCGCGTTGGCATCAGAAAGGGTTGTTTGTTCGTCTTGCACACTTGAACCGTGTGAAAGAAGTGGCGCCACAGATTTACCATCCTCGGAAAGCACAGCGCGTATATATGAGCGGTTATCGCTTGTTGAGGTAATCGCTTTCTCAAGTTTGGCTTTGATAGATGGGCGATGAATTGTTGCCGCCCCCAACATGGTGCGAATCATCGGGCGAATGAATAACTCAAAGGATATGTATGCCGCAACCGGGTCCCCAGGCAAAGTAACAACAGGGGTTTTATCTGGACCAATAAGCCCAAAGTTATGGCGCCCGCTTGATTCTATGGCGATATCAACTGTTGTGATCTCGCCCATCGCAGCTAAAGTGCGGGTGATTAAATCAAATGAGTCATCATTACGTTCTCCGCTAATAATTATTAAATCAGCGCGAACTAATTGGTCTTCAATAACTGCTTGCAGTTGGGCTTCATCATCGGGAATTGTGTGTACTCGATATGCAACTGCTCCGACCTCGCGTACCGCCGTTGTGAGAAGCCAAGAATTAGTTTCGTACTCTTCACCATCTTTTAGCGCTTTACCGGGTTCAACTAGATCGGGACCAGCCGAGAGCACAACTACACGAGGATGTGGACGAGTCGGCAGATGATCGCGACCAATTGAGGCGGCAAGTCCAATTTGAGTAGAGCGAATTCGGGAACCAGATTTTAAAACCAAGCGTTCGCCGGCATAAATATCTTCGGCCAGCGTTGCGCCATGTGCATCAAGTAGTGGCATTTCAAATGCTTCTAGCGGACGGCAGATCGCAATAAGAGAGGAGAGGAACTCATCCACGCGCATACGGTCTGGCATAATCAGCAACAATACTTCTTGATTAACCAATTATTGGGGATTTACGTGAGCGCATCGAGTGAGAAAGCCGATCTCCGTAATCGCTATCGCTTTGAACGGCGCGAAAGATATATAGATCACTCTTTTGCATACCTTGCGACTTCACTTGAGTTTCAGAAAGCTTCACATATAGCTAGTTACATCTCGTATGGAGATGAACCCGGCACGGCAGAATTAAATGCCGCACTTCTTAAAAATGGAAAAGTTTTATATCTCCCCCGAATTATCGGTAAAGATCTCGAATGGGTGCTCTGGCACGGGGACCAAAACCAATTAGCGCCGAGTAAATTCTCCAAAAATATTCTGGAACCTACCGGACCTGCAATTTCTGATCATTCGGTAATTGATTTGATAGTTGTCCCAGCGCTGCGAATAGATCGCGCTGGTCATCGCTTAGGACAAGGCGGTGGCTTCTATGATCGTGCACTTTCAAAATTGAGCACTTGGAGCGTTGGCCTAATTCATCCCGATGAAATTTCGAGCGAAGATCTGCCGCGCGAAAACTTTGATATTCCACTTAGCGCAGCAGCAACACCTGATTTACTTCTTCGTTTTAAAAACTAGTTTGCCGGCAGGTTTCGTGCCATAACGATACGTTGAATCTGATTGGTGCCTTCATAAATCTGCGTAAGTTTGGCATCACGCATCATCCGCTCGACTGGATAGTCAGAGACATATCCGTATCCACCTAAAACCTGAACCGCATCCTGCGTTACCTTCATCGCCACATCGCTGGCAAAGGTTTTACTCGCTGCTGAGAAGAATTTCAGGTCTTTATCCCCACGTTCGCTACGTGCAGCTGCGGCATAAGTTAACTGACGAGCTGCTTCAATATTCATCGCCATATCTGCCAACATAAATTGGACACCCTGGAAATCAAAGATCTCTTTCCCAAATTGTTTCCGCTCGTGTGAATACTTAGCAGCAACATCTAGCGCACCTTGGGCAATACCTAAAGCTTGCGCAGCAATCGTAATGCGAGTGTGGTCCAAGGTATCCATTGCTATTGCAAATCCAGCACCGATTTCACCTATGCGACGATCATCGCCGATAGTTACGTTATCGAAATAAACTTCGCGTGTTGGTGAACCACGAAATCCCATCTTCTTTTCCGGCGCACCAAATGAAACTCCAGCATCAGATTTTTCGACGATAAATGCCGTTATGCCTTTGGAGCCCTTGCTTGGATCAGTCTGCGCAATGACGGTATAGAACTCTGAGACACCAGCATTAGAAATCCATTTCTTGCTTCCGTTAATTACCCAGTTATCACCATTGCGCTCAGCTTTTGTCTTAAGGGCTGATGCATCAGAGCCTGCTTCAGATTCCGATAGGCAATATGAGAAACCGCCACCCTTTGCCAATTGCGGCAACCAGCGCTCTTTCTGTTCTTTGCTGCCACCCAAAATAAGTGGCAGAGAACCCAATTTATTTACCGCTGGAATTAGCGATGATGAAGCACATACGCGCGCTACTTCTTCAATAATGATTACAACAGCCAGCGCATCTGCACCTTCGCCACCAAATTCGGTTGGTACATGTGCGGCGCTTAAACCAGACTTTAAAAGTGCATCAGCTGCTTCTTGCGGAAAGCGATGGTCTTCATCAACCGCTGCAGCATGTGGTGCGATCTCATTTTCCGCTAGCGCACGAACGCTTGCCCGCAGATCGTTATATTCAGATGGAAGCGAATACAGATCGTTAGTTGTCATTTTTTTCTGCATCCCTTGCCGCTAAAGAAGTTAGGTAAGCATTGTATTGAGCGAGTTCATCGGGTTCGCCCATCGCAGCCATACGAGTTTCATTTCGATCGATGCGCTTGGTTTCCCGATTGTCATCGCGCATCCACTGTATAAAGGTTGCCACAAGCGCCATCAAAATTGGAATTTCCCCCATAGCCCAGGCGATAGATCCACCGGCATGCTGATCAGCCAGTAAATCTAAATTCCAAGGCGTCTGCAGCGAGGCAAAATATCCTTGATCAATAACGGTGGAAGTAGAGATCAAGGCAATTGCGAAGAAGGCGTGGATGCTCATCGCCGCAAAGAGAATCACGATGCGTACTAAGTGAGGAACTTTTCGCGGATTTGGATCAATACCAATAATCACATGGAAGAAGAGAATCCCAGCCAAGAGAAAGTGAATATTCATAACTAAATGTCCAAGGTGAGATGGCATCATATTTCCAAAGAGTGGCGTCATATAAAGAACAAATAGGGAGCCATCAAAGAGCGCCAATATAACTATCGGATTTGTAATAATTCCAGCTGGCTTGGAATGTAATAGCGCAATTAGCGTGCCGCGAACACCACGTTCATCCTGGTTGCGGCCTTGCGGCAAAGT
>JBAXFA010000031.1:0-10228 GCA_037140155.1 Actinomycetota bacterium
CCTTTAGCGCGTGCGGCATCGCTAACGGCAGCAACAAGCACTGGCTTACCTTCAGCGACACTTACCAAGATCACAACAGAGTCAGCTTTGCGTGCTCTTAAATCCAAGGCAATCTTGCGCAGATCTTCAACCGCAATACCATCTCCTATTTGTGTTGAGATCACTGACGTTCCATTAACTACCTGGGCCTTAGCCACGAGAGATGAGAGGTCAGACATGGCAGCAGCTGATCGCACCGCCGCCAACTCTTTCTCTATCTCCTTCATTTTGATGAGTAGATCTGAGATTTTCTCAGGAAGCTCTTCGGCTCGTGAGCCTTTTATTAAGCCCGTTAATGAATTTAAGAGGATATGTTCGCGCGCTAGGAAACGGTAAGCATCAACACCCACCAAAGCTTCAACACGACGTACGCCAGCACCGATGGAAGATTCGCTTAATAGTTTTACTACGCCGAGCTGGCCAGATCTACCTACGTGTGTACCTCCGCAGAGTTCGCGCGCCCAATCTCCTACGCTTACAACACGTACCTGATCTCCATATTTCTCACCAAAGAGCGCCATCGCGCCGATCTTCTTGGCAGCATCCTGCGTCATAACTTCCGCGCTTACTTCCAAGTCATCGAGTAACAAGGTATTTACTCGAGATTCAACATCGTTTAAAACACTCTCTGGTACCGCACCGGTTGATGGAAAATCAAAACGGAATCGACCTGGTGAGTTTTCAGAACCAGCTTGGGTTGCGGTTTCACCTAATAACTCACGGAAAGCTTTATGAACCATATGTGTTGCTGTATGAGCACGGGATATAGCGTTACGACGTTCTACATCGATCTCAGCCAGCCCATCATCTCCGAGAGAGATAGCGCCCGACAGAACGCGGCCACGATGAACCGATAAACCCTTAACCGGTGATTGGACATCATCAATTTCGATAATTGCACCATTTGCCAAAGTTATCTTTCCGCCATCGGCCAACTGTCCGCCACCTTCTGCATAAAAAGGCGTGCGATCTAAGACCACTTCTAATTCATCGCCAGCGCTAGCGCTCTTAACGCTAAGGCCATCGACGAGAATTCCACTTACTTTAGATTCAGATCGAATATGGGTGTAACCGATAAATTCACTAATACCTTTGGAATCTGCGATCTTCTTATATTCACTTAAATCCGTGTGGCCGCTCTTCTTCGCTTTTGCATCTGCTTTAGCGCGATCGCGCTGTTCTTTCATCAAACGGGTAAATCCGGCTTCGTCTACTTCAAGGCCTTCTTCGCGCGCCATTTCAAGGGTGAGATCAAACGGGAAACCGTAGGTATCGTGAAGTTTAAATACTTCATCTCCGGATAAGACTTTTTGCTTTGCCTTCTTTAGTTCGGTAGACGCTAAGTCAAAGATTTGCGTTCCGCTCTTCAAAGTTTGCAGGAACGATTCTTCTTCTGCGACAGATACCGCCAATATACGCTTTGAATCACTTACCAACTCTGGGTACTGCGGCCCCATTGCTCCGATCGCTGCCACGGTTAGTTCAGACATAATCGGATCATTTGTGCCGAGCAGTCTCATATTTCTGATTGTGCGACGCATCATTCGGCGTAAAACGTATCCACGACCTTCATTACCTGGCGTAACGCCATCGCCAATCAACATCGCAGAGGTACGGGCATGATCTGCAATGACGCGAAGTGAAATATCGGATTTCTCGCTGGATCCATATTTAACTCCCGTTAGTTCCATCGCCCGATTTAAAATCTGCATCGTGGTGTCGATCTCGTAAATATTTTCTACACCTTGCAACAGCGCTGCGGTTCGTTCGAGACCCAAACCAGTGTCAATACTCTTCGCTGGAAGCTCTCCGAGAATGGGGTAACCATTTTTGTCACCCCCTGCGCCACGTTCGTTCTGCATAAATACTAAGTTCCAGATTTCTAAGTAACGATTCTCATCCGCAATCGGTCCACCATCTACGCCATAGGCTGGGCCACGATCAAAGTAAATTTCAGAACAAGGACCACATGGTCCGGGAACTCCCATTGACCAGAAGTTATCTGCCATATCGCGGCGTTGAATTCGCTCTTTTGGGATACCGATCTTCTTATGCCAAATATCGGCGGCTTCATCATCCGTTAAATAAACAGTTACCCATAACTTATCTTCGGGAAAGCCGTAACCACCATCTGAGATAGGCCGCGTTAGTAAATCCCAAGCTAGAGAGATCGCACCTTCTTTGAAGTAATCACCAAAAGAAAAGTTTCCGCACATCTGAAAGAACGAAGCATGGCGCGTAGTCTTTCCAACCTCGTCAATATCTAAGGTGCGCACACATTTTTGAACAGACGTTGCGCGCTTGAACGGAGGTGTTACTTCGCCAAGAAAATACGGTTTGAAGGGAACCATTCCTGCATTAACCAACAATAGGTTGGGATCATCTGCAATTAGCGAGGCTGATGGCACAACAGTGTGAGTTAAACCTTCGCGGTTATCACTCTCAAAGAAGCGCAGCCAGCGCGAACGGATCTCGGCGGATTCCACTTTCTTGGATCACTCCGCCTTCTTCTTCTTTTTGGAGCGCGCCTTTTTCATATTGGCAGCGCTGATAAGTGCTCCTGCTACTTTAACCGCAGGACCACTCTTATCCATAAAACCAGTAGTTGCATCGGCAACCTTCGTTGTTACATCTTCGACATTCTTTGTAATACGCGCGAAACTCTCTAGCGGACTATTTATTAATTCAACAGTTCTAGTCGATTCGTGGATTAATGGCGCCGTTTCGTCGGTCATGGTCTTGAGAGAGACTTTTGCTTCATCAATAAAGCGACCAATACGTATGACGGCATAGGAAATGGCAACGGCGATGACAAGTAGGGAGCAGGCAGCAATTATCGTTGCGACCCCACCTGGACCTGTAACCATTTATCCGTACCCTTTCAGCTTGTTGAGTCGAGCGTTGTATTAAGACGAGCCTACCCGAGAGAGGCCTTAGCCCTTGTCTTCGCCTTTCGGTAAGCCGTCAATTCCACTCTCTTTTCGCTGCGCCGGTGTGATTGGCGTTGGCGCACCAGTTAGCGGATCGCCTCCGCTAGCCGTCTTCGGAAATGCAATCACTTCACGAATTGAATCGCTACCTGTTAATAAAGCACAGACGCGATCTAAACCAAGCGCGATCCCACCATGTGGAGGCGGTCCATAGTTAAATGCTTCAAGTAAGAAACCAAATTTACTCATCGCTTCTTCATCACTTAGACCGATAACGTTAAAGACCTCCTTCTGAATCTGACGGTCATGGATACGAATCGATCCCCCACCTAATTCAGTACCGTTCAAAACTATGTCGTATGCGTAGGCCAGCGCGTTTGCTGGATCTGTTGCAAAGCTCTTAGCGAATTCTGGTTTTGGCCCCGTGAAAGGATGGTGAACCGCAGTCCAACCACCATTATCAGTTGGTTCAAACATTGGCGCATCTACTACCCAGAGGAACTCCCATGCGCCTTCATTGATTAGATTGCAACGCTTACCAATTTCTAAACGAACCGCACCAAGAAGTTGAAGAGCTGCGCTACGTTCACCCGCCGCGAAGAAGATAGCGTCGCCGGCTTTAGCGCCAGCTGCCTTAACGATTCCAGCAGTTTCTGTTTCGGAGATATTTTTAGAGACAGGTCCACCTAAAGTCCCATCTTCATTGACAAGAATGTATGCCAAACCCTTCGCACCACGCGCTTTTGCCCAATCTTGCCAGGCATCTAACTCGCGGCGCGGAGATGCTGCGCCACCTGGCATGACAACGCTGCCAACATAAGGTGCTTGGAAAACGCGAAATTCTGTATTAGCGAAGAAGGCAGTCTGTTCGACCAACTGTAAATCAAATCTCAGATCTGGTTTATCGGATCCATAATTCTGCATTGCATCCGCATACGTCATGTGTCGGATTGGCAACTTGATATCGTGGCCAACCGCCTCTTTCCAAATTTTAACTAGTAGTTTTTCAGCAACTGCCAAGATATCTTCCTGATCAATAAACGACATTTCGATATCTAGTTGGGTAAATTCTGGTTGGCGATCAGCGCGGAAATCTTCATCGCGGAAACATCGTGCAATCTGGTAATAACGTTCCATGCCAGCAACCATCAGCAACTGCTTAAAGAGTTGAGGTGATTGCGGCAAGGCATACCAACTGCCAGGTTGTAGGCGAACTGGAACAAGGAAGTCACGCGCACCTTCTGGCGTACTACGAGTCAGATATGGAGTTTCAATCTCGAGGAAATCTAGATCTTCCATTACGCGGCGAATCGTCGAAGTGACCTTAGAACGCAGACGCAGGTTTGCTGCTGGCTTCTCACGACGTAAATCTAAATAGCGATACTTAAGGCGAACTTCCTCTGAAATCTCGGAGTCATTTCCGCTATCTACCGGGAAGGGTAGTGCTGCAGATTCACTTAATACTTTTACATCATCACCCATAATTTCAATGGCACCAGTTGGTAGCGCAGAATTGGCATTTCCATCTGGACGCAGAACAACTTCGCCGGTGATCTGCAGACACCATTCCGCGCGCAATTGTCCGGCAAGAGCTTCATCGCGAATAACGACTTGAACAGAGCCGGTGGCATCACGGAGATCGATAAAGGCAACGCCACCATGATCGCGACGTCGCGCTACCCAACCAGCCAGAGATACAACTTGTCCGGCATGCGAGGCGCGCAGAGAACCTGCATCGTGAGTACGTAACATCTGGAGATTGCCGCCCTTAATTTTCTAACAAATTTTAGAGAGCCCCGATTAGGGCCTTCTGTAATTCACTAATCTTAACTGAAGAAGTACTGCCATCGCTCATGCGTTTGAGTTCAACGATGCCAGATGCGACCTCAGAATCGCCAATAATCACTACAAAACGCGAACCACTCTTATCGGCGGCTTTCATCGCCCCTTTTAAGGCGCGATCACCAAAAGCGATCTCTGTGCGAATGCCAGCGCCACGAAGTTGCGCCGCAAGTAGCAACGCATCTGACTTTTGATTCTCACCGAGTGGAATTATGAAGAGATCGGAAGTGAATTGATCTTCTTTAATTACACCTTCGGCTTGTGCCGCCAGAAGTGCACGATCAACACCTAATCCAAAACCGATTCCAGAGAGCGATTGGCCACCAAGGATCTCCATTAGACCGTCGTAACGTCCTCCCCCACCAATTCCGGATTGCGCACCGAGATCTGCATGAATAAATTCAAAGGTAGTACCGGTGTAATAGTCCAAGCCCCGCACCATCCTGGGATTTACTTCATAAGCGATACCGAGTTGATCCAAATACTTCTTCACTTGTGTGAAATTTGCCGACGACTCAGCAGATAGATAATCAAGAAGTAAAGGCGCGCCTTGCATCGCGGCTTTCATTTCTGGACGTTTATCATCAAATAGACGAAGTGGATTTAGCGCAGCGCGGGCGCTGGTTGCCTCATCGAGATCGAGCTTGGCGATAAATTTCAGTAAATCCACGCGATGAGCTGCACGGGATTGCGCATCTCCAAGTGAGGTAATTTCCAAACGGTAGTTACGCAGTCCGATTGCCTTAAAGCCCTGATCTGCAATGGCGATTACTTCAGCATCAATTGCCGGATCATCTAACCCGATAGCTTCAATACCTACTTGGTAGAACTGGCGATAGCGTCCTGCTTGTGGACGTTCTGCTCTAAAGAATTGTCCTGAGTACCAAACCTTGACTGGAAGCTGGCCGCGATCTAAACCCTTTTCAATTACCGCGCGCATTACACCAGCTGTGCCTTCGGGGCGAAGTGTTATAGATCTTCCGCCTCGGTCTTCAAAGGTGTACATCTCTTTGGAGACAACATCAGTGGATTCTCCAACGCCACGCGAAAAGAGCGCAGTGTCCTCAAATACCGGAAGCTCCATCAATTGATATCCCGCTAGTTTTGCCGGAGCTATTAAAGATTCGCGAACCCATTCGAAGGCAGCCGAAAGCGGAGGCGCGTATTCGCTAACCCCTTTTGGCGCTTGGATCTTTTCGTACTTCATACCCGTAATTCTTTCAGATATGGGTTATTTTTTCGCTCGAATTTAATCGTCGTCTCAGGGCCATGGCCTGGAAGTACGCGTAAATCATCGCTGAGCGGAAGGACGCGAGTTTTCAAAGTTTTGATCATCGCCTCGTGGGAACCTGAAGGTAAGTCAGTTCGTCCAATTGAGCCCGCAAAAAGAACATCACCAGATATTAAGAGTTCATCGTTAATTGAGAACATCGTGCTGCCTTTGGTGTGACCAGGTGAATGGATCGCAGTTATCTTCATACCTAGTATTTCGATCAGCTCACCATGTTTTAAATTACGAGTATCGAGAGGTTCTTCAAAACTCATAGAATTTAAAGTTTCAATAAATTCAGGACCGTGGGCACCTTGTGGTTTCAATAAATATTCTCGATCTTCTGCATGTATATAACTTGGTACTCCATAGCCATCAGCAAGTGGCTTAACCGAAAAGGTGTGATCAAGATGTCCGTGAGTCATTAGCGCTGCCACTGGCTTTAACTTGTGCTCGGAAACGATTGCAGTTATCTCGTGGGAAATATCAGGCATACCCGGATCGATAATGATGCACTCTTTCCCCGCGGCTGCAGCGATGATCCAGCAATTCGTTGCATACATCGGCGCTGGGAAAGAGGTGATAAACATAAATAACCCCTCCAGTAACCCGATATTTAAGCGCAAACTTTCACTGCGCAGTAAGACAGGGTACCTTTTATCTCTGCAATAACCTCCGTACACGCTCCAACAACGAAGGCTTAAACGAGCCGACGCGCTGAAAGGGAAAACCATGACCGAGAATGTAACTCCAGGATCAATCAATATCGCACCGATCGCACCAACTATTTTAAGTGCAGCGTCTGCCCTTATCGGTGATCCTTCAAAATTCGGTCGAGTAGGCGATGATGGAACTGTCTATGTAATTACTCCACAAGGTGAAAAGCCAGTTGGGTCTTATCCCGGTAAAACCGCGGAAGAAGCGTTGCAATATTTTGTACGTAAATTTGAAGCTCTCGCATCTGAAGTAGCACTTACTGCAGCTCGCGTTGCAAGTGGTGCAATGGTTCCATCTGATGCCTACGATGCTGTTAAGAAGTTACGTCAGCAAGTAGCCGAGCTAAATGGCGTTGGCGATCTCGCAGCGCTTGCCGCTTCGGTAGAACAGATTGAGCCGCTAATTGAAGGCCATCGCGAAGCATACGAGGCGAAAAAGGCGCAAGAAGCCGCAGATAAAGCTGCTCGCCGCGAACAGGTTGCGATCGAGAAAGAGAAGATCGTTGCTGAAGCCGAGTCACTCGCACTATCTGAAAATTGGAAGGTTACCGGCGATCGCCTTAAGACCTTGCTTGAAGAATGGAAATCTGCGCCTCGTTTAGATAAGAAGGCAGATGCCGATCTCTGGAAACGTTTCTCTGCCTCTCGCAATAAATTCGATAAGCGTCGCCGCACTCACTTTGCGACCTTAGAAGAGACAACTTCTAAGGTTTCTGCCGCTAAAAAAGCTCTCGTTGAAGAAGCTACGGCTCTTGCCACTTCCACCGAGTGGGTACCTACCGCTCGTAAATTTAAAACTCTTATGGATCAGTGGAAGGCCGCTGGCCGCGGCAAGCCAAGTGAAGATGCCAAGTTGTGGAGCAAATTTAAGGCTGCGCAAGACCAATTTTTTACCGCTAAGAACGCTGATCTTGAAAAGCGCGAAGTATCTATGAGTGCTAATTTGGCTAAGCGCGAGGAGTTAATTGTTCAGATCGAAGCGCTAGTTCCTTTCACAGATGTCAAAGCCGCCAAGTCTGCCTTCCGCGAACTCTTTAACACTTGGACGAAGATCGGTATCACTCACCGTGATAAACGCGCAGCTTTCGATGCCCGCGTCGCTAAAGTTGAAGAAGCTATAAAGAGTGCCGAAGCAGAGATCTGGCGTAAGACCGATCCGGCAGCAAAGGCGCGCGCTGCCGATGTTGTGAAGCAATTGGCCGATTCAATCGCAAATTACCAAAAGATCGCTGCTAAGTCTGAGGCAGCCGGCAATGCTAAAAAGGCTAAGGAAGCTCTTGATTCAGCAGAGGCCCGTAAAGTCTGGCTCGCGGAAGCTGAAAAATCCTTAGCCGAATTTAATTAATTTCGATAGACGTCATACACGCCTTCAACGGCGCGGACGGCGGCCAAGACTGAATCTAAATGGGTGGCATCTGCCATCTCAAAGGTAAATTTCGATATCGCAGTTCGGTCCTTTGAAGTATTTACTGCTGCACTCAAAATATTTACATGCTGTTCAGATAGCGCTCTCGTCACATCCGCCAACAAACGTGCCCGATCTAGCGCCTCGACCTGAATATTTACTAAGAAGACGCTCCCTGCACCATCTAGCCAGCGGACCTTTGCAATTCGCTCACCTTGATTTAACTGTAGATCTGCAGCGTTGATGCAATCTGCGCGATGCACAGATATCCCATTGCCTTTGGTAATGAAACCGATGATTGAATCCCCTGGTACTGGAGTACAACAACGCGCGAGTTTTACTAGTACGTCTCCTACGCCTTCTACCTCAATCGCGCTACTAGAGCGACGTACTGAGTGCGACCCAGTTGGAACTTGCTCCATCGTTGGTTCTGGATGCGAATCTTCAACTCCGAGAGATTGAACTAGCTTTTCAATTATTGAAGCAGCAGAGACATGGCCATCACCAACTGCGCTATAAAGCGCCGAGATATCTGGATAACGAAGATCATGGGCCAGTTCTAATAAAGAATGGCCAGCGAAAATCTTCTGTAACGGCAAGCCTGCCTTACGCATTTGTCGCGCAATTGATTCGCGACCAGCGTCGATCGCTTCTTCACGCCGCTCCTTGCTGAAATGAGCCTTAATCTTTGAACGTGCACGAGGTGATTTAACAAAGTTGAGCCAATCGCGGGAAGGCCCTGCGTTCTCACTCTTATTGGTAACGATTTCAACTACATCACCATTTACTAGCCTGGAATCTAAAGGCACTAGGCGACCATTTACCTTAGCGCCTGCGCAACGGCTTCCAACATCTGTGTGAACCGAATAAGCGAAATCAACTGGAGTGGAACCACCGGGCAAGGCGATAACGCTTCCTTTTGGGGTGAAGACAAAGACTTCGGGTGAACCAAGATCGAAGCGAAGTGCTTCTAAAAATTCTGATGGATCCTCAGTCTCTTTCTGCCATTCGTGGAGTTGACGCAACCAGAGCATTTCCGGTGATGATGAATTTGATTCACTCCCCTGCTTATATTTCCAATGGGCTGCGATACCAAACTCGGCACGTGAATGCATATCAAATGTTCTGATCTGGATTTCAATGGCTTTTCCATTGGGTCCAATCACTGTTGTATGCAGTGATTGGTAGAGATTGAACTTAGGCATGGCGATGTAATCTTTAAAGCGCCCCGGAACTGGGGACCAACGCGCATGGATTGAACCCAAGACTGCGTAACAGTCACGAACATCGTTTACTAAAACGCGGATACCTACCAAGTCGTAGATATCGTTGAAATCGCGCCCACGGACGACCATCTTTTGATAAACGCTAAAGAAATGCTTCTTTCGTCCGGTTACCGTCGCAGTTATTGAATCTCGCGCTAAATCGCCCTGCACGGCATCGATTACTTCTTTGGTTAGCGCATCGCGGGAAGGCGAACGTTCAGCGACTAATCGAGAGATCTCTTCAAATTTCTTTGGCTCGAGAACCTCAAACGAGAGATCCTCCAGCTCCCACTTAATCGCATTCATGCCCAGTCGATGAGCAAGTGGTGCGTAAATATCGAGGGTCTCACGAGCTTTGCGTTCAGCGCTTTCGGTCGAGACAAATTTCCAGGTGCGAGCATTATGTAAGCGATCAGCTAATTTGATAACTAAAACGCGAATATCGCGCGACATCGCAACCACCATCTTGCGAACTGTTTCGGCTTCGGCGGTTGGCCCGTAAGTTAACTTATCTAACTTGGTTACACCATCGACTAAATTGGCGATCTCATCACCAAAATCAATACGCAATTGCGTAAGTGAATAAGGCGTATCTTCGACGGTATCGTGCAAAAGGGCAGCAATAATTGTCGTGTCATTTAAACCAAGTTCGGCAAGGATGAGTGAAACCGCAACCGGATGAGTTATGTACTCTTCACCAGATTTGCGCATCTGTCCTGTGTGAGCGCCCTTGGCAATCTCATAAGCGCGTTCGACATCGT
>JBAXFA010000032.1:0-8948 GCA_037140155.1 Actinomycetota bacterium
CGCTTTGATGAGCAAGCAAATGTGCGTTGGGCGCGCAAACTTGAAGCAGCTGGTGTGCACGTGGTTTATGGACTTATGGGACTTAAGACCCACGCCAAACTTTCTCTCGTTGTGCGCGATGAGGCACAAGGTCTGCGCCTTTACTGTCACATGGGAACAGGTAATTACAATCCAAAGACAGCGCGCTTCTACGAAGACTTAGGTTTGCTTAGCGCTGATCCAGTTTTAACAGAAGATCTGACTAAGCTCTTTAATCAATTATCTGGCTTTGCACCGCACTCAACATATTCCCGTCTCTTAGTCGCACCTCGAACTCTGCGTACCGGTTTGTTAGAAAAGATTTCACTAGAGATTGCCAACGCAAAAGCGGGACGTCCTTCTGGAATTCAAATCAAACTTAACTCGCTACTCGATGAAGAATTTGTGGAAACACTCTACGAGGCTTCCCAGGCAGGCGTGAAAGTTGATTTGGTAATTCGTGGAATTTGTTCACTTAAGCCAGGTATTCCTGGATTATCCGAAAATATTCAAGTACGTTCGATCCTTGGTCGCTTCTTAGAACATTCTCGCATCTACCACTTCGTAAACGGTGGGGATGACGAATATTGGATCGGTAGCTCTGATTTAATGCATCGCAACTTGGATCGCCGCGTGGAAAGTTTGGTAAGAATTGATCGCCCAGCTCATAAAACATCACTACAAGAGATCTTTGATCTTTCGTTAAGCGATGAAACCGCTAGCTGGCATCAATCTGAAGAAAAGTGGCTGCGGGTAGCCAAGAACAGCGCTGGGGAGCCACTTCAAGATCTGCAGAGCCTCTACATCAAGCGATATAAGAAGGCACATTGATGGCGAAATATGATTCAACTGAATTGCTGCAAGCAGCCGGGGCAGTCTTATGGCGCAAAACTAATAAAGATCTTTTAGAAATAGCAATTGTTCATCGTCCAAGATACGACGACTGGTCGCTGCCAAAAGGAAAAGTTGAAGAAGGCGAATCTCATATTTCTGCCGGTTATCGTGAAATTCAAGAAGAGACTGGTTATGAATCAACCTTTGGGCCGGAAATTGGTAGCGTTGTTTACCAATTAGAGGGTGCGCCAAAAGAGGTTCGCTATTGGTCAGCTGCCGCAACCGAAATGGTCGGTCACCCTGATCCAGAAGAAATAGATCAAGTTGAATGGGTAACGCCTAAGCAAGCTAAAGAGAAGTTAACTAATAAAGATGATCGTGCGATCGTTGACTACTTCTTAGAATTTGGCACAGATACCTTTCCAATTATTTTATTGCGCCACGCCAAGGCGCTAAAGCGCACTGATTGGGATGGCGATGATGGAGATCGTCCGCTGGAACACCGCGGCCAGTTACAGGCAAAGCGTTTGCTACCGATTTACATGCCATACGGTGATGTTGAAATTCATACATCAGATGCCTTGCGTTGTATCGAAACTGTTGATGTTTTGGCGCGTTCGCTCAAAAAAACTCCAATCTTTTCATCAGATTTATCCGAGTATGGATATTCCAAAGATCACGAAGCACCGCTTGATTATGTTCAGGATTTAATGGATCGCGGTGTGCCCGCAATTGTTTGTAGCCACAACCCAATAATCCCAAAGGTAGTTAAGAAGCTAGTTGGAAAGAAGTACTTTAAATCAATGGATCGCGAGTTAGAACCTGCGCAAGCGATTGTTCTGCACTGTCGCGAAGGTGTAGTAGTTGCCTGCGATTGGATAGATGAGCCTTTAATTTAGGGTAATTTGCAGGCCTTAACGCTCCATCCAATCGAGCCAACGCAGCACAATTCCTTCACGTAGCGCCCATGGGCAGATTTCAAGCTCACCAATATGCAACTTCTCCATAACAGTGCGGGCAACTATTGCACCCGCAACGATCTGACGGGCCCGGCTCTGAGATACGCCCGGTAAGTCAGCGCGTTCTTTATTAGACATATCTTGCAGCTTGGGGATCATTTTGGTGAGCGAGTTAATCTTTAAATACTTGGGATTATCGTCAAACCAATGTTCACCCAAGCGAGCAAGAGTTCTAAAGGTTTTACTTGTTGCAACGAAATGATCTGCAACATGCTCCATGATGTCTTCTGGTACCGAGCTCTTAACGGCATCTAAGACATAAGTTTCTAGCGCTTTAATCTCTTTTGAAGTATGCGGATCAGATCCTAGATATTCACGCGTTAAACGTGACGCACCGAGCGGTAATGAAACTGTGGCTTCAGCTCGCTCATCATCGCCGACTGCGATTTCAAGGGATCCGCCACCGATATCTAACACGAGTAAGCGGCCGCTTGACCAACCCAACCAACGGCGAACTGCCAAGAAAGTCATTTGTGCTTCATCATCGCCAGAGAGAACTTGTAGATCAATCTCAAATTTCTTATTTATCTGATCCAGAATATCTTTTCCATTTTTGGCATCGCGTATTGCAGATGTAGCAAAGGCCAATATTTCTTCAGTCTGAAACTCTTTGGCATGTGCAATTGCATCTTGAATTGAAGCCTCTAGTAATTCGACTCCTTCAGTGGTTATTTCGCCTTCTTTATTTAAATACTCGTGAAGACGAAGTTCAACTTTTTGATTTGTTGCCGGGCTTGGACGCGCGCCTGGGTGTGCATCTACGACTTGGAGGTGGACGGTGTTTGATCCCACATCTAAGACGCCCAATCGCATGCGGTAAACCTACCTGTTTGCGCTGCAAAGGTTGATGATTTTTACATTACGCCGTTAACTGCCATAATTGCGGCCGTTGCCTCACAAGGGCGGCAAGCCTCTCTAGCTCAGTGGTAGAGCAGCGCACTTGTAATGCGCAGGTCGTCAGTTCAATCCTGACGGGGGGCTCTCAGTTTCACCCCGATACACAACCCAGATTAGAAGGGGTAACGATGAAGGACTTCTCGTTTCCTCATGAGCAATTTGATGATCTAATCGCAGCAAATACCGAATATAAAAAGTCGTTTAAATATTCAGAACTAACTGGTCGCGCCGCTAAGGGGCTAGCGATCGTTACCTGCATGGATTCTCGAATTAATCCGCTATCTGTTGTGGGAATGCGCTCAGGCGATGCCAAGATTTTACGTAACGCCGGTGCCCGAGTAACTGAAGACGTTATCCGTACCTTGGTTCTTGCGACCTATCTTCTAAATGTCGATCGCATCTTGGTTATGCCACATACCGATTGTGCAATGGCGCGCGGAGATGAATCAGATATCCACTCGCTAATTGACGAAAAATTTGGCGTTGATACCCGCGCTCTGGAATTTCGCACAACTCGTGATCAAATCGGTGCGCTCGCTAACGATGTAAATAGCATCCGCGCTTATCCGTTGTTGCGCGAAGGTGTAACTGTGGCTGGTGCGATTTATGATGTAAAGACCGGAACTATTAATCCGGTTGATTGCTAACTCGCCGAATTGGCATCTTGGTCATCGGATAATTTAAATCAGTTAAAAACTGCTGTACTAGAGCGCTAAATAGCGCTGGTTTTTCCTTCGGTGCAATATGAGACGTACCAGGCATTATCGCTAGCTGACTTAGCTCGATGGCGCGATACATTTCCAGCGTGTGCTCGTGCGAAATAACATCGTCATCGCCGGCAATTATCAAGGTAGGACATTGAATTTTTGCTAAATCGCTAAGCGTAATATCCGGTTCGGTATCCCAGATTCGCAACATCTTCTTGATCTTCTCTGATTGGGTATGCGGTGCATCTGGTGAAGTTGCAGCATATTCGGCCTTATCTTCATCACTTGGTTCAGCAAAAGGTAGATGAATCAGCGTGCCTGAATAATGGTAATTAGCGCCCACTAAAACCAGCGATTTAACTAATTCGGGGCGGGTGATCGCGATAGACATCGCAATAATGCCGCCATCTGACCATCCAACTAGATGTGCTGGCTCTCTTACAACATCTTCGAGATAAGCAATTGCTTCGCTTATTTGAAATTTAAAGTGAAAAGATTCTGCTTGATCTGCGGTGTAGCCGTGGCCGGTGCGATCGTATGCAAAGAGATGAAAATCTGGCTCAAGATCTGGGGTCATTACGTAATCCCAATGTGAGGTCTGGCTTAAGCCACCGTGCAGCAAGACAACTGCCTCGCCATTGTTATCCCATTCGTAAGAATAGATTTCATGGCCACGCAGGTTTAGATAGTCAGGCATTAAATTACAAACTATCCATAATGTGGCGATTGCCGCGATCGAAGGTGAGGTAGTTCCAGGTCCAATCAGCGATAGTGCCGATCTTGTTACGGCCACCTAGCAAGTAAAACAAATGGAGCCATAACCAGGCATACCAAGCAGGTATTCCTGCGATTTGAATTCCTTTAAATTGGACAACGGCTTTATGGCGACCAATAGTTGCCATCGAGCCCTTATCTAGATATTTGAAATCTTGTAGCGATTGACCGCGAGCTGCGCGCAGAATTTGTTTAGCAACCCAACGACCTTGTTGCATCGCAACCGGTGCAACCATCGGTAAGAAACGTCCATCTGCGCCTTTGGCACCCGATATATCACCGATCGCCCAGATGTTCGGATAGTGGCTTACTTGTAAATTTTGAGAAACGCTAATGCGAGTTCCATCTAGTGGCAGATTTAATAACCCGCCAGTTGGTTCACCTTTAACGCCGGCTGCCCAAATCGTTACTTCAGATGGAATTGGGTTACCACTTTTTATTAATATCTGACGTGGCTTAACTTCTTGCACCGCAGTATTTAGTAAAACTTTAACTCCCAAGTCTTCTAAATCTTTTTTCGCTCGGGCAGATAGTTTTTCACTAAAGGCCGGAAGAATACGTGGGCCGGCTTCGATTAGATAAACATCGATATGTTTTGCAGCGTTTGCCTCATCATTTGAAAGTGGTCCGCGAACTAATTCTGCAAGAGCTCCAGCCATCTCAACACCAGTTGGTCCACCACCGACAACGCTTAGGGAAAGGCGTGTCTGATCTTCAAAGCGGCACAAGTCTTCAAAGCGGCGCATAACTTCAGCGCGGATTCCAATTGCTTCATGAACGCTCTTCATGCCGAGCGCATGTTCATTAACGCCTGCGACACCGAAATCAGCGGTAGCTGATCCGAGCGCTACAACTAGGTGATCAAATTCCAGAGTTTCAGATGAATCTAATTTCACAGATTTATTTTTATGATCTACCGAAATTGGCGACCCCATTCGGAACTTCACACCGCTTTTACGGAGCGCGCCACGGACCGGATGTGCGACGTGGTCTGCGGCAAGGCCAGCAGTTGCGACCTGATAGAGCAGCGGTAGAAAAGTTTGGAAGTTATGGCGATCCACAACGGTGACATCGGCGTCTTTGGCCAGCGCTTTAGCAGCGGTGAGCCCGCCGAAACCCGCCCCGAGAATTACGACTTTTGGTCGTGTGGAAGAAGCCATAGGCGCAGTCTAGGCTCTGAACTATGAACTCGCAGCGCTTAATCCTGGTCACTGGCGCATCTGGCTACGTTGGTGGTCGTTTGGTGCGCGATTTAGTTTCAGATAATTGTGCAGTCCGCGTCTTGGTGCGCGATGCGCAGAAAGTCAAAGAGCAGCCTTGGGCTAAAGATGTTGAAATCGTGGCAGGAAATGCGAATAACCCAGCCGATCTACGCCGGGCGCTAAATGGAGTTCACACCGCCTTTTACTTACTACATTCAATTAATGCCGGCAAGAATTTTGATGAAGTTGAAAATGCGATGGCTAAGAATTTTGCGCAAGCAGCTGAAGCAGAGAACGTTTCGCAGATTATCTATCTAGGCGGTATTGCCAATGATAAAAACCGGAGCCAACATCTTGCTTCGCGAATGAACACCGGAACACAATTAGCATCTGGAAAAGTTCCAGTCCTTGAACTTCGCGCCGGAATAATCATTGGTTCGGGTTCGGCATCCTTTGAAATGTTGCGCCACCTAACGCATCGCTTACCGATTATGACAACACCTAAATGGGTCTCTAATTTGACCCAGCCAATCTCAATTCGAGATGCGCTTTACTACCTTCGCAAGTGTGCCGTGCTGCCTACGCCCGTTTCTAAAATCTGCGATATCGGTGGCAAAGAAGTACTTTCTTACGCGGATATGATGCAAAAATTCGCCAAGTTATCAGGGCTGCGCAAGCGATGGATTATCCAAGTGCCAGTTCTTACGCCAAAGCTATCTAGCCTTTGGATTGGTTTTGTAACGCCTGTGCCAACAGCTCTGGCTCGTCCGCTAGTTGAATCGCTAATAAGCGAAGTTGTCGCAGACCCAAAGAAGAGTATTGATTCAATAATTGCGCCACCACCTGAAGGATTTATCGATGTCGAAGGCGCAATCAAATTAGCGCTATCGCGTATTGCCGATCGCGAAGTTGTGACGCGTTGGTCAGATGCGGCATATCCAACTGCGCCATGGCAGAAAGCGCAGAGCGATCCAGAATGGGCTGGCGAAATGGTGCTGCGCGATCGCCGGGAGAGTGCAACCGATGCATCTGCAGCAGCGCTTTGGCAGGCGATAGAAAGTATTGGTGGAGAAAGTGGTTGGTATGGCGCAGATTTCCTCTGGTATGCCCGTGGGTTAATCGATCGCTTATTTGGTGGAGTTGGCTTGCGCCGTGGACGTCGCGATCCGCTGACACTTCACGTTGGCGAAAGTCTAGATTTTTGGCGAGTAGAAGAGTTAGAACGTGGTGTTCGATTAAAGCTATATGCCGAAATGGTTCTACCTGGAAAAGCTTGGTTGGAATTTTCAATTTCTGAAGCAGGCGGTAAACGCATTGTGCGCCAAGAAGCCAGCTTCTCACCACGCGGACTTGGTGGGCAGTTATATTGGTATGCAGTTCTTCCCTTTCACTCCTTTGTATTTCCAACGATGATGCGTAACTTAATTCGAAAGGCTAATCGTACCGATTATGCCAATTCACGAGTTTAGCCAAGAAGTACAATCGCTTGCCGATGAAATTTTGGCATACAGCCTGCAACGCTTAAAAGATGATCCACCATTGGATGGTCCGCGCACAGCCGAGGATTTATTTAGCGAAGTTGGTAACACAATTACCGCTAAAGGTTTAGGCGGCCATGAAGCACTTGCAGTATTTACAAATGTATTAGCCAAGGCCTGCATCTCAACTGATCATCCCCGCAACTTGGCATTTATTCCATCAGCGCCAACCGAATATTCCAACCTATTTGATTTAGTAGTTGGCGCGAGTTCACTTTATGGCGGCTCTTGGCAAGAAGGTGCCGGTGCCGTCTTTGCCGAAAACCAAGCGCTGCGTTGGATAGCTGATTTAGCTGGGCTGCCGCAATCTGCAGGTGGAGTATTTGTACAAGGTGGAACTATTGGAAATCTTTCCGCGTTAGTTGCCGCGCGAGCACATGCGCGTAAGAAATATCCCGATACATCGCGTTGGGCTATTGCCTGTAGCGCCGAAGCTCATTCTTCAATTGCTAGCGCAGCCAACATCATGGATGTTGAATTATTAAAAATCGAACCGGGTAGCGATCGCAAATTGCATGGTGATGCAGTTGGTGCGGCAATTGATAACTTACAAACCACAAGTAAAACGCGTGTATTTGCGGTGGTCGCAACCGGTGGCACAACCAATCTGGGCATCATCGATGATTTGGAAACTGTGGGAACAGCAACGCATGCGCGCGATATCTGGTTCCATGTTGATGGCGCATACGGTTTGGCGGCGCTATGTGCGTCATCTGTACGCGCTAAATTTAAGGGCGTTGAAACTGCTGATTCGCTGATTGTGGATCCGCATAAATGGTTATTCGCACCATTTGATGCGTGTGCGCTGATATATCGCAACCCCGAGATCGCAAAAGAAACCCATACCCAACATGCCTCGTATTTGGAATCGTTACACGACGACTCTTGGTCACCATCTGATTATGCAATTCATTTAACTCGCCGAGTGCGCGGCTTACCATTCTGGTTCTCATTGGCTGCACATGGCACAGATGCATACACAGAAGCTATGGAAGAGACTCTAAATGTGGCGCAAGCCGCCGCAGATTTAGTTCGCGCCCATCCCAACTTAAAACTTGTCATCGACCCGGAACTTTCTATCGTCGCCTTTAAGCGAATCGGTTGGAAGGCCGATGATTATCAAAAGTGGAGCGATAAATTATTAGCAGATCAAATTGGTTTTATCCCACCATCTTCAGATAAAGGCGAACCAATCTTGCGCTTTGCCATAGTGAACCCCTACACCAAGGTCTCGGACATCTCAACGATATTAGAAGCTCTCTAAATCCCACGATTTAACGGCCGACTGGTTTACGATTTACGTTATGTCAGCGCTCGAAAATAACCAGCAAATGAGTAGCTCACTTAGCGACCTAGAAATTCGCATCTTAGATTTCGAATCTAATTGGTGGCGCTTTGCCGGTGCGAAAGAGTCTGCAATTAAAGAGCTCTTTGACTTAAACGCGCCACGTTATTACCAACTCCTTAACGACCTAATCGATCGGGAAGATGCCCTAACCGCCTCTCCGATGCTCGTTAAGCGCCTGCGCCGCCTCCGTGAGGCCCGCATGAGCGCTCGCTCCGCCCGCTAAAGCCACCTCGTTTTGCGCCTCGGAATAGAAGGCCGTAGATTTGGCGTTAGCACTCTCGGGGTGTGAGTGATAAAACGCCCCCCAATGTTAGAAACCTTAAAAGGAGTAATTACATGGCGAAGATGATTGCCTTTAATGAAGAAGCCCGTCGTGGCCTAGAACGCGGAATGAACGTTCTCGCTGATGCAGTCAAGGTAACCCTTGGACCTCGCGGACGTAACGTCGTACTAGAAAAGAAGTGGGGCGCCCCAACAATCACCAACGATGGCGTCTCGATTGCTAAAGAAATTGAATTAGATGATCCATGGGAAAAGATTGGTGCAGAGCTTGTAAAGGAAGTTGCCAAGAAGACAGATGATGTCGCAGGCGATGGAACAACTACTGCAAC
>JBAXFA010000033.1:0-8940 GCA_037140155.1 Actinomycetota bacterium
CCGCGATGATGGATCTCAGTCATCTCATACGAGCGCATACCTTGATCGCGCATCCAATCTAAAGTCTTGTTATCTGGCCAATATCCGCGCAAACCTAGTTGTAAGAAACGGTCTCCGCGAACAGAACCGCTTTCGATTAAACGGCGCATTGGAGTTCCGTGTCCGACAAGCGCTCCGAATTGGTCTTCACCGGTATCTGCATGAGCATCGAAATGAATCATAGAAATCTTGCCCTGCCCGCGATGGTTTGCAATACCTGCAACATCAGCAGATGCGATTGAGTGGTCTCCCCCAAGAATTACCGCAATCTTTCCGGCACGTGAAATCTTTTCGGTGGCAGCTTCTAAAACTTTTAAAGAGCTAACTAAATCTCCCGGTGGCATAAGCAAGTCACCTGCATCATAAATTTTTAGCGCTTGAAATGCATCTATTCGAAGCGCCAAATGAGGTCGCTCTGCATCATGTGGCAGGTAATCACCGCCACGTATGGCTTGTGGACCAAACTTGGCACCAGAGCGATGTGAGGTTCCAGAATCTATCGGTGCGCCAACAATAATTACATCGGCATCAGCATATGTTTTGGGATCGTCGAGATCACATTGTGGGATACCAAGGAAGGTAAAACTTGGCCCATACATATTGCCGTGGTTAGCCATTGCTAAAGGATAGGCGCTATTGGTTAAGAATCGAAACCGAGGCCAAGTGAATCTAAGAGTTTAAGCCATAGATTGCGCTTGCCATTGTTCTGGTCAGCCTGATTGATAGACCACTGTGTAAGGCGAATAAAGATGAAGCGGAATGGCTCAGGTGGGAATGGGAAAGGCTTCTTACGAACCATCTTCAGATTTGTTCGCTCATTCTTAACGCCATCTAATAGATCCAACATTACTTGTGCACCGAAACGCGTTGAACCAACACCTAAACCGGTGTAACCCAAAACATATGCAACGCGACCGCGATAGGCCAGCCCCCAGAAAGGCGAGAAGCGCGAACACGTATCAATCGCCCCACCCCAACCATGAGTAAATTTAATTCCTTGCAACTGTGGGAAAGTCTCTAGGAACGCTTGCGCTAAATGAGCATATGTTTGCGCATCTGACTCATATTCTTGTCTAACTTTGCCCTGGAAGTTATAAATCGCATCGTAGCCGCCCCATAAAATTTCATTATCTTTAGTCATGCGGTAATAATGGAATTGATTTCCAGCATCAGATAAACCCTCGCGATCATTCCAGCCGATTGATTCGAGCTGTTCTGTAGTCAGCGGTTCGGTAACTAATTGGAAGTCATAGACCGGCACAACATATTTATGAGCCCGTTTAATTAGAGATTTAAATACATTTGTGGCCAGGGCAACCTTATTCGCGTATATACTTCCGTAAGGCGTGTACACAATCATGCCATTCTTGGTGCGCTCTAAGCGATCCACTTGCGAATTCTCAAATATCTTTACACCTAGACTGATACAAACTCGCTCTAAACCCCAAACCAATCGCGCTGGATCAACTAGCGCTGTGCCATCTGGATCCCAGAGCGCGCCTTTATAAATGGGCGATTTAATACGTTTTTGAATTTCTTCTTGGTCCAAAAGCTCGACGTTGTCGCCGAATGAGTTGCGCAAACGAGCTTCCTCTTCTAAACCTGCCATCTGCCAATCTTCGACAGCGACGCGATATTCCCCATTCCATTCAAAGTCACATTCAATTCCGTACTTCGTAATAGTTGCTTCAATCGCGTCTAGATTTTCGCGGCCTAATCGCTCAATAATCTCCATCTCATCTTTAAATCGGCTATAGCCATTCATAAATCCATGGGTTAGCGAGTAGCTGCAGAAACCACCGTTACGGCCAGATGCCCCGGCGCCAGTTTCGCGCCGTTCTAGCAATACGACTTCCCGTTCGGGGTTTGCTTCCTTTGCCAAGATCGCCGTCCATAAACCGGTGTATCCCGCACCGACGATACAAAGGTCAGCTGTTACATCACCAATAAGAGTTGGGTGTGGCTTAGGTTCTAGTGGGTCTTCATCCAACCAATAAAGCTGCGGTTGCATAAGAGATAAATGTTTAAGAATCGATGGGTCGATGTTCGCCATCACGCTTTCCGGTTATACCGGAAATCACCTCTGCAATTACTACTAGTAGTTGGCCGTTACTTTAGCGCGCTTTACGGCGGTTTACGAACTGACCCGCCGTCACAATAGCCAACGCTAAGAAAAACATACCTGAACCGATCACATTTGCCTGTGCTGGAATACCGCGCGCAGCAGCTGTATATACGAATTTAGGAAATGTAATAACAGTTCCCGAGTTAAAGTTGGTAATAATAAAATCATCGAAAGATAAGCTAAAGGCTAGTAAGGCAGCACCGGCAATACCTGGGGCAACTAGCGGAAGAGTTACACGTCGGAAAGTTTCAAATTCATTTGCATAAAGATCCATCGCCGCTTGCTCCAAACGCGGATCAAGACTTGCAATACGAGCTTTAACCGTGACCACCACAAATGAGATACAGAACATTACGTGTGCAATCACAGTCGGCCAGAAACCAGGATTAATTTTAAAGACTAGGAAGAGAGATAGCAGTGAGGCTCCCAGAACGATCTCTGGTGTGGCCATAGGTAAGAAGATCAATAGATTTGAAGTCGAACGCCCTTTAAATTCATGGCGACCAATTGCAAAAGCGATCATCGTTCCCAAGATGGTTGCAAATAGAGTTGCCAGGAATCCGATTTTTATCGAGTTAGCCAGCGCAGAACATACATCGGGTGCACCGCATGGGTTCTGCCAGTTACGTAAAGTAAAACCCTTCCATATCAAGTTGCTCTTGCCAGCATCATTGAAGGAGAAGGCGAATGTGTAGGCAACTGGGATAAATAGGTAAGTAAAAGCGATAACCATATAGACGCGAATTAGATTACGGCCAAACCAGCGTTGGAATTTTGCACCAGCTGGAATTTTAGGAATCGAAGGATCGGCAATTTTCTTGCTCATACCAACTCCTCCGTTCCGGCTTTGCGAATATAGATAGTTACCAGAATCAAAATTGCAGCCATCAAAGTAAATGAAAGGGCGGCAGCGGTTGGGTAATCGACGATCTTGAAATATCGAGACTCGATGACGTTTCCGATCATCTTTGTACTTGGGCTTCCGAGAATTGAGGCATTTACGTAGTCACCAGCAGCCGGAATAAAGGTAAGCAAAGTGCCTGCTACAACACCTGGCATGGAAAGCGGCAACGTTACTTTACGGAATGTCGTAAAGGCATTGGCGTATAGATCGCCGGATGCTTCAAGAGTCCGCGGATCTATGCGATCAATCGATGCATACAGTGGCAAAGTCATAAAAGGCAAGAAGTTATATGTCATACCCATTACAACTGCAAAAGAAGTAGAAGTTAAAGTTGTGCTCTGCCCAATTATTCCGATGCTACGTAAAGTTGGAACTACAAAGCCTTCTTCTCCCAATATTTGCTTCCAAGCCACGGTACGAAGTAAGAATGAAGTAAAGAATGGTGCAACCACTAAGACCAAGAAAAAGTTCTTATATCGGCCAGATTTAAATGCGATGGCATATGCAAGTGGGTAAGAGATCATCAGCGCAAGAATCGTAGCGATAATGGCATACATAAAAGAGCGGCCGAATTGCTCTTTATTTTCCAGGAAAGCATCGATGTAGTTCTGGAAGCGGAAAGTCTGTTCGTACTGTCCTGTATCTCCCCCACCAACTGGCGTCTGCGTCGATGTCTGTGCCAAGTTTAAGATTGGCAGAATAAAAAAGGTAAAGAGGAAACCAAAACCAGGCAGTAACAGTAGGTACGGGGTACGAATCTTTCCCATTGAAGTCTTTACTTACTCTTCGTCTAGAACTTCAGGATTTACTTCAGATCCAGCAGTTACATCTTCATCCCCACGCAGGGCGAAGGTGAAGATCGGTTCCCAAGAAATATTTACCGCGTCACCCTTCTTAAATGGCGCAACTCCATCATCGTTTTGCTCGAAGACAATTAGCTCTTGTCCCCATGGCATCGCAACTTGGTACTGAGTTGAAACACCGATATATGAAACATCTTCGATGTGCCCACCACTGAGGACGTTTCCGGAGACAGGAGTGTTTAGAAGTGAGATACGGAATTTTTCAGGGCGGATACCGGCGTAGATTGAATTATCGGTTGCATGAGAACGGCTCTTTGGCAAAGACACTTTCTGGCCATACAAATCAGCAACCAGTGAATCACCATCATTGCCAGAGATAGTTCCCTTGATTAAGTTAGATTGGCCAAGGAAGTTAGCAACAAAAGCTGTCTTTGGATTGTCGTAAAGATCAGCTGGTGATCCCATTTGTTCAATCTGGCCTTCATTCATAACTGCGATCGTGTCTGCCATGGTCATGGCTTCTTCTTGATCGTGTGTTACGTGAACGAATGTCAGGCCAACTTCTTTCTGAATCCACTTCAGCTCAATCTGCATCTGGCGACGTAGTTTGAGATCTAAGGCACCTAGTGGTTCATCAAGAAGGAGCAAAGCCGGGCGATTAACGATGGCGCGCGCAAGTGCAATACGTTGCTGCTGACCACCCGATAGTTGTGTTGGTTTACGGCCAGCTAAGTGCGGCAATTCCACCAAGTTAAGAACCTTATTTACTTCTGCATCCACGTCTTTTATGCCGCGTCGGCGCAAGCCGAATGCAATATTTTCAAAGATTGTTAGATGTGGAAAGAGCGCGTAGTTCTGAAAGACGGTATTGATCGGACGCTGGTACGGCTTCGTTGTTGTGATATCAGTTTCACCTAAGTGAATGCTTCCAACAGTTGGTTCTTCAAGCCCTGCGATCATGCGAAGCGTTGTGGTTTTGCCACAACCAGAAGGTCCGAGTAGCGCAAAGAAAGAGCCTTTAGGAATGGTCAGCGATAGATCATCAACTGCTTTGAAATCACCATATGACTTAGTGATTCGAGTGAGGATTAAATCCCCGCGCGCTGCGCTGGCGTCAAATGACACTAGTTGCCAGAGGCCTTCTGGAACGCTTCTGACCACTTTGTTTCTTCTGCAGGTGTAAGCGAGCGGAAGACGCTGAGATTTTTACTGGTCTTTTCATCCGGGAATATGTATGGGCTCTTTGCTAGTTCAGGATTTATCTTCTCCATCTCGGCTTGCGCACCCTTTACTGGAGTTAGGTATTTAACGTAGGCGGCGACTTCGGCAGCAATAGCTGGGTCGTAGTACCAGTTAATTAGCTTCTCGACGTTTGCCTTGGCTTCGGCGGTTACAGTAGATGGAATCATCATATTGTCACCAGAAAGTGTTCCGCCTGATTCAGGGATTGCGAAATCAAACTTGCCCGCGTTTTCAGAGGCAAGAATAAACATATCGCCCGACCAGCCGATAACAGCAGTGGCATCACCTGAAGTTAGATCTTGAGCGTACTCATTTCCCTTAACTCCACGAATCCAACCATCGGCAATCTTCTTCGCCATGAAATCAACTGCATTCATAAATTGATCTTCAGTAACGGTAGCAAGATCAACGCCTTGAGAACGGAGAATAACTCCGATGGTGTCGCGCATTTCAGAGAGAACTACGATCTTGCCTTTATTTTGTGGTGCAAATAAATCATCTAACGTGTGAATACCCTTTGGGTTCTTGGCGGTATTCCAACCAAAACCACCCATGATGCCCTGCCAAGTAAGGGTTTGCTCGCGCATCGGATCATAAGTTGGCTTGGAAAGTGCATCGAGGATATTTACCTTATTTGGAATATTCGCGGCATCATATTTTTGCGAGTAACCCAAGCGAATCCAACGAGCTGCCATCCAGTCAGTTGGGCAGACTAGGTCATAGCCAATATCTTGCTTTAACTTTAATTGTGCTTGGACTTTTCCAAAGAACTCATCGTTATCGTTGTAATCTTCTAAATATTTAACGTCAATGCCAGTTGATGCGGTGAACTTATCAAGCGTTGGGTAAGTCTTCTTATCTGAATCGAAATCTAGATAAAGCGGCCAGTTTCCCCAACGAACGTTGTTGGCAGATGATGCCGAATCTCCGCTTGAACCACATGCGGCGAGCACGCTAGCTGCGCCTACTCCACCAATTCCGGCTAGGACTGCACGACGTGAAACTCGTGAGTTAATAATTGAACGAGCTTCTGGTGAGAGTGAGTGCTTCTTAGCCATGATGATGGGCTCCTTTTTTTCCGGAACAAGGGACGGTTGTGCAGGGCTCATTATGTAACCGAATTGGCCTCTAAGCCAAACGATTCCAATGTGATTTAGCGGAAATTTTCTAAATCTTTAGCTATTTAGGTTGGTCATCACGTGCTTGATTCGGGTGTAATCCTCAAAGCCATAGCTAGATAGGTCCTTGCCATATCCAGAGCGCTTAAAGCCACCATGTGGCATCTCGGCAACGATTGGAATATGAGTATTGATCCAGACACAACCGAAGTCAAAGGCCTTGGCCATACGCATCGCAGTGCCATGGTCTTTGGTCCAGACCGATGATGCCAGTCCATATTCCACGCCATTGGAAAGAGCGATCGCTTCGGCCTCATCTTTGAATTTCTGAATTGTGATGACGGGTCCAAAAATCTCAGATTGGATATGTTCATCTTGTTGGCGAAGATCGGCGATAACAGTTGGTGCGATAAAGAATCCAGCACGGTCTAGGGCTGACCCTCCTGCAACAACGCGGGCATGCGCTGGAACGCGATCTAGGAAACCTTTGACGCGCTCGAACTGTGCTGCATTGTTTACTGGGCCAACCAATACATCTTCATTTGGCATTCCTACAGCAATTTCATTTGAAGCTTGGTTGGCGAGTAACTTAACCATCTCTTCATAAACACCTTCTTGCACCAAGACGCGAGTAGCGGCGGTGCAATCTTGGCCAGAGTTAAAGAATCCCGCGATCGCAATACCTGCAGCTGCTGCTTCCAGATCGGCGTCGTTAAAGACAACAACTGGCGCTTTGCCACCGAGTTCAAGGTGTACGCGCTTTAGTTGTTTGGCCGCACTACCTGCAACTTCCATACCAGCGCGAACTGAACCGGTAATTGAAACCATCGCAGGTGTTGCATGTTCTACAACAGCTTTGCCTGTTTCACGTTCTCCACAAATTACATTTATAACGCCATCTGGAAGAAATTCGCCCATGATCTCGGCCATAAATACAGTCGATGCCGGCGTTGTATCGCTTGGCTTTAATACAACTGAGTTTCCTGCTGCAATCGCCGGCGCCCATTTCCAGACCGCCATCATCATTGGATAGTTCCATGGCGTTACTTGGCCACAAACCCCAATTGGCTCGCGACGAACGAATGAAGTCATTCCCTTCATATATTCGCCTGCTGATTTTCCTTCTAAGTTACGAGCAGCGCCTGCAAAGAAGCGGATCTGATCAATCATTGGTGGTACTTCTTCTGATGCAGTTAGCCCAATTGGCTTGCCACAGTTTTCAGATTCGATGGCGATAATTTCATCAGCGCGTGATTCGATGGCATCGGCGATCTTAAGCAGCGCACGTTGGCGCTCAGATGGAGTTGAATCGCGCCATTGCGGGAAAGCGTTGGCTGCGGCCGACATTGCCTTGTCGACATCGGCCGCGTTTGAATTTGGAGCAGTTGCAAAGCCCTGGCCAGTTGCGGGATTAATCAGCGTTGTAGT
The DNA here is from genome assembly GCA_037140155.1 of Actinomycetota bacterium. Classification (GTDB taxonomy): domain Bacteria; phylum Actinomycetota; class Actinomycetes; order Nanopelagicales; family Nanopelagicaceae; genus Planktophila. The sequence goes on from JBAXFA010000033.1 coordinate 7,660, forward strand.
TTGACCCGAAGTTGAGTCAACTAATTTGCCATTTACAAAGTTCTGCAACTTCTTCATCTTTAGATCTGACCTTTCACCGCACGCACCAATTGATCACCGTGATCTTTTGGATGACTTGTATAACCCGCTAGCCACATGCCAATAGTGAAACGACCTGATTCGGAGTGCTCACCGGCCTTTTCTAAATCCGATTCGTTAAGTCTTTTAATAATATCTAGTGAACCAGCACGAACTGCCGCAAAGACAGCAATTGAATTTTCAACTGGCGCACTTTCATATCCAAGTTGTGGCGCAGTTGCCCATAAGTTTTCATCGTAGCCTTGAATAATTGAACCTTCTGGTTCAGCAACTAAGCGACGCAAACGCGCATATGACTGCGCTTCCGAATCTGCTACATGGTGAATTATCTGGCGGGCAGACCAACCTTCGGGATCTTTAATATCTAATTGATCTTTCCCGACACCTCGCGCAAGATTTAAAAAGAATTGGGTAGCTGATTCGTAGGCTGCTGCCCATTCTTTGATGCTATTGCCTTGGATGCTCATGCGGTTGAGTCTATTTACTCTTTTCGGCTGCTGCCAACTGTCCGCATGCGCCATCGATCTCGCGACCGCGGGTATCACGTACCGTCACGGGAACTCCATAGCCCTCAAGGATTCGTACAAACGCTTCTTCATCCTCGCGCCGTGAGGCGGTCCATTTTGAACCCGGCGTTGGATTTAAGGGAATCAGGTTTACATGGGCGTTACGGCTCTTTAGTAAACGGCCCAGTAAATCAGCGCGCCAAGATTGATCGTTAATATCGCGAATCAGTGCATATTCAATTGAATAACGGCGTCCGGTTTTCTTCTCGTACGCATCGGCGGCGGCTAGCACTTCTCGCACCTTAAATCTTGAGTTGATTGGAACCAGCGAATCACGTAGCTCATCATCTGGAGTATGCAGCGATACCGCCAGGGTGCAGTTGATGCCTTCATCCATTAACTTTTCAATACCGTTAACTAAACCAACTGTTGAAACGGTAACGGACCTTGCGCTAATGCCAAGACCATCTGGATTTGGATCCGTGATGTTATGCAGTGTGCGAACAACGGCGTTGTAATTGGCTAGCGGTTCGCCCATTCCCATAAAGACAATATTGGAAAGCCGGGCTTCTCCCCCAGGTAGTTCGCCGCTGGCACATGCGCGAGCTGCAGCGACGATCTGTTCAGTAATTTCGCCGGCCGTTAAATTTCGAGTAAGTCCTGCTTGACCAGTTGCACAGAACGGACAGTTCATGCC
>JBAXFA010000034.1:0-8320 GCA_037140155.1 Actinomycetota bacterium
GATGTGATGTTTGGACTTCCAGGTGGCGCAATTCTTCCTGCTTACGATCCGATCTTTGATTCATCGATTCGCCACATCTTGGTCCGCCACGAACAGGGTGCAGGCCATGCTGCAACTGGATATGCGCAAGTAACTGGTCGCGCCGGTGTTTGTATTGCAACATCTGGTCCGGGTGCGACAAACCTGGTTACACCTTTGATGGATGCCGCTATGGATTCAGTTCCGCTGATTGCTATCACGGGACAAGTGCCATCTGCTGCAATTGGCACTGATGCATTCCAGGAAGCAGATATTCGTGGCATCACAATGCCATTTACTAAGCATAATTATTTGGTAACTGATCCAGATCAAATTCCTGGCGTAATCGCTGAGGCCTTCCATATCGCAACAACGGGTCGTCCGGGTCCAGTACTTGTAGACGTTGCTAAAGATGCGCTGCAGAAGATGACTACCTTTAATTGGCCAACTTCCATCAAACTTGCCGGTTACAACCCGAAGACAACCCCTGATGCACAGGCGATCACCGATGCAGCAGCGTTAATTGCCCAATCATCAAAGCCAGTCTTCTATGTTGGTGGCGGTGTCATAAAAGCTAACGCTCATAAAGAACTTCGTCAGTTAGTTGAGCTACTTGGTGCGCCAGTTGTAACAACGCTGATGGCTCGTGGAGCATTTCCTGATTCACACCCATTGCATATGGGTATGCCCGGAATGCACGGAACTGTTGCTGCAGTTACTGCGCTACAAAAGGCCGATTTATTAATTACTTTAGGCGCTCGTTTCGATGATCGCGTAACCGGAAAGCTTTCCACATTTGCACCAAATGCCAAGATTCTTCATGCAGATATCGATCCTGCCGAAATCGGTAAGAACCGCCATGCCGATGTTGCCGTCATAGGAGATGTAAGAGAAACAATTTCAGCCTTGATTCCTGCACTTAAGGCTGCCCTTGCCAAGAGCCAACCTGATCTTTCAACCTGGTTACGCCAGATGAATTCGCTAAAGGCCACCTATCCATTGGGATATGACCTACCTGAAGATGGCTCACTTTCACCACAACAAGTCATCGAACGTATCGGCAAGATTTCTGGCACAGAGACAATCTTTACTTCAGGTGTCGGTCAACATCAAATGTGGGCATCACAATTTATTTCCTACGAACATCCACGTACATGGCTTAACTCAGGTGGCGCAGGCACAATGGGTTACGGAGTACCTGCTGCAATGGGCGCAAAAGTTGGCGCACCGGATGCAACCGTGTGGGCAATCGATGGCGATGGTTGTTTCCAGATGACTAACCAGGAACTCGTTACCTGTGCGCTAAATAATATTCCGATAAAAGTTGCAATTATCAATAACGAATCACTTGGAATGGTTCGCCAGTGGCAGACCTTGTTCTACGAGGGTCGTTATTCAAATACCAACCTAGAATCAAAGCGCGTTCCGAACTTTCCAATGCTTGCCGAAAGCATGGGTTGCGTTGGCCTATCTTGTGAACGTCCAGAAGATTTAGATAAGACAATCGAGAAAGCGATGTCGATTAATGACCAACCAGTTGTGGTCGACTTTCGCGTACATCGCGATGCCATGGTCTGGCCGATGGTTGCTGCCGGAACTTCTAACGATGAGATCATGATCGCTCGCGCTACTGCGCCTGACTGGGATTCACAGGAGCTCTAATGACTACTAATCGCCGTCAACATACTCTTGAAGTTCTAGTTGAAAATGAACCAGGCGTCCTGGCACGTGTCTCAGGTTTATTTTCACGCCGGGCATTTAATATCGAAACTCTTAACGTTGGACCAACCGAAGATGTATCAGTCTCAAAGATGGTTATTGGAGTAGCTGTAGAAGGCCACTCTCTCGAGCAAGTAATTGCTCAGCTCGACAAGCTGGTCAGCGTCATATCGATCATTGATGTGACAGGCAAAGGCCAAGAAATTCACGACACCCAACCCGATTACCAAAACTAAGGAGAAATACCGTGGCAACGATGTATCACGAAGAGGATGCAGATCTATCAATCATCCAGGGTCGCAAGGTCGCGATCATCGGTTACGGCTCACAAGGCCATGCGCACGCACTTAACTTGCGTGACTCTGGCGTAGATGTACGCGTCGGACTTAAAGAGGGATCAGCTTCGCGCGCCAAGGCAGAAGCCGAAGGTCTGCGTGTTGTAACAGTTGCAGAAGCGGTTAAAGAAGCAACTGTCATCATGATCTTGGTGCCTGATCACTTACAGCGCCACGTATACACAGATTCAATTTTGCCTAACCTAAAAGATGGCGATGCCTTGTTCTTCGGACATGGTTTTAATATTCGCTTTGGTTACATCAAGCCATCAACAAATGTTGATGTTTGCATGGTTGCACCAAAGGGTCCAGGACACTTGGTCCGTCGTGAATATGCCGGAGGTCGCGGCGTTCCGGTTATCGTTGCAGTTGAGCAAGATTCAACTGGCAACGCATGGCCGCTAACTCTTTCTTACGCCAAGGCGATCGGTGGACTTCGCGCCGGCGGCATCTTGACTACATTTACTGAAGAGACTGAAACAGATCTCTTTGGTGAGCAGTCAGTTCTTTGCGGTGGAGCATCACAGCTAGTCATGTACGGTTTTGAAACTCTTACAGAAGCTGGTTACCAACCAGAAGTTGCGTACTTCGAGTGCTTACACGAACTCAAGTTAATTGTTGACTTGATGTTTGAAGGCGGAATCGCCAAGCAGCGTTGGTCAGTTTCAGACACAGCTGAATACGGCGATTACGTTTCAGGCCCACGCGTTATCGACCCAAGTGTTAAAGAGAATATGAAGGCAGTTCTTGCCGACATCCAATCTGGCGCATTCGCGAAGCGCTTCATCGATGACCAAGAAGCAGGAGCTCCAGAGTTCAAGGCGCTTCGCGCTAAAGGTGAATCTCACCCAATCGAAGGCGTCGGACGTGAACTTCGCAAGATGTTTAGTTGGATCAAGAGCTCAAATAAGGATGATTACCGAGAAGGCAGCGCATCACGTGGGTAAACCTGTTGTATTGATTGCTGAAGAGCTAAGTCCGGCAACGCTTGAGGCGTTGGGTCCGGATTTTGAAGTACGCAACTGTGATGGTGCAAACCGCGCTGAGCTACTTGCCGCTCTTGGCAAAGGCGTAGATGCAGTTCTAATTCGCTCTGCAACCAAGATGGATGCCGAAGCAATCGCTGCAGCAAAAGGTTTAAAGGTAATTGCACGTGCAGGTGTTGGTTTAGATAACGTCGATATTCCAGCGGCAACGACTGCTGGCGTGATGGTCGTTAACGCACCAACTTCAAATATTGTCTCTGCGGCAGAACTTGCGATTTCACTATTGCTTGCATCTGCTCGCTTTATCTCACCTGCTCATGCCGCTCTTCGCAATGGTAAATGGGCGCGCTCTAAATACACCGGTGCCGAACTCTTTGAAAAGACTTTAGGCATCGTTGGCTTTGGACGTATCGGTCAGTTAGTTGCCCATCGCATGCAGGCATTTGGTATGAACGTAGTTGCCTACGATCCATATCTACAGCCCGCACGCGCTGCACAGTTGGGCGTTGAGTTAGTTGATCTCGATACTTTGTTGGCAAAAAGTGATTTCATAACAATTCACTTACCAAAGACAAAAGAGACTGCCAATTTAATTGGGGTTGAAGCGTTGAAGAAGGTAAAGAAGGAAGTTCGAATCATTAACGCCGCTCGCGGTGGCGTTCTTGATGAGGCTGCTCTTTACGACGCAATCGTTGAAGGTCGCGTGGCAGGTGCAGGACTTGATGTTTATGTCACTGAGCCTTGCACTGATTCACCACTTTTCCAGCTCGATCAAGTTGTTGCCACACCTCACTTAGGTGCATCAACTGATGAGGCCCAAGAGCGTGCCGGAATTGCAGTTGCAGTGTCAGTTCGTAAGGCCCTTGCTGGTGAACTCGTCCCTGATGCGGTTAACGTAAAAGGTGGAGCAATCCACGAAGAAATTCGCCCATCACTTCCACTCGTGGAAAAAATGGCACAGATCGCAACTGCGATCGCCGGCGAACTTCCTACAAATCTAGATGTCCATGTGCGCGGGGATATCTCTGAACATGATTCTTCAATACTTGCGATCAGCGCACTTAAGGGTGCACTTCTTGCAACCGGTGCTGAGGACGTTACATATGTAAATGCACCTGGACTTGCGGCAGAACGTAACCTGACTTCAACTTCAGATACTGATGCAGTCAGCCCGGAATACCGCAGCATGATTTCGCTACATTGCGCACTCAGCAACGGTAAGTCAATAACTGTCGATGGAACTTTGATGGGAATCCGGAAAGTTGAGAAGATCATTGCAATCGATGGTTTTGATTTAGACCTGCCACCTGCCGATAACTTATTGTTCCTGCGTTACTCAGATCGTCCTGGCGTTGTCGGTTCAGTCGGTAATGCATTGGGTAAAGCAAATATCAACATTGCCGGAATGCAGGTTGCCCGCGCTAGTGTCGGGGGAGATGCGCTTATGGCGATCACTGTTGACTCAACCGTTTCCGATTCCATTGTTGCGGCCGTAGCCAAAGAGACCGGAGCCGAACTTGTTCGCTCTGTGACTTTAGTGAATTGATAGCGGGGAAATTATGAAAAAGATAAACCTAGCTGTCATCGGCGGCGATGGCATTGGACCAGAAGTTGTCGCTCAAGGTATCCGCGTTCTAGATAAAGTTGCCGCAAAACATGGCGTAACTTTCGATAAGACCGAATATGACTTGGGTGCAGGCTATTGGCATCGCACTGGTGAAGTACTTCCTGATTCAGTTCTAGCAGAGCTTGCCAAAGCCGATGTCATCTTGCTCGGCGCAGTTGGAGATCCGACAGTGCCAAGCGGAGTTCTGGAACGTGGCTTGCTGCTAAAACTTCGCTTCGCCTTCGATCACTACATCAACCTGCGCCCTGCAGTATTGCGTGCGGGTGTAACCGGCCCGCTTGCCACAAAGGCGCCGATTGACTTCATCGTTGTACGCGAAGGAACTGAAGGTCCATATGTTGGTGCTGGCGGTGTACTTGCCGAAGGCACTGCTGCTGAGATCGCAACCGAAGAATCTTTAAATACTCGTCGCGGCGCAGAGCGCGTTATCCGTGATGCCTTTGCTCGCGCGGCAAAGCGCGATCGCAAAAAGTTAACTCTGGTACATAAGAACAACGTTCTTACTCGCGCTGGCAGCCTTTGGACGCGCACCTTCAATGAAGTTGCTAAAGAATTTCCAAACGTCACCACTGATTATCTTCACGTAGATGCAGCATCAATGTTCTTCGTTACTAATCCAGAACGCTTTGATGTTGTTGTAACAGATAACCTATTTGGCGATATCTTGACCGATATCGCAGCGGCAATATGTGGTGGTATCGGACTTGCCGCTTCTGGCAATATCAATCCAACCGGTGCATTTCCTTCAATGTTTGAGCCAGTACACGGATCTGCGCCTGATATCGCTGGCAAGAATTTAGCTGATCCAACTGCAACAGTTATGTCAGTTGCGATGTTGCTGGAGCACTTGGGATTTGTTGATGCCGCACGTGAAATCGAAGCAGCGGTAAATGCTGATCTTCTTGTACGCGGTGATAAGAAGCGTAGTACTACTGAAATCGGAGATGCGCTACTAGCGCAACTTTAAAATGAAGATAACCCTTAACCCAAACGCGAAAGATGCGGCAACCCGCGATGCTTTGGTTGCTGAGGGCGGTTTTGGTAAGTACTACACCGATCACATGGTTATTTGTGAATGGACCGAAAAAGATGGTTGGGCAGAACCTGAGTTAATTCCTTACGGTCCAATCTCACTTGATCCAGCAACTGCAGTCTTTCATTACGGACAAGAAATCTTCGAAGGTATGAAGGCCTATCGCCAACCAGATGGTGGCATTGCGCTATTTCGACCAGAAGCGAATGCACGGCGCTTTGCAAAATCAGCCGCCCGAATTGCCTTGCCAGAAATGCCTGAAGCACTCTTTTTAGAAACTGTGGAAACACTTGTTAAACAAGATGCTGCTTGGGTGCCAAATAAAGTCGGAGAATCTCTTTATATTCGCCCATTTATGATCGCGACCGAAGTTGGTTTAGGAGTTCGGCCGTCAAATAAGGCAACTTACTTACTTATCGCAACACCAGCTGGTGCTTACTTTGATCCATCGAAGGCTGTTTCAGTTTGGATCTCAACTGAATATGTTCGCGCAGCCCTTGGTGGTACTGGTGAAGCAAAGTGTGGTGGAAACTATGCAGCATCTTTGGTTGCGCAAAAAGCGGCGGCGAAAGAAGGATGCGATCAGGTTGTTTGGATCGATGCCAAAGAACGTAAATGGATCGAAGAAATGGGCGGCATGAACCTTTACTTCGTTAAAGGTAAAGGCGCTGATGCAACCGTTGTCACACCAAAGCTCACTGGCACTTTATTACCAGGAATTACTCGCGATTCAATTTTGTCTGCTGCAAAGGATCTTGGTTACAAGACGGATGAAGTAATGCTTTCTATCGATGATTGGCGCGATGGTGTTTCATCCGGTGAAATAACTGAAATATTTGCCTGCGGCACTGCAGCAGTTGTTTCTCCTGTAGGTCAAGCCAAGAGCGCCATGGGTACTTGGGTGACCGGTGATGGACAGCCAGGTGTTATCACCATGCAGATTCGTAACCACTTACTTGCCATTCAGCACGGAACAACTGCTGATAAGCACGGCTGGGTTAAGCGAGTTATCTAATGCCAGTATCAGATACATTTCATATCTATGACACCACTTTGCGCGATGGTGCACAGCAAGAAGGCTTAAACCTTTCAGTTCATGACAAGCTAACGATCGCACGCCATTTAGATGATCTTGGCGTTGGATTTATCGAAGGTGGCTGGCCGGGAGCTAATCCCAAAGATACTGAATTCTTTGCACTGGCTAAAAAAGAGTTAAAGCTAAAGAACGCAACCTTTGTGGCATTCGGTGCAACTCGTCGCCCAAATGTAAAAGCCGCTGATGATGTGTTACTTGGCGCCCTACGCGATAGCGGTGCACCAGCGGTTACCTTAGTTGCCAAAGCATTTGACCGTCACGTTGATTTAGCACTGAAGACAACGCTGGAAGAGAACCTAGCGATGATTCGCGATTCAGTTGCGCACCTACGCAGTGAGGGACAACGCGTATTTCTAGATGCCGAACACTTCTTTGATGGCTACCGTGCCAATCGCGATTACGCGCTAGAAGTAATCCGAGTTGCGATGGAAGCCGGCGCTGACGTTGCCGCCTTGTGCGATACCAACGGCGGAATGTTGCCCGATGAAATTGCCGATGTTGTTCACGATGTCTTAACTGCAACTTCTGCTCGTATCGGTATTCATTGCCACAACGACACTGGTTGCGCCGTCGCTAACTCGATGGCAGCGGTAGCTGCAGGTGCAACGCACGTACAAGGCACGCTTAATGGTTACGGCGAACGCACTGGTAACGCTGACTTGGTCACAATCATCGCTAACTTAGAACTTAAGAAGAAGCATTTAGTTCTTCCACCAAATGCCTTGCGCGAGTCATTCCGCATCTCACATGCCGTTGCCGAAGTTACAAATATTTCACCATCTGGTCGCCAGCCATACGTTGGCGTATCAGCCTTTGCACATAAGGCCGGGCTGCACGCATCAGCTATAAAAGTAGATCCATTCTTGTACCAACATGAAGATCCTTCATCTGTCGGAAACGATATGCGGATGTTGGTCTCAGACATGGCAGGCCGGGCATCAATCGAACTTAAATCACAAGAACTCGGCGTTGATCTAGGCGGCGATCGTGAACTTGTTGGGCGCATCGTCGATCGCGTGAAAGAGATGGAAGCGCGCGGCTTTACCTTTGAAGCAGCCGATGCTTCATTTGAACTCTTGCTCCACGAAGAAATCTCAGGCAAGCGTCCGTCGTTCTTTAAGATCGATCACTGGTTAACAACGGTTGAACGCGCCCAAGATCAAACAATTATTACCAAGGCTGAAGTAACTGTTACCGCACAAGGTAAGAAAATATCTTGTACTGGTTCTGGAAATGGTCCAGTTAACGCTTTCGATAACGCGCTGCGTTCTGGCCTAAAACAACTCTACCCAGAACTCGAAGTTCTAGAACTTACCGATTACAAAGTACGTATTTTGGAAGGCCGCCTCGGTACTGGCGCTGTTACTCGCGTGCTTGTTGAAACATCTGACGGTAAGGGCGAATGGAACACTGTTGGCGTTCACGAAAACGTGATCGCAGCATCCGCCATGGCACTTGAAGATGCAGTTACCTTCGGCTTACTGCGCCAAGGTCGCAAACCCGAGT
>JBAXFA010000035.1:0-7774 GCA_037140155.1 Actinomycetota bacterium
CGAAGTTGGCGAGCAATTTCTTCCGCCGCTTCCAAGTTGTTCTTGGTAACAGTCTCTTCGAGGTTTCCGCCCTTACCAATAAATTTACCGGTGTTAACGTCGATAACAATCATCGCTTCCGTGCGATCGATAACTAGGGATCCACCAGATGGTAGGTAAACCTTGCGATCGAAAGCTTTTGCTAGCTGTTCTTCAACACGGAATTCGGCAAAGAGATCTCCATTGCCAGAATACTTCTGTAGCTTTCCAACTAACTCAGGTGCAATTCCACCTAGGTAAGAACTGATCTCTTCCCAAGCATCATTGCCTTGAATTGTAAGTTTGCGGAAATCTTCATTGAAGATATCGCGGATAACGCGTACTGCTAGATCTGGCTCAGAGAGCAGAAGTGCAGGTGCGTGGAAATTTGGGTTTTCAGACTTTTGATAAATATCTTCCCATTGCGCCTTCAAGCGTGCGACGTCATTGGTTAGCTCTTCTTCGCTGACGCCTTCGGCTGCGGTGCGAACAATTACACCAGCTTCTTCAGGAATTAAATTCTTTAAGATCGCTTTCAGACGTGTGCGCTCTGATTCAGGAAGGCGCTTTGAGATTCCGCTCATTCCGCCACCAGGAACGTATACAACATAACGACCTGGAAGAGAGATCTGGCTAGTTAATCTTGCGCCTTTTTGAGCAATTGGATCTTTAGTAACTTGGACAAGAACTGGTTGGCCAGTCTTTAAAACCATTTCAATCTTGCGTGGTTGCGTCTCTGAAATACCTGCGGCATCCCAATTAACTTCACCTGCATATAAAACTGCGTTACGGCCCTTGCCGATATCAACGAAGGCAGCTTCCATAGAAGGAAGTACGTTCTGGACGCGACCCAAGTAAACGTTGCCGACATATGAAACGTTGGCATTACGGTTTACATAGTGCTCGACCATTACCTTATCTTCGATAACAGCGATTTGAATACGGTCACCTATTTGGCGAACCAACATTTCGCGATCAACATTCTCGCGACGAGCTAAGAATTCGCCATCTGTAATGATGGTTCCACGACGACGATATGGCTCACGGTAATCACTGCGGCCTTCAGAGCGATCTGATCGTCCGCCGCGATCGCGACGGTTACGAGTTCCTCGTTCTGTGCGTTCAGCGCGCGCTGGGCGTTCTGTACGCTCGCGAACTTCGCGCACCTTAACAACAGTTACTACGCCATCTTCATCAACAATTTCACCAGGTGTAACGCCTTCACCAGTTGCACGGCGACGGCGGCGACGGCGATGCGTTCCACCTTCTGCACCTTCTTCGCTTGCATCAGCGCTGGTCTCTTCACCATCATCTGTTGAGTCCTGAGTATCTACGCCATCTGAATTTGGCTTGCGACGTCCACGTCCACCACGGCGGCGACGGCGATTGCGACCGCCACGTGAATCATCATCTTCAGTCGAAGTAGCGCTATCGGATGTAGCGGCGCTTTCTGAAGCGCTCTCATCTGTTTTAGCTTTTGCTGCGCTCTTGCGGACAGTCTTGGGGGCTTTCTCCTCTGGAGCAGCCTGAAAGATTGGGACCGGAATTGCCGGTGCCTTCTTCTTACTTTTCGCTTCAGTTGCTTCAACGGATACAGCTTCAACAATTTCAGTCGATGTATCGGCAGCAAGAGATTTCTTCTTACTAGTTTTTTTCACCGCACGCTTGCGCGGTGACTTTGGCTCAATCGCCATGGCACCAAATCCTCTATGCGTTAATTAACGCGCTCTGGCTTGTAGTCACTTAGCTGGTAAACAACCTTTAGGTTGACCTCAGTAAATCCTTCAAGCAAATCTTTGTTAGTCCGCCGCTGGCTTTGTTCGCGAATTGGTTCGCGAGCCGCGCTGAACTGTTGGCCCAAGTATGCCACATAGACAAGCCAATGGGCGAAATGAGCGTTGATTTGGCTCTAATTACCCGCGATGACGGGCATGCACGTTCTGAAGTAGCCCAAAGCCCATCATTGTTGCAAACATACTTGAACCACCATAAGAGACGAAGGGCAATGGAACGCCCGTCATCGGCATCATTCCAAGCGTCATGCCGATATTTTCAAAGGCCTGAAAAGCAAACCAAGCGATAACACCAGTGCAGACTAATTTCCCATAAGGGTCGCTCGATCTTCGCGCAATTCCAAATGCACGCATCAAGACAATTAGATAGAGAATTAAGATAAAACCACAACCTAGGAAACCTAGCTCCTCACCGGCAACTGTAAAGATAAAGTCGGTCTGCTGTTCTGGAACGAAGCGGCCATTGGTTTGTGGCCCGTTAAATAAACCGGTTCCGATAAAACCACCTGAACCGACTGTAATTCGCGCCTGACGCAGTTGGTAACCACTGCCCTGCGTATCGGCGCTGGGATTAACAAAGGCTTGTAAACGTTTAACTTGATAATCATTTATCACGCCAACTTTAACTGCCGTGAAGCTTCCAAGGACCGCAAGTAAAACAAGTCCAACAACCCAGCGCATTGGAGCTCCAGAGACCGCGATGATTGTTACAACAGCAATACTAATAATGAAAATCGTGCCCATATCAGGCTGCTTGAGAATTAATAAAACCGGAATTGCGGCAACGATCAAAGCTTGTAGAACATCTTTATCCTGGGCGGCATCGCTGTCGTGAGATCGCTCAGATAAAATCATCGACATACCAACGATAATAGAAATTTTGGCAAGTTCTGCAGGCTGTAATTGGAATCCGAATGGCAGTCCAATCCAAGCTTTAGCACCGTTTACTTCAGCGCCGATTCCAGGAATTAAAACGGCGGTAAGACCGACAACCCCAAACACCCAAAGAATTGGTGTGTAAGCACGGATTAATCGGTAATCAATTACGGTTGTGCCCCATGCTAAAAGAGAGCCGATTGCAATATTAATTACATGGCGCTTTAAGTAATATTCAGGGTCTAATCCATTTGCGGCATACCAATTACGGGTTGCGGCATAGACCAAGAGGGTTCCCATTAAGAGCAGAAGCCCGACTGCAATAGTTAACACTGGATCAAAACCAGCAAAGGCTGATCGTCGAGAACTTCTGCGGTAATTAATCCGTTGTGACAAAAGGCTCATTTTTCTCCCTTAACTTTTGTCGCTGGAGATATCTTAGGCAAAGTCACTGGCGGAACTCCGCTTGGGAAAAGTATCTTGGCAGAGACTACTTTGGAACCTTGAACTCCAAAAAGGGTGTCGTAAATTTTTCTGACACCAACACCGGATGTTGTAGATCCATAACCGCCTTGGCTGACCATCATCACAACTGCAAATCTAGGTTTCTCACTTGGTCCATATGATGCAAACCAAGAGGTAGGTGCCTTGGCGCTGCCATTGGCATTTTTTCCAAAAACTTCACCTGAACCAGTTTTGCCACTAATAGCAATGGGAAATCCGCTAAATACCCCGGCACCTGTACCGGCAGTTACAACTTCACGTAGCGCACCATGTAGAAAGTCGAGAGTTGCCTTATCTGCTGGAATAGTTCCGAGTTTCTCTTTAGAAAATGTTTTAACAATTTTTCCATCAGTTTTCACTATTGCTTTAGCGATGGTTGGCTTCCATATCGTTCCACCATTGGCGATAGCAGCATAAATCTGCGCCTCTTTGATTGGTGTAATAACGGTGTCGCCTTGGCCAATTGAGAAGTTGACCGCATCACCTGCACGAATTTTATCGCCATCAATACAGTTTTCCGCGGCGAGCTGTACTAGAAAAGCGCTCTGCTGACTCTTTGGTGCGCGATCCTTGTAGTTACAGAAGTAATCCTTGTTATGTGCATACCAAGCTCTGCGCCATTCGCGATCAGCTAGGCGTCCCGATGATTCAGAAGGTAAATCAATACCTGTCTTTATGCCGACCTGGAAACCTTTAGCTGCGTTATAGAAATAGTCATTTGCGTTGGATTTTGCCTTAAGTCCCCCATCGCGCAGCCATTCATCAAAGGCGATGCGATACCAGACAGTGTCGCAAGAGATCGCAATTGCGCGCTTTAGCGAGATACGACCTTGCGCCTTACTCTCGAAGTTCTGGAAGGCACGAGTACCAACTTTTACTTCAGATGGGCAATCGTAATTTGCGTTCAAGTTATATCCAGCGTGAGATGCAGCCACAACTGAAATCGCTTTAAAAGTTGAAGCTGGGGCAAAGAGACCTTGCAGTGCGCGTGAGAGTGCAGGTACTCCCGCTTTCTGACTATAGAGATTTTCAGCTTCAGCGACTGTTAACCCGCGCTCGAACGCGTTTGGATCGTAAGTTGGATATGACGCTAGCGCCAAGATCTGACCATTTGTTACATCCATAACAACTGCAGCACCGCCATCTGCCGGCTTTCCAGCAGCGCGGGCGCGACGAACTGCATCTGCCAAGGCGCTTTCGGCAGTGGCTTGCACCCGAGCATCAATACTTGTTACCAAGTGATCGCCACCAATTGGTTTGGAATTTACGCTAGTGCTAGTAACTGCCTCTTTACGATCAACAATTACCGTTTTGATTCCGGGAGTGCCCCGTAAATATTTATCATATTGAAGTTCCAGTCCAGCTTTACCAATAGTTTCAGAACGGAAATAGCTGCGACCATTTGTGCCCGCTAGATCGCTATCTGTAAGTGGACCAACAAACCCAAGCAGATGCGCGCCATTGACTCCAGCATTTCCTGGATAGTTACGTATCGACACTGGAGTAGCAGAAATTCCAGGATATTGATCTGATCTTTCAACTATGCGAAGTGCGATCTCTGAATCGGCTTCCTTAGTAATTGGAATTGGCTGAAAACGCGAACCTGTCCAGCAACCAGCCCGTAAACCTTTATCAAGTTCCCCACATAAGCGAGTGCGTTGGAAAACATCTGCGTATTGCAGCCCCAATAAAGTTGCAAGTGATTGCAATACAGCGACGCCTTTATCAGGTAGCCGGTCAATCTTTGTGCGGTCAACGGTCACGGCGATACCAACCCGGTTCAAGGCAAGCGGAACGCCAGAAGAATCTACGATTAACCCACGAGTTGCCGGTGTTATTACATCGCGGCTCTGAATTGAGAGTGCTGCATCTCGATATTTAGGCCCAGCGGCCACTTGTAGATAGAAGAGACGGCCCAGAAGTCCAATTAGCAGCGAAAATATGAAAATTTGTACTACCAGCAAGCTCAACCGCGCTCGTTGATTCATCCGCGGCTCATATCTTCAAAGAGTCCACTGTGTATGCGAGTAACCAGTGGCATTAAAAGCGGTACTACAGCAAGCGTCCAAAGTCCTGAGGCAATTAGTGAAGTGAAGATATGAACTGAGCTACCGAGTTGTCCGCCAAACATTAGGCCAAGGATTAGATAGACAAACCTAGAAATAGGAACTGCTATTGCAACAATTACAACAAGTGAAATTGGATTGCCACGATAGTTATCGTCTCCATAACCTAGATATGAGATGGAAAAACCTGCCAAAATCATTATCAACATCCACTGTCCCATCGGACCCGAAGATGATTGCGATAAATCCATGAGCAGTCCTGCGCCAAAACCAGTCAGCGCCCCTAACTCTGGGGTTCCTAGCGCAGACCATAAAAGTGCAAATATTAGAAAGAGCGAAAATCCACTACCGAAGATTCGGAACTGACTTACTACCGTCTCTTGAATCACATACATAACTGCAAAAATTGGAAATGATGTCAAAAATCTACGTGCAAACATTTATGGAGTTGGCGATTCTGATGGTTTGGCGTAGATCGTGACCGTCGGAATCGGCGTTGGTACGGGGGCTTTCGGTACCAAGGAATCTCTTGGATCAGCTTGCGGTGCTCCAAGTACGACGGAAACAACACTTAATGTGGAGAATTTAGCAAAGTATTTAACATCTGCACTTTGTGTGACTTCACCTGCAGCATTATCTACAGAAGTAACTTCTCCGATTGGAACCCCTGGAACAAAGGGAAGATTGTTTTGGCTGCCACGAGCCAAAATAACATCGCCTACCTTCAGCGTTGTTTGATTATCTAAAAGTTGAAGCACGCCCTTGCCGGTGCCTTGCCCGCTTAAAATTCCAATTTGTTGGCTTCCAGCAACGCGCGCACCAACCCGGAATGCTGGATCAGTCGCCAGTTCTACCAAAGCGCTATTCGGATAGGCCATCTTTACGACGCCAACTAAACCAAGCCCGGTGATGACGGTCATATTTGGACGTACACCGTCTTTGGATCCGGCATCGATGGATATTGTCTGAGTGAATGAAGAGGTTGAACCGAGAGAAATTATTCGGGCGCTAACAACTTTATATTTTGCAGTTCCTGCTAAATCTAAAACTGACTTCAACTGGGCCAATTCGCTATCCGCGTTTTTCCGATTTATTAAATTCTGACGAAGTTTTTCATTAGCTGCTTGCAACTTTGCGATTTCGCCTCGCGTGCGACCAAGATGAGTTATTTCTGAGAAGAAATTACCAACTGGTCTAAAGACTTTAGATGCGACAGATTGCACTGGCGAAAGTAACGTCTGAGTTCCGCTACGTATACCGCCGAGAATTTGCACACCGCGTAAATCTAAAGTTATTAGAAATAGCGAGGTAACAATTAAAGAGATAAGCAGCAGACGACCGCGGTTATCGCCGCCGTTTCGCATCCTTGGAACCTATCGACGTGGCTCGGAGATCAAAACCTTTTCAAGGGCTTCGAACTCTTCGATGCACTTACCGGATCCTTCGACCACAGCATCTAGTGGACGATCAGCGATATGAATTGGCATACCAGTCTCTTTACGAAGTCTTTCGTCGAGACCCTTGAGTAGAGCGCCTCCACCAGTTAGAACAATTCCGCGATCCATTAGATCTGAAGAAAGTTCTGGTGGGCACTTATCAAGCGTGCTCTTTACCGCGTTAATAATTGCATTTACTGGCTCTTCTAGCGCTTTCCGAATTTCGGCAGCAGATACAACGATTGTCTTTGGTAGACCAGTTGCTAAGTCACGACCGCGAATTTCGGCATCATTTTCGCCTTGCAGCGGATAAGCAGAACCGATCGCCATCTTTATTTCTTCAGCGGTACGTTCGCCGAGAAGTAGCGAGAATTCGCGCTTTACCCAGTTGATAATCGATTGATCAAGCTCATCCCCACCAACGCGAATTGAGAGAGATGTAACGATTCCGCCGAGTGAAATAACCGCAACTTCTGTGGTTCCGCCACCAATATCGACAACCATATTTCCAGTTGGTTCGTGGATCGGCAGACCTGCGCCAATAGCTGCTGCCATTGGTTCTTCAATGATGTAGACCTTACGCGCACCTGCCGCGTAGCCGGCATCTTTAACAGCGCGCTGTTCTACACCCGTAATACCTGAAGGGACGCAAACTACGATACGTGGCTTAGCCAAGTAACGACGGCGGTGTACTTTTTGAATGAAGTAACGGAGCATGCGCTCGGTGGTATCAAAGTCTGCGATAACGCCATCTTTTAGCGGACGAATCGCCACGATATTTCCTGGAGTACGGCCAATCATCTTCTTGGCTTCAAGTCCAACAGCCAGAATTCCACCGGTATCTTGATTAACTGCAACTACTGAAGGCTCATTGAGAACGATGCCACGGCCGCGCACATAGACCAAGGTATTTGCGGTGCCCAAGTCAACGGCCATATCTCGGCCTATAAATGACATTCTGTTACTCATTTTTTACCCTTCAGTTATTTACTTGAACTTACTTGCCAAAAAAGATTTCAATTTCACGTGCTGCAGATTCGGGTGAATCTGATCCGTGAACAATATTTTGTACAACCTTTGT
>JBAXFA010000036.1:0-7712 GCA_037140155.1 Actinomycetota bacterium
GCACCGCTGATGCGCTGACCTCTGCCGCCCAATTACTCAAAGCTGGTGGATTAGTAGCGCTGCCAACCGCGACTGTTTATGGCCTAGGCGCCGATGCCACCAATAAAAATGCGGTCGCACGAATCTATAAAGTTAAAGGGCGTCCGGCAGACCATCCCTTAATCGTTCATATCCATTCCATGCAATCACTTGGTGAATGGGCAGATGAAATCCCAACTTATGCAATTGCACTCGCCCGAGATTTCTGGCCTGGTCCGATGACCTTAGTTTTAAAGCGGTCTCTCTTGGCCGAAGATTTTGTAACTGGGGGACAACCAACTGTTGGCTTACGAGTTCCAGATCATGCTGTTGCACTCGCGCTGCTATCCGCATTTGAAAAAGTTGGCGGCAAAGGAATCGCGGCACCGAGCGCTAATCGTTTTGGGCACGTCTCGCCAACGACTGCGCATGCAGTCCAAGAAGAACTTGGTGGCTATCTTGATGCGACTGATTTGATTCTCGACGGCGGGGCTTCACAAGTAGGTGTGGAATCAACCATTATCGATTGCACTGGAGAATTGCCGCACATCCTTCGACCAGGTGCCATCACAGAAGGAATGATTACTAGTTCTACCGGACTGATCGTCTCTGAAGAAGAATCCACAATTCGGGTAAGCGGATCTTTGGAAAATCACTATGCGCCGTTGGCCAAAGTCTTGCTAGATCACAAACCAAATGTTGGCGATGGCTTTATCGCTTTAGAGGAAATTGAAACTCCAACCGGAGTGATACGGCTCGCTTCTCCAAAAAATAACGCTGAATTTGCCCGAGTTTTATATAGCGCTTTGCGCTCAGCAGATACTCAGAAAATATCAAGTATTTCCATTATTCAGCCAAAGGGGGGTGGAATCGCAATTGCGATTAGAGATCGCTTACTTCGCGCAAGCCACGGACGTTAGCGAAATCGTTACTCTTTACTTATGACCCTTTCGCGCCGCGATCTTTTTAAAGCAACTGCCGCAATTGGCGTTGGCGGTTTTGAACTTTTAAATGAGCAGGTCGCGCAGGCTGCAACTGCAGATATTCAGCACGGCTCGCGAAGCGTTAAGAAAGTTGCCCTCACTTTTCATGGGGCTGGAGCACCAGATTACGCCGATCCACTTCTGAAACTATTTAAAGCCAGCGGAACTAAAATTTCAGTCTTTGCAGTCGGTACCTGGCTTGTTACCGAACCAAACGTCGCATCTCGAATAATTGGTGACGGACATGATTTGGGTAATCACACCATGACACATACCCAAATGAAAACTATTTCAGCAAAGCGTGTTGATTCAGAAATTTCTGGATGTGCAAATGAATTAAAGAAATTAATTGGCAACCATGGCGCTTGGTTTCGGCCATCAGGCACTCAATTTTCTACGAGCACAATTCGTAAAGCAGCTATTAAATATGGATACGGACCGTGTATCTCATACGAAGTTGATTCCGAAGACTATAAAGATGTAAGTAAAGCCAAAATGATTTCAAATGTGATCGACAATGTGAAAAATGGATCCATCATCAGTATGCACTTTGGCCACAAAGTGACCCTTGATGCGATGCCAACAATCTTAGAAAAATTACATGCCCAAGGATTAAAGCCGGTCACCCTCACCGAACTCCTCGCATGAGAAGAAGTGCTTCAGTATTTCTTTTCTCCTTTCTAATTTTACTTATAAATGCGAATGCATTTGCAGCACCTCTTACCGGCATGCCACCAGTCTTAGATCCAAATAATATTTATGCCGCCGATTCTCCAAATAATTTATCTGAAGCGGTCAAGGGGGTACGCGAGCTCGTATACGTGCCCAATCTGAAATCTTCAACAGTCTCAATAATCGATCCCAAGACTTACAAGGTAATAAAAACTATTAAGACGCTAAAAGGCCCGCAACATGTGGTTCCATCTTGGGATCTACAAACCTTGTGGATTAATAGCAGCAACGGAAATCACTTAACACCGATAAACCCAATTACAGCCACACTTGGTAAAGCGATATATGTACACGATCCATACAATCTTTACTTCACACCAAACGGCAAGTACGCCATGGTTATGGCTGAGTCAGATAAAGAGATCGTCTTCCGCGACCCACATACGATGGCAATCAAGAAAGTTCTTAAAGTTCCGTGTGCCGGAGTAAATCACGTCGACTGGAGCGCAGACGGTAATCAGTTTGTTGCATCATGCGAATTCTCAGGTGAATTAATTCTGGTCGATACCGCGAAGATGGCCCTGATAAAGGTAGTTAAATTAAAACGGATTACATCTATGAATCCGATGCCACAGGATGTAAAGATTTCTCCAGATGGAAAGACTTTCTTTATGGCCGATATGGCATCAGATGGGATTTGGATTATGCCGGCCGATAATTTTGGCCATCTTACTTTCTTGAAAACCGGCAAAGGTACTCATGGCCTATATGTAACTCGGGATGCTAAGAACTTATTGATTACAAACCGTGAAGAAGGTTCCGTTTCGGTCTTACGATTTACAGATAACAAATTGATTGCTAAATGGAAAATTCCAGGAGGCGGCAGTCCAGATATGGGTAATATTTCAACGGATGGAAAGTTCTTCTGGGTCTCAGGCCGGTACAACTCAGAAGTTTACGTTTTCAATATTGAAAAAGGTTTATTTGTTACTCGCATAAAAGTTGGCCACGAACCACACGGACTAACGTATTGGCCACAACCAGGGCGGTATTCACTTGGTCATACGGGGATCATGCGGTAACTTGCGGTCCTTCACTTGGTATAAACTGCGCAAGTTATTTTGTGGGGCCTATAGCTCAGTCGGTAGAGCAACGGACTTTTAATCCGTGGGTCGACGGTTCGAGCCCGTCTGGGCCCACTTCTGCAAGTAGCGTTTAATCTGGGCGAGGAATACGTGGGATATCTCCGCGCATTATGCGGCGGAACATATAGATAGATACGCCTGCAAAGAATGGCCACTCAAAGGTGTAAACCCAAGCACGCCAGTGACCTTCTTGAGCGCGGCCGAATTCGTACCAGCCGGTTAATAAGCAAAGTGGAATTACTGTGCATAGCGTTCCGATTAAGAAATATTTCTGTTTCTGAGTTAGTTCAATTTCTTCGTTAATAATTTCTGGATTGGCATCATCTCGCACCCATTGCGGTGCTTCAAACTCTTCTTCGTTAGACACCAGTTGCTCGCTTTTCTGCTGCTATCTCAGAATCAATCTCAAGAGATTTGCGCTCCTCTGATTTAATCCAATGATAAACGGCAAGTGCAATCCAAATCGCATCAATAATCATCGCCCCCGACCACATTAGCGAGCCACCTCGCCGTTGATCATCGAGGGTATACATATCTTCATATAAAGAACTTCGTGAAACATAGATGAAGAATCCAGTTAAAGTTTCTGGAACCATCATTAAAAATAGGGAGATCACTGAGAGCGCCTGCGAAACTCGGCGCTCCTTATATCTTCGATCAAGCAGATTAAAGTAAAAGAAGTAAGGCAAAGCTATATAAAGCGGTACTTCTAGATAAGTATGGGACCAAGGATTTTCCATTATAAATTTATGCGGGGTCGGTAGATGCACACCAATCATTAACCCTGCATAGAGAACCCAGCTAAGAACGGGATGGGTAAATAACCTAAATAATCTGTATTTGGGAGCGAAAGAGTTAGGTGTACCAATTACTAAAAGAGGCCCACTGATCATCATCAGAGATATATGTTGAATCATGTGGAGCGAGAAGTAATCCATCGCACGCGCACCTATCGGCGTGATAACTACTGCAGGAATTGTGGCTATTCCTGAGAGAAAACTGAGTCGCTGTCTATTGGTCATACTCTGGTTGCGTAAATAAAGAAATAAGAGAAGAGCCAGCGGAAAGGTGATTTCAGGGGCGATTTGCCATGATGACCACACGCTCAATTGGTGGTGATGCATCTCCATAATGAAATGAGGGTAGACCTGAATTTATAAAATAAATAGAGAAATTCCCAGCAAACTCTATTTAATTCCGAAGCAGAGGCGTACCCTCTTGTGAACGCGATCACAAAATGTGACCCACCGTAGATTCCCTATCGAGCGAAAGAAGACCGATGGATCGCAAAGTGTTTGGCGCACTTGGAACTGTAATTATTGGCATTGCAGTTATCGCTGGCATTGGAACATATGTTGCAGCCGCGCAGAATGATTCTGGAATCACGCAAGCTACTCCGGCTGGCACATTTACCGCCGATGGAAAGAGCTATCCGCAAGTTAAATTGAGTTTAAATGTTTATCCAAATAGCGGTTTTGGTGGACATCATGGCGCCGGTGGTGGTGCACATCCAGATTGGGTTAGCTACGCAGCCGGAGGTCCTAACGGTGAAGTTTTAGCGGATGCAACCACTGGAACAAATTTCCAAGTTCCGCCGCATACAGCGGTAACGATCACCATTTATCAGTATGACTCTGGTGAATCAATCACAAATGATTTCTTTGCGCATGTCCGTGGAACAGTCGATGGAACTGCAAAGTTTGTTAAGACCTATGACACAAAAGCAAAGGCAAATGCATCTCCTGAAACCGTAATAACAAATATCCCAGCAAATATCGTCGGCCATACTTTTACTTTGCACGGATTGTCCGATGGTAAATCACAGCTATTTGTAAGCGTTCCACTAATGATGTCAGTAGACGAAGAAGTTGGAGCCGCTGAAGAGGCAGGCGGATATACACAACACCCAACTAAAACCACCTTCACATTTATTACTGGTGATGAAGGTGAATATGTTTGGAACTGCGAGTTCCCATGTGGTGATGGAACTATCGCAAGATTCGGAAATGCCATGTCTGCCATGAGCTATATGTCCGGGCACTTTATTGTGAAGGCATAAGGAGAAAAAGATGAGCGATCTTCGTAGCCCAGAGCAAAGTTACTTCCAAAGTAAATGGTGGAAGCGTAAAGACGTCAGAGAAGTCGTAGTCCTTTGGATAGTTTTCACAGGATTAATCGGATATTTCTCAACTAAATTTCAAAACATTGCAATGGGCAAACCTGCCTCAGAGACGATGGAAAATGTAATTCATCTAATTACCACCTTCACTTGGGCATCTTCACCGGTTGCTGGTTTCGTTGCCGCCCTTGCAGTTGAAGCTTTGCGACAGAAACGCCACCATGGCGATAATCCGCCACCGGAAGCCGATCACGAGATTAGTAGTTCTCCACGAGCAACAGCTTTGTGGTTGGTGATATCTGCTTTGCTCTGTCTATTTGCGTTAGTTGTGGGTTTGATTGCACTACAGAAAGATGATCAGGCTCTACTCGATCGAAATGCAATACATGTAAATGTAACTGGACAGCAATGGGCCTGGAGTTATGACTATCCAGGTAGCAAAGGTGTTAGATCAAATGTCTTGCACTTGCCAGTAGATCAACCTGTTCTCTTTCATGTGACTAGCAAAGATGTGAAACATTCATTCTGGGTTGTTCAAATGGGTGTAAAGATCGATGCAAATCCAGGGTATGTAACAGAAACCGCGGTTACTCCCAACAAGATTGGAACATTTGATATTAGGTGCGCTGAACTATGCGGACTTCTACATGCCTATATGCAAAATAAAGTAATTGTAGAAAGTAAAGCTGACTATGAAAAATGGTTAGCTAGCCAACCAGATACTGGCCACACGACTTGGAAAGCAGAAGGGGCGAGTTCATAATGACTACTTTCGCAACCAAACAAGAGAAGAAAGCGCTAATTGAACGGCTAAATGTATTCACTGCATTTGCACTTGGTGCCATCTCAGCCATTGTGGTTTGGCGACTCGCTCTCGCGTTCTTGCCCGCAGATGCTGACTTGTCACCGTTATTTACCCGCGAAGATAAAATAACGCTACTTTCGATGATCGCCTGGTTTATCGGTTTTATGACCGGTATCGGTGCACTAATAGGTCCATTCCGCTGGGTGCAAGGAAAAGATTTATCGCACGAAGAAAATATGTTTTACGCCGGGAAAGATATGGGTATCAAGCGTTATTTCCGATACACAACTGACCATAAAGTCGTTGGTATTCAATATCTAGTAATAACTATGGTGATCTTTGGCATTGGCGGAATTCTTGCGATGCTTATCAGAACCAACTTAGGAAAACCTGGTGGTGGATGGATCCATCCGCAGGCTTACAACTCAATTGTTGGTACACACGGAATTATCATGATCGTTGGAACAATAATTATGGTTACTGGCCCATTTGGTAACTACATCATGCCAATCATGATTGGTGCTCGCGATATGGCCTTTCCTCGCCTTAACGCACTTAGCTTCTGGTTAATTGTTGCCGCTGCTGTCCCACTTATTTGGGCGCAATTCATTGGTGGTATCTCAACCGGTTGGTCTGCTTACAACCCGTTGGCCGGTCAAGCTCCGCTGGGCATGGATGGCTACATAATGTTTATTTGTATCTTTGCAATTTCCACAATGGTGGCAGGTGCAAATATCACAACGACAGTTGTACGCATGCGTGCTCGCGGTATGACATGGAACCGCACACCAATCTTTATCTATGGCGTGGTGGCATCAGTGGCACTTGCACTTCCTGCCTTCCCAGTATTTTTCCTATCCCAAGTTATGTCCGGAATGGATCGCGCGCTCGGAACTTCTTTCTATAACACCGCACTTGGCGGCAGTGGCTGGCTCTATGAAAATCTCTTCTGGATCATGGGCCACCCAGAAGTTTATGTAATTTTAATTCCTGCAGTTGCAGCGCTAATGGAGATGGCTCCAGTATTTACGCGCCGTCCACTCTTTAGTTTTAACGTTGCAGTTATGGGAATCGCTGGAATCTGTGGACTTTCAGTTCTTGTATGGGCACACCATATGTACATCAGCGGTTGGGCTCCTTTGCTCAGTGCGCCATTTATGTTAACCACCGAATTAATTTCCATACCAACTGGAATGCTCTTCTTAGTTCTTGTCGGAACGCTTTGGCGCGGCAGGCTTTGGATGACTGTTCCGGCACTGTCGATCTTTGCTCTGTTATGGAACTTTATGATCGGTGGAATTACTGGAATTTATCTCTCTGATGTTCCAGCAGATGCTTTCTTGCATGGCTCAATGTTTGTGACTGCGCACTTCCATTACACGTTAATGGGTGCAGGACTTACCGGAGCTATTGCTTCATTGGTTTATTGGTTCCCAAAGATGACCGGAAAGATGTTAAATAAACGTCTAACTTGGATCGCGTTCTGGCTAACTCAGATCGGATTTAACGTGGCATTTATGGGAATGTTCTTCGTTGGCCTGCAAGGTCAGCCCCGTCGCGTAGAAGCGTATGCTCAAATATTTAGTAAGGGCAACTTGATTACAACAATCGGCGCTTACACAATCATGGTTGGAATGCTCGTTCTGCTTCACGCAGTTATTTCCTCATGGCGCGGTGGAGTTAAAGCGCCAATGAACCCATGGCAAGCCAAGACGCTCGAATGGACAGTTGCAAATCCGGTACCGCTAGAGAACTTTGAGGTGCTACCAACTGTCACATCAGATGCTTACGGATATGGAAAGGCGAGCTCATGAGTCTAGATACCCATGTAAATCCACATCACGAAGATCCAGAAGTAGTCGGTAGTCGTAATCGCTTAGGAGTAATTCTTATTCTGGTAGCAGATATTGCTTTCGCACTGAGCATTCTCTTCGTCTTCTTCTACCTAAAAGGTCAGAATGTAAACGATA
>JBAXFA010000037.1:0-7143 GCA_037140155.1 Actinomycetota bacterium
GCAAAGTGCTTAGAGCCTTCCAGTTGTGCTGCTGCTTTTGATGGTCCAAAAGTGGCGATACCTGCGGCGCGAAGTAAGTCGGCAACGCCATTTACTAAAGGAACTTCGGGGCCGATAACCACCAAATCAACTGCTAATTCTTGTGCCAGAGAAAGGATCGCTGCGCTATCAGTCACGGTAATTGCGTGATTAATAGCAACCTGCGCAGTACCAGGATTACCTGGCGCGCAATGTAGTTCAGCACATGCTGGATCTGCTTGGAGTCCTAGTGCAAGTGCGTGTTCACGACCGCCACTTCCGACTAGGAGGATTTTCATGGTTTAGATGAAATCCTTTACAACAATTGTTTGGTCGCGCCCCGGCCCGACTCCGATAGCGCTCATTGGTGCGCCAGAAATTTTTTCGAGAAATGCGATGTAATCCTGTGCGTTCTTCGGTAGATCGGTGATCTTTCGCGCGTTTGAAATATCTTCGGTCCAGCCCGGCAAGTTTTCGTATATTGGCTTGGCGTGGTGGAAATCAGATTGTGATGCTGGAAGTTCTTCTACGCGCTTGCCATCAATTTCATAGGCGACACAGACTGGGATCTCTTTCCAACCAGTTAGAACATCGAGCTTAGTTAAGAAGAAATCGGTAAGTCCATTTACGCGAACTGCATAACGCGCAATCGGTGCGTCATACCAACCACAACGACGTGCGCGACCAGTTGTCACGCCAATTTCGCCGCCGATAGTACGTAACTTTTCACCATCTTCATCAAATAACTCTGTTGGGAATGGCCCTGATCCAACGCGAGTTGTGTAAGCCTTAACGATTCCGATTACGCGATCGATCTTGGTTGGGCCAATTCCAGAACCTGTGCAAGCTCCGCCGGCAGTTGGGTTTGATGAAGTAACAAATGGATATGTGCCGTGATCAACGTCAAGCAGCGTGCCTTGCGAACCTTCCAGCAATACCCGCTTGCCGGCCTTTAAGGCTTGATCTAGCAATAGAACAGTATCTGCAACATATGGACGCAAGATTTCGGCGTAGGCCAAGTACTCATTTAATACTTCATCTACCTCAATATTTTTGCGGTTAAAGACCTTGATAAGTACTTGGTTCTTATCGCGCAGCGCGCCTTCGATCTTTTGACGCAAAATAGATGGATCAAATAAATCTTGCACGCGAATACCGATGCGGTTGATCTTGTCGGCATATGCCGGGCCAATTCCGCGACCGGTTGTGCCGATCTTTGACTTACCAAGGAAGCGCTCTGAAACTTTATCGATGGTGCGGTGATAGGGAGTAATCAAGTGCGCGTTAGTTGAGATAACTAACTTTGAACAGTCGATACCGCGTTCGGTTAAGCCGCGAATTTCTTCAAGCAATACACCTGGATCAATAACTACACCGTTTCCGATAACCGGAATTACGTTGGGACTTAAAATTCCAGATGGCAGTAAGTGAAGTGCGTACTTTTGATCACCGATTACAACGGTGTGGCCCGCGTTGTTACCGCCTTGATAGCGGACAACGTAATCAACGCGGTCACCGAGAATATCTGTGGCTTTGCCCTTGCCTTCGTCGCCCCATTGAGCTCCAAGTAAAACTAACGCTGGCATAGCAAAACCTCTCCAGAGATTGTTATGAGTGAGTAATTACTTCTTTAGTGAAGTGCCGGTTGAGCGAAGATCTGCGCAAGCATGCACAACGCGCGCTGCCATTCCTGCTTCGGCAGCCTTACCCCACGCACGTGGATCGTAAGCCTTCTTATTTCCAACTTCGCCATCGATCTTTAGTACGCCGTCGTAGTTCTTGAGCATGTGATCAACAACTGGGCGAGTAAATGCATATTGGGTATCAGTATCGATATTCATCTTGATTACGCCGTAATCAAGGGAATCGCGAATTTCTGAGAGAAGTGAGCCTGAACCACCGTGGAAAACCAAGTCCATTGGCTTACTGCCCGCAGCAAGGCCCTTCTTGGCAACAACTGCATCTTGGAGAGTCTGCAAAATCTTTGGCTGCAAGACAACGTTGCCTGGCTTATAAACGCCGTGCACATTTCCGAAAGTTGCGGCAACCATATAACGACCACGTTCTCCAAGGCCAAGAGTTTCGATTGTCATCAGGGCATCTTCAGGAGTTGAGTACAACTTGGCATCATGCTTTGCTTCAACGCCATCTTCTTCTCCGCCGACGACACCGATTTCAATTTCAAGGATTGTGCGAGCAGCAACTGACTTGGTTAAAAGTTCATCTGCAATCTTCATATTTTCATTCATATCAACTGCTGAGCCATCCCACATATGTGAGTTAAACAATGGCGCTTGGCCATTCTTGATGCGCTGTGCACCAATTTCAAGAAGTGGGCGCATATAGCCATCGAGCTTTTCTGCTGGGCAATGATCTGTGTGGATTGCGATATTTACGTTGTAGTTCTTGGCAACAACATGTGCGAACTCAGCGAGCGCAACAGCTCCATCAACCATGTTCTTTACTGTTGATCCAGATGCGTATTCCGCACCGCCCCAAGAGAATTGGATGATTCCATCTGATTCAGCTTCGGCGAAACCACGAAGTGCTGCGATCAGAGTTTGTGATGACGAAACGTTGATTGCCGGATATGCGAATGCGCCAGCTTTAGCGCGATCCAACATTTCGGCGTAAATTTCTGGGGTTGCAATGGCCATGATGACTCCAAATTATCTCGGGTGTAATCCCTGACCGAGCGCTTCATTGGGCCGAATTCAGGCTTACGCCCTATCCAACCACCTTCGCAGGCGTATGAAAAATCGCCATTCCCTTTACGCGTAGGAAATGGCGATTTTCCACCCGATCTAGCCCTGCTTAGGGATGGAGTGACTTTTGCAGGAAGGCGATAAGGCCGGCCAGTAAAGCTGGACTAGTGATCAACTTGAGGAAGATGGCAAGAAATGAACTAAGCACTTTTATCCTTTCTATTTTTAACTACTGCTTAAGGTGGGCATCATCGCCGCTATCTCCTTTGCCACACTGCAAAAGCCTTCCCCCTGTTGATATTGACGGGTAATCTGACGAGTTATGAGTTCAGAGAAAATTGGCGATTCAATTGAAAATCTCTCGCAGGAGAGTCGGCTCTTTCCACCGAGTCCAGCTTTTGCTGCCCAAGCCAATGCCAAATCTGCTCTATACGAGCAGGCCGATAAAGATCGTCTTGCTTTCTGGGAAGAACAAGCCCGTGAGCTAACTTGGGATAAACCTTGGAACCAAGTTCTGGAATGGAACCCGCCATATGCAAAATGGTTTCTCGGCGCAAAAATAAACGCCTCTGTAAATGCACTGGATCGCCATGTCGCCGCAGGGCGTGGCGAACGAATTGCTTTTCACTTCGAAGGTGAACCTGGCGATACTCGCACAATTACTTATTCGCAGATGTTGGAAGATGTTTCGCAAGCAGCCCATGCGTTAACTGAACTCGGAATAGTTGCAGGTGATCGTGTCGCAATTTATATGCCCATGATTCCAGAAGCTGCGGTTGCAATGTTGGCATGTGCGCGAATTGGCGCAGTGCACTCAGTTGTCTTCGGTGGTTTTTCTGCTGACGCACTTTTGTCCCGTATCCAAGATGCTGATGCAAAATTGGTAATTACTGCAGATGGTGGTTTCCGCAAAGGCGCAGCATTTGCGCTAAAGCCTGCTGTAGATGAAGCGTTAAAAGGCTCGCACAACGTTTCCAAAGTGTTGGTTGTAAAGCGCACCAGCCAAGAGACGGCGTGGAATTCAGATCGTGATATCTGGTGGCATGAAATTGTGGGCCGCCAAAGTAAGTCACACACACCAGAATTCTTTGAAAGTGAGCACCCGCTCTTCATTCTTTATACATCTGGAACAACTGCCAAGCCAAAGGGCATTTTTCATACAACTGGCGGTTATCTAACACAGGCGGCTTATACCCATCGTGTGGTCTTTGATATCAAAGCCGAGACTGATGTCTATTGGTGCACCGCAGATGTTGGCTGGATTACCGGCCATTCTTATGTGGTTTACGGCCCGCTAATTAATGGCGCAACTCAAATCATGTATGAGGGAACGCCCGATACACCTCATAAGGGTCGTATCTTTGAAATCATTGCAAAATATGGCGTAACAATTTTGTATACGGCGCCAACTTTGATTCGCACCTGGATGAAATGGGGCGATGAATTTCCAAAAGCACACAACTTATCTTCACTACGGTTACTTGGATCAGTTGGTGAACCAATTAATCCAGAAGCTTGGATGTGGTACCGCGAAGTTATCGGAAATAATAACTGTCCGATCGTTGATACTTGGTGGCAGACTGAAACTGGTGCGATCATGATTTCACCGCTGCCTGGCGTAACTGCAACGAAACCAGGATCTGCGATGCGAACAATTCCTGGTATCAGCGCAAAAGTTGTCGATGACAAAGGTAACCCCGTTCCCAACGGACATGGTGGTTTCTTAATCTTGGATCAACCGTGGCCATCTATGTTGCGCGGTGTTTGGGGCGAAGATGAACGTTACAAAGAAACTTACTGGTCTCGCTTTAAAGGAATTTACTTTGCGGGAGATGGTGCCAAGTTAGATAACGATGGTGCGATCTGGTTAATGGGTCGCGTTGATGATGTAATGAATGTATCTGGCCATCGCATTTCCACAACTGAAGTTGAGTCAGCTTTAGTTTCACACCCGTCGGTTGCTGAGGCTGCAGTCGTAGGAGCCGCGGATGAGATGACCGGCCAAGGAATTGTCGCCTTCGTTATCTTGCGCGGTGGAGTTCCCAGCGCGGGTGGTGAGGAGTTAGTTAAAGAGTTACGTGCACATGTGACTAAAGAAATTGGTGCAATCGCACGCCCCCGCCAGATCATGGTCGTTGCCGAACTTCCCAAGACACGAAGCGGCAAGATCATGCGCCGTTTGCTGAAGGATGTTGCTGAAAATCGCGCAGTTGGCGATGCCACAACGCTGGCAGATCCAAATGTTATGAAGTTAATTTCTGAAGGTTTAAATAGCGCTAAAGATGAAGATTAAGGAACTCGGCTTTTACCCAGTCATTAGCTTGGGTAATTAAATGAGGGATGTAAGGCTGAACTTTTAGCAAAATTTTGCTCTTAGCTACTTGGTTCTGCACTGGCTCCCAGGGTGACCAGAGCAGTACGGTTGCAATTAAATATAAAAGTAAGACGGTGCGAGTAATTGAAAGTATCGCACCGGCAAGTGAGTCTATAAATCTAAGTGGACCCCGAACCACGGTTGCGCGCAAACCTTTGGCTAGCGCACCTCCAGCAAAGGATCCGATAATTCCACCTGCAATTATCGAAATAATTACAAAACCAATCCGTTTAATATCTAACGACCAGTCATGTGAGAACTTGAGTGCAAAATAGATGCCAAGTAGTCCGCCAGCTAAGTAGCCAATGAATTTAAATATAGTTCGCAAGAAACCGCTTTTATAACCGATTACAGCTGAAATTAAAATCGAAATTGCAATTATAAGATCTGCCAACATCAGATTTTGACTCCTAAATATTTTTGCGTTAAATCTATTAATTCCGCTTCAGATTTAATGACGCCAATTTTCTTATATTTAACTTGGCCAGCAGCGTCGATAAACCATGTCACGGGTACACCCATTCCGAAATATCCCCGAGTTTTATTATCACGGTCGTAATAATTGGGCCAAGTCATGCCGTGCTTTTCGATAAATTTTTGCGAATTTACTGGCGATGATTCCTCAACTGCTACACCAACCAATTGAACTTTGCCCTTGGCTTTACTGTAAAAACTCACAAATTCCGGCATTTCATCAAGGCAAGATGTGCACCAAGAGCCCCAAACATTTAAAACCATGGGGCCGCGTAGCGATTGAATTACTGAGCCCTCCGAGCCATCTACACACTCGACTGCAATGCCTTGCGTTACTGATTTTTCTGTTTCTACCGAAGCACACGAGATAACTTCGCCTTTTTGTGCAACTAGCCCTGTGTTGGCACATCCAGTTAGCAATAACGCAGCAACTATTAGCAATGAGCGCTTCATCGGAAGTCCTCATCACTCTTAATTAAAAGTAAGGCTTTAGCTTTATCCATTTCGCCAATACCAACAGATGGGCAGATCTTGGCAACTGGGCAAGCACCACATGCTGGTTTGCGCGAATGGCAGATTCGTCTGCCATGCCAGATCATCCGTTGCGACAAGTTAGTCCATTCCTTTTGAGGTATTAACTCTCCCACTTCAAATTCAACTTTGACGGGATCTTGCGAATTACTCCACTCAAATCTTCGAGCTAACCGCCCAAAGTGTGTGTCGACAGTAATTCCGGGAATATCAAAGGCGTGGCCTAAAACAACATTGGCGGTCTTTCGACCAACCCCGGGCAAGGTAATTAGCTCATCCAAAGTCTGCGGAACTTGACCATCGAAGTCTTCAATAATTTTTATCGCAAGTCCTTTAATGTGACGCGCTTTCGCACGGAAAAATCCTGCTGTGTAAATCAAATCTTCGATATCTGCCAGTGGCGCCTTGGCATAAGCCCGCACATTTTTATACTTTTTAAATAACGCTGGCGTTATTTGGTTAACCCGCTTGTCAGTGCACTGCGCTGAAAGTACCGTTGCAATAGTCAGTTCAAGCGGGTTGGAGAAATCTAATTCACAGCGAACGTTGGGATATCGCTTGCTCAGTATCCGATAAATAGCCTGAGCGCTCTTTCGAGTTTCGCGATCAGGGGCCATACGAGTAAAGTACCGATGTGCCTCAAGAAGAAGAAGTCGTACTTAGAGCCCCGCTCTTTACCGCCTTAGATGAAGCTGCCGCCGTTTCGTTGCGCGCTTCCATGGATACGGTCAAGATCGCTAAGGGTTCGATCCTCTTCAAAGAAGGCGATGATGGCGAGCATTTATATGTGATTATCGATGGCAAGTTAAAGCTCGGTACATCTAGCGGAGACGGTCGCGAAAACTTACTTTCTATCCTTGGACCCGGTGAAATGTTCGGTGAACTCTCGCTATTTGATCCAGGTCCACGTACCTCGACTGCAACTGCAGTAACCGATGCAAAGCTACTTTCACTTAGCCATGAAAAAGTGATTCCATGGCTTAAGCAGAACCCAGAAGTTTCACTGCAGCTGCTGACAAGATTGTCACAGCGCTTACGTCG
>JBAXFA010000038.1:0-7048 GCA_037140155.1 Actinomycetota bacterium
AGATCTTCGGACCAACTCGTGACTGGGAATGTTATTGCGGTAAGTACAAGCGCGTACGTTTCAAAGGAATTATCTGCGAGCGTTGCGGTGTTGAAGTTACTCGCGCAAAGGTTCGTCGTGAACGTATGGGTCACATTGAACTTGCAGCTCCTGTTACACACATCTGGTACTTCAAAGGAGTTCCAAGCCGTTTAGGTTACTTACTTGATCTAGCTCCAAAGGATCTAGAAAAGGTAATTTACTTTGCTGCTTACATGATCACCGAGGTTGATGCAGAAGCTCGTGAAGAGGATCTGCCAACACTTGAGAAGAAGTACTTTGCTGATCTTAAGAAGATCGAAGTACGTCGCGATGTTGAATTAGATACCCGCACCAAGAAAATGGAAGCAGATCTTGCAGAGCTTGAGGGCGAAGGCGCAAAGGCTGATGCTCGTCGTAAAGTTCGTGAAGCAGGAGAGCGTGAACTAAAGAGCATTCGCGAAAAATCACAACGCGAAATTGATCGCCTAGAGGCAGTATGGAATCGCTTTAAGAATCTGAAGGTGCAAGATCTTGAGGGTGATGAGTCTGTTTACCGCGAACTTCGTGATCGTTACGGAATTTACTTCAAGGGTTCAATGGGTGCGCAAGCAATTAAGGCACGTCTTGAAACCTTTGATCTACAAACAGAGTACGACAAGTTAACTGAGCTATCTCAAACAGGTAAGGGTCAAAAGAAGACTCGTGCAATTAAGCGTTTGAAGGTTGTTAACTCATTCTTAAATACACGTAACAAGCCAGCTTCAATGGTGCTTGATTGCGTTCCAGTTATTCCACCAGATCTACGCCCAATGGTTCAACTAGATGGCGGCCGTTTCGCAACATCAGATCTAAATGATTTGTACCGTCGCGTAATTAACCGTAACAATCGTTTGAAGCGTCTGGCAGATCTTGGTGCACCAGAGATCATCGTTAACAATGAAAAGCGTATGTTGCAGGAAGCTGTTGACTCGCTATTTGATAACGGTCGTCGTGGTCGTCCAGTAACTGGTCCAGGAAACCGTCCGTTGAAATCACTTTCAGATATGTTGAAGGGTAAGCAAGGACGTTTCCGACAGAACTTACTTGGAAAGCGTGTTGATTACTCAGGTCGTTCAGTAATCGTTGTTGGTCCACAACTTAAGTTGCACCAATGCGGTCTACCAAAACAAATGGCACTTGAATTATTCAAGCCATTCGTAATGAAGCGCCTGGTTGATCTAAACCATGCACAAAATATTAAATCCGCTAAGCGTATGGTGGAGCGTGCTCGTCCAGTTGTTTGGGATGTTCTTGAAGAGGTAATTGCGGAACACCCAGTACTACTTAACCGCGCACCAACACTGCACCGTCTAGGTATTCAAGCTTTCGAACCACAATTGGTTGAAGGAAAAGCAATTCAAATTCACCCACTTGTATGTACTGCATTTAACGCAGACTTTGATGGTGACCAGATGGCGGTTCACTTACCTCTATCTGCAGAAGCACAAGCTGAGGCACGTGTATTGATGCTATCCAGCAACAATATTTTGTCTCCTGCTTCTGGTCGTCCAATCACATCACCAACTCAGGACATGGTTCTTGGTTTGTACTTCCTAACCTCACTTCGCGAGAAGCAATTAGGTGAAGGCCGTGCATTCTCATCAATCGCTGAAGCAGTTATGGCATTTGATCAAGGATCACTTTCATTACAAGCGAAGATCAAACTTCGTATCGACAAGAGCGGCGTAGCAGAAACTCGCGAAACAACTCTTGGTCGTGCATTGTTTAATGAAGTTCTTCCAGCTAGCTTCCCATTTGTTGATTACGATGTAACAAAGAAGTTGCTTGGATTAATTGTTGATAATTTGGCTGAGGGTTATGCCAAGGTTACAGTTGCACAAACACTTGATGCTTTGAAATCACTTGGTTTCTACTGGGCAACACGTGCTGGTGTCACAATCTCAATTACCGATGTTGTAACTCCAGGTCGCAAGCGCGAAATCTTGGAAGGTTACGAAACAAAGGCTGACAAGGTTCAATCACAGTATGAAAAAGGTTTGATTACTGATGATGAGCGTCGCCAAGAGTTAATTGAAATCTGGACACTTGCTACCAACGAGGTTGCGAAAGAGATGGAAGATAACTTCCCTCGTACCAACCCAGTTTGGATGATGGTGTTCTCAGGTGCACGTGGAAATATGATGCAGATCCGTCAGATCGCAGGTATGCGCGGACTTGTAGCTAACCCAAAGGGTGAAATTATTCCTCGTCCAATCAAAGCAAACTTCCGTGAAGGTCTTTCAGTACTTGAGTACTTCATTTCAACTCACGGTGCTCGTAAAGGTTTGGCAGATACTGCACTTCGTACCGCAGACTCTGGTTACCTAACACGTCGTCTCTGCGATGTTGCACAAGATGTAATCATTCGTGAAGAGGATTGTGGAACTGATCGTGGTTTAACTCTGCGAATTGCTGCAAAGAGTTCAACTGGTGAGTTAGTTCGTGATGATCATGTTGAAACATCATTATTTGGCCGTAACTTGGCTGAAGATGCAGTTGCTGGTGGCAAGACAATTCTTGCTGCAGGAACTGATCTAGGAGATCGCAACATCGATGTACTTGTTGCTGCTGGTGTAGAAGAGGTAAAGGTTCGCTCAGTTTTAACTTGTGATAGCAAGGTTGGACAGTGCGCAATGTGTTACGGACGCTCAATGGCTGCCGGCAAGATTGTTGATGTCGGCGAAGCTGTTGGAATTATTGCTGCTCAATCAATTGGTGAGCCAGGAACTCAATTAACAATGCGTACCTTCCACACCGGTGGTGCTCAGTTACTTGGTGAAACTCAAATTACAC
Organism: Actinomycetota bacterium; assembly: GCA_037140155.1. Lineage (GTDB taxonomy): Bacteria > Actinomycetota > Actinomycetes > Nanopelagicales > Nanopelagicaceae > Planktophila. The sequence continues at coordinate 2,854 of JBAXFA010000038.1, forward strand.
ATGGTCTACCTCGTGTACAAGAGTTATTCGAAGCTCGCACACCTAAGGGTGTTGCGCCAATTGCAGAAGCAGCTGGAGCAGTTTCATTCCTTGAAGATGCAAAGGGCAAGAAGATCATCGTTACACCAGATGATGGTGGCGAAGCGGTTGCTTACCCAATTACTCGTCGTCAAAAACTTCTAGTTGAAGAAGGAACTCGCGTAACTGTGGGTCAACAACTAGTTGTTGGTGCAATTGATCCTAAGCAAGTACTTCGTATCTTGGGACCTCGTCAAACACAGATTCACTTAGTAAGTGAAATCCAAGAGGTTTACCGTATGCAAGGTGTATCAATTCACGACAAGCACATTGAAATCATTGTTCGTCAAATGTTAAAGCGCATCACAGTGCTTGAACCAGGCGATACCGATTTACTTCCAGGTGAATTAGTTGAGCGCGGTCGCTTTGAAGAAGAGAACCGTCGCGTCGTATCAACTGGTGGCAAAGCTGCTTCAGGTCGCCCAGAACTTATGGGTATCACTAAGGCATCTCTTGCAACCGAATCATGGCTATCTGCGGCTTCATTCCAGGAAACAACTCGTGTACTAACTGATGCTGCACTTTCAGAGAAGAGCGATCCATTGCTCGGTCTGAAAGAAAACGTCATCATCGGTAAGTTGATCCCTGCTGGTACCGGCCTTGCTCGTTACCGCAATATCCGAGTTGAGCCAACGGAAGCTGCAAAGGCTGCGGTCTATGCTGCATACGATGAGTACGACTTCACACCATTTGATCAAGGTGGCTCAGGCGAAGCAGTTCGCTTGGATGAAGTCGAGATTCCGCGATAGCGGATTCGAGCGAATAAATAGAGATTCCTCGCTAGTTAATATCACCAAAGAGGCTCAATCCCACAACGGATTGGGCCTCTTTGCTTTATCTGGAATCCATGTCGAATAATTTAATCAATAGTGCAAGCAGGAAGCACTTAAAGTGCTAGGTTTGTAATGATTGAGAGAGAATCTAAAACTCTTTTTTGAGGGCGGTTAATGCAAAAAGTAGATAGGCGAAACAAAAGATTTTGGTCGATCGTGAGACTGGCCCTAATTTCCGCCTTGGTACTTTCCTTATCATCATGTGGGCACAACTCGGAAGGAAATGTAAAAATTAACCTTGCCCCTGTGCCTTACTTAATTCAGGTGCCGCCTGAAATAGCAAAGCATCTTTCAGTTGAAAATATGGCCCTAGATAAATCTAACCCATTTACAGCGCAAGCGAAAAAAAATGGGGCGATTGCCCAGGTACGGATAAATTACATAGCCGATGACGGATCAGTTCATGGCTTTGCAGCAATTTACTATTTTACAAAGATTAATTTTGAGAAAGTTCAAAACCCTAATGAGCCACCGTTGTACGGAAGTAAAGTCGTTGAAAAGAGCACAATGGTGTTAGCGGTTGCTGGCCCACAGGATTCTATTTTTGAACCAACCTCATCTGATGGTAAGAATTCTATGGCCCTGTACAACTTAATTTATGATCCACGAGCATTTATTTCATCCTAGCGCTACAACAAATATGCGCTAGATAGTTTTCTCTTCTTACCTTAAGATTAAGAAATGAGTGAAGATAAGAAATTCCATGTAGCAAGACATGATGAGCGCGAAGTATTCGATCGCACAGCGATAAATGCTTTGCTGGATAACCAATATGTCGCTCACGTGGGCTTTATCGATCAAGACAATGGCCTGCCCTTTGTTATTCCAATGGGCGTTGCCCGCGATAACGATCGCATTTTGATTCATGGTTCAACTGGTTCGCGCATGATGCGCCAAATAGCCCAGGGGATTGACCTTTGCGTAACAGTTACGCAGCTAAATGCCATCGTGGTTGCTAGATCTGCCTTTAACTCATCTATGAACTACGAATCCGTGATGATCTTCGGTGTGGCTCGCGTACTAGAAGATGCCGAGAAAGATATTGCCCTAGAACGAATTACTGAAAAGTTAGTGCCAGGGCTTTGGAATTACGGGCGCCCACTCGTCGCTAAGGAAATGGCAGCGACCATGATTGTGGAACTTTCGCTAGATAAAATCTCTGCCAAGTCACGAACAGGTGATCCATCAGATGATGATGAAGATCTTGCACTGCCAATATGGGCAGGCTTACTTCCGATCGAAACTAAAGTTGGCGCACCGATTACTGCAGTAAATGCTGCGGCAATACCTGTGCCTTCACATATTGCTTAATTAAGCCTTTGTTAGCGCACTTAGCGCAACTTCAACCATATCGTTCAAGGTGCGCTCTCTGGCATCGGCATCCATCGCTTCATGTGTGATCACGTGATCTGAAACAGTTAGCACAGCAAGCGCTTTCTTTCCTTTACGTGCCGCAATGGAATACAACTGGTTTGCTTCCATCTCAAGTGCCAATACGCCATGCTTAATTAACTTTTCATTAGCATCAGTCTCATCATAGAAATAATCCATCGATGAAACTCCACCAACATGTACTCGTTCAAATTTCTTAGAAGCTTCATATGCAGCAAGCAATAGTCCGAAATCTGCGTGAGGTGCAAAATCTAATCCGTTGGTAAAACGGCGATTGATGTTGGAATCAGTTGATGCGGTCATTGCAAGAATTAAATCTCCGACTTTCGTCTTCTCCTGAATTGCGCCACATGTGCCGATACGAATTGCAGCTTCAACGCCATGTTCGTTAAAGAGTTCAGTGACGTATATAGATAGTGAAGGCAGCCCCATGCCGGTGCCTTGAACGGATATCCGCTCACCGCGGTAGGTGCCGGTGTAGCCGAACATATTGCGGATCGAGTTGTACTGCTTGGCCCCATCGAGGTAGTTCTCGGCCACCCATTTCGCCCGTAAAGGGTCGCCGGGAAGGAGGATTTTCTCTGAAATTTCGCCCTTTTGGGCTCCAATATGAAGGCTCATGGGTCGATTATGGCCTGATTCGCCAGCCAAAAAGCGACACGCCGTATCGTCAAAAAGGGCCATTTTTAGGGGTAGGGCGGCCCCGAGGAGTAAAGGGGCCGTTTTGACCTTTGAGCCTGAACCCCGATACCCTTCGCGTCTGCTCTTTTAAGAGCTTTTTGCCTTGCCCCTGTTAAGAAATTATCAGTTGCAACTGCGCATCGGGTGCAACACACCCGACCGCGTGGGTCGGACAACGAGCGTAAAAAAGCAGTAACTGAAATGGAGACGAAGTGCCAACGATTCAACAACTAGTTCGTCGTGGTCGTGCAGAAAAGACTACGAAGACAAATACACCTGCGCTAAAGGGTTCACCTCAGCGTCGCGGTGTATGTACACGTGTTTACACAACAACACCTAAGAAGCCTAACTCTGCGCTTCGTAAAGTTGCACGTGTTCGTCTAACAAGTGGCATGGAAGTTACTGCGTACATTCCAGGCGAAGGTCACAACCTACAAGAGCACTCCATTGTTCTTGTTCGCGGTGGTCGCGTAAAAGATCTTCCTGGTGTTCGTTACAAAATTATTCGCGGTTCCCTTGATACGCAAGGCGTAAAAAACCGTAAGCAATCACGTTCACGTTACGGTGCTAAGAGAGAGAAGAAGGCTAGCTAATGCCACGTAAAGGTCCTGTAGTAAAGAGCCCTGTTGTTGCTGATCCGGTTTACAACTCACCAGTTGTAACTGCGCTTATCAACCGCGTACTTCTTCACGGCAAGCGTTCAACCGCTGAAAGCATTGTTTACCATGCACTTGAAGGCACTCGCACAAAGACACAGGTTGATCCACTTATCACTTTGAAGCGCGCACTCGACAACATCAAGCCTGCTGTTGAAGTACGTTCACGTCGCGTTGGTGGAGCTACATACCAAGTACCAGTTGAAGTAAAAGCTGGTCGTTCAACAACTTTGGCACTTCGCTGGTTAATTGATTACTCACGTTCACGTCGCGAAAAGTCAATGGCAGAACGTCTAATGAACGAGCTAATTGATGCATCGAATGGTCTTGGAGCAGCTGTAAAGCGCCGCGAAGATACCCACAAAATGGCAGAAGCAAACAAGGCGTTTGCTCACTACCGCTGGTAATCAGTAACTAAAGAATTCAAAAGTCGAGAAGAGGATAATTAATTGGCAACGTCAACAGTAGAGAAGATCGATCTAGCTACGGTTCGCAACATCGGAATCATGGCTCACATCGACGCGGGCAAAACCACTACTACTGAGCGCATCCTTT
>JBAXFA010000039.1:0-6833 GCA_037140155.1 Actinomycetota bacterium
ACTTCGGCAACTGTAAATTCTTGCACGCTTTCATAAAGCGTTACCGTTTCTTTAGTTAACATCTGGCCAGGTGCGGCATATGAATCTACTAATTGGCGGATAGCTGTGACATCGCTAGTGCGGGCGGGGCGAATAACGATCATAATTAATCGATTTCAGGTTTTACCAGTGGGAACAAGATAGTTTCGCGAATTCCTAAACCGGTAAGTGCCATCAATAAACGATCGACGCCCATACCCATTCCACCTGTAGGTGGCATCGCAAATTCCATAGCGCGCAAGAAATCTTCATCTACCTGCATTGCTTCGAGGTCACCTTTTGCACCAAGAGTTGCTTGTTCAACTAAACGCTCGCGCTGAATTACCGGATCGATAAGTTCTGAATAACCAGTGGCAAGTTCAAAGCCATCTACATATAGATCCCATTTTTCAGCAACGCCTGGTAGTTCGCGATGGGCGCGTACGAGTGGTGAGGTATCCACCGGGAATCCCATTACAAAAGTTGGGGCGATCAGTTGATCTTTCGCCACATGCTCAAAGATCTCCTCGGCTAACTTGCCGGTGATCCACTTAGGGTCGATCTTCATGCCTAATTTGGTGGCAATTTTCTTCAAATCATCTAGCGAAGTAAGCGCAGTTACCTTCTCGCCGACGCCTTCTGAGATTGCGTCATAGAGTGAAATCTCGCGCCACTTGCCACCGAGGTCTGCTTGACGTCCATCGTGATGCGTAACGACATGTGATCCGGCGATCGCCATCGCTGCATTTTGTACAAGAGTGCGAGTTAAATCTGCAATCGAGCGCCAATCACCATATGCCTGGTAGCTCTCGATCATCGCAAATTCTGGTGAGTGAGAAGAATCAGCTCCTTCGTTACGGAAGTTGCGGTTGATTTCAAAGACTCTTTCAATACCACCGACAACACACCTCTTCAAAAATAGTTCAGGTGCGATGCGCAGATATAAATCCATGTCATAGGCGTTACTGAATGATTTGAATGGGCGAGCAGCGGCTCCTCCATGCATAACTTGCAGCATTGGAGTTTCGACTTCGACAAAGTTTTCCTTTTGGAAAGTCTCGCGCAACGAGCGCATTACCGCAGGACGCAGGCGCGCATTAGAGCGTGCTTCTTCGCGGACAATCAAATCAACGTAGCGCATACGAACGCGTGTTTCTTCAGACATTGGTTTGTGATCATTTGGCAGCGGACGAAGTGATTTCGCTGCAATCGCATAACTGTTGGCAAGAATAGAAAGTTCTCCGCGCTTTGAAGTGATAATTTCTCCAGTAACGCTAACGATGTCGCCGAGGTCGATATCGCTCTTCCAGGAATTTAGTGTTTCTTCGCCGACTTTATCGAGAGAAAGCATCGCCTGTAGTTCAGTGCCATCGCCTTCGCGCAGAGTTGCAAAGCAGAGCTTTCCAGTATCACGCTTAAAAATTATGCGGCCAGTCAAACTTTGAATATCACCAGTTGTTGTATCAATTTCCAGAGTCGCATATTTAGCGCGAATTTCTGCCAACGTTGATGTGCGAGCAACAGATACTGGATATGGCTCAACGCCACGACCGATTAGCCCAGCGCGCTTTTCGCGGCGGATACGTAACTGCTCAGGTAGATCATCTTCTACTGAGGCTGCAGGCTGTTCATCTTTGCTCATAATGGCGAGAGTCTACCTATTAGATATTTCGCTCGTGTATTAGGCGCAGGCCAATCAAGGTGAGATCAGGCTCATGCTCATCGATAGTTTCGGCAACGCCAATGATTAACGGTGCGAGTCCACCAGTTGCAATAACTGTTGGGGCTCCGTCATAGCTAAGCGCCAATTCCGCAACGATGCGATCGACCAATCCATCTACTTGTCCGGCAAATCCAAAGATCGTTCCAGATTGCAGAGCTTCAACGGTATTTTTGCCAATTACGTTCTTCGGACGAATTAACTCAACCTTACGTAATTGCGCAGCGCGCGCAGCAAGGGCATCAACTGAAATCTCAATACCAGGTGCTAGCGCGCCACCTAAGAACTCACCTTTAGGAGAGACCACATCTAGATTTGTAGAAGTTCCAAAATCGACAACAATCGCTGGTCCACCATAGAGTGTATGAGCTGCCAAAGTATTAACTATTCGATCGGCGCCAATTTCCTTCGGATTATCAACCAAGAGTGGCACGCCAGTTTTTGTACCTGGCTCAACAATAGTAGTTGGAATATCTACAAAGTAAGTTGCGATCATGGTGCGCAGTTCGCGCAAAGTCGCTGGAACTGTAGAACAGATAGATAGCCCAGTGATTTCATAGCCGGCTACAAGTGCGTGATATTGCAACCAGAGTTCATCGGCAGTGGTGCGCGGATCGGTCTTGACGCGCCATGAGCGAATAAGTTCTTCACCTTGGAAAATACCTAAAACGGTATTGGTATTTCCCACATCGACTGTTAATAACATAACTACTCCGCTCTCAGATCTAGGCCGATATCAAAGACTGGCGCAGAATGCGTTAACGCCCCAATTGCGATGTAATCCACACCAGATTGCGCAAAAGCACGTGCGTTACCAATTGAAATTCCACCTGATGCCTCTAATTTACAAATCCCATTAGCCAGAGTTACAGCTTGTGCGCATAGTTCAGGAGACATGTTGTCTAAGAGAACTAGATCAGGCTGCTGCGGTAATACCTCTTTTAGTTGCGCCAAGTTATCTACTTCTATCTCAATTTCAGCTGCTGGATAGGCAGCTCGTACTTGCGCAAAGGCTGCAACAACTCCGCCAGCGGCAGCGATGTGATTATCTTTAATCAGTGCTGCATCGTTTAAGTTCATGCGGTGATTGGTGCCGCCTCCCATGCGAACCGCATATTTTTCAATCGTACGCATACCTGGCGTTGTTTTGCGAGTATCACGTACCTGACACTTTGTGCCACTTACTTCAGCGACCCATTTGCTGGTCAAGGTTGCGATTCCACTTAAATGTCCAAAGAAGTTAAGTGCGGTGCGTTCGGCTAATAAGATTGCGCGCGTATTGCCACGCACCGTTATCAGTAAATCTCCAGCTTTTACACTATCTCCATCTTTCTTGAGAAGCGTCACATCGGAGAGACCAACTTCGGCAAGTACGGCATGCGCGATATTAATTCCAGCGATTACACCATCCATGCGGGCTACAAAGTCAGCAACTGAAGTTGCATCTGCTGCGATAGTTGCTTGAGAAGTTATATCTACTCCCCCAGCCAAGTCCTCCGCTAGTGCTGCCTTAATTAACTCTTGCTCAGTCACTTTGCACCTACTTCTTGATAACTAGTAGCCCAATTTCCATCACGATCTAGCTCTTGAACAATTCTTTTGCGCCAAATACTTTCAGTATTAGGAAAGTCTTCGCGCCAGTGTGAACCACGAGTTTCTTGTCTAATCAGCGCGGCTTTGAGAATCGCTTGCGCTAATTGAAATAAGTTGGTTGTCTCCCATGCTTCCACACAAGGATTTTTGCTGGTTCGATCTTGGATGCGCGTTAAATCAGCGCTAGTTTGCAACAGCGAATCAGATGAACGTAGAACACCAGCACCACGACTCATGCTTAGTTGTAGTTCACGACGAGTAGCTGGGTCTAAGAGGATTGCCTTAGAAGTATCTGCAACTGGTTCTGATTGCAAAGGTAAGTTAGCGGCGATATCTGCTGCGATACGAGCGCTAAAGACCAGCCCTTCAAGCAGCGAATTAGAAGCCAATCGATTAGCACCGTGCACGCCAGAACAAGCGGTTTCACCACATGCATATAAGCCTTTTACGCTGGTGCGGCCATTCAAATCAACGCGGACTCCACCAGATGCATAGTGCGATGCAGGTGCTACTGGGATTAGATCTTTACTCGGATTAATTCCGTGTGCAATACAAGAGGCGTAGATGGTTGGGAAGCGCGCTTCAAATCCAGATAAATGGCGTACATCTAGCCAAACATGGTGCGCACCGGACTTATTCATTCGGCGCATCGATGCAATTGCAACTACATCGCGCGGTGCTAGTTCTGCGAGATCATGTTCTGCAACCATAAAGCGATCGCCGGCGTCATCTAATAGGTATGCGCCTTCACCGCGAACTGCTTCACTGATTAGTGGTTGTTGACCTTGAGTGTTATCGCCCAGCCATAAGACTGTGGGATGGAATTGAATAAATTCCACATCTGCAACTTTGGCGCCTGCCCGCAGTGCAAGTGCAACTCCATCACCAGTTGAAACAGATGGGTTTGTGGTTTGCGCAAATACTTGTCCAAGTCCACCTGTTGCTAAGACAACAGCTTTTCCTAAAGCACGACCAACTCCATCACGACTTCCGGCGCCGATTACGTGCAAAGTTACTCCGCATACAGCACCGTTAGCATCTTTAATCGCATCTAATACAAGTGCATCTTCTACGACTTCAATTTCGGGATCATCGTGGACTGCAGCTAATAACGCGCGAGATACTTCGGCGCCAGTTGCATCGCCGCCTGCGTGCAAGATGCGATTTCGTAAGTGGCCACCTTCACGCGTCAGGGCGATTTCACCAGAATCCTCTGTATCAAAGATTGCGCCACGTTCAATTAATTTGCGAACCGCTTCCGGGCCTTCAGTAACTAGAACGCGCACCGCTTCGACATCACATAGATCAGCGCCAGCAACCAAAGTATCTTTTAGATGTTGATCTGGAGTATCACCTGGACCAAGTGCTGCTGCGATACCGCCTTGCGCCCATTTAGTAGAGCCTTCATCGACTTTAGATTTGGTAACGATTAAAACTGAGAGACCGTAAGTGCGGGCTTGCAGCGCAGTTGTAAGTCCAGCAATTCCTGAGCCAACAACAATTACATCGGCGGTAGCGGTCCAACCTGGTTCTGGCGCAAGTAACTTCATCGCGCACCAGCTCTAACAAGGGATGGGCTCATCTGCATATTGTCGATCAAACGCACCCCATTAAGCCAGCCAGCGATAATTGCACGCTGGTTTGAGGTGGAATCTGTGGCGATGGCAAAGTTATCTTCATCGATAATTTGCGCGTAATCTAATTTGAAGGCTGGCTCTTGTTGTAATACCTGATTCATTGCAGAACGAGCGGTGGCTAGATCTTTACTCTCTTTAGCAGCCAGTAACGCTTTATAGATAACAGTTGCTGTTACACGATCACCTTTAGATAACCTGACGTTTCTGGAAGAGAGCGCTAGCCCATCACTTTCTCTAATAGTTGGCGCGGCAAGTATTTCAATATCTTTATAGCTTCGCTGGGCCAGTTCTTTGATTAGAGATAGCTGCTGGAAATCTTTCTCTCCAAAGATTGCTCGAGCCGGTCTCACCAATTGAAAAAGGCGCGATACAACGGTGACAACGCCATCAAAATGTCCAACTCGGTTAGCGCCTTCAAAATTTTCTCCAATTGGTCCAGCGCTCTCTTTCGGAAAGTTCTCTGGATAAATCTCACTCTGAGTTGGCAGCCATAGGTGTGTGACACCGGCTGCAGCGGCTAATTCAATATCTTTTGCTGGCGTGCGGGGATAGAGTTCTAGATCTTGTGAAGATTCAAATTGAAGTGGGTTTACAAAAATACTTGCAACAACAAAAGCGCTCTTAGCTCTAGCTAATTGAAATAGCGAGGCATGGCCAGCATGAAGTGCACCCATGGTGGGAACAAATGTGCAGCCGTCATCTAATTCAGATGCGCTGGTAACTATCTTCATATCGGGCTCCAGTCCTTTCAGGTACCGGGCGGTGATAGATCTAAGTTTAGAGCCTTACGGCATTTGCTCCAAAATCTCCGAAATCTTGCCGTGGGTCAGCAAGATTGCATCAGGTTCAATGGAGTGCCATGGTTCTATAACAAAACGACGCTCATGTGCACGGGGATGAGGAAGTTGCAATTCATCAGCTGAGCTAAGGAGTGATCCGTATTGGATGAGATCTAAATCAATTGTGCGCGGTCCCCATTTTTCATTTCGTTCTCTGCCTAGCGTCTTCTCAATCCCATGTAATAGCGCCAATAAATCTGTGGCAGGTAACTCACTTTCTACGATACAAACTGCATTTAGATAATCTGGTTGGGCAATATCGCTAACTGGTTTGGTCGAAAAGTAATCTGAAACTACTTTGAAATCGGTCGCCTCACGCAGCATTGCAACCGCTAAATCCATTTGTTCTTGAGGATTACCGATATTGGCACCTAGCGCAATTACAGCTTTCATCGAGTAATTGTTACCGAGATATCACTTACTTGTGCGTTAACTGGGGCTTGTGGTTTGTGCACCGTTATCGAGACGCTGGAAACCTGCAGATAAGAACTTTTGATGCGCTCGGCAATTCGGCCAGCTAACTTTTCAATTAGCGACACACGTTCGCCGGTAATTTCTTCCACAACCAAATCAGTTACTTCTGCGTAATTAACCGTGTCGGCTACATCGTCAGTGACGCTAGCGCGAGTTAGATCTAATTCCAGCAAAACATCTACATAGAAATCTTGACCTGCAATATTTTCAGATTCGAAGACACCGTGATAGCCAAAGGATTTAATTCCTTTTATCTCAATTAGATCAGGCATTGGCTAAAACCAAAGTCTTATGTGGGCTCACGCTATGAACTCTAACTGCCCATATCTTTTTCGCAAGGAGTGATTTAGTTAGCGCGATAGTCGCTGCTTCCCGTTCATCTGGAGTTTCACCGCCAAGAAAGCGCTTGCGCGATCCCCCAATTAATACTGGAAAACCTAGATCGGTAATTTCATCGATCCGATTTAGGATCTCCCAATTGTGTGCGGCATCTTTTGCAAAACCTAGCCCGGGATCAATAATTAAATTATTTCTAGATATTCCCGCTTGTAA
>JBAXFA010000040.1:0-6550 GCA_037140155.1 Actinomycetota bacterium
AGTACCTTTAAGCGCATCATCTAGATCCATAACTTCTAAACCGGCTTCACGAATACGCGCTTGACCCGCTTCTGATTTCTCAACGAAACGAAGTTGGTACTTCTTAGTTTCGAGAAGTGGTTTGGTAATTCGGTTGCCCATCTTGCCGCCAGCACCCAGAATCGTTACAACAGTCATCAGATCTCCCATTAATTCTCGTCTTCTCAGTTTTTCAACTCTAGCAGCAGGAATATCCTCTGCGGTAGGCTCCTCAGGTGCCAGATTCAGATACTAAAGATTTTGCTAATAAATATGTAATTGGCGTTGATTACGGAACTCTTTCCGGTCGCGCACTTCTGGTCCGCGTCTCAGATGGAGTAGAAATTGCAACCGCAGTTTATGAATACCCACATGCAGTAATTGAAGAAACGTTGCCAACCTCAGGTGCCAAACTTCCACCCGATTGGGCGCTACAAGTCCCAGCAGATTATGTCGATGTTCTCAAAGTTACCGTCCCTGCAGTTTTAAAAGAATCTGGCATTGATCCTGCATCTGTCATCGGAATAACTACAGATTTCACGGCGTGCACCGTCCTGCCTGTTAAATCAGATGGCACACCGCTTTGCGAACTACCGGAATTTTCTAAGAACCCACATGCCTTTGTGAAGTTATGGAAACATCATTCCGCGCAGCCACACGCTGACCGCATTACAGATCTTGCTCATGTGCGGAAAGAACCCTGGATCTCGCGTTACGGTGGAAAAATTTCATCAGAATGGGAGTTTGCTAAAGCGTTACAAGTTCTCGAAGATGCCCCCGAAATTTATCAAGCTATGGATAAATGGGTGGAAGCCGCCGATTGGATTATCTGGCAACTGTGCGGAAAGTATGTTCGTAATATATGTACTGCTGGATATAAAGGTATTTATCAAGATGGAAAGTATCCAAGTAAAGAATATTTAGCCGCGCTTAACCCTAAATTTGAAAACTTCATCGCTGAGAAGTTAGAACATGAAATTGGCCAGCTGGGCGCAGTTGCCGGAACACTCACCGCAGAAGCTGCCGCTTGGACTGGTCTAAAAGAAGGTATTGCAGTTGCCGTAGGTAACGTTGATGCACATGTAACTTCTGCGGCAGCAAATGCCGTTAATCCAGGTCAGATGGTTGCGATTATGGGTACATCTACATGTCACGTAATGGTTTCTGAAAAGTTCGCTGAAGTACCGGGCATGTGTGGAGTTGTTGAAGGTGGAATTATCGATGGCGCACTTGGTTACGAAGCAGGGCAATCTGGTGTCGGCGATATCTTCGGCTGGTTTGCTAACAATTACGCACCTGCTGAATACACACAAGCTGCTGCAGTTAAAGGCGTAGATATACATACCTATCTATCTGATTTAGCTAGCGCGCAACCAGTTGGCGCACATGGTTTAGTCGCACTCGATTGGCAGAGCGGCAACAGATCAACCTTGGTAGATCATCAACTTTCTGGCTTAATCATGGGCTTAACTCTTTCTACAAAACCTGAGGAAATTTATCGTGCGATAGTCGAATCAACTGCATACGGTGCGCGCAAGATTGTGCAGACCTTTAATGAATCCGGCGTACCAGTAAAAGAGTTCATTGCCGCCGGTGGGTTAATTAAAAATAGATTTGTAATGCAGATCTACGCCGATGTATTAAATATGCCAATCACAATCATTAAGTCTGCACAAGGTCCAGCCTTGGGATCGGCAATTCATGCCGCGGTTGCCGCAGGCGCGTATAAAGATGTACAGACCGCTTCAGCTGCAATGGGTGGAGTTGCGCCAGAGCGATATCAACCAAATGCTGAAAATGCCAAGGTTTATAACGAACTTTATAAGCACTACAACGAGTTATATGAAAGTTTTGGGCACAATGGTGCAATGCATTCACTGCGCGCGATCCGCGATCGCGCCCTAACTGGATCGGCAAAATAATGGGTGAAAAGAAGGATCTACAAAGCAAGGTCTGCAAGTTAAATATTGACCTACAGCGTTATGGGTTAGTTGCCTGGACCGCCGGAAACGTTTCAGAACGCATGGCTAATGGAAAAAGTTTTATGATTAAACCAAGCGGAGTTAGCTATGAAGACTTGGTTCCATCTCAGATGATTATCTGCGATTTAGATGGCAAGGTTCTCGAAGGTGAACTCTCCCCATCTAGTGACACTTTTACTCACGCTTATATCTACCGCCATATGCCACAAGTCGGTGGCGTTGTTCATACACATTCAAATTACGCAGCAGCATGGAGTGCGATCCATAGTGCGATCCCTTGCGCGCTAACTGCGATGGCTGATGAATTCGGTGGCGAGATTCCACTTGGTCCATTTGCGCTAATTGGCAATGATGAGATCGGTAAAGGTGTTGTTGAAACCCTTACGGGACACCGATCTTCAGCAGTAATCATGAAAAACCATGGAGTCTTTTCAATCGGTAAAGATGCTACTGCTGCAGTTAAATCTGCGGTTATGTGTGAAGATGTTGCAAAGACAACTTGGATCGCAAAGACTCTTGGCACGCTGCAACTGCTTGATCAAGCAAGCATTGATAAGTTGTATGACCGCTATCAAAATATCTACGGTCAGCGCGGTAATTAAGCGTATTTACTATCCAATTTCAATTGCGCTAGTGATTGTGGGAAGATTTGCCAATGGCCAACGATGAACGCTTAACCCTCTCTGTCGATTGCGGCGGGCTCTTCTTAAAGAGCTGCGTACTCGACGAGTCAGGAACGATGCACTCAAAGCCCGGCCGCGTGGAAACCCCTTACCCACTTTCGCCACAACGTTTTATGGATACGATTAAAGAGATTTCAGATTCACTTCCAACCACGTATCGCGCCACAATCGGTATGCCCGGAATGATTCGCCACGGTGTAGTTATCTCAACACCGCATTACATGACCAAGAGCGGACCACGTACTCGCATTGATCCAGAACTCCAAGAACAGTGGAGTGGATTTGATATGCAGAACGCGCTATCCAAGAAGTTAGAGATGCCGACGCGCGTTTTAAATGACGCCGAAGTGCATGGGGCAGGAATTATTTCTGGTTCTGGTTACGAAGTAGTTATTACTCTTGGTACTGGACTTGGGTTTGCAATCTTTTACGGTGGATCACTTTCACCACATATTGAATTTTCACATGCACCTGTTCGACGTGCGACAACCTATGACACTTGGATTGGCGAACACGAACGTCGTCGCCTTGGAAATGCCTTCTGGTCGCGCAGAATTCGCGCCATGGTTGATGAACTTCGCCCAGTATTTATGTGGGATCGCCTCTATATCGGCGGCGGCAATGCCCGCTGTATCCGCCAAGCAGATTTAGATCGCATGGGTGATGAAGTGGTAATTGTTCCTAATGCAGCAGGTGTTGCAGGTGGCGTACGCGCTTGGACTTTAGAACAATACAAGTAATTAATTAGCCTTTAATTTAAAGGCTCCAGCAGCAATTCCCGCAAACTCGGCAGCCCCTGTTGCCCCAGCTTCGGTTGCATCTGAAACCCGATAACTTCCAAATTGCTTCTCTTTGGCGTAAGCGATCACAGGGTTCTTAATCCAGCCACCGGCGATTACGACGTTCTGTGCTTTACCAGTGTATTTTTCAATTAGCGAGATCATTTGAGCTGAATCATCTACTAAATGTTCAACAGTTGCGCGAAATAGTGCCGCGGGCGAAACGGCATCATCCAAATTAGTTACAGAAAGACCATGGTAATCATTTACGACTCGCATCGCACTTGCGTTTGGATCAATGGCAAGTGCTGCCTGACCTAGCGCAATCTTCTCTTCGCGTGTAGATACACCAACTAGTGAACAGGCTCGTTCTAGAGTTAGCCCAGTTGGAAGCGCACCGAGCAAGGTGTAGTGATCTGCAATTACCGAACAGCTTAAGCCAACATTGGCAGCGGCTAATTCTGCAATCGCTTCACGCGTTAGAGGCGCCTTAAATGTTCGTAGTAAAGCTTCAGCGGTTCCCATTGAATCAAAGAGCGAGCCTTCATTTATCGCACCGCAGTAATACGCAGCAGTGAAATGGTCATGTCCAGCAATTGTGATTACTGCACCACGTAAAACTTCAGGTGCTTCGTTATTTACAACTCCGATTGGTTCTCCGGCAACAACCAATCGCGCTAAGAAATCTTTTCCACCACCAACTAAAGCAATTGCTTCATCCCATGGCTTACGCGCTTCGACATCAAAGAAACCGGTGCGACTTACTAAGGAGAGTTCATTAACTGGTTCGGCACCTAAACAGTACGCAACCCATTCAGGCGCTGATAGAAAATACTTTGCCTTCTTTGAATCTGGATAATTCTTATTTAACCAGAGCGTCTTTGAAATAGTAACAATTTCATTTACTAGAGCGCCTGCACGAGCACGAAATTCAAAGTCACCTAACTCTTTAACAATCGGTTCGGTAATCCCGCGGGGATCATGCCAAGCTAAACCGGGAGATAGTGGCTGTCCTGACGCATCCATCAAGACGCCAGTTTCGCTAAAACCAGTAAATCCAATCGCACGAACTTTACCGCCAGCCATTTCTGCAGCTTTTGCAGCAACTGCGATGACAGTTTTAGCAAGCAACAACATATCGATCTCGCTGAAATTCTTCTCATGTTTCCATGGAGTTGGTTCAGCGTATTCAGATAGAACCTTTAAATTTAAATCAGTTGCGACCGCTTTCAAGCGTGATGTGCCAATATCGACGCCGATTAATATCTCTTGCGACATTTATTCGGCGACTCGCGCCAACTCTGCAAGCGGTGGGCGGCAGATAACTGCATTGGCTCCAGATAGCGAATATGCGCCTGCTGAGAATGGAATTACTACCGCATCCCCTTTGGCAATCGCCATAGTTGGTGCGTTTGCAAAGGAGATTTCTCCAGCGCCATCTAGTACCAGAACAATTGCAAAACCTGCAGGTAGATCACCAGAACCAGGTGCTAAATGTGCACGGAAATAGCCATCTGATTTAAGCGGAAGAATCGAGCGCAGAGATCCACCAGAGAAAACGTTGCTGGTGATTAGCGAATCAAATTCTGCATCAGTTAGCGGATCAAGCTTTAGCGCATCTGTAACTGTTTCAAAACCTAGCCCCAGATGGCCATCCTTGATGCCATCTACGGCAAAACCTTCCCACTCCAAGAGCGCAGATAAATCTGTTGGCTCTTGTAGCTCAAGGACAAATATTCCAGCATCAATTGCATGTGCAACACCTGCAGGAACAAGTACCGCATCGCCAACTTTTACTTCTTTACGGCGCAGCGATGCAAGAAGCGCTGCAGAATCCTGCGCGCGAACTAGCTTAAGAAGGTCTTCTTTATTCTGTTGCGAAGCAAAACCTAAGCCAACACCTGAACCAGCAGGTGCCTCCAAGATAATCCACGCTTCAGTTTTACCGTGATCTAAACCTAAATGTGTTTTCGCAAATGCTTTATTTGGATGATAGTGAACCGGTAGGCGTTGATCTGGATCTAATAACTTAACCAAAATTTCAGTAGATAGACCAAAGTTCTTTACGTGATCTGGACCGAGCCATCCATCTGCATCTGCCTTGATCGCATCGCGTAAAAGCGTGCCATCTGCCAAGTGCGATAAACCTTGTTCGGCTTCACCAAAGCGAGTTGTTATCGAACCAATCCACTCTTCCGGACGCATCGGCCCACCTGGCCCATGACGCAGCGCACCAATGCGATTTCCACCGCGATAGAAGTGATCAAATTGATTAGATGGAAGTTTGGCCGGGGTAGTTGAACTCTGTGACATGGTTCTAGACTACTTGTAGGATTACGAAAATTACCAGCGAAAATGGAGTTACCTAAATGTCTGACGTATCAATTCGCTTAAAGCGCCTCTTTAATAATGGCCGCTGCTTCGATATCGCAGTAGACCATGGCTTCTTCGGCGAAGGAACATTCCTTGCTGGAATTGAAGATATGAAGGCTGCCGTTGATACTTTGATCAATGCGGCGCCTGATGCCATTCAGTTAACCCTAGGTCAAGCCAAGTTGTTACAGAGCAATCCAAATCCTCACAAACCAGCTTTGGTAATGCGTACTGATGTAGCGAACATTTACGGCAAAGTTATCCCGGATCATCTATTTAGTATTTTGCTAGAGGAACCTGTCCTGCAAGCCGTTCGCCTTGATGCCGCAATCGTTGTTGTAAACCTATTAGATTTGCCAGGTCGCCCTGAACTTCGCGATGCCTGTATCCGCAACATTATGACCCTAAAAGCACAGTGTGAACATTATGGAATGCCACTTATGGTCGAACCGCTTGTTATGAAAGATTCGTCGGCTGGTGGATACACATCTGACGGTGAACTTGAGAAAGTTGTTCCACTCGTACGCCAAGCTATTGAACTTGGTGCGGATGTAATTAAGGCAGATCCGACCGATATCGCCGCGGATTATCACCACGTAATTCAAACTGCTGGTTCAGTACCTGTCCTGGTTCGCGGTGGTGGGCGCGTTTCTGATGAAGAGTTATTAAACCGCACTGCAGAAGTTTTAAAGCAAGGAGCAGCCGGAATTGTTTA
>JBAXFA010000041.1:0-6454 GCA_037140155.1 Actinomycetota bacterium
TTTTATCGGCAGGTTTGAAGAACCTCGTAAAGGACTTTCCGTGTTGCTCGAAGCGTTACCGATAATCGCGCGCTTTGCTCCAGATGTGCGCGTTATTGTGGCTGGCCCTGGCGATAGCAAAGAAGTTGAAGATCAGATTGATCCGCAACTGCGCCATCGCTTTGAATTTCTGGGACGCATTAGCGAGAAAGAGAAGGCAGATTTCTTATCTTCAGTTGCGCTATATATCGCCCCAAATACCGGCGGCGAATCATTTGGCATCATCCTTGCGGAAGCCTTGGCTGGGGGAGCGGCAGTTGTGGCAAGTGATATCCCGGCTTTCGATTCTTTATTGGGTAACGGAGAGTACGGTGCGCTCTTTGAGTCTGAGAATCCGCAGGAATTAGCCAAGGTTGTTATTGATCTCTTGCGTGATCAAGCCAAACGTCGCGAATTAGCCCAGCGCGGGAAGGAATATGCCCAACGATTTGATTGGGATGTCGTCGCAGAAGATATCTTTTCGATTTATGAAATGGCGCTAGTTGGAAGTGATGGAGTAAGCCTGTCATCTGAAAATCGCGCGTGGAATCGGTTCCTAGGTCGGGAAGGTAGTTAAGTGGAGAGATATTCGCTTTTAATCCTCTTTGTCGTATTTTCACTCTGGTATCTCTCTTACTCTGCTACGCGCTTAGATCGCCTGCATCATCGCGTGGAAACTAGTTGGGCAAACTTAGATGGTTTGTTACAGCGCCGCGCCGCAGTTGCCTTAGAGATAGCCAAGAGCAATATTGCCGACCCAGCATCCTCGCTGTTACTCACAGCTGCGGCTCATCAAGCTCGCGATGCGCAGATGCAATCGCGATCACAGGCTGAGAGTGGATTATCTGGTGCGCTAGGACTACTTCTAAGCGATGGTCATTTAGTCAATGGTGTAATTGAGAAGGACTTGCTGCGTGAGCTTTCTGAGCTAACTGACAAGATCCGTATTGCGATCGCGATGCACGTAGATGCAGTAACTCGTACTCAGATGGTTCGCGCGAAGCTAGTTTTTAGGGTATTTCGATTGGCCGGACGAGCTCCGCTACCAGTTACCTACGAATTCGAAACTGATGTTCTTTAAGAGTTTCCTTCGAAAAAGCTCCGGTCTCATAGCCATTGCTCTTGTATTGATTTCAGTCTCGCATCTGGCTCCATCTATCAAGGTTGCCAACCTAATACCGAAACTAGGAAAGTCAGAACCAACGAATTCACTAAGCGGTCGAGTCGGTAGCAACGGACCGATTCTGGTTGTGAAAATTGATGACACGTCACCGGCACATCCGCAAGCGGGTCTGGAAGATGCCGATGTGGTTTATATAGAACAGGTAGAGGGTGGCCTTACTCGACTAGCGGCAGTATTTAGCTCCAAGATTCCTGCTGTCGTTGGACCAGTCAGAAGCGCGCGTATTTCTGACATTGAAATCCTGCAGCAATACGGCCGAGTCGCGTTCGCCTACAGCGGAGCGCAGGCGAAATTTCTTCCGGTAATTGCCGCGGCAAATTTAGAAAACTTAGGAGCCCAACATCAGTCGCGTGAGATTTACGCAAACGATCCAGCACGAGTTGCACCAACTGCCATGATGCTACAAGCACAAAAATTGATGGCCAAAATTTCCGCTGAAAATCTATCCGTCGATATTTCTAAATCAGTGGGTTGGAACTTTGGAGGTGCACCTGACACGGGCACTGCGATCTCATCCGTTAAAGTTTCTTGGCCGGCAAATTCTTACGACGCAACGTGGTCTGTTTCGCAAAAACGTTGGCTGCTTTCGCAACGAGGAGAAGCTGATCTATCGGCTACCGGATTGCAATTGGGGCCGACCACATTTGTAATTCAACTTGTTTCGATTACGCCCTCGGAATATCACGACAAAGTCGGTGGCGTCACACCGTTTAGCGCAACAGTTGGAAGCGGAAAGGGATATGTATTACGAGATGGGGTTTCGATAGCAGCAAATTGGAATCGGTCATCAGGTGATCAAGGAACAAGTTGGACCGATCTGTCAGGTGCCGAGATTAATTTTGCGCCAGGTCAGGTTTGGATAGCTTTAACCGATAAAGAGCCGATTTTCACGCCCAAATTTGCGGATGCGCCAACGCCTGCTTCAAAGTAGTATTGGCGCTACAGATTTTGAAATAGCAGGCTATTTAAAGGGGAGTAATTCATGTCAGAAGCAGTTGGCACAGCGCGCGTAAAACGCGGAATGGCAGAGATGCTAAAGGGCGGCGTCATTATGGATGTCGTAAACGCTGAACAAGCCAAGATCGCTCAAGACGCCGGAGCTTGCGCTGTTATGGCGCTAGAACGTGTACCCGCAGATATTCGCGCACAAGGCGGAGTCGCGCGTATGTCGGATCCAGATATGATCGAAAAGATTAAAGCTGCGGTAACGATTCCAGTTATGGCTAAAGCCCGTATCGGTCATTTCGTTGAAGCTCGCATCCTCGAATCACTTGGTGTTGATTACATCGATGAATCAGAAGTTTTGACGCCTGCAGATTATGAAAATCACATTGAAAAGTGGGATTTCAAAGTTCCTTTCGTATGTGGAGCCACAAATCTAGGAGAAGCGCTGCGTCGCATCAATGAAGGTGCGGCAATGATTCGCTCTAAGGGCGAGGCCGGAACTGGCGATGTATCCAACGCGATGATGCATATGCGCAAGATCGGGGGAGAAATTCGTCGCCTATCTTCAATGCGTGAAGATGAGCTCTATGTTGCCGCAAAAGAGTTACAGGCTCCCTTTGCATTGGTAAAGGAAGTTGCCGAAACTGGAAAACTTCCAGTTGTGCTCTTCACCGCTGGCGGTATCGCAACTCCTGCAGATGCAGCGCTAATGATGCAGATGGGTGCCGATGGCGTATTTATCGGTTCTGGAATCTTTAAATCTGGTGATCCTGCAACGCGTGCAGCAGCTTGCGTTAAGGCGACTACCTTCTTCGAAGATGCCAAGGTGTTAGCAGATGTCTCGCGCGGACTGGGCGATGCAATGGTTGGCATCAACGTGGCAGATCTACCTGCGCCACATCGTTTAGCCGAGCGCGGCTGGTAATAATTAACCTGCAATGAAGATCGGTGTCCTCGCGCTGCAAGGTGATTTTCGCGAGCATATCGAAGCGACAAAGTTGGTAGGTCATGCGGCGTTAACGGTACGGCGACCAGAAGAGTTAGCCGAAGTTGACGCGCTAATTTTGCCTGGTGGCGAGTCAACGACTATTGCCCAGCTGGCCCAAATTTTTAACTTATTGCAACCGATTAAAGATCGAATCGCAGCCGGGATGCCCGTTTACGGTTCATGCGCAGGAATGATTTTATTAGCAGATCGCATCGAAGATGGTGCAGCTGGTCAGGCAACTTTCGGCGGAATAGATATGACCGTGCGTCGTAACGCCTTTGGTCGTCAAGTCGATTCTTTCGAGTGCGATCTAACTTTTAACGAATCAGCGTTAAGAGCTGTCTTTATTCGCGCCCCTTGGGTTGAAGAAGTTGGCGCAAAAGTTGAAGTCTTAGCCCAGATTCAAGGCGGCGATGGAAAGGCTCATCCAGTGGCGGTGCGGCAAGGTTCGCTATTAGCCACCTCTTTCCATCCGGAATTAACGGGGGATCTGCGCGTGCATCGTTACTTCTTTGATCAAGTATGTGCCGGCGCGATAAAGTAACCCTGTTATTTAACTTACAGATTCCTTCAAAGTTGATTGAGGTGTTTTAAATGTCAGGCCATTCCAAGTGGGCAACGACAAAGCATAAGAAGGCCGTCATTGATAGCCGTCGTGCCAAGAATTTCGCTAAGTTGATTAAGGCGATCGAAGTTGCCTCTCGCAACGGTGGACCAGATGTAGATGGCAATCCAACTTTATTTGATGCAATTGCTAAAGCAAAGAAGAATTCCATGCCCGCCGACAATATCGAGCGCGCGGTAAAACGTGGCGCGGGCCTTGAATCTGGTGGCGCTGACTGGCAGACGATTATGTATGAAGGCTATGGACCAAATGGCGTGGCGATCATGATCGAATGTTTATCGGATAACCGTAATCGCGCAGCATCCGAAGTTCGTGTTGCGGTTACTCGCAACGGTGGCTCAATGGCCGACCCTGGATCAGTTGCCTATCTCTTCAACCGCAAAGGCGTAATTATTGTAAATAAAGTTGCTGGTGTAACTGAAGAGAAGATTTTGGAAGCAGTACTTGAAGCTGGGGCCGAAGAAGTTAACGATCTCGGAGAATCTTTTGAAGTTGTTTGCGAAGCTAGTGATCTCGTCACTGCTCGTACCGCGCTGCAAACAGCTGGGATAGATTACGAATCTGCTGATTCCTCATTCCTTCCATCAATGACTATCCCACTGGATGCTGAAGGCGCCACCAAGGTCTTTGAACTTATCGATGCTATTGAAGAGCTAGACGATGTGCAGAATGTGTTCAGTAACTTTGATGTCTCTGATGAAGTTATGGCGAGCCTTTCCTAATACCCCGCACTTGGCATCGTAGGCTGTGAAGTTATGAGCCAACGAGAAATACGCGTCTTGGGTGTAGACCCAGGCCTTACTCGTTGTGGCGTTGGCGTTATTGAAGGGGCCTCGGGTTCGCAGCTACGTTTAATTAACGTGGGTGTAATCCTTACCCCGAGCACAACAGCGCTCGAACTGCGCTTACTGCAATTAGAACGCGAGTTAACCCAATGGGTGGATGAAAACCGCCCTGATGTAGTTGCAGTCGAAAGAGTTTTCTCACAGCACAATGTGCGCACAGTAATGGGAACCGGCCAAGCTGCAGGGATTGCACTTCTGGTTGCTGCGCGCGCAGGTATTCCGGTTGTGATGCATACTCCTAGTGAAGTCAAAGCAGCAGTTACTGGATCAGGTCGGGCAAATAAAGTCCAAGTAGCTGAAATGGTTAAGCGATTACTTGCGCTAAAAGAAATTCCCAAACCAGTAGATAGCACCGATGCGCTAGCACTGGCGATTTGCCACATTTGGCGCGGTTCAGGCGACTCTAAATTAGCGGCCGCTGTTAGCGCGGAAAAATCTCGCCTTGCTAAGTTGGTCGGTAAATGATTTCCTTAATAAACGGAACAGTTCGTTCAATCGCCAGTGATCGCGCAATAGTTGAAGTCGGGGGAGTTGGCCTATCAGTAACGATAACGCCTGGAACTAGCGCGCGACTAAATATTGGCGCGCCTGCTCAGTTCTACACCTCGCTAGTTGTTCGAGAGGAATCACTGACTCTCTTTGGATTTTTAGATGACGATGCCCGCGGGCTCTTTGAACTAGTGCAGACCGTAAGCGGAATTGGTCCAAAGGTGGCGATGTCTATTGTCGGTGCGCTATCACCTAGCCAACTTGGATTGGCTATTGCAAATGAAGATATTTCGGCGATCGAAAAAGTTCAAGGTATTGGTCGCAAAGGTGCGCAGCGTTTAATTCTTGAGTTAAAAGGCAAGTTAACCGATTTTGGAAACGGCGAAAAGAGCGCTCACCATCAGCCGGCTTGGCGTGAACAATTGGCTAGCGCCTTAATTTCACTTGGGTTCACTGCGAAGGAGTCCGATAGCGCAATTACAAATGTCGTTAATCAAATTTCCGAAGAAGGCGGCGATGCAAATTCGGCTGATCTTTCTGACTTGCTAAAGCGCGCTCTACAAAAGGGCGGTAGTTAAAGATGAGCGATGATCGCTTAGTCAGTCCAGATTTTGCCAGCGATGATTCGGCGGCAGAACATGCGCTACGTCCAAAGACTCTCAAGGAATTTATTGGTCAACATCGAGTTCGCGATCAAATAGATGTGCTCTTAACTGCGGCACGCCAGCGCAATTCGGCAGCTGATCACATACTTTTATCTGGGCCACCTGGACTCGGTAAGACGACGCTGGCTTTGATCTTGGCCAGTGAGATGCAGACGCCGATTCGAATTACTAGCGGCCCCGCAATCACTCACGCCGGAGACTTGGCAGCCATTTTATCTTCCCTAGTAGAAGGTGAAATTTTATTTCTTGATGAAATTCATCGCCTACCGCGCCCCGCTGAAGAGCTACTTTATTTGGCGATGGAAGATTTTCGCGTTGATGTGATTGTCGGCAAGGGCCCTGGTGCCACTGCGATCCCATTACAACTACCGCGCTTTACCTTAGTTGGTGCAACGACTCGCGCCGGTCTGCTACCTAGCCCACTCCGAGATCGTTTTGGATTTACAGCTCATTTAGATTTCTACGAAGAAGAAGAGCTAGAAGAAGTCTTACGTCGAAGCGCAGCTCTTTTACAATTAGAGATTGATTCCAAAGCGGTAAGCGAAGTCGCTGGCAGATCAAGGGGCACGCCTCGAATCGCCAACCGCTTGCTGCGTCGCGTTAGAGATTACGCGCAGGTTCGCTCCGATCCCAAAGGTGCTACGCATTTAACGCACAGTGATGCCATGGCAGCTCTTGAAATGTATGAAGTTGATG
>JBAXFA010000042.1:0-6450 GCA_037140155.1 Actinomycetota bacterium
GTACCAATTAAATCTGCGATATAGCGAATCTGCTTACCGGCGACGAAGGAGATCACCAGACATCCGGTGCGGATATCGGCCTTTATCTCCTCTAATACGCCAGCCATATCTTGTGGTTTTACTACCAACAAGATCAGATCACATTTGGCAACGTTCTGACTTAACGGTGCGTTCGATACTTTGTAACGCTCTATTAACTCTAGGGCTCGTTCTTCACGCTTTTCAGAGATAGTGATCGCACTAGGTGAAATTCCATATGTAATCAAGGCAGAGATAAGAGCTTCGCCCATTACCCCGGCGCCAATGACGGCGACCTGTTTTTCTGAATTAGCCATAGCGAAAGAGTACGCGTAGGCTCTGCAACTATGTCAGAAATTAAGCCAGGTTTCGCACGCGATTGGGTGGAATTTACCGACCCTAACGATCCTGAAGAAATCTTTAAATGTGACCTTACTTGGCTTACTTCATATTGGACCTGCATCTATGGCGATGGTTGCCAAGGTGTATTTGAGAATCGTCCAAATGCTGGTTGTTGCACAGAAGGTGCAATGTATTCCGATGAAGATGATGAAGAACGCGTGCGCAAAGCAGCTGCCGATTTAACTCCTGAAATGTGGCAATTCTTTGAACAAGCCCGCCCCAAGAAACCAAATGGCCAATTGCGTATCTCAGATTTAGATGAAGATAAAGAACGCAAGACTCGTACCATCGATGATGGATGTATCTTTTTAAATCGTAAAGGTTATGAAGCACCAGGCTTTACTGGTTCATTTGGTTGCGTATTGCACCATTTGGCACAGAAAGAAAATCGCCACTTCGTTGATACCAAGCCAGATGTTTGTTGGCAGCTACCACTACGTCGTAGTTTTGAAACGCGCGAAGTCGGCGAGCGCGAATATTCTGTAACGGTGATCGGCGAATACGAACGCCTAGCATGGGGCGATGGCGGCGATGATTTTGATTGGTACTGCACCAGCAATACAGATGCACATGTTGGTAACGAACCGGTTTATATTTCTAACCGCACCGAACTTCAGGCTTTGATGGGCGAGGCTGCATACGCTGTTCTAGCCGAGCATTGCGATAAGCGCGTTAAGGGAATCAACGATGCTAAGGCGCGTTCGCTGCCGTTATTTGTTATTCAACACCCAGCATCAGTTGCCGCTGGGAAGTAGTCAGCGCCTTCCTCTAGGCTAAGGCTTATGGCTAAGGTCGAGAAGGATCCATTCCGTTGCGCCGAATGCGGCTGGACCTCACAAAAATGGGTTGGTCGCTGCGGTGAATGCCAAGCCTGGGGCAGCGTTGAAGAAATTGCCGCACCTAAGAAGCTATCGCTAGTTGCTGGACGAGTTACCCATGCAGCAACACCTATCGGCGATGTTGATCTCTCATCTGCACGCGCACGTGCAACCGGAGTATCCGAACTAGATCGCGTACTTGGTGGAGGTTTAGTACCAGGCGCTGCCATCTTGCTCGCGGGCGAACCCGGTGTTGGTAAATCAACGCTTCTCTTATCAGTTGCCGCACAAACTGCCGCCAAAGGAATTCCTGCGCTGTACATCAGTGGCGAAGAGTCAGCATCACAAGTACGTTTGCGCGCAGAACGCATTAACGCAGTTGATCCCAAATTATTTTTAGCATCCGAAACAGATCTCGGCGCCGTAATTGCACATATTGATTCAGTAAAACCTGAACTCCTAATTATCGATAGCGTGCAGACAATTGGTTCTGCGGCAGCCGATGGTTCACCTGGTGGTGTGACACAGGTGCGCGAAGTTGCAGGTGCCTTAATTCGTATCTGTAAAGATCGCGATATCACTTTGCTATTGGTCGGCCATGTAACTAAAGATGGATCTATCGCCGGCCCACGTTTGCTCGAACATATCGTCGATGTTGTCTTGCAATTTGAAGGCGAACGCCATTCTCGACTACGTCTTATCCGAGCAATTAAAAATCGTTTTGGCGCATCTGATGAAGTCGGTTGCTTTGATTTAAGCGATACCGGAATCGAGAGCGTGCTTGATCCAACTGGTTTATTTACTTCTCGCCATGCTGAACCAGTTCCTGGTACTTGTGTAACTGTGACTCTCGAAGGCCGCCGCCCATTGCTTGCTGAAATTCAAGCGCTGGTTAGCCAAGGGCGTGAAAATGATTTTGGAAATGCCCGTCGCGTTACAAGTGGCCTTGATTCTGCACGTACTTCAATGACTCTTGCTGTGCTTGAGCTACGTGCCAATGTGCGCGTAGGTGGTCGCGATGTCTATGCCGCAACAGTTGGCGGAATGAAGATGTCTGAACCTGCTGCCGATTTAGCACTTGCTCTTGCAGTTGCCTCTGCTGCAAAAGCTTTGGCACTTCCCGCAGATCTAGTTGCAATCGGTGAAGTTGGTTTAGCCGGTGAGATCCGTAAAGTCAGCGGCGTCTCACGCCGCTTAGCTGAGGCGCACCGCTTAGGTTTTAAACGCGCCCTTGTTCCGGCAGGCAGTGATGTAAAGATCGATGGCATGGAGATCTTTGAAGTATCGCGCTTGGATCAAGCGCTACAAAGAGTCAAAATCACTGGAGATTAAAAAGACGATAAAGTTAAGCGTATGAGCCATCTCGCAGCGCTTTCTAAACTGCTTGGCCCAGATTGCTCACTTATCTCCGATCCGGATATCACCGCTTCTTATTCGCGCGATCAAGCACCATTTGCTACAAGTTCTCCCCCATTTGCAGTCTTATTGGCGCGCAGCGCTCAAGAAATTTCAATCGCACTTAAATATGCCAACGAACATAAGATAGCTGTAGTAACGCGTGGTGCAGGCAGTGGTTTATCTGGCGGTGCAAATTCCACCGCTGATTCGCTAGTTATCTCTCTTGAAAAGATGAGCCAAATCCTTGAAATTGATTCGGAGAATCAAATTGCTCGCGTTCAGGCAGGCGTTATAAATATAGATTTAGATAATGCGGCTAAAGAGTTAGGTCTGGCCTATCTGCCAGATCCAGCCAGTCGCGATTGGTCTTCACTGGGTGGAAACGCTGCGACAAATGCCGGCGGTATGTGTTGCGTTAAATATGGCGTTACTTCAGCTCACGTGCGGGCGATGCAAGTTGTTCTGGCCAGCGGTGAAATTATTGAACTCGGTAGTCCAACTAAAAAATCAGTTACTACCTATGACTTACTGCATTTATTTGTCGGTTCTGAAGGAACGCTGGGAATTATTACTGAGCTCACGCTAAATCTAGTTATTCGCCCAGCTGCCCCAGCAACGCTAATTGCGACCTTTCCAAATATTGCAGAGGCGGCAAGTGCTGCAACAGCCTTATTGCAATATCGACCTTCAATGCTGGAAATTGTTGATCAAACAACTTTGAAGGCAGTTGAGGCATGGCACCCATTGGGATTTGAAGTAGCAGGTGCTGTTTTATTAATGCAATTAGATGAGAACCACGCGCAATGTGAAGCAGCGCTAAATACCTGCAAAGGCTTTGATTTAATCGACGGTGTTTATTCAGATGATCCAGCAGATGCCGCAGATTTAATTCGCGTTCGCAAAATGGCATATCCGGCGCTGGAACGTATGGGCGCAACATTGCTAGATGATGTTGCCCTGCCGATAACAAAGATCGCTGAATTTGTTGAGAAGGTAGAAGCACTTAGTAAGAAATCCGAGCTAGTAATTGGAATCTTTGGCCATGCCGGTGATGGAAATATGCACCCAACGATCGTTCATGACCATGGTGACCAGGCCGCAGCGCAGCGAGCCCAGAAAGCATTTAGCGATATCGTCGAAATTGCACAGTCACTCGGTGGTACCGCGAGCGGTGAACACGGAATCGGTTCGATAAAGGCAGGCTTTGTAGCCAATGAGATCTCAGCAACTGTGATTGAACTACAGCGCGCAGTTAAGAAAGTCTTTGACCCGAATTCAATTTTGAATCCAGGAAAGAAGATTCCGTAAGTTAACTAAATTACTTAGTTGCTTCAGCTAGATCTTCAGGTGAATCAGGCGTAGTTGCCTTAGCAGCGCCAGTAAATGTGAACTTAGCTTCTGCTGCATCACCTTCGACATCTACGACGATAATTTCGCCAGCCTTGAGTTCACCGAAGAGAATTCGCTCTGAGAGTGAATCTTCGATCTCGCGCTGAATTGTGCGACGTAGTGGACGAGCACCAAGTAGCGGGTCATAACCACGAGCTGCCAAAAGATCTTTAGCAGCTTGAGTAAGTTCGATTCCCATATCTTTTGCCTTTAAGCGCTCATCTAGGTTGGCGATCATTAGATCAACGATCTGAATAATCTGATCCTTAGTTAATTGATGGAAGACGATTACATCATCGATGCGGTTAAGGAACTCAGGGCGGAAGTGGTTCTTGAGTTCATCTTGAACCTTGCCCTTCATGCGATCGTAATTAGTTAGATCATCATCAACATTGGCAAAGCCAAGGCCAAGGCTCTTTGAAATATCGCGTGTGCCTAGGTTGGTGGTCATGATGATTACAGTGTTCTTAAAGTCAACGGTGCGGCCTTGTGCATCTGTTAAACGGCCATCTTCGAGAACCTGAAGAAGTGAGTTAAAGATATCTGGGTGGGCCTTTTCGATCTCATCGAATAAGACAACCGAGAATGGGCGGCGGCGAACCTTTTCAGTTAACTGTCCACCTTCGTCGTAACCAACATATCCGGGAGGTGCACCAAATAAACGAGATGCGGTGTGGCGCTCTGAGTATTCAGACATATCTAATTGGATAAGTGCGGTCTCATCACCAAATAAGAATGAGGCAAGGGTGCGTGAAAGTTCAGTCTTACCAACGCCTGACGGGCCAGCGAAGATAAATGAGCCGCCGGGGCGCTTTGGATCTTTAAGTCCGGCGCGAGTACGGCGAATTGCTTGTGAAAGCGCCTTAATCGCTTGATCTTGACCAATCACGCGGCGGTGAAGTTCATCTTCCATACGTAGCAAACGCGCTGTCTCTTCTTCGGTTAACTTAAATACTGGAATACCAGTTGAGGCAGAGAGAACTTGAGCGATTAGCTCTTCATCTACTTCAGTTACCTTATCGAGATCAGTCGCCTTCCAATTCTTCTCTGCTTCTACCTTCTCTGCGATAAGAGTCTTTTCCTTATCGCGAAGTGCAGCAGCGCCTTCAAAATCTTGGCCATCAATTGCAGATTCTTTCGCTTTGCGAGCTTCGGCGATCTTTTCATCAAATTCACGAAGTTCAGCAGGTGCAGTCATGCGCTTAATGCGCAGACGTGATCCAGCTTCATCAATTAGATCGATCGCCTTATCTGGCAAGAAGCGATCAGAGACATAACGATCTGCCATATTTGCAGCTGCAGCTAGCGCACCATCGGTAATAGATACACGGTGGTGGGTTTCATAACGATCACGAAGACCCTTAAGGATTTCAATGGTGTGAGCAACTGATGGCTCTTTAACTTGAATTGGTTGGAAGCGACGTTCTAGCGCAGCATCTTTCTCAACATGCTTGCGATATTCATCCAAAGTAGTTGCACCGATTGTCTGTAGCTCACCGCGAGCAAGCATTGGCTTAAGGATGCTGGCGGCATCGATTGCACCTTCTGCAGCTCCAGCGCCAACTAGCGTATGGATTTCATCGATAAACAAAATAATATCGCCACGAGTTTTAATCTCTTTCAAGACTTTCTTTAGGCGCTCTTCAAAGTCACCGCGGTAGCGGCTGCCGGCGACAAGTGCGCCGAGATCTAGTGAATATAGCTGCTTATCTTTCAAAGTTTCTGGAACATCATTTTTAAAGATAGCTTGGGCAAGGCCTTCAACAACGGCAGTCTTACCAACGCCGGGCTCGCCAATTAATACTGGGTTATTTTTAGTGCGACGAGAAAGTACTTGCATGACGCGTTCAATCTCATTCTCGCGGCCGATTACTGGATCGAGTTTTCCTTCACGCGCAGCTTGTGTGAGGTTGCGACCAAATTGATCTAATACAAGCGAGGTAGATGGCGTGCCTTCGGCCGGACCAGATGTCGCTGCTTCTTTTCCTTGGTAACCAGAGAGAAGTTGAATAACTTGTTGGCGGACGCGATTTAAATCAGCGCCGAGTTTTACAAGAACCTGTGCGGCAACGCCTTCGCCTTCGCGGATTAGTCCAAGCAAGATGTGTTCAGTGCCGATGTAGTTGTGGCCTAATTGCAGCGCTTCGCGAAGTGAGAGTTCAAGAACTTTCTTAGCGCGCGGAGTAAATGGAATATGTCCGCTCGGTGCTTGCTGACCTTGTCCAATAATTTCTTCTACCTGGGCGCGTACGCCTTCGAGTGAAATTCCGAGAGCTTCTAGACCTTTGGCGGCAACGCCTTCGCCTTCATGGATCAAGCCGAGGAGGATATGTTCGGTGCCGATGTAGTTGTGATTGAGCATGCGTGCTTCTTCTTGAGCCAGGACAACTACTCGTCGGGCTCGATCGGTAAAGCGCTCAAACAT
>JBAXFA010000043.1:0-6278 GCA_037140155.1 Actinomycetota bacterium
AAGAGCCTGCCGATTGAAGGCGTGCAGTTCCATCCCGAATCAGTTTTAACTGAACATGGCCATTTAATGTTGGCTAACTGGTTAACGCAATGTGGAGATAAGAGCGCGCTCGCCAAGTCCGTTGGTTTATCGCCAGTTGTTGGACGCAGCTCTTAAATCACGGGGCTTTATTAATAGTAATTGTTACTGGCTTACCAACAGTTTGCGTTGTGCCAGGATCAGGTGCTTGGCGAATTACAACACCAATAGTTTGCGCTGCATCGTAATCGTTAAATTCGCGTACTAAGAAACCAGCTTGAATTAATAGAGTTTTCGCTTGAATTGCTTCAACACCGATTAAATTCGGAACCGCAACTTCACCACTGGCAATTGTTAAGACAACGCCTGAACCTGCTGTGATGGTTGATCCCGGTGCTGGAGTAACACTTAAAACAGTGCCGAGCGCCTCATCTGAAGGCGCAGCTTCTGTCTTAGAGATAACTAGACCCGCTGCCGCTAAGGCAGTTCGCGCATCAATTAGAGACATACCAACTAGCCCATCAGGGACAATTGCATTACCTGGTCCATCAGAAATAGTTAAGGTAACTGCAGATCCCTTCTTAACCTGTGTTGTTGCAAGAGGAATTTGGCTGGCCACGCGATCTAGTGGAATTCGTGGATCATGCGCACGTTGAATTGTCACGGTGTAATCAGTTAATAGCGCTCGTGCATCGGCTTCAGATAGACCAACGACATTGGGAACTTCATTACCCAGAGATGGCGTTGAGCCGCCACTTAAGGAAAGTCCGACAACGGCTGCGATGCCAGCAGCAAGTATTGCTAATCCAGAAATTAATGCGGTGCGGCGGGTTACAAGGGGCGTGCGAGATACCTTTGTGGAAATATTTTGACCACTGCGAATTTTATTTATATCTTCCAACATCGCACTTGCTGATACATATCTATCTTCTGGTTTCTTAGCCAAGGCGACAGTTAATACAACTTCTACGCTTTCTGGTAGATCTGGTTGCAATTGACGAGCTGGTGTAAGCGCACCAGATACATGTTGATAAGCAATTGATACAGGTGTTTCTCCTGTGTATGGCGGACGTCCAGTCAAAAGTTCATATAACAAACATCCAGTTGAATAAATATCAGTCGGCGCATCTGCGACCTCACCCAACGCTTGTTCAGGAGATAAATATTGCGCAGTACCGACAACGTTCCAGGTACTTGTTAAAGTCGCACCTAGATCATCCATTGCCCGGGCAATACCGAAATCCATCACCTTTACATCGCCTTTATCGGTGATCATTACGTTCGCAGGTTTTATGTCGCGGTGCACGATTCCACGTTGGTGAGAATATTCAAGGGCGGCAAGAATGCCAGCGCCAATTTCCAGGGCGCGATCTAACGGTAAACGTTCGCCGTCGTGAATTAATTGGCGAAGCGTGTGTCCTGAAACTAACTCCATAACAATGTATGGCGCCGGTTCTTCACCTGAGTCATAAACGGCAACGATGCCGGGATGGTTAAGGCCGGCAGCAGCCTTTGCTTCTTTTCTAAAGCGCGAAACGAAAGTTGGATCTTTTGCTAAATCACTGCGCAGAATCTTTACTGCGACTTCGCGCGATAAACGTTGATCTTGCGCGATATAGACATCTGCCATTCCGCCGGTGCCAATCATTTCACCTAGTTGGTAGCGGCTGCCTAAAATTTTATTCATCATGCTTTAGCCGCTCCTAACTTTTCAATCTCGCCGGTATTTGATTCAACTAGATCTGCCAAGATCACGGTGACGTTATCAGGTGCGCCATTTATATATGTGGCATCAATTAAGGCGTCTACCGCAGTCGTGGCATCCTTGCCTTTAATCAAAGATTTAATTTCCTTATCGCTTAATACGCCAGTTAATCCGTCGCTACATACTAAGTAGCGATCCTTAATTTTTCCTTCGAAGATATGAAGTGAGGGTTCCAGGCTGCCTTCACCCATAAGGGCCTGGGTTAGCATCGATCTTTGCGGGTGTACCTGCGCTTCGGATTCAGAGATAACCCCATTCTTGAGTAACTCTTGCAGAACTGTGTGGTCAGCGCTGAGCTGCACTAAATCGCTTCCACGAAGGCGATAAGCCCGGGAATCACCAACATGGAGCAATGAGATCTCTGAACCGTTAATAAATAGCGAGGTAAGTGTGGTTCCCATGCCAGCTAACTGCGGTTCATCTTGGGTCACAGCGCGAATTTGCCCATCAATAGTATGGAGTGAATTTAGAAATAGGTCACTGGCTGATTCGCTATCGATATCTGAATTAATAAAAGTTGGTGCAATCTCTGACAAGGTATTTATCGCAACTGCTGATGCGACTTCGCCACCGGCGTGCCCACCCATACCGTCAGCAACTGCAATCAACTGCGAACCGGTCAACGCTGAATCTTCATTGCCGTTGCGCACCAAACCGACAGCCGAACGCGCAACGCATTGAAAGTAAAGCTGGCTCATGCCGCTTAGCCTAATGGTGTTAATCTCAAACTATGAAGATCTACGCTCACCGCGGGGCATCTCATGACTATCCCGAGATGACTATGGCTGCATATGAAAACGCGGTCAAGCAAGGCGCCGATGGTTTTGAATGCGATCTTCGTCTGACTAAAGATGGCGTTGCGATCTTATGGCACGACGCAGATTTAAAACGTCGCGCCGATAACGATGCAGTCGTCGCAGATAGTAATTATCCGCAGTTAAAGGCAATTTACCCGCAGTTACTTACACTCGATGAATTTTTAGATTTTGCAATAGTTGAGAAGAAGGCTTTACTTTTAGAAACCAAACATCCAGTGCCATCACATACTGCGATTGAAGATAAAGTTGTTGCAAAAATTCAGCTAGAGGCAAAGCGAATTGAAAAATCTGGAATTTCCATAAATATTATGTCGTTCTCTTGGTTTGCGATCGAACGGGTAAAAGCGTTAGATAAAAACATCGACACTACCTATTTACTTCATGACTACACACCTTGGTTTAGCGCGCGATATTCATCAGCACGATCACTTGGCCCAGGTATTTCGCTACTGCGCAAGAAGCCAGCCCTAGCAAAGCGAATAAAAGAGACGGGCCGTAAATTAAATGTCTGGACCGTTGATGATCCAAATGACATAAAGTTCTGCCAGCACTTAGGTGTTGATAATTTAATTACAAACCGCCCCGGCTATGCGCGGGAGATCCTGCATAAATAGTTAGCGCTTGAATTTAATTAAGGAACAGCCCGCTCTTTTAAACAGGTATCCTTAACCAGTGAGCGCATCCGAAAGCCATAGATTTGCCTATTTAGGTCCAGTTGGGACCTTCACTGAGGCTGCGCTAAAGAAGATAACTTGCGATTCTGATGTCTTGATTCCTTATGCCAATGTGACGGCTGCGCTAAATGCAGTTCGCACCGGAGATGCGCAATTTGCACTGGTACCGATTGAGAATTCTGTAGAAGGCGTTGTTGCCCGCACACTTGATGAACTAGCTACCGGTGATCCGTTAACAATTGCAGGTGAAGTAACACTTCCTGTTTCATTTGCCTTAATGGCAAAGCCCGGAACAACTAACTTTGCGCGAATCGGAACTCACCCACATGCCGAATCACAATGTCGCGCCTATATTGCCAAGAACTATCCACACGCAGAAATTGTTCCTACTAATTCAACATCAGCTGCCGCCGAATTAGTTGGCAAAGGCGAGCTAGATGCAGCGATTGCATCGACGGCTGCTGCAGCGCACTTCGGTTTAGAAATCATCGCTGAAAATATTGGTGATAACACCGGTGCCGTTACTCGCTTTATCTCCGCCCAAAAGCCGGGCTGGATTCCAGAACCAACTGGCCATGACCGCACATCGATGGCGATCTTTATTGATATCGACCATGCAGGTGCGCTGCTTGAAATCCTGCAAGTCTTCGCCAAAAACAGCGTAAACCTAACTTTTATTCAGAGTCGTCCCACGGGTCGCGAGCTAGGTCACTACCATTTCATCATTGACGTCGAAGGACATATCAACGATTCTGCAGTTGGCGATAGCGTCGCAGAGTTGCGAGAAATTTGTGATGACATCAGATTCTTAGGTTCTTATCCCAGAGAGGTGCAATAACGATGATCGATATTAAGTTCTTGCGCGAGAACCCTGATGTTGTGCGCGCATCTCAAAAAGGTCGCGGCGAAGATGTTGCCATCGTTGATCAAGTATTAGCAATTGATGAAATTCGTCGCTCCGCCCTTGCTGAATTTGAAACGCTAAGAGCAGAGCAGAACACGCTCTCTAAATCAGTTGGCGCAGCAAAAGGTGATGAAAAGGCTGCCCTTCTTGAAAATTCCAAAGCGTTAGCTGAAAAGGTCAAGGCGGCAGATAGTAAGCGTGCAGAAGTTGAAGCCCAAGCCAATGCACTAGTAATGAAACTCTCGAATTTATTAGATCCGCAAGCACCTATCGGTGGCGAAGCAGATTTCGTAACTATCGAACATGTGGGTACGCCACGTGATTTTGCTAAAGATGGATTCGAAGCGAAAGATCACGTAGAACTCGGCAAGTTACTAGGCGCAATTGATACCGAACGCGGTGCCAAGGTTTCTGGTTCACGTTCTTATTATTTAACTGGCACCGGTGCAATGTTGGAATTTGCCTTGGTTAACTATGCAATTCAGAGCGCACTTAAAGCAGGCTTTACGCCAGTTATTCCACCAGTACTTGTTAAGCCAGCTGCGATGGAAGGTACCGGCTTTCTTGGCCAAGCCGCCGAAAATGTTTATCACTTAGAAAAAGATGATTATTACCTGGTTGGTACCAGCGAAGTTCCACTTGCTGCTTATCACATGGATGAAGTTCTACCTGCGGAGAAATTACCTTTGCGTTACGCCGGATATTCATCATGCTTCCGCCGTGAAGCAGGAAGTTACGGTAAAGATACGCGCGGCATTATCCGTGTGCACCAATTCGATAAAGTTGAAATGTTCTCTTTCTGTAAGCCAGAGGAAGCAAAAGCAGAACATGCACGCCTATTGCAGTGGGAGAAGGATTTCCTAAATGCAATGGAGATTCCATTCCGCGTTATAGATGTGGCATCAGGTGATTTAGGATCTAGTGCAACTCGCAAATTTGATATCGAAGCTTGGATCCCAACTCAGAATGCGTATCGCGAGGTAACGAGTACTTCGAACTGCACCGAATTCCAAGCGCGTCGCCTAAATATCCGCTACAAAGACGCTGACGGAACCAAGACGGTTGCCACACTTAATGGCACGTTAGTTGCGATTCCGCGCATGATTGTTGCGATTTTAGAGAACCATCAAAATGCAGATGGCACAGTAAACGTTCCAGCCGCACTACAACCATTCCTTGGAATGAAGAGATTTGAGCTTGTGTGAGTGATCGCCGCCCCAAATTAATTGCAACAGATTTAGACGGCACCATCGTTCCGCATAACGAAGGTATTTCGCACCGCACAATCGCGGCCTTTACCAAAGCGCGCGATCTCGGTATTGAGATCTTCTTCGTCACCGGCCGCCCACCTCGTTGGATGGGTGATGTGCGTGAAGCCTTTGATTTTGGAACCGCTATTTGTTGCAACGGTGGACTGCTCTATGACATGCACAACGATAAAGTTTTAGAACAGTGGATGATTCAGCC
Organism: Actinomycetota bacterium; assembly: GCA_037140155.1. Taxonomy (GTDB): domain Bacteria; phylum Actinomycetota; class Actinomycetes; order Nanopelagicales; family Nanopelagicaceae; genus Planktophila. The sequence goes on from JBAXFA010000043.1 coordinate 5,647, forward strand.
AAATGAATTGCAAAAAGCGGTAGATATTTTGCGTAAAACTATTCCAAATGTTTCTTTTGCAGTTGAATCAACCGACCACTTCCACCGTGAAATTGCTTATATTCCGCGATGGGATATCGGAATGGATAACGTGGGCGTTGAGACAATTGATTCAGTAACCAATCGCCCAGCTCTTAAATTATTAGCTCGCCTTTCCCAAGAAGAGATATCAGCCGATGAGATGTTGGCGCTTGCGACCCCGGCGCTACAAGGCGTTGTAAATGTTACGCACTCTGCAAATAACGATTCACTATTGGAGATTTCGGCACTTGGTGTTTCAAAGGGTGAAACCTTGGCGATGATGGCGGCGCGAATTGGAATATCTGCAGAAGATTGCGTTGCATTTGGCGATAACCCAAATGATTTTTCAATGTTGCAATGGGCGCATCGCTCATATGCGATGATCGATGGTCATCATGCTGGCCCAGCGAATGCGAAAGATGTAGCTCCACCTCACAATCAAGATGGCGTTGCTATCGTGATTGAGCAACTACTTGAACTCCCGCAGTAATACCTGCCGATTTTTAATGCCTCCGATCTTCGGGTAATCTCTCCCACGGAGGGCTCGCATAGCGGCCGAGTGCACCGGTCTT
>JBAXFA010000044.1:0-6201 GCA_037140155.1 Actinomycetota bacterium
TATCCCCAACTGCCTTCGCATATGTCAGCGGTAAGTGGGAGGTTTCACCCGTGAGCATCGCCGAACTACCCAACAGCTCCTCGCGAGCTAACTCGTCTTATAACAACGTTGGGGCTGAATTCGAGCGCACACCACCACAAGATTTAATCGCAGAACAATCTGTTCTCGGCGGAATGCTGTTATCGAAAGATGCGATCGCAGATGTAATTGAAATCCTGCGCGAACGCGATTTCTATCGCCCGGCGCACGAGCTTATCTATGACGCAGTGCTAGATCTATACGGTCGCGGTGAACCAGCCGATGCCGTTACCGTTTCTGCAGAACTTACAAAGCGCGGAGATATCGCACGCGCCGGTGGCGCACCTTACTTACACACTCTAATCTCATCTGTACCAACTGCCGCCAATGCAAGTTACTACGCAAAGATTGTGCGCGAGCACGCGATCATGCGCCGCTTAGTTGAGGCCGGTACAAAGATTGTGCAACTTGGCTACAACGTCGAAGGCGAAGTCGATGACGCAGTCGATCAAGCACAAGCGGAAGTTTATGCAGTCACCGAACGTCGTAGCTCAGAAGATTATGTGCAACTTGCAACTCTTCTTCCGCAAGCCCTTGATGAAATCGAAGCAATTCAAAAAGGTACAGGTATCGAAGGTGTTAAGACTGGTTTCCGCGATTTAGATTTGCTTACACATGGTTTACATCCAGGCAACATGATTATTCTTGCGGCGCGTCCTGCCGTTGGTAAATCAACTCTTGGTTTAGATATCGCACGCCATGCATCAATTCACGATGGAAAGACTTCGGTTATCTTCTCGCTAGAAATGTCGCGATCTGAAATCACAATGCGTATGTTGTCTGCTGAAGCTCGCGTTGGTTTAAATAACATCCGCTCTGGCCAATTAAGTGATGAAGAATGGTCAAAACTTGCTCGACGTATGGGTGAAATTTCTGCCGCACCTTTATTTATCGATGACTCACCAAACCTTTCGATGATGGAGATCCGTGCTAAAGCCCGCCGCTTAAAGCAGCGCCACGACCTCAAGCTAATCGTTATCGATTACCTACAGTTGATGACTAGCGGCAAGCGCGTTGAAAACCGCCAACAAGAAGTATCTGAATTCTCTCGCCACCTAAAACTTATGGCGAAAGAACTCGATGTCCCGGTCATCGCGATCTCACAGCTCAACCGTTCACCTGAACAGCGTTCTGATAAGAAACCAATGCTTTCAGATCTTCGCGAATCTGGTTCTATCGAACAAGATGCTGACGTCGTTATCTTGTTACATCGCGATGATATGTATGACTCACAGAACCGATCTGGTGAAGCAGATCTAATTGTTGCCAAGCACCGTAACGGTCAAACAAAGACAATTACAGTTGCCGCTCAACTTCACTTTGCACGATTTGCAGATATGGCGCCAAATGCTGGCTCTGGTCGCGACTTCACTGCGCCGCAAGATCCTGCGGCTGGGGCCTGGAACGAGTAGCGAGGCGTTTTAAGGAAAAAGGCAGTAAAAGGATATTTATGAGGTTACTATCTTTAGGTGATACATAAGTTGATGATTAAATCTACGCTTCTTTCAGTAGTTTTAATGATGGTCTTTCCGCTAAATATCGCTCATGCAGAATCAAGCACCTCAATAACAATGTCACAACAAATGACTTTTGAGGGCGATATCGGCTCAACTAGCACACATAGTAATAATTCATTTGTCGCAGTTGTAGGAACTTGTGCCGAAATTTCGGATGACATGTGTGTTTCTAAAGTGGAAATTAAGATAAGTGACTCGGAACCTTGGCAAGAAATGACATCAAAGCGTACAAACTTTAATGAACTTTATTGTGCTGCTTGCAGTCTTGGGTATACACAAGCCGTGTGGAAACGAGATACGCGTGGATTACCTACAGGCGACCTACCTTCGCGGTGGATGAAAAATGACTATAACGTCTTAGTGCAGGCTGGAATTGCAGGCTCCTTCTCGGAGGGGAAAGAGCTCAACCGACCTAATTGGGAAAGCAAAAATACAAAATTTGATATTCATGGGATGACTATAAAAATAAGCTCTAGTCAAATATCAAAACTTACAAATGCTTCCTTCAAAATCACCTTTGATATAAAAGATAGAAGTGAAGCAGTATCTGGCTTTTTCGATGGCCGACTATCTGATAGTCATTTAGAAATCACCCCAAAGAATGAATTCATAGTCGAAGGAAAGCCTGTAGTTGTAACTTCAGGTACCGCGAGCTGGAGCAACTCTCAAATTCCAGATGAAGTCATCGATTTTTTTATGAAGCGTTACTACACGGCGCAAACGTGGGTAGGCGTGCCTATCCCAACTTCGTGGAAGACCAGCACCACTCCATTTGGATATTCATTTGGAAATGGGCAAAATCGAGATTTCCCAGCCTTTGACTTCTTTGAGAAATACTTTAATGAAAAATTGACTAAAGACACATATGTCTGGAGTGTTTCAAATTTTGGAGCAACTTGGACTCCTAGCTTAAATAAGTGCTTCAGCCCAGGTAAGACTTCTGGCATGGCAACAACAAATGCGAATATGTACACGCCTGGTATTCCAGAATGGGATTCGGTAGCTCAGACACTTAATTTTAGAATTGCCTCACCGCATAAAAATGCTTCTGGGGAAGAAACAAAAGGAAGCTATGACCTAACGCTAAGCGAGAGCGTCGCAAAATGCTTTTGGAACCTGTCTTCTTTGCCAGAGAGCGCTGAGCTTCGAATTAGTTATTCGGATGGAGCGGCAGAGGTTGCGACCGTAGCATTAAGCTCTAAAAATGGTTTTGTATATTTCAACGCCAAAGGTTTTCATTTTTCTTCGCCAAATGTAAAAATTAAATTAAACAAGCCAATACCGATAGCGACACCAACAGCGACTCCGACACCTACACCAACCGCGACGGTGGTCCCGAAAATTTTCAAAACAATAAGTTGTAGGAATGGAAAGAAAATAATTAAGGTTCTAGGTTCAAACCCCTCATGTCCAAAAGGTTATAAGAAAGCTAGCTAAAACTATTTAGCGTTTGTCTTTGCGCGATCTGCAATATAGATACCAATTAAAACAATCACGCCGCCAACTAACTGGATCGCACTCCATGATTGCGATAACCAGATCCATGCAAATGCACCGGCTAATACTGGCTCCAACATTCCGATAACGCTAGATGTTGATGCGCTTAACCGGCGGATGCCGCCAACTACTAAGAGATACGGAACCATCGTTCCGAAGACAATTATGTATGCGATGAGCACCCAACCAGGTGCGCTGTAATCGCTAAAGCGCCCTTGCAGATTAATACTTGTATTAAAAATCTGTGTTGGAAAATTCCAGATCGGCAGAACTATCGACCAGAAAAGCCCTGCAACTCCCATGCCCCAAACCACCATCGCTTGTGCCGAACGTTTCGTCCCTTGTGATTGACTCATAAGGAAGTAAACCGCCAGCGCCAGCGCCGCACCAAGTGCGCCCAAGGTTCCAAATAGATCAAAGGTAAAACCCTCCCAAACTTTGGCGACGAAAACTAAGCCAATAAGTGAGAGCGCGATCGCTGCCCACATATCGTTTGCGACTGAACCTTTACGAACAAATTTAATCCAGAGAACGATCCAAATCGGGGCGGTAAATTCGATGATCAATACCAGGCTTAACGGAACGCCTTGGGCGATACCGATGAAATATCCCAGCTGCACCATGGCGTAGCCAAAGACTCCATAGAAGAGCAACGTTGGGATTTCACGGCGCTGTGCCTTTAGCGACTTTCGGTCTTGGATAAAGGTAATAATAAATAGTAAGAAGAAGGTACCGATGGCGCGAACCTGAGCTAGACGGAAAGTCGTCATATGGTCAAGAACCAAAGTGACGATCACACCGTTGAGTGAGAAGAAGATTGCACCCATAACTAGATATAACTCACCGCGGTGCTTACTTAGCATTGGCCGAGCCTATCTGAAATTAAGTATTTCTAGAGTTAGAAAGCACCTTCTGAGATATCCATAATTGAATTATCAGTGCCTTCAACGATCTTTCGATCGGCGGTTAGATGTGGCAGATAATTTGTCACAAAGAACTTTGCGGCTGCGATCTTGCCGGTATAGAAATCTTTATCTTTTGCTGAAGCACCTTCCAAGCGGCTTGCTGCAATATCTGCCTGACGGATTAATAGCCAAGCAGTGATGATGTCGCCAACGGCCATCAAAACTCGTGAAGTATTTAGACCGACTTTATAAATCTCTGGTGCATCTTCTTGTGATGCCATCGCATGGCCTACAAGTACGCCGACCATGCCATTTAGATCACCGAGGGCTTTTAGCAGAGCATCTTTCTCTTCCTTATGTGCACCACCTGATTCAGCAAAGGTTTGAATCTCTTTACCAAGCAAGCCAAGTGCTTTTCCACCATCTTTAACAACTTTGCGGAAGAAGAAATCAAGTCCTTGGATTGCAGTTGTACCTTCGTACAAGGTATCGATCTTGGCATCGCGGACATATTGTTCAAGTGGCCAATCTTGGGTAAAGCCTGCTCCACCAAATGTTTGTAGTGATTCAGTACCAAGTAACGTCCAAGATTTTTCAGAGCCATAACCTTTTACAACTGGCAACAAGAGATCGTTAAGCGCTTCCATAGCCTTGGCTTTATCGTGATCGCCGGCTGCGATTGCTAGCTCAATCTGATCTTGAATAGATGCGGTGTAGAGAACTAGGGCGCGCATACCTTCGGAATATGACTTTTGGACCATCAGTGAACGACGCACATCTGGGTGGTGGATGATCGATACGCGTGGGCTGGCTTTATCGTTCATAACCTTCATATCTCCGCCTTGGATACGGACTTTGGCATAAGCAAGTGCTTGCTGATATCCGGCAGATAGAGTTGCAATAGCTTTTGTTCCAACCATCATTCGTGCAAATTCAATAACTTTAAACATCTGCGCGATACCTTCATGGACATCGCCCAGCAAATATCCGACTGCGGGCTCTTTCTCGCCAAGGTTTACTTCGCAAGTTGCCGAAACGTTAAGTCCCATCTTGCTTTCTAGCGATGTAACGTAAACGCCATTGCGCTTTCCGAGATCACCAGTCTTTAGATCAAACATAAACTTAGGAATTAAGAATAAAGAAAGTCCTTTTGTTCCCGGCCCGCCACCTTCGCGGCGAGCAAGAACGAAGTGCATAACATTTTCATAGAAGTCTGCATCACCTGATGTGATGTAACGCTTTGTGCCGGTGATGTGCCATGTTCCATCTGCTTGTTGCACGGCCTTTGAGCGACCGGCACCAACATCAGAACCAGCATCTGGTTCAGTCAATTGCATAGTTGCGCCCCAGTGGCGATCAACCATTAACTTCGCCATTTGTTTCTGATCTGGTGTGCCAAGTACATAAGCAACATGTGCAAAGGCATAACCTGATGCGTAGATATGAATTGCCGGATTTGAACCAAGAACCATCTCGGCAATCGCCCAACGAACAGCTGCCGGAACTTTTGTGCCACCCAAATCAACTGGTGCATCAAGGCGCCACCATTCGCCATCAACGTAGGCCTTATAAGATTTCTTAAAACTCTCCGGCAGAGTTACATTGCCAGTTGCTTTATCGAGAATCGCGCCAACGCGATCGCCTTCGACAAAAGATGCAGCAAGATCGTTCTCAGTTAAACGCTTCATCTCCTCCAACATCCCCATCGCGGTGTCGCGATCGAGTTCGCTAAAGATCGATGTTCCTAAAACTTTCTCGGTTCCAAGGAGATCAAAGAGGCAGAATTCAATATCGCGCAGATTGGCGTTGTAATGGCTCATGGGCAAATAATGCTACCCGCCAGTAACTTACGCAACCCCTATCGTGAAGGTTCGCGAGACCTTTGCCAAAGATCCATCTAAAGTTTCACAACCGCCGCAATACTTCTTGGGTGCGGGTGATTTTGATTGGCGGAGGAGTTATTGGAACCACCCATGCCCGCGAGCTTTTAAAGGCCGGCCATGAAGTAATCCACTGTGAACGCGACCCCGAAGCCCAAAGCGCATCAGTTAGAAACTTTGGCTTGGTCTGGGTTAGCGGTCGCCGCAGCGGCGCTGAGTTAGCAGCGAGTATTCGTGCGCGCGAACTTTGGGGTGAGATTTCTAAAGAGATTCCCGAAATGATATTTCGTGGCAATGGTTCGCTAACGCTGGCAATCAATGAAG
>JBAXFA010000045.1:0-5781 GCA_037140155.1 Actinomycetota bacterium
ATTGATTTTGCATCTGCCGCTAAAATTGTCGGCGCAGGCGATTCCGAAGAACTGCGCGACCTAACCATCAAGCTCTATGACACAGCTTCCGAATTCGCCACCAGTCGCGGCATCATCCTGGCCGATACTAAATTTGAATTTGGACGCGATCGCAAAGGCGTGATTACCCTGGGAGACGAGGCGTTAACGCCTGATTCTTCACGTTTTTGGGAAGCTGCCTCATGGAAGCCAGGTAGCGCACCAGCCTCATTTGATAAACAATTTGTAAGGGATTTCCTTACCTCTAGCGGTTGGGATAAGAAGAGCCCACCACCAGAATTGCCTGCGGAAATAATCGAAAAGACTGCAGCGCGATATGAAGAAGCATATTTTCGTATTACCGGTATGAAGTTTTAAGACACTAGGGAGCAGCAAATGGCAAAGATCGTGGTCGATGTGATGTTAAAGCCTGAAATTCTCGACCCACAAGGAGTTGCCGTCTCATCTGCTCTGCCGCGATTAGGTTTCACCTTTGCCAAGAGCGTGCGCCAAGGAAAGCGCTTTGAGATTGAAGTAGAAGGCGATGCAACACCGGCACAACTAGCCGAAGTTGAAAAAGCTGCTGAGAAACTTCTTGCAAATCCAGTAATCGAAACTTTTACAGTAAGAGTTGAGAAGTAAATGAAAGTTGGCGTAGTAACTTTTCCAGGCACGTTAGATGATCGCGATGCTGCGCGCGCGGCTAATCACGCCGGAACAACCGCTGTCTCGCTCTGGCATAACGATGCTGATCTAAAAGGTGTAGACGCGGTTATCTTGCCTGGTGGATTCTCTTACGGTGATTATCTGCGCTGTGGCGCGATTTCCCGTTTTGCACCTGTTATGGAAAAAATTATTGATGCCGCTAATGGCGGAATGCCACTTCTTGGAATCTGCAATGGGTTTCAAGTCTTATGCGAAGCACATTTACTGCCAGGTGCGCTAACTCGTAATCACGAACTGCATTTTCTCTGTCGCGATCAAAAGCTGGAGATAACAAATAACCAGACTGCCTGGACAAGTTCTTTCAAGGTCGGCCAAGAGATTGTTATCCCACTTAAAAACGGTGAAGGCTCTTTCCAATGTGATGATGCGACATTGGCAATGCTGGAAGGTGAAGGTCGCGTAATCGCCCGATATGTAGGTGAAAATCCCAACGGTTCCCGCAATAAAATCGCTGGAATCACCAACGAACGCGGCAATGTGGTTGGTTTGATGCCTCACCCAGAACATGCCATCGATACCTTAACTGGCCCAACTGCCGATGGTTTAGCTTTCTTTACCTCCGTTCTAACTGCGATGGTGAAGTAATGGCGCTAGATACCGTTGCAATTGCGCAATCAAATCCTGATACTTCACAGCCTTTTGCTGAACTTGGGTTAAAAGCTGATGAGTATGCGCGCATCAAAGAGATTTTAGGTCGCCGCCCAACTTCTTCAGAGCTAGCGATGTATTCAGTTATGTGGTCAGAGCACTGTTCTTATAAATCATCGAAAGTACATTTAAAACAATTTGGTGATAAGGCAGTTAAAACTGATGCGCTCTTGGTTGGTATTGGTGAAAACGCTGGCGTTGTCGATGTCGGACAAGGCTATGCCGTCACATTTAAAATTGAATCACATAACCACCCATCTTTTGTGGAGCCTTATCAAGGTGCGGCAACTGGCGTTGGCGGAATCGTCCGCGATATTTTGACCATGGGTGCGCGTCCAATAGCGATTATGGATCCACTGCGATTTGGACCAGCAGATGCTCAAGACACTCGTCGCGTATTGCCCGGAATCATCGCTGGTGTTGGCGGTTATGGAAATTGTTTAGGTCTACCAAATATTGGTGGCGAAGTTGTATTTGATGAGACATATATTGGCAATCCTTTAGTAAACGCACTTTGTGTCGGCGTAATGAAACATACTGACATTAAATTAGCGAAAGCTGCCGGTGCTGGAAACCTAGTTGTTCTCTATGGCGCTAAAACTGGTGGCGATGGCATCGGTGGTGTTTCTGTGTTGGCATCTGAAACCTTTGATGCAACCGGACCTGCCAAGCGCCCTGCTGTGCAAGTGGGAGATCCCTTTGTTGAAAAAGTTCTGATCGAATGCTCACTTGAAATATTTGCGGAAAATCTAGTTGTAGGCATCCAAGACCTTGGCGGGGCAGGCTTATCTTGCGCAACGAGCGAGCTGGCATCCGGCGGCAGCGGGGGAATGAAGGTCGAGTTAGATCGAGTTCCGCTACGTGATGCCACCTTGTCACCAGAAGAGATTTTGATGTCAGAATCACAAGAACGCATGTGTGCCATTGTTGAACCCAAGCACATCAATCGCTTCTTAGAGATCTGTAAGAAATGGGATGTAACGGTTACCGTGATTGGTGAAGTAACCGACGGAGAAAGATTAGAAATTACCTGGCATGGCGATTTGATTGTCGATGTTCCGCCACGCACCGTGGCTCACGATGGTCCTGTATATAACCGTCCATTAGCAAAACCTGAATATATAGATCGCGTTAACGCTGAAATTATTGAAGTGCCACGTCCTGAGACTGCCGATCAAATTAAGGCAACAGTATTGAAATTAGCTGCTACCCCAAACTTGGCTGATAAATCTTGGGTGACATCACAATACGATCGTTACGTTCAAGGCAACACTATTCAATCTCAACCAGATGATTCTGGAATGGTGCGAATCGATGAGAAGACTAACTTGGGTGTGGCAATTGCAACTGATGCCAACGCCAACTGGTCATATTTAAATCCATATGAAGGTGCAAAGCTTGCGTTAGCAGAAGCTGCGCGAAATATCGCAACAGCAGGTGCCAAACCACTTGCTGTTACTAACTGTCTTAACTTTGGATCTCCCGAAGATCCTGGTGTGATGTGGCAATTTGCCGAATCAGTGCGTGGCCTTGCCGATGGATGTCTTGAGATGGGTCTGCCAGTAACTGGCGGCAACGTCTCTTTCTATAATCAAACTGGAGCTGTTGCTATCTTGCCAACTCCAGTAATTGGCGTGCTTGGTGTGATCGATGATGTGCGCACACGCACACCGATGAGTTTTGATCGCGCAGGCCTGGAACTTTATTTGCTCGGCGATACCGCAGATGATCTTGCTGGTAGCGAATGGGCGTATATGCACGGCCAACGTGGAGGTAAGGCACCGATCGCTGATTTACAGCGAGAAATGCGCTTAATTGATCTACTTGTGGCGGGGCGAACTTCACAGATATTTACAGCAGCACATGATCTGAGCCAAGGTGGGTTAAGTGCAACGCTGACTGAAATGGTTTTGCGCCATAACGTTGGAGCAGAAATAGATATTGAAAACGTTGGAACCACTTTAATTTCTGAGTCTCCGGGACGTGTTGTTGTTGCAGTAGAGCCAACAAAGGCTACTGAGCTGCAAGCGTTGGCAGCTAAGCAGCAAATCGCAATTACTAAAATCGGCACAACTGGTGGCGATAGTCTGGTAATCAATGGCGCAGTTATTCCTCTAAATGAACTTCGCAAAGCCCATACCGAGACCTTCGAAAAGTTATTTGGATAAATATGCGTGATCCTCAAGTACTCGAAGCGGTTAAGCAGACTCTTGCTGCACTTGTTGAGCGTTCACCCGGAAGAGCCATCGAAGTTCGCATCCCGCCATATGCCGCTGTTCAATGTGGTGATGGCCCAACACACACCCGTGGAACTCCGGCAAATGTGATTGAGATGAACGCCGATACTTGGTTGGCACTTGCCTACGGTGATCGCACATGGGCAGATGCGATGTCAGCAGGATTAATCAACGCATCCGGTGCGCGTGCTGATTTAACAGAACTATTGCCGATTAGGATTAAGCCATGACGCGCCGCCCGGATGGTCTGCTAAACCACAACGTCTTAGATGACGATAAAGCGCCACAAGATGCATGTGGCGTATTTGGTGTTTGGGCTCCCGGTGAAGAAGTTGCCAAGTTAACCTTTTATGGTCTTTATGCACTGCAACATCGTGGACAAGAATCTGCAGGTATTGCAGCAAGTGATGGTGAGCGAATTCTGATTTATAAAGATATGGGTTTAGTTTCCCAAGTCTTTACTGAAACAGATTTATCAAGCCTTACTGGTGATCTAGCTATCGGCCATTGCCGTTACAGCACAACCGGATCTAGCACTTGGGTTAATGCCCAACCAACGCTAAGACCCACTAAATACGGCACTTTGGCGTTAGCCCACAATGGAAATCTCACAAATACTGGCGATCTCGCTGAGATGGTTCAGAAACTTGAAGCAGATTCGACAAAGAATGGTCGCGGTGCAACAACAGATACTGAAATCATGACCGCACTAATTGGACTACAAGATGAGAAGAACGTTGAAGCTAGCGCAATCGCTGTATTGCCAAAGCTAGAAGGTGCATTCTCACTAGTCTTTATGGATGAGAAAACTTTATATGCTGCCCGTGATCGCCATGGAGTGCGCCCATTAGTAATTGGCAAACTTGATCGCGGTTGGGTTGTGGCATCAGAAACTGCGGCGCTTGATATTGTCGGTGCCGCATTTGTGCGTGAAGTAGAACCCGGCGAATTTTTAGCGATTAATGAAGATGGAATTCGATCTGAGATGTGGGCAAAGCCTGATCCAAAAGGCTGCCTCTTTGAATATGTTTACCTGGCACGTCCAGATACAACTATTGCAGGACAAGGCGTTCATGCAACGCGTGTGCGAATTGGAAAACGTCTAGCGATTGAAGCGCCAGTCGAAGCAGATTTGGTAATTCCAGTTCCTGAATCGGGCACACCCGCCGCCATTGGTTACGCCCAACAATCTGGAATTCCTTATGGGCTAGGCCTAGTAAAAAATTCTTATGTTGGCCGCACCTTTATTCAGCCTTCACAGACTATTCGACAATTGGGTATTCGTTTAAAATTAAATCCACTACGTGAAATTATTGAAGGCAAACGAATCGTTGTTGTTGATGATTCGATTGTCCGTGGCAATACCCAACGTGCGATCGTTCGGATGCTCCGTGAAGCAGGCGCCCGCGAGATCCATGTTCGTATTTCAAGTCCACCAGTTGAATGGCCATGTTTTTACGGTATTGATTTTGCTTCTCGCGCAGAATTAATCGCTAGCGGTTTAGCAGTTGAAGAGATACGTCGCTCCATCGGCGCGGATTCGCTGAGTTATGTCTCGCTGGAGGGGCTAATCCAAGCCACGGCGATCGCTGAAGATAAGCTCTGCACCGCTTGTTTTACGGGTAAATATCCCATCTCTGTTCCAACCGATATGTCTGAAGGCAAGATGCGCCTTGAAATTACTGAGACAGTCAAAAACCATGAGCACATATAAAGATTCAGGCGTCGACATAGATGCCGGAGATCGCGCCGTTGAATTGATGAAGGCATCAATTGCTAAGGCAACTCGCCCAGAAGTTATGGGCGGTATCGGTGGATTCGCTGGACTATTTGATGCCAGTGCGTTGAAGAAATTTAATAAGCCTCTGCTTGCCACATCAACTGATGGCGTTGGCACTAAGACTGAAATAGCAAGACAGATGGGTATCTACGACACGATCGGTGAAGATCTAGTTGCCATGGTCGTTGATGATTTAGTTGTTTGCGGAGCCGAACCTTTATTTATGACTGATTACATCGCGGTCGGAAAAGTGATTCCAGAGCGTATTGCTGAAATTGTTAAGGGAATTGCGCGCGGTTGCGAAAAAGCTAACACTGCTTTAATCGGTGGCGAAACGGCGGAACACCCAGGCTTATTGAAAGAAGATGAATT
>JBAXFA010000046.1:0-5664 GCA_037140155.1 Actinomycetota bacterium
CCGGCATACCAAGCGGCATGTCGATTGCGGCCAACAGTTTCGATACGGAAACCACTTGTTGTGCGACCTAAGATCCACCAGATTACGGCAGCAAGAGCAACAGCGATAAAGAAACCAAGGGGAAGATGAGCATAAACCGGCATCTTTGCACTTGGCTGAATTTCTGAAGTACGAGTTAAGAATTGATCTGGTTCACGCAGCGGGTGCGATGCTAAGTAATCAGCAACTCCCATCACGATGCTATTGAGCATAATTGTGGTGATAACTTCGTGAACCCCTCGATACGCTTTTAAGTAACCTGATATACCAGCAACAATTGAACCGAAGAAGGCGCCGATAATTAACGCAATTGGAATATGTATAAAGCCAGGTAGTCCATGAAATGAAACGCCAGCCCAAGCAGCAGCGAGTGCACCAGAAAGTAGTTGCCCTTGTGCGCCAATATTAAATAAGCCAGCACGCAGACCAACCGCAACGGCAAGACCACTTAGTACCAGGGGAGTGGATTTTCCTAGCGTTGCACCGATACCTGCCGCAGATCCAAAGGCAGTTTTAAAGAGAGATTTGTATGCGGTAATTGGATTAGAGCCCTGTAGCTTTATAAGAATCGCAGCCAGTGTCATCGCAACTAATACTGCAATGATTGGAACTAACCAAGATCCAACATCAAAGCTCTTCGGAGGTCTAGAAATTTCTTTCGGGGCAGTTTTAGTCTGGCTCATAATTCCATATCTTATTGCTTTTTATGAATAATGAAAGGGCGAGAAAAGAAAGAGCGGGTGCGCTTTCGCACACCCGCTCTTTTAGATCTTCTAACTTTTAGAGTTTAAATTAACCCTTGAAGCCAGTTGAGATTGAACCAGCAAGAATGCCAGCTGTGGTCTTCTTCAAACGAACCTTAACAACTGCAGGTACCTTTGAATCTAGATCGTGGAATGGTGAGAGTCCAACTTGACCTGTGTAGTTTCCACCCTTGATTGTGCCAGCCTTAGCTTGACCAACAAGAGTAGTAACTCCTAGAACTAGCTTCTTCTCAGCTGAAGTAACAAGGCAAGCCTTTGCTTCAGGAACTGTTAGGTACTGATCAGTGTCAACACCGATACAGAATGCGCCAGCCTTCTGCGCAACCTTTCCTAGTGCTCCGTTACCAGTTGCTCCACCTGCACCGAAGATAATGTCATATCCCTGTGTAAGTAGCTGGTTAGCAGTTGTTGCACCCCATGCTGGATCGTTGAACGCATTGTCGCCAGCTGCGTGGTAAACAACAGTTGACTTGATCTTCTTGCTGCGCTCTTTAGCTCCGTATGCAATACCGTTTTCGTATCCTTCACCGAACTTGCGAACAGGAAGAACTTCCTTCATACCGAATACTGCGCCGACCTTGTTGGTCTTTGTTAGGTATGAAGCAAGGTAACCGGCCAAGAAGCCAGCCTTATCTTCGTCGAAGATCAAACCGGTGAGATTTGTTGCAGTTGAACCATTGAATTGGTCAACGCCAACGAACTTTACCTTTGGGTACTTAACAGCAGCAGCTGCTGTTGCATCGCCCATCAAGAAGCCGACAGTTACGATTACGTTGTAACCCTTGTCAGCGAATAGTGCAATGTTCTTTGCGTAGTCCTTTGAATCTGTAGTTTCGATGTACTTAGCGAAACCATCGGCCTTAGCTGCGCCAGCCTTAGCGCCTTCCCATGCAGATTGGTTAAATGACTTGTCATCAACCTTTCCAAGGTCAGTTACAACACCAACACAGAATGCAGTGGCTTTACCGCAGTCTGCTTCAACTGTTGCAGCTTGTGCTGGAACAATGAAACCAACTGTTGCAAGAGCGAGTGCAGCTGTTACAGCTGAAATTCTCTTAATCAAGTGGAGCTCCTTATTTAGACGCGGCCAATTAGGGCAATCGACCTACAAAACGTTTGTGAGCGAAGACTATCCGAGCGCTGGCTATCTGCTATTCACACGCCGTTAGCAGAGAATTAATTTCTATTACGATTTGATTAACTTCAACCATCAACTAGAGGTTGAGGTCATAGGATTGAGCCTATGAGGCGCCACAAATTCACTGCATTAGCGATATCGCTTTTACTGCCTCTCCAGGTCACTTCGGCCCAAGCCGTAAGTAATGGAACATTCTATTTAGAGCTAAAGACTGGTTGCTATGCAGCAAATAAAGCTCCCACCAAGCCAAGTCAATGGTCGGATACAAATTATAAAACTCTCTATGCCACCAATTGTGCAGCAGCGCATCACTACGAAGTTTTCTATACCGGTTTAATTAAAGCAAAGGATTTAAATTCAGATGCAGCTAAGAAAGAGGCAGGCCTTGCCTGCGATAAAGCGGCAATATCAACTTTAACTGGCCAGAAAGATCTGCCATCGTCTCTTACTTATGGATATTTCTTCCCAGACCCAGGTGCAGAGGAAAAGAAGTACGGCAAGAAAATTTTCTGTTTCTTCCGGGTTGCAGATCCCAAAGATGACAAGTACACCTTGTCGATCAAGCGCTCTTTCCGCGAAGTAACTTACGTTTAGCTACGTTCGCTAGAGCCTTTACCTAGATACTTCTTCTGCTTCTTAATCGCTTCCTTATAACCAACGTATGCCTGCTTTGTTGATTCCAGAGTTGAAACAGATGTGATCGGAACATCCCACCAACCTTCTCCATCTGGTGCATACAACAACGGATCGTTATTGATATGAATCAAAGTCGCTTTTGGATGTGCTTTTGCGGCTTTTACCGCAGCTGATAAATCTGCGATCGCATTTGGGGATTCTGCAATTCGAATAACATTCATGCCTAAGCTTTCGGCATTTGTCGCAAGGTCTACCGGCAGAACATCGCCGGTTTCAAAGTTATTACCCTTGCCATCGCGGAAGCGATATTTGGTTCCATAGCGTTCTGAACCAACATCTTCAGATAAATGGCCGATCGATGCAAAGCCATGGTTCTGGATTAAGACAACGACAAATTTCAGGCCTTCGGCAACGGCTGAAACCATTTCGGTGTGCATCATTAGATAAGAGCCATCGCCGACCATAACGATTGGCGTGCGAGATGAATCTGCCCGGGCGACGCCTAGCCCTGCCGCAATTTCATATCCCATGCAAGAGAATGCATATTCCACGTGATAACCAAGTTGATCGCGCACGCGCCATAACTTATGAAGATCCCCTGGCAGCGAACCAGCGGCGCAGATTAAGACATCGCGCGGATCTGATGCTGCCTGGACTGCGCCGATAATTTCAGTCTGGCTCGGTTTGGCCAATTTACGATCAACGAAAGCCGCATCGACAGTGGCATCCCATGATGCTTTCTCCGTTGCAATTTCTTGGGCGTAAGCGGAATCAATGGCATAACCCTTTAATTCTGCAGCTAACTCAGTAAGTACTTCACGTGCATCGGCAACAACTGGTGTAGCACTGCCGTGCTTGTAGGCATCAAAGGATGCAATATTAATATTTACAAACTTAACATCGGTATTTTGCCAGGCTGTGCGGGATGCAGTTGTGAAATCGCTGTAACGCGTACCGATACCTATTACTAGATCTGCTTTGGCAGCTAAGCGATTTGAAGCAGTTGTGCCTGTAGCACCAACTGAACCAGTCATTTGCGGGTGATCCCAGTTAAGAGAACCAACCCCTGCTTGGGTGACGCTAACCGGAATACCAGTTGTTTCGGCAAAGTTAGCCAGAGCTGCGTGCGCATCTGAATAGATAACTCCACCACCAGCAACAATGACAGGTCGTTTTGCCGCACGAATTAGCTTTGCTACTTCACCACAAAGGCCAGCATCAGGACGAGGGCGACGGATATGCCATTCGCGATCTGCCAAAAACTCTTCAGGCACATCAATAATTTCGGCCTGCACATCTTCTGGTAAACAGATCGTGACGGCGCCAGTTTCGACTGGATCAGTTAGCACCCGCATCGCATTTAAGAGCGAGCTATAGATCTGTTCTGGACGATTGATGCGATCGAAGAATTTAGAAAGTGGCTTAAAGGCATCATTTACCGTCATAGTTAAATCATGCGGTTGTTCTAGTTGTTGCAGAACTGGGTCAGCTGCGCGATTGGCGAAGGTATCTGATGGCAGTAACAAAACTGGTAGGCGATTAGTTGTTGCAACCGCTGCGCCAGTTAACATATTTGTAGCCCCAGGACCTACGGATGCTGTGCAAGCAAAAGTTGCACGTCGACGTTTCATTCGAGCAAAGGCAGATGATTCGTGAACCATCGCTTGTTCATTCCGTGCTTGGTAATAAGGCATGACATCAGGATCAGTCGTAGAAAGTTGTTTTAACGCTTGTCCGATACCGGCAACATTTCCGTGGCCAAAGATTCCAAAGACACCGGCAATTGTGCGTTCGCGATGATCGCCATCGACGGTGTATTGGTGGGCCAAAAATTCAACAATGGCTTGTCCAACGCTCATTCTGCGAGTTGTCATGGCTCTATCTTCCTCTTAATAACTTTATTTGTTAACTCTTGTATGGCAAGCGCGGATCTGGTGCTTGGTCTTTCCAACTTTCGCGAATCCAGGCATGATGCGGGTCATCTGTGACATTCCATTCGCGCACCGGATCAGGACCGGCCATCACATTAAAGAAGTACAAGTCATAACCTGGGGCTGCGGCAACCGGGCCATGCCAACCATGAGGAACCAGAACTAAATCGCCGCTGCGGACTTCGGCGGTGATTTCGAATTCGCGGTCATCTGATGCATAGCCTCGCAAGTAACCAACTGGATCAACGGGACCAGTAGCAACGCGGCCACGTTCTAGCGCGCTTTCAAAGTAGTAAAGCTCTTCTAAATTCGATTCTTTGCCAGGAATATAAGTATCGTGCTTATGAGCCGGCGCACCTGACCAATTGCCAGCCGGAACAATTACTTCAACCACGATAAAGCGATCAGCATCTAAATTATCGGGCATACCAAAATTATGTACTTGCCGGGTTTCTCGGCCTGCACCACGGATGAAGACCGGAACATCTTCGCGCTTTAAAAGCGAAATTGGCTTAGCGTTCTTAGCGGGCGCTTCACCAACTGCAACACGAGCTGTACCTGATATCTCGATGCTTGAATTGATTGGCACATATAAATGATCGGTTGGACCAGAAAAGACTGAAGCGCGACCGCGCAGAGTGATGGATGTACTCGCACCAGAATTAATTACTGTAACGATTACATCGCCACCATCTAAAACAAAGATGGTGCGCTCCTGCGCATCAGCGGCAATCGTTAAATTCTTGCCAACCGAAACGGTGCCGACGCGAATGCCAACATGTTTAATTTCAGCAATAGGCGACGCAGTGGCATCTAGGTGAAGATCCCAGCCGGGGCTAGTTAACTCACCTTTCTTATATAACCACTTCGGTGCCATTGCAGAAAATTAATTCTGTGGGAATCCGAGGTTGATACCGCCATGGCTTGGATCAAGCCAGCGGCTTGTGATCGCCTTGCCACGTGTAAAGAAGTGAACGCCTTCTTCACCGTGTGCTTTGGTATCGCCAAATAGTGATTGCTTCCAACCACCGAATGAGTAGTAAGCAACTGGTACTGGAATCGGAACGTTAATGCCGACCATGCCGACTTGAATCTCATTCTGGAAGCGACGGGCAGCGCCACCATCATTTGTAAAGATGGCGGTTCCATTACCGAA
>JBAXFA010000047.1:0-5508 GCA_037140155.1 Actinomycetota bacterium
CGCTTCGAGCAACACGGAAAGTCCTTTACGAGGTTCTTCAAACCTGCCGATAAAACCAAGAGTATTTCCACTCCATTCGGCGCGGATTTCACCGTCGCGATAGCGATCTGCGTAGATTCCGTTCGGAACGACTACTGCATCAGTTTCCAAGTGTTCAGTCAAGGTCGAGCGCGCAGCTTCGCTAACGGCAATGCGTGCTGAAAGTTTTTCAATTACCGGCTCCAAGATTGGACCAATTGCGAAGATCGCCTTCTGGCGCTTGGCTGCAGCATGAAAGGTTCCAACTAGTGGTCCTTCGGCGGCCCAACATGCAAGAAGTGAGATAGATGGAATCGCTGGCTCGTGTAAATGTAGAAGATCAAATTTTCCATTTGATATCCAATGTCGGACGCGTGAAAAAGCGATCGGTCCAAAGAGTACGCGCGCTACCGCCCCGTTATATGGAATCGCAATGGGCTTACCTGCGCTAACAACATAATCGGGAATTGCATCTTCATCAATTACCGGCGCTAAAACAGAGACGTAATGCCCTTTAGCGATTAAGTACTCCGCTAGATCACGGACATGATTTTGCACACCACCTGGTGTATCCCAGCCATATGGGCAAACAAGTCCAATACGCAATTTCTTTAACGTCATGCGCTGCGCTCCCGGAAATCGCCATCGATCCAGATTCGTTGCAACATATGCCAATCCTGTGGAGCTCGAGCTATGCCTTGCGCATAATGATCTGCGCAAGTCTGCACGACTTGGGCCACGCGTTCTGAATCAGTACCGTTTTCTGGAATTGCAACGCTATTGAACTCGACATGAATTCCAGTTTCGGTATAGGAAACAAATGCAGTCACAAGTGGAATCCCAGTTCTAACCGCTAGAAGTGCGGGACCGGCCGGCATGCGAGCTGGATATCCAAAGAAGTTAACATCAATTCCGCTGCGCGATAAGTCGCGATCTGCAACTAAAGCAATAAGCGCGCCTTCCCTTGCACGTTGCATGAGCGTGGCCATTGATCTGGAATCTAAGGCCAATACTTCCATTCCCATGTTCTGGCGATATTCCAAAAATTTATTGAAGAGAGCCTCTGGCTTAAGTCTTTCAGCGACCGTTACCAGCTTAAAACCCATTCCACAGAAGTAAGAGCCAGCATGATCCCAGTTACCAGCATGTGGAAGCGCGATAACAACTCCGCGTCCATCGCGCATCGGCGCAGTTAATAACTCTTCACGAGTAACGGTTACCGACGATTTTATTCGCGACTGCGACCAATCTGGCGATCTAAAAGTGTCGCACCAATAACGCATATAAGAAGAGACTGCTTCAATCATTAGTTGGTCCATAGCAGCGTTATCTTTCGCAGGACAGACTCTCTGCAAATTGCTGCGCAACCTTCGAATTGGAGCTGCGTTGCGACGTAAGGTGATTGTTCCTATCCACTCGAAGCACGCGTAGGCGAATTTCTCCGGGAGGGCTCTAACTAATTTCCAACCTGCAAAATATGCGAGAGCAACCAGATTATCCAAGTTCATCGCTTTACAACGCCGCCTTGACGATCAAAATACGCTGAATCGAAGTTATCGTTGCCAAGATAAAAAGTAGCCAGACCCCAATTGCTAAGGCGAAGGGAATTCCCAAGCCTTCAAAACCAATTGCAGTCAGGGCGATGATCAATCGCTCTGTGCGTTCGGCAATTCCACCTGAACATTCGATCCCTAGTGATTCCGCCTTGGCTCGTATATATGGAACTAGCGTTCCCATAATTAACGCACCAAGTGCGACTGGTACTAAGGAATCGTTCGTCTCTATAAGTGCAATCGTTAGCCCCAATAAAATTGCGGAATCGGTGATTCGATCGATTGTGGAATCTAGAAATCCACCCCAACGACTTGCCCCAGTTTTCGAGATACGCGCCATCGCACCATCAAAGAGATCACTTAGTGCAAAGAAGACAATAAACAATGTTCCGATGAAAAAATCTTGGCGAGGATAGAAGTAAAGCGCGCTTGCGACTAAACCGATGGCTCCGGTAAATGTGACTGCGTTGGGTGTTAAGCCCATGCGCAGGGCACCTCGCGCTATTGGATTGATGGCGCGGGTTACGGCTGGCTTTAAAGAAGCGCTTAACATCACCACCATCGTAGGCTCAGAGGTGGAATTTCACCTATTCTGACGCCTGTGAGTTCTCTTAAACGTATCCATGTATATGGGCATGTCTCTGCCCAACCGCAAGCGATCGCCAACTTATTTGGCGCAGAACTCGCAACTGATGTTATGGCCGATTCTGATCTGGCTATCTTTGCAATTAATCCAGCCGCTGGAATTGACCAAGCAACAATTGACCAATGGCAGACGCTGAGTGATTATCAACTACCGCGTTTAGTTGTAGTTAACGAACTCGACGGAAGCGATGCAGATTTTGAGGATGCGATTATGTTGGCCAATCGCGTCTTTGATCAACTAGTAACTCCATATTTAGTTCTGCACTCAGAAACCGGAAGCCCCGTCGCTTTGATCTCCTTGGATGATTTACGCATTTTTGATTACAGCACCAATCCCGCGACTATTTCTGCGGGTGAACATGAACATGAGGAGATGGTCGCTGAGTTTCGCGAGGATTACCTTGAAGAGATTGCTGGTGCCGGTGAAGGAGCTTTCGCAGCCGGGCTGCTTTTCCCAGCAATTCCTATCGTAGTTTCTAATGGAATTGGTATCGATATCGTAAATAGTTACATCGCTCAGCTTTAAAATTGCAAAATTACCAGGCGGCAGCAAGCTCATCTCTCGTTTGAGATAACAAAACTGGCATAACTTTGGTTTGACCAATTAGCGGCATAAAGTTGGCGTCCCCTGACCAGCGAGGCACCACATGTTGATGAATATGTTCGGCAACTCCCGCCCCCGAAATTGCGCCTTGGTTCATTCCTAAATTAAATCCTGCTGGCGCTGATACTTTGCGCAATGTCACCATTGAATGTGCCGTCAGATCTGAGATCTCATCCCGTTCTTCCTTAGTTAGATCAGTTAGGTCTGCAACATGGCGATAGGTGCAGATCAATAAATGTCCTGCGTTATAGGGATATAAATTCATCACAACATAGGCGTTCTCGCCACGAGCGACTATTAGTCCTTCTTGATCGCCAAGGGTTGGTACGCGACAAAATGGGCAAGCCACATCGTTCTCACCTAGCGGACGATTTTCGCCTTTTAGATACTCCATGCGATGCGGAGCCCATAAACGCGCCCAACGATCTGGCATTCCTGTCGTTGGATCAACCATGGCTAAACCTGCTTGCGATCGCGAATTGCAATCTGTATCTCAGCGATTGCATCCGCAACCGCAATGCCGTTCTTCTGCTCACCGTTGCGATAACGAATAGATACTTTGCCGGCTGCTTGATCTTCTTCTCCGGCAATCAACATATATGGGACTTTCTGCATCTGGGCGTTACGAATCTTCTTCTGCATACGATCATCTGATGAATCTAATTCAATGCGGATACCGGCGGCTTTAAATTCCTTGGCAACTCCAGCTAAGTAATCAGCAAAGGCTTCGGCAACTGGAATAGCAGTTACTTGCACTGGCGCAAGCCATGGTGGGAAGGCTCCAGAGTAGTGCTCTGTTAATACACCGAAGAATCTTTCGATTGAGCCAAAGAGCGCGCGGTGAATCATTACTGGGCGTTGACGAGTGCCATCGGTTGCGGAATATTCAAGTTCAAATCGTTGTGGCAATTGGAAATCAACTTGGATAGTAGACATCTGCCAGGTGCGGCCAATCGCATCCTTTGCTTGTACAGAAATCTTTGGTCCGTAGAAAGCAGCGCCGCCTTCATCAAGGACTAGCTCTAGATTCTGCGCTAGCGCTGCTTTACGAAGCGCCTCAGTCGCTTCCACCCAGTCAGCATCTTCACCAACTGACTTTTCAGGATTGCGCGTGGAAAGTTCTAGATAGAAATCTTCCAGACCATAATCCCGCAACAAATTAAGAACGAAAGTTAATAGCGAATCGAGTTCGCCGACCATTTGCTCTTTCGTGCAGTAAATATGGGCATCATCCTGAGTAAATCCACGAGCGCGAGTTAAACCTTGAATAACGCCTGATTTTTCGTAACGATAAACCGTTCCGAACTCGAATAGACGCAGTGGCAGTTCGCGATATGAGCGACCGCGAGATGCGAAGATCAAATTATGGAACGGGCAGTTCATCGGTTTCATGTAGTACTGCTGGCCCGCCCGTTTTATAGTCCCATCAGCATGAAGCTCTTCATCCATAACCATCGGCGGATACATGCCTTCGGAATACCACTGCAAGTGACCAGATTTTTCAAATAGCGCTGATTTTGTTAAATGTGGTGAATAAACAAACTCATAGCCCTCATCTTCATGGCGCTTGCGCGAATAATCTTCCATCGCCCGACGAATGATTCCGCCTTTGGGATGAAATACGGCAAGACCTGATCCGATTTCTTCAGGGAATGAAAATAGATCAAGTTCTGTTCCAAGACGACGGTGATCTCGCTTTTCCGCTTCAGCTAGTAACTCTAAATATGCAGCAAGCTCTTCCTGCGATGGCCAAGCTGTTCCGTAGATGCGTTGCAGCATTGGATTCTTCTCAGAGCCGCGCCAATAGGCTGCAGCGCTGCGCATCAATTTAAATGCTGGAATATGTTTTGTAGACGGCAGATGCGGACCACGACATAGATCAGACCAGACGGGTTGCCCGTCGCGACCTAAGTTGTCATAGATCGTAAGCTCAGAGCCGCCGACTTCGACGCTGGCTTCATCACCGGCGCCAGATTTCAAACCAATCAACTCGCATTTATATGTCTCGTGTGCCAACTCTTTCAGCGCATCTGCTTCGTTCGTGACGCGACGACGGAATCTCTGTCCATCTTTAATAATCTTGCGCATCGCGCTTTCAATTTTCTCAAAATCTTCTGGGTTAAACGGACGCTCTGGATCAAAGTCATAATAGAAACCATCGGTGATTGGTGGTCCGATACCAAGGCGAGTTTGCGCAAATACTTGTTGAACCGCTTGCGCCATCACATGTGCGGTTGAGTGGCGTAGCACAGCAAGACCATCGGGCGAGGAGATTGAGATACCTTCCACCGCATCGCCATCATTTAGTTCAGTCCAGAGATCTTTTAGAACCCCATTTACTTTGCAGACCACGATCTCTTTACGTTCGGCAAATATCTGGGTCGGACGCGCATCACTTTCCACGCTGGCGCTTGCGCCATCTACGGTGATCGATATCTGCGACATGTGGCTAGCCTACCGAATGCTTCAATGTCTTAGCCCGAATATTTGCTTCAAGTGCCGCACAATCTCCATCAATTTTCATTGGAACGCTATCAATTTCAGCCACCGATAGCGCAAGCTTTAAACTCGAGATTACAAATGCGGCATCAGCCCGTCCCAGATCTGCCTTTCCAATTAGTTTGACTGCAACACCACATCTTTCGATAACAATCCCCCGCTGTACTCCAGGAAGAACGCCAGAAGATA
>JBAXFA010000048.1:0-5443 GCA_037140155.1 Actinomycetota bacterium
GCGAATCCGAAACCATTATCGGCAACTGGATGAAATCACGCGGCAATCGCCATTCACTAGTGATTGCAAGCAAAGTTGCCAAGCTTTCTACCCGACCTGGTCTACGACCTAAAAATATCATCGCTGCCTGCAACGATTCATTGAAGCGTTTACAAACCGACCACATAGATCTTTATTATTCTCACCACGACGATAAAGATGTTCCAATCGCCGAAACCTTGGGCGCTTATCAAACGTTGATCACAGAAGGAAAGATCCGATATATCGGCGCATCTCAGCACACTGGCGCACGTTTGCAAGAAGCGCTCGATATCGCAACCAAAGAAAACTTGCCTAAATACATCTGTTTACAAGATCAATACAACTTGATGGAACGCAACCCGTTTGAATCTGAACAACAAGATGTCTTAAAGGAAAATGGCCTTTCAGCGCTGCCGTTCTATGGTCTTGCTAGCGGATTCCTAACCGGCAAATACCGCCCTGGCGTAACTGTTGATTCAATCCGTGCTGGTGGCATAACTAATTATCAAACCGATAAGGGATATGCGATCGTCGAAGCGCTAGATAAAATAGCCAAATCACACAACACTTCAATCTCTGCAGTTGCTCTTGCTTGGTTACGTGCCAACCCACAGGTCAGTACACCAATTGCATCAGCACGCACAGTTGAACAACTGCACGAGATCATGCAGATCGTTGAGTTAACTAACGAAGAAGTGACGAGCCTTAACTTAATTTCTTAAATAGCTTTCTCAGCTTCAACGATAAGCGTAATTTCGCCTTTGGGGATTTAATAGATGCGTCGCCCAGTTCTTTACGTCTAATCACCTCAGCAATAGCTTCTTTAGCCATTTTCTCGGCACGTCTGTTGGTAATCCGACGACCATTCTTATCTCTGATGATCGTTTTATTTAGATCTACATCAGGGCCGACTGTGTACTTTATTTTAGGTTCCATCGTTTGTGCTCCTTTCTAAAAATTGTTGGCATCACATGAATGACAACCAAAAACATATTAATTGTGTAGACAATAAAGATAGCGAAATATACGGTTAAATAAAATAAATATTTTTATTACTCTGAGTAACTTTTACAAAACCGCCGGCCCAACTCCCCAGGCACCACCGCTATGGCGATCAATAACCCATGCCGAATATTCGGCTAATTCAGGCTGCGCAAACCAGCCCGCACCATCTTCACCCGCCACCATCAACGCCGTCGCTAGCGCATCAGTTAAACCACCATCTGGCCCCAATACCGTTGCTGACTTTGCCCCAATAGCAATCGTTCCCGTAGCCGGATCAAAGATATGCGCCCCACGTTCGTATGTGCCGCTCGTTGCAATCGCACCATCGGTGATCTCAAATATCCGTAAGACTTCTTGGCGATTATCAGGATTTATAACCCCGATCTTCCATGGCCCAACCACACCCTTTTCATTTATCCCACCACGCAGCGTTAAATCACCTGCTGCATTTACCTGAATATGTTCACAACCAGCCACCAACAAAATCTGCGCAACCCGATCTGCCGCCCATCCCTTTACATAACCCGATGGATCAAAGCCACCTGCAACTGCCCACGGATCAAATGCACCATCGGTTAAATCACGCGCAATCGCACACAAACCCCAAACCTCTTGCACATCAGCCGGGCAATCATCAATTGATATTTCTCCACGGCGCAACCTTGATACAAACGAACCATCTTTATAAGTCGAAAAATCCTCATCCACGCCATAAACAAATTTCTTAACGCTTTCCACAGCCAAATCCATCGCAGCTTCCGACAGCGCCGAAGATCCCACATCTAAAAAGAGAACAGTGCCCCAAACGTGTATTTCATATCGTTTGCGAGTCAACTTCAAAAACTTATGCTACTTTCTTGTAGCCCGAAGGACATTTTGGCTCATAGGCAGTTACGTTTCGAGTTAGTTTTCCTTTTGAACAAGTAATAGTTATCTTCTTTTTAACTACTGGCTGAATGGTATTAGTTTTAGGTTCAACTATTTCACTAGGTTTGTTTTGAACTTGAGTGTCTGCAGTTTGAGTTAACTTAACCTTAATTGTAGGTGACGAGTAGTGAAAACCGTTTGCAGATAAGTAATAAAATCCATTTTCTACTTTAGCTGAAGTCGTTACTATCTCACTCGCATTCCCTTCTCCATATACCGCCGAGATGGTTGCGGCGGTGGCCTTTGAAAGGTCAACTCCCCACAAACACTGAGCGACAGTTACGGGCATCTGGATTTGAAAAGTCCCCGCATTTATAGATCCATCCATCCGCTTGTGGATACTTGAAACATACATCGCCAAGGACTGCTCACTTGAAATCCAATATGGTGCAGACCTCTCGCTGCTGTTGTGCCAAACGCTCAATCCTTCGCCCTTATCGCACCTGCTAAACCATTGTGGCTCTACAGCTGAACTTGAATGGATAAAAAAATCCAAAGAGTAGCCTGATAAATCAGCTTTATCAGCATCTTTGTAGTTGATGGGTCTTTGTGAAATATTCCAGACAAAAGATTTCATGGCTGGCTTAGCAAGCAAGGTGAACAATCGATTCCCAGAACTATCAGTTGAAAATTTTAAATCACCAGAAGCACCTTCTCCTATCAACATGCGCGCATCAAACCCCTTTGGCATCTTTGCGATAATCTCGTAGCTCACGTCACCATTCATGCTCCAAGGTCCAATGCAAACGCTAGGAAATTCTTTTGTTCCGCATAAATTGTCACGATCAGAGTTTTCAAAATGGGTCGGTGGCGGCTGTGAATCCCACCAAGATGGGGTGACGCTAAAAGTTAATTGATCTATTCCATAATCACATGTCTTAACTTCTTGATCCGGGAGCCAACAATATGGGAAGTTTTTAGGAAAATAATAAGCAGTTAATAACATCCGATCGGTTCCATTTGGTTGCTTTAATCCTGGAAGTGACCATTCGTAATCTGTGAACGGATAGTTCTTAAGCGCAATAATTCGTGTCAGATTCCGCGATCTACCTGAAAGTTTACCTTCAATTCGGACCCCTTTTTCGTTCACATATGAAAGTGACTGAATACAGGGTGCTTCGTTGGAAACTGAGCAAGGCAACCATCCATAAATAGCTTCTTGAGCT
The DNA here is from genome assembly GCA_037140155.1 of Actinomycetota bacterium. Lineage (GTDB taxonomy): Bacteria > Actinomycetota > Actinomycetes > Nanopelagicales > Nanopelagicaceae > Planktophila. The sequence continues at coordinate 3,120 of JBAXFA010000048.1, forward strand.
TAAGCCGGTGCAATCGGCATAATCAAGGTAAACAGCAAGGAGATTGATACCAAGATGGCTTTAAGAGCTTTCATGGCAAAACTGTAATCTCTAGTGGCTCAAAAATATACTCTTTTACATCCCCGCCTTTGCCAGCGCGCTGACCAATGACGTGTACCAACCGTAAGATGTAAAAGATGCACCAGATGCACCATTGATATGCGCTGATTGCGCCTGCAAAGTCTGTTGGCGCAGGATCGGAACCGCCATCTGTGTCCAGCGATCATTACGTCCAGTAGGTGCCTGAACTGCCTGCGCATCAGTGATCTTGCCATTTTCCACAGTGATCTTTACCTGCACAAAGCCATAACGCACATTTACAGAATCACCGATAAAAGTCCCTGAAGCTGACTTAGTAACAGGTGTTGCAGATGCTTTTGTCTGCGTTGGAGTTGGTGTTGCCGAAGGTGTCTGCGCAACCGGCGTCTGTGATTGCGTTGAATTAACTGCTGCGGCTTTTGTCGCCGCAGAACTCTTGGTTGAACTCTTCTTTGTTGGCTTTGCTGCCGCGCTCTTCGTCGCAGCCGCAGTTGCAGTTGCAGATGGCGTAACGCTCTGTGTTGCAGCTGGAGTCGAAGCAGGTGCTGCTGGTGTCGCAGATGTTCCAGGCAGCGCCATGGGCGAACTTTGCGTTGAAGTAAATTGCGGAGGCGTCACCGCCAATACAGCGCCCAACCCACCGACGGTGCCAGTTGCAATCAATAACGCGCGTTTCATATCCGTACCTTCCCTTACCTATCTGTGAAAACTCTTAACGCTGCCCCAACTTGGGCTGCGACTTATTCGCTATGGAAAGCAAAGGCCTCATCGTGGAAGCGATTCTTTGGCACGCCCAGGTCGTCCGCCGCAGCCTTCACCGATTCAACCAGCGGCCCAGGGCCACAGATATAGATATCCGAATCAGCAAAGCGCGGAATCAGCGCCTTTAACGATTTCGCATCCATCGGATGTTCTTTACGTGAACCAATTAAATAATGAACCTGGATCGATCCATTTGAATGGTATTCCAAATAATCAAGCTCATCCTTTAAAACCAAATCTTCTTTGCGCGAGACTCGATAGATAACATCCATCTTCACGCCATTTTTAAATTCATCCATCAACGCGCGAATCGGCGTAATTCCCACACCGCCACCAATCATCACCACATGCGGCATCGTCGCCCGCCCTGCCGTAAAGGCGCCATAAGGGCCTTCCACAAAGACGCGCGTACCCGCCTTTAAAAAAGCTAAAGAACGCGAATGATCACCTAAATCTTTAACGGTGATGCGCAAGAAATGCGCAGTAGGGGCTGCGGACAATGAATAAGGATGTGACATCAGCGCATGTCCTTTAGCCGCAAAGCGCCAACCAAAGAACTGTCCGCCTTCTGCAGAAAGTTCAGTTAGCTTGCGCCCCTTCATCACAACCGAGATAACACCCGGTCCTTCCACAACAACTTTATCCACCCGCAAGTTATGGCGAAGCGAGCGCCCAAGCGGAATACCAATTCGCCACCAGATAATTGCAAAGGCCATCGCCACATAAAGAAAGGTCCAATAGGCACGATTTAACGGATGGCCAATAAACATCTGCCCATTAATCACCTGGTGCATAAAAGATGCCGCAACTGCGATGTATGTATAAACATGGATGATCCACCATGTTTCATAACTCATCTTGGCGCGCGCCTTCTTATAAGAAGTAACTCCCGCCATCACCATCAAAACAAATCCAGCAAGCGCCCACCACATCCACTCAAAGTGTCCGAGCATCCGCCACAGCTCCACAGCCAGCGCCACATGATCTTGCCCAGCAAAACTTAAAATAATAAATAAGACGTGAAAACCAATTAGATACAAACTCCATGGCCCCAGCTTGCGATGCCAGGTAACCAAACGATCATGGCCCACACCACGTTCCACCCAAGGAATTCGCGCCACCAAGAAAATACCAACGATTGCAAAGTAAGTACCGGTCAACGCAGCCAATCGCGACACCGAAGCAACGGCTGCATAAACAGAAGTTAGATCACTATGGCGCATCGTCGTTACCTGCAACGCAAGGGTCAGCCCCAAGCCAATTCCCAAGATCCACGCCGCCCAATCCGTGCCAGCAGATGAGAACTTGCGGAAAGTCGCAGCAGATTTCATACCCAAACCATGCCCCATCTGCCTGTGAATTCGCTGAACCCTAAATGAGCGCCAACCCCAAAAGATCGATACCCACCCCGATAGACTCAGCGCCATGCGCGTTTTCATCACCGGTGGAGCCGGTTTTATCGGCTCTCACCTCTGTGACGCCTT
>JBAXFA010000049.1:0-5174 GCA_037140155.1 Actinomycetota bacterium
CGCCGAACTACCCAACAACTCCTCGCGAGCTAACTCGTCATATAACAACGTTGGGGCCGAATTCGAGCGCACACCGCCACAAGATTTAATCGCAGAACAATCTGTTCTTGGCGGAATGTTGTTATCGAAAGATGCAATTGCAGATGTAATTGAAATTCTGCGCGAACGCGATTTCTATCGCCCGGCGCACGAACTTATCTACGACGCAGTTCTTGATCTATATGGCCGTGGCGAACCAGCCGATGCCGTTACCGTTTCTGCAGAACTTACAAAGCGCGGAGATATCGCACGCGCCGGTGGTGCACCTTACTTACACACTTTAATTTCATCAGTACCAACTGCAGCCAATGCCAGTTACTACGCAAAGATTGTGCGCGAACACGCAATCATGCGCCGCTTAGTTGAAGCCGGAACAAAGATTGTGCAACTTGGCTATAACGTAGAAGGCGAAGTCGATGATGCTGTCGATCAAGCCCAAGCTGAAGTCTATGCAGTCACCGAACGCCGTAGCTCAGAAGACTATGTACAACTCTCAACGCTGCTTCCGCAAGCGCTCGATGAAATCGAAGCGATTCAAAAAGGAACCGGTGTCGAAGGCGTTCAATCAGGATTCCGCGATTTAGATTTACTTACACATGGATTCCACCCAGGTAACATGATTATCTTGGCAGCGCGTCCTGCAGTTGGTAAATCAACTCTCGGCTTAGATATCGCACGCCATGCATCAATCCACGACGGAAAAACTTCAGTTATCTTCTCACTTGAAATGTCGCGCTCTGAAATCACAATGCGTATGTTGTCTGCTGAAGCCCGCGTTGGTTTAAATAACATTCGTTCTGGTCAGCTAAGTGATGAAGAATGGTCAAAACTCGCACGCCGTATGGGCGAAATCTCCGCTGCACCACTATTTATCGATGATTCGCCAAACCTTTCCATGATGGAGATCCGCGCCAAGGCCCGCCGGTTAAAGCAGCGCCACGACCTTAAATTAATCGTTATCGATTACCTGCAGTTGATGACTAGCGGCAAGCGCGTAGAAAACCGCCAACAAGAAGTATCTGAATTCTCTCGCCACCTAAAACTTATGGCGAAAGAACTCGATGTCCCGGTCATCGCGATCTCACAGCTCAACCGTTCACCTGAACAGCGTTCTGATAAGAAACCAATGCTTTCAGATCTTCGCGAATCTGGTTCTATCGAACAAGATGCTGACGTCGTTATCTTGTTACATCGCGATGATATGTATGACTCACAGAACCGATCCGGTGAAGCAGATCTAATCGTTGCAAAGCACCGTAACGGTCAGACCAAGACAATTACCGTTGCAGCACAACTTCACTTTGCACGTTTTGCAGATATGGCGCCAAATGCTGGCTCTGGTCGCGACTTTACTGCGCCGCAAGATCCTGCCGCTGGCGCTTGGAACGAGTAACTCGCTTCCTGCTAAGGATTTACAACAATTGTGCTTGAAGCTTGCGTTCCCGTTAACTTCATAAGCAAAGCAGTTAGATCAATCCCGCCGCGATTTAAGACCATATCAGTGGCATTTGTAACGCGTTGTGCGCCTCTAGATTTATACGGATCAGTTGCCATTACTTCAGCATTTTGCTTATCTGTAAAAAATGTCTGAGTGGTAAGGACTTGCTTACCGCCAACCCAAATTTTTTCATGAATATGAATCGTGCGAGCCGGATACCAACCCGGATAAATCCCAGTGAAGGTAACAATTCCTTTGGAGTTTGTTGTTTGTGTACCGCGTAAAAATTTGCCAGAGCCCACTCCAGCACCTAAATCATCACCCTTAGAAGCAACACCTGAATAAACACCTTGCGCATTGGCAAACCAGATATCAACTTTTGCGCCTTTAATTGGCTTGCAAGAAGTATCAACAATCTTGAAGCTCAATGTAAGCGCTTTCCCTGCCTGTCCATCAGTTACATCGCTGCGAACTGGTGAATTCGCCAAGTAATACGGACCTTCTTCAACGGCCTGAGTTGCCGCACATCCCTTAGTTGTTGCGGCATTTGCCTGTGGTGCCATTAATAGGGCTGAGAGCAGCATTGATAAGCAGATCGGTGCAAGTAGATATTTTTTCATAGATGAATAGTTAACTACAAAGTTAAATGAAATCTAACAAAAGGCTTAAGAATTACTGTGAAGTTGCACTAGTCTTTGCGCGATCTGCAATGTAGATACCAACCAACACAATCACACCACCGAATAACTGAATCGCACTCCAAGATTGTGATAACCAAATCCATGCAAATGCACCAGCTAATACCGGCTCCAACATTCCGATCACACTAGATGTCGATGCGCTTAACCGGCGGATGCCGCCAACTACTAATAGATACGGAACCATCGTTCCAAAGACAATGATGTATGCGATCAGCACCCAACCAGGTGCGCTGTAATCGCTAAAGCGCCCTTGCAGATTAATACTTGTATTAAAAATCTGTGTTGGAAAATTCCAGATCGGCAGAACTATCGACCAGAAAAGCCCTGCAACTCCCATGCCCCAAACCACCATCGCTTGTGCCGAACGTTTCGTCCCTTGTGATTGACTCATAAGGAAGTAAACCGCCAGCGCCAGCGCCGCACCAAGTGCGCCCAAGGTTCCAAATAGATCAAAGGTAAAACCCTCCCAAACTTTGGCGACGAAAACTAAGCCAATAAGTGAGAGCGCGATCGCTGCCCACATATCGTTTGCGACTGAACCTTTACGAACAAATTTAATCCAGAGAACGATCCAAATCGGGGCGGTAAATTCGATGATCAATACCAGGCTTAACGGAACGCCTTGGGCGATACCGATGAAATATCCCAGCTGCACCATGGCGTAGCCAAAGACTCCATAGAAGAGCAACGTTGGGATTTCACGGCGCTGTGCCTTTAGCGACTTTCGGTCTTGGATAAAGGTAATAATAAATAGTAAGAAGAAGGTACCGATGGCGCGAACCTGAGCTAGACGGAAAGTCGTCATATGGTCAAGAACCAAAGTGACGATCACACCGTTGAGTGAGAAGAAGATTGCACCCATAACTAGATATAACTCACCGCGGTGCTTACTTAGCATTGGCCGAGCCTATCTGAAATTAAGTATTTCTAGAGTTAGAAAGCACCTTCTGAGATATCCATAATTGAATTATCAGTGCCTTCAACGATCTTTCGATCGGCGGTTAGATGTGGCAGATAATTTGTCACAAAGAACTTTGCGGCTGCGATCTTGCCGGTATAGAAATCTTTATCTTTTGCTGAAGCACCTTCCAAGCGGCTTGCTGCAATATCTGCCTGACGGATTAATAGCCAAGCAGTGATGATGTCGCCAACGGCCATCAAAACTCGTGAAGTATTTAGACCGACTTTATAAATCTCTGGTGCATCTTCTTGTGATGCCATCGCATGGCCTACAAGTACGCCGACCATGCCATTTAGATCACCGAGGGCTTTTAGCAGAGCATCTTTCTCTTCCTTATGTGCACCACCTGATTCAGCAAAGGTTTGAATCTCTTTACCAAGCAAGCCAAGTGCTTTTCCACCATCTTTAACAACTTTGCGGAAGAAGAAATCAAGTCCTTGGATTGCAGTTGTACCTTCGTACAAGGTATCGATCTTGGCATCGCGGACATATTGTTCAAGTGGCCAATCTTGGGTAAAGCCTGCTCCACCAAATGTTTGTAGTGATTCAGTACCAAGTAACGTCCAAGATTTTTCAGAGCCATAACCTTTTACAACTGGCAACAAGAGATCGTTAAGCGCTTCCATAGCCTTGGCTTTATCGTGATCGCCGGCTGCGATTGCTAGCTCAATCTGATCTTGAATAGATGCGGTGTAGAGAACTAGGGCGCGCATACCTTCGGAATATGACTTTTGGACCATCAGTGAACGACGCACATCTGGGTGGTGGATGATCGATACGCGTGGGCTGGCTTTATCGTTCATAACCTTCATATCTCCGCCTTGGATACGGACTTTGGCATAAGCAAGTGCTTGCTGATATCCGGCAGATAGAGTTGCAATAGCTTTTGTTCCAACCATCATTCGTGCAAATTCAATAACTTTAAACATCTGCGCGATACCTTCATGGACATCGCCCAGCAAATATCCGACTGCGGGCTCTTTCTCGCCAAGGTTTACTTCGCAAGTTGCCGAAACGTTAAGTCCCATCTTGCTTTCTAGCGATGTAACGTAAACGCCATTGCGCTTTCCGAGATCACCAGTCTTTAGATCAAACATAAACTTAGGAATTAAGAATAAAGAAAGTCCTTTTGTTCCCGGCCCGCCACCTTCGCGGCGAGCAAGAACGAAGTGCATAACATTTTCATAGAAGTCTGCATCACCTGATGTGATGTAACGCTTTGTGCCGGTGATGTGCCATGTTCCATCTGCTTGTTGCACGGCCTTTGAGCGACCGGCACCAACATCAGAACCAGCATCTGGTTCAGTCAATTGCATAGTTGCGCCCCAGTGGCGATCAACCATTAACTTCGCCATTTGTTTCTGATCTGGTGTGCCAAGTACATAAGCAACATGTGCAAAGGCATAACCTGATGCGTAGATATGAATTGCCGGATTTGAACCAAGAACCATCTCGGCAATCGCCCAACGAACAGCTGCCGGAACTTTTGTGCCACCCAAATCAACTGGTGCATCAAGGCGCCACCATTCGCCATCAACGTAGGCCTTATAAGATTTCTTAAAACTCTCCGGCAGAGTTACATTGCCAGTTGCTTTATCGAGAATCGCGCCAACGCGATCGCCTTCGACAAAAGATGCAGCAAGATCGTTCTCAGTTAAACGCTTCATCTCCTCCAACATCCCCATCGCGGTGTCGCGATCGAGTTCGCTAAAGATCGATGTTCCTAAAACTTTCTCGGTTCCAAGGAGATCAAAGAGGCAGAATTCAATATCGCGCAGATTGGCGTTGTAATGGCTCATGGGCAAATAATGCTACCCGCCAGTAACTTACGCAAGCCCAATCGGAGGGGTCGCCTGACTTTTGCGATCGTTCAGATAGGCTCACGCCGTGCTACTCAGTGATCGCGATATCCGCCTAGAAATCAACGCCGGCCGCGTCGCAGTAGAACCATTTGAAGAGGCGATGATCCAGCCATCATCTGTTGATGTGCGCCTAGATAAATTCTTCCGCGTCTTTGAAAACCATAAATATTCAG
>JBAXFA010000050.1:0-4751 GCA_037140155.1 Actinomycetota bacterium
GTTGATGTGCGCCTAGATAAATTCTTCCGCGTCTTTGAAAACCATAAATATTCAGTTATCGATCCATCAATCGAACAATCCGAACTTACTCGTGAAGTCGTCGCCGAAGATGGCGAAGCATTTATCTTGCATCCAGGTGAATTCGTTCTTGCCAGTACCTACGAAATTATTACCTTGCCCGATGACATTGCTGGGCGCCTTGAAGGAAAATCTTCATTGGGCCGCCTAGGACTTTTAACTCACTCAACTGCAGGTTTTATCGATCCTGGTTTTTCTGGACATATAACTCTGGAACTTTCCAACGTGGCAAACCTTCCAGTGAAGTTATTTCCAGGGATGAAGATCGGTCAACTCTGTTTGATCAAGCTATCTTCGCCTGCCGAGCACCCATATGGCTCAGCGATTTATGCATCTCGCTACCAAGGTCAGCGCGGGCCAACCCCCAGCCGTTCCTTTATGAATTTCCACCAGAGTAAGATCAAGTAGTTCGCAAAGGAATACAACCTTTGCTTAAGGGGTTGAAGTAACTATGAAAACAATAATCGCGCTCGCCGTTGTCGGCTTACTCGTTCTATTTTTTATCGCCCAATACAACCGCTTGATTCGCTTGAACATTAGCGTCGACGAATCATTTGCACAGATTGAAGTGCAGCTAAAGCGCCGATCTGATCTAATCCCAAATTTAGTTGAGACAGTAAAAGGTTATGCCAAGCACGAACAAGGCACCTTTGATGCAGTTGTAACTGCGCGCGCTAAGGCAACTACCGCAACAACAGTTGCTGATGTTGCCGCAGCTGATGGCATGGTTACTCAAGCGCTACGCGGCTTACTTGCAGTTGCTGAGGCTTACCCTGACCTCAAAGCATCTTCTAACTTTTTATCACTGCAAGAAGAGTTATCAACTACTGAAAATAAAGTTGCATTTGCTCGCCAGTTCTATAACGACAATGTGCGTAATCTAAACACCGCCGTTAAAACCATCCCCACCAGCTTTTTTGCAGGTTTTGCCAAGGTTTCAGAACGTGAATTCTATGAAGTAGAAGATCCACAATCACGTAATGCGCCGAAGGTAACTTTCTAAAACCTAATGGCAACACAAGATTTCCGCGCGCAGCAAAGCGCCAATAAGGGCAAAACCTATTTTCTTCTGGGTTCAATGGGTTTACTTACCGGCCTTGTCGCATATGCAGCTTTAACTTACTTTGGTGCCGGCACATCTACCTTTATGGTGCCGCTGGCCGTTGGTATTTCACTAATTGGCGTGTGGGGCTCGTATTACGGCTCAGATAAATTGGTAATAACAATGACCGGAGCCAAGGTAATTCAACGTGAAGATAATCCAGAGTTATTTAATGTAATTGAAGAAGTAGTAATTGCTAGCGGATTGCCAATGCCGAAAGTTGCAATCGTTGTTGACACTGCACCGAATGCATTTGCCACAGGGCGCGATCCCGAACATGCGCTAATTGCATTTACAACCCGCATACTGGAAGTTATGGATCGTGACGAACTACAAGGTGTAATCGCACACGAGATGTCACATGTTGCCAACCGCGACACTTTGGTTTCAGCAGTTGCTGCAACAACTGCAGGTGCGATTGCAATACTAAGTGATTTCCTTATGCGCATGATGTGGTTTGGGGGAGGCCGCCGCGATCGCGATAGCAACGCCAATCCAATCGCCCTTGTTCTATCTCTTGTTGTTTTAATCTTGGCGCCAATAGCTGCAACACTTCTCAAGAGCGCAATTTCACGTCGTCGTGAATCCTTGGCCGATGCAACTGCAGTTTCATTTACCCGTAACCCTGCAGGTTTACGTAAAGCGCTAGAAGTTTTGGCTGCAGATTCAACTGTGGTGCACCAAAAATCTAACGCGGTGGCTCATATCTGGATTGAGTCGCCACTAGATGGGAAAGCTGTTTCAAAGATGTTCTCTACCCACCCGCCGATTGAAGAGCGCATCGCGACCTTACGCGCCATGGAATCTTTAGGTAGTTAAGAATTAACCTCTAATTAATCACTAGATTCTTGTAACCCGGAATGCCAAAAGATAGATTTCCCCTAGCCAGATTGGCACTTCCCAGATAGGCAGAACAATGGATCAACGCGAAATAAATGAAAAGCGTTACGAAATAGCAGCCAGTCAAACATCAGCAATCATGCTCGTTGGTTTATTTTCCAACCTGGGCATTTTCGCAATAACTGCTTTTGCTAAACTTCCTCCCGATGCCCAAACTAGCTGGAAAGTAATCGCCAGCATCATCGAAGCATTTTTCTTAGTGTTTACACTTGGCGTATTCGGTGATATTTCAGCCTACGTTAAAGATATTCCTAAGAATGAAGATTCACAATGGAATAGAAACGCTCGTAAAGCTCCTCCAGAGATCTTTATGGCAATCACTGCAATCGGAATTATCGCTATGTGGTATTTCCAGATTAGCGCCATAGGAGCGTAGAAAATTAGAAGAAAAAGGGCTGAGGAGATTCTCCTCAGCCCTTTTCCGACGAGAATTTAAGCCGATACTGGGAAGAAGAGCGTGAAAGCTGCACCTTTTCCTAGCTCGGATTCAACGCTGACCTGACCTGCGTGGGCGCGCATAACTGCATCTACGATGGATAGACCAAGCCCGGTGCCTTCACCATCTTGACGAACGCGAGAACTATCGGCGCGATAGAAGCGTTCAAAGATTCGCTCCTGATCTTGCTTAGATAAGCCAGGACCGTTATCGGAAATACGAATACGTACGCCATCTTCACTTTGAATTACCGAGACATCAATATTAGTTCCGGCTGGAGTATGAGCACGAGCGTTGGCGAGCAAGTTTGCTACAACTTGATGAATGCGATCGCCATCGCCTAGGACATAAATTTCCTCTGTTGGTTGCATGAAAGTAACCGCATGGTTGGGACCTGCTGCGCGAGCGGATGTAACGGCATCGGCAACTAGGTTACTTAAATTGATTGGATCTGATTTCATCTCACGTGATTGATCAAGGCGAGCTAGCAGCAGTAGATCTTCAACAAGTGAGCCCATCCGCTTTGATTCGCCTTCAATGCGTCCGATTAACTCTTTAGTATTTTCTTCACCAGATACCGCTCCTTGGCGATGTAGTTCAGCGAAGCCACGGATTGCAGTAATTGGTGTGCGTAGTTCGTGAGATGCATCTGCAACAAAGCGACGTAACTTGCTCTCACTTTCCACGCGCGCAGTAAATGATTCTTCGATTCGTCCAAGCATTGTATTTAGAGTGTTTACTAAACGTCCAACCTCAGTATTTGGTTTCACATCTGGCAAGCGAGCAGATAAGTCACCTTCAGCGATACGTTCTGCAGTTGCTTCCACCGTGATCAATGGACGCAGTCCAACTTTGATTACTTTGCGCGAAGCAAAAGCGATCAATAAAATCATCGCAAATCCAATTAGAACAAATAACCCTTGTAAACGTTGCAGTGTGCGATCAACATCATCAAATGATCGGGCGACTACGACAATACCCAAGCCAGATGGCAACGGTTGCGCTATTACTCGAAAATCAGACTCGGGCGCTTCGATTGTAAATGGCTGATTTTTCATGGCGACAACTTGCGCTGGGGTAATGGATTGCAAATAACTAGTTATTTCGGTGCTATTTAAATCTCCACCAATTTGACCAAGCACAACACCTGCTGGCCCAATCAGTGTGACCGAGGTAGAAGTTGGGACGCGCTGCAAAGGTGTTGGTGCCACTGACGCCACTTTTTTATCGTCACCCTCCCTGACCCTAGTTGCCTCACCTTCTGATGTCTCGTGCGCAATACCCGCACGATCCACGCGCGGTAAAGAACCACCTGCAACACTCAAGAGCTCTGAATCAACTTGTTGAGTCAAGTAAGAACGAAGCAAAGTTTGCGCAGCAAGATCGGATGCAGCAAAGCCCATTGCAGATAGGAGCACAACGCCTAAAGTTAAGCGATTAAGTAAACTCCAACTGGAAAATGGGCTCTTCATTTATTTTGCAGCCGGCAATCTCAATCGGTAACCAACCCCGCGCACGGTATGAATAAGTGGTGGATCGAATGAATCAATCTTCTTACGTAGGTAAGAGATATATGTTTCAACGATTCCGGCATCGCCGCGAAAATCGTACTGCCATACGTGATCGAGTATCTGAGACTTTGAGACAACGCGATCGGCGTTGATAAGTAAGTAACGTAACAATTGAAATTCAGTAGGAGACATTTCTAGTAATTGCCCGGCGCGATGGACTTCGTGAGTTGCCTCATTTAACTCAAGATCGGCAAAACGAATCTTTTCATCATCAGTATCAATCTCGGTAACGCCGATTCGGCGAAGCAGTGCACGTATGCGCGCAACTAACTCTTCTAAACTAAATGGCTTAGTCATGTAATCATCGCCACCGATTGTTAAGCCGGCGACCTTATCTTCCATGCCATCTTTAGCAGTTAAAAATAGAACACCAATATTTAAACCTTCGCTGCGTAGCTGGCGACAGACTTCAAAGCCGTCTATATCTGGCAACATCACATCTAGTACGACGGCCTGCGGTTTAAATTCTTCGGCAACAGTTAGCGCTTCTGAACCAGATGCAGCAGTGCGCACATCAAAGCCGACAAAGCGCAGACTGGTTGAAATGAGATCGCTGATACTTTTCTCATCGTCGACTACAAGGATTCGGTGAGAGCTCTTACTTTCGGTAGTTGCCATGGTTCGAGAATGCTCCCATGACCTGAGAGAACGCTGAGAATGGAGT
>JBAXFA010000051.1:0-4422 GCA_037140155.1 Actinomycetota bacterium
AAGCAGCAGCAAGCGCCAATGAATCTGCGCCGCCCGAGACGGCAACAAGTGCGCAATCTCCAGCAGTTAAATTCTCTAAGAATGGGCGGACTGCGTTACGAAGTTCTAGCAGCGCCGAAGCCATGGGCTAACTCTAGACCCGACCACCGAATGGCATAAGCCCGTCAATACTGTAGATATTTGAATATAAGAGTCCCTTAGGTGTGGAATTTGCCTCCCACATCATCCCGTTACCGGCATAAATGGTGATGTGGTGAATGGATGAAATTGTTCCCTTGTATGAATAGAAGAGCAGGTCGCCAGGAACAAGTTCATTTAGCGAAACATGTTTGGTGTAACCCGCATATAGCGCTGAGTTAAGGCGATCCCAATCTGGCCAATTTAAACCAGCAGCTTTATAAGCGGCAAAGACCAAACCAGAACAGTCGAATGAATTTGGACCTTGGGCACCCCAGATATAAGGCTTGCGAGCTAAAACTTGTTTCTTGGCGTAGGCAACGGCTGCTAAACGTTGCGCCTCGGTTGTGCGAATTGTTGACCGACCTTTGAAACCAATATCTGGCCAGACTTTTTTCTGGCCGCCAGTGTTAGCAGCGGTATTTGCCAAACTCTCTTCGAGTAAGGCGAGTGCACGTTGTTGTTCCAGCGTGATGCGCACTTTCTTAGCGCTAGCTAATTCGCGCGCTAACTTATCTTGAATAGCTTGCAATTTATCAACTTCTTTTTGTTGCAGTGCCCGGGCATCGTCTGCAACTTTCTTGGCAGCGGCAACTTTGGCAGTTGCAGTTTCTTGGGCAATCTTGGCTTCATCTGCTTTCGCTTTTGCAGCACGCGCAATAACTTCTGCAGCTTTGTAGCGTTCCAAAGCCAAGGTATTTTGTGTACCTAATTTATCTAAAGTAGTAATTTGATCTATTAGATCTTGCGGGCCATTTGAACTGAGCAGAGGTTCAATTTCTGTTAGCGAGCCACCCATGATGTACGCGCTAGCGGCCATCTTTCCGATTACGCGATGGGCTTCCGTAACCGCTTGTTGGGTTTCCCGGGCATGTGCAGCAGCTGCAATGGCTGCGGCAGTTGCAATCGCTAGCTCTTTCTTAGCCTTTACATATAGCGCTTGTGCGGCATTTGATTTTGCGGTTAAGGTGCGAAGAGTTTGATTTGCTGCTGCTAATTTCTTGGCAGCGCTATCTGCTGCTGCCTTCTTTGCCGCTTCTGCTTTCTTGGCTTCCTCGATCTGCGCCAGCGTTGGCTTGGGCGTTGCTGCAATTGCAGGCGTAGTCGTAAGCGTTAGCCCAAATATTATGGCTAACACTGCGGCTTTACTGCGATGTGACACCAAACCTCCAACAGGTAAGCCCTCAGAATAAATCAGATCACTGAGTAACTACGGAGATTGTGGCAAGTGTCGCTAGTTGGATACATCTCGCTTAGTAAATAGTACGGTGGCGATCACTAGTGCAACGCTTACATAAATCGCAGATAGAGATAGCGCGTGGGAATACGAAACAGTTGGGCTACCACCGGTTGCGATTGTCCCTAATTGATTACCGGGCAACCAATTTAAGGTGCTGGATTTAAGGGCGCCAACAATATTTTCGACAATCAGTAACCAAAGTACGCCGAGAGAAATCGAACTAATTGGTGAGCGAAGTACGATTCCGAGCACCATTCCGATAATTCCGAATCCGATAATCGAGATATATACATTAAGAAGTGTTTTCGTGATCTCTAAGCGCCCATCGCCATTAAACCAGAGCGCAGTATCAACGTTTTTATTACCAGCTAGCGCGTACGAAACTGAGATAGAGATTATGGCGCTCACCAACGTCATAGCGATTGCAAAAACCTTCATTGAAGCTAGTTTTCCTACCAGTAGGCGAATACGCCCAGGTTGACGCACTAAGAGATTACGCAAGGTACCGAGTGAATACTCTTGCGCAGTTTGTGCGGCAAATACACAAAGCGCAATGATGCCAAGCAAGTTGCCGATACTGGAAAATGATTGGGTAGAGCCGCTAGATAACGAGAGCATCTCGCGTGTAATGCGCACACCTCGGTCGCCATTTCCACGTGGTGAATCGATCATTAGGAAAAGAACGGAAGAGACTAGAACGCTAAAGAATGCGACTGCGCCAAGGGTGCCAAGCAGCAAAGTTGGGCGGCGCAATTTGCGCCACTCGGCGAAGAAAATTCGGACGATGCTGCGAATCATTTCTGATCTCCCGTCAGCTCAAAGAAAGTCTCTTCGAGATTTGGCATCTGTGGCGATAATTGAGTAATCAGAATTCCGCTTTCAAATGCTAATTTATTTAAAGTTCCGGCCCATTCGGCGGGGCCTTCGATATGCGCGGTCCCATCGCGTAGGTGCGCTTTATGTCCGGCGCCTTCAGCAATAGAAATTATCTTCTCTAGATCCTGATGGTTCTGGGTTTTTACAACCATAAATGGTTGCTGTTGATCAAAAAGATCTTGAATCGGTCCTGCGAAAACTACTTTGCCTTTTCGTAACATAACCAAATATTCGCTGATTAGTTCTAGCTCCGATAGTAAATGCGAAGAGACAAAAACTGTAGTGCCGTTATCTGCAAGCGAGCGAAGCAGTTGGCGAATTTCTTGAATGCCTTCAGGATCTAAACCGTTTGTAGGTTCATCCAGTATTAATAACTTTGGATCTGGCAAGAGCGCTGCTGCAATTCCTAAGCGCTGCTTCATACCCAGCGAATACGTCTTGTACTTAGAACCACCACGATCGGCGAGCCCAACTTGTGCGAGCAATTGATCAACGCGCTCTTGGGGAAATCCACCAAGAGTTGCTAGGACTCGTAAATTTTCAGCGCCAGAGAGAGCCGGATAGAAGGCCGGTCCTTCGATCATCGCGCCAACCATTGATAGGTACTTGTCGGGAGATGTAATTGGTTCTCCAAGAATTTGTGCATCTCCTCCAGTTGGGGAGATCAGCCCGAGGAGCATCCGGATTGTCGTCGTTTTGCCTGCACCATTTGGGCCCACAAAGCCGCAGATGGTGCCGAGCGGGACTTGAAAATTAGTATGCGAGACCGCAAGGCTAGTTCCGTATTTCTTGCTCAAATCTTTAACTGAGATCGCGAGATTGGACATGTATTGAATATAGCGTTTGCACCTTAGAATTATCGGTGTGAGTAAAGAGACCTGGGGCTACCAGCCACGCAATCAAAGACCAGCCCCGGATTGGGTTGTAAATCCCCAAACTGACGCTGTACGCGCAGGGTTAGCGCGCTCAGGATTTGGTGAAACTTCTGAAGCTCTCTACCTAAATAGCGGTTTTACATATTCTTCTGCTCAAGAAGCCTTTGATTCATTTGCCGATGAGACTGACCATTATGTTTATAGCCGTTTCCATAATCCAACGGTTGCAATGTTCGAAAAGCGTTTAGCTGCAATTGAAGGTGCCGAATATTGCGTAGCAACTGGTTCAGGTATGTCGGCGATGTTCGCATCCGTTGCATGTCTAGTTAAAGCTGGCGATCACATAGTCGCATCGGCTGCCATGTTTAGCTCTTGCCATGTTGTACTAACTGAGATTTTGCCAAAATGGGGCGTAACTGTTGAATTGGTAAAGGGAAATGACTCAGCTGTTTGGGCAGCGGCTTTAAGTAAGCCAACCAAAGTTGTCTTCATCGAATCACCCAGCAACCCACTTATGGAGATTGTTGATATCCGCATGGTCAGTGACTTGGCCCATAAAGTTGGCGCAACTGTAATCGTAGATAACGTAATGGCATCTCCGGTCTTACAAAAACCTTTACAACTTGGCGCTGACGTTGTTATGTACTCCGCCACCAAACATATTGACGGACAGGGGCGAGTACTTGCCGGCGCAGTCTTGGGTTCATTTGCTTACATCCACGAATCTTTAATTCCTTTCAACCGCCACACTGGTCCATCGTTGAGCCCATTTAATGCTTGGGTACTTATTAAGTCGCTTGAAACCATGGAGATGCGCGTACAACGGATGTGTCAGAACGCGCAAGCGATCGCCGAATTCTTAGAGACGCGGAAAGAGATTAAGTCAGTGAAATACCCTGGCCTTAAATCACATCCTGATTATGCAATTGTGCAGAAGCAGATGAGCGGTGGTGGCAGCACTATAGGAATTGAATTTGCAGGTAGCCAGAAGGATGCCTTTAAATTTATGGATTCCCTGCGCATAATCGATATCTCTAATAATTTGGGCGACAGTAAATCGCTGATTACCCACCCAGCTTCAACTACGCATCGTCGCCTATCGCCAGAAGTCCAGGCTGAAATGGGAATTACGCCTTCAGTTCTGCGCTTATCTGTTGGGCTAGAACATGTCGACGATCTAATAAAAGATTTAACTCAAGCTTTAAATAGTTGAGCTGCTACTAGCAATATTGATAGCAAACTTAAATAAGTAAT
>JBAXFA010000052.1:0-4406 GCA_037140155.1 Actinomycetota bacterium
GCAGTAACAAGAGAGATATGTCCGTGGCCCGGGATGAAGTTCAGCGTCGCGGTCGGGATATGTTTGACCAGCCATTCACTGTGGGCTTTGGGCACCATGAAATCATCATCGCCTTGCCAGACAAGAACCGGCTTATCAATTGCACTTAGATCGAAGCCAAATTTCTGCACGAAGGCTAGGTCATCATCGATCCATCCATCAAAACTATTAACTACTGCATGCTGGAAAGTTTCAGCGGTGTGCGCTGCTTCCTGCGCAGTCAAAGCTGCCTTATCTGCATCACCGATTAGCCCGCCGAGTGCTTCGATAATTTCTGGGCCAGTAATTGTTTTATACGCCGTAGCGTTCTTAACCATCCAAGGTTGCAGAGCGCTTTCACCAATTAGCGCTTGTCCAAACTCATCTTCGTTTTCAGGTCCCATGCCAGCTAGGAAATCTAAATCGTCATGTCCCCATTCGGCGACACCTGCCAAAGTGATTGACCCCTGACAACGTGCATCGCGAGTCATGTTGATTGAATGTGGACCGCCACCTGACCAACCAATTGCAACAAACTCTTTAATTTGAAAGTGATCTAGTAAGGCTTGTTGATCAGATAGGTCATCTGCGACAGTGCGACCCAGATGGCGATCTGAATTACCGTAACCGGCACGGCTCGCTGCAATTACACGACAACCAGTTACTTGAGGAAGCCAATCTGACCATGTAGCACATGATCCAGGTGTGCCATGCAGTAAGAGGATTGCTTTATCGCTATTAACGCCATTGTCTTCATACTCTAAGGCGCGACCATCGGATAGCTTGATTTGCTTCATTGCGTGAGGCTAACAGACGGCGATTCTAACTTCATTCTCAAAACGCGAATCTATTAACTTCCGGCAGTATGCGGAGTACAGTCCAAGAATGACAAAACAAGATGGAACTAATTCTACAAAAGCGCACGGATGGCATCTCCACCCACATGTTCGTTCCGGTGAAGAATTATCGCGCGGAGAAAGAGCGGCAGATTATGTGCGAAACAAGATGGGCTCTTGGCCCTTTGTGTTTGGCGCACTTATTTTTCTGGCCATCTGGATGGTCTATAACGGCCGGCATGGATTTGATCCATTTCCCTTTATTCTCTTAAACCTAGTGTTGTCGTGCCTTGCTGCGATGCAGGGGGCGATTTTGCTGATTGCGGCAAAGCGCCAAGATCAAATCGCGAGCGAATTAGCCAAGCACACCTTTGAAATTGACCGTGAAACTTTGGATGTAACGAAAGAGATTGCCAAGCTGGCGCGACGTATTGATGAGTTAACGCTGGCGATTCATGATCATATTAAAAATACTTGAAATAGTTCTTGAAGAATATTTTGATTTTTAGTGTTTCTTGAGCCAATCTAACGAGACACCTAGCTGTGATATCCAAACCCGCGCGTTATGGCCCCCAGATGGAAGTTCGATATATTGGTAATTGATATTTGGATGAGTTAGCGCAATAAACCTCTTAGTTTCTGTGTAAGAGTAGATATCACCGACGCTTGCGATCAGCAGCATGTCCATCTTTCCGGTCATGGCACCTTCAAGAGTTGGGAAGTCATAATTACTTTCTAATTGCGCTTTTATTAGTGGAGCTGTATTTTTATTAAGCGCAGGGCGATAGTAACCAGCAATCGACACCGCTCCATAAAATAGCTCTTCGTGCTTGATCGAAAGCATCGCAGCGCACCAACCCCCTGTTGAAACACCGATTACGCCCCAACGTCTGGATGAAAGTCCTAGTCGGTTATTCACAAAGGTTCTGATATCTGAAGTTAGCCAGGTTTCGGTTTGAATTCCAGATTTCGGAAAATTCATGCACTCAAGATCTTGCGTCCCAGCCACATTTACCGTCGGGATTACCCCGATTATTGAAAACCCAGGGTTGGCCTTTTCAGAAGCGGCCAAAGCTTTAGTGAGGTCTAAGGAGCGAAACCAGTTTTCGGGCTGCGACGGGAAACCCACAAAGAATTCCACAACCTTTGTTCTATCCATATCTATGGGTTTTCCGTTTTTGATACTCGATACCGCGCTCTTGGGCAGAACTAGATAGACCACATTAGAAATTCCTGATCTATTACCTTTTACAATCTCTTTGATAATTACTTGGCCATTGAGAGATTTTTGAGCGCCTTTGAGAATAGCTGAATCCACTTTTGTAATCGCAGTTGAATCAACTGCAACGGATGAATAGTCAACTCCTTGTCCAATTAGATCTCTCCAAGATGCATAAAATCCATTAGTACGATTTATAGATATTCCAGCTGATATAACTATTAAAATCTGGCAAAGTAAAATTAATAGCAATCTAATAAGAAAATTGATTGCCCCCTTGCGTAGTAATTTACGCCAGAAAATAACTACAGATAAAGTGGTGACTGTCGTTAACGTTATAGAAATCCAAAAAGTCAGAGCGCTATCTAACTGAAGCATTATTATGTACCCAATTTCTTTGCCTTAGTAATTTTTGGTACCGGAATAAAAGATTCAATCATCAAAATAGCCAGCGCAACTCTCATCAATCTACTTATACTCGGAAACAATATGTAGCGAGGAGTCCAGATTGGTCTAAATTTGGCATTAAATCTGTAGAGAGATTGCATCTGGAAGAACCTAGACAAAAAGATCAGAACCTTATGGGATAGGCGTGTTAGCGGACTCGCGCCCAATCGTTCGCCTTTTTCAAAAATACTTCTAAATGTGGCAAAGTTAAGTGATAGCTGTTTAATGCCATTTTCCTTAGCAAAGACTGTGGTGTCAGATATTAAAAGTTCATTAATTCCTGGATCTGCACTTGGTGATCTACGCATTGAATCCAGCGAGAGGCCGTCGTTACCCCATGGAATAAATTGCAACATCCCCATAGGATTACCATTTTGAACCGCAAGTGCGATCACTAGATCTGGATCAGTTGGATCACAAAAACGACCCAGCGCCATAGAGAAACCTCTCTCGCTTCCTCCCCTACGCCATTTATCAGATAGCTCTCTGAGTTCATTTAATTCGGCAACATCAATTTCAGAGACGCGTCTAATCGAAGTCGAATAATCTTTACGTTTGATTTGATTAACCATTTGTCGAACATTCTTCATTTCTGGGCCGTCAAGAGTGAATGTTTCTGTCATCACGATGGCTTCATCACCAATTTCCAGGGATTCAAAGCCAGTTTCACGGGCCCAGATCAGTCCAGCCTCTTCAGTGCAGCCATATATGGCCGGTATCCAGGCATGGTCTTCTGCTTCAACACAGAAGGCGGCCATTGCCGACGGCCAGGATTCACGATCTCCTATTGGATCACCAGTTGTAATCATCACACCATTTATTACTGAATACGGGATTACTGATTTCATATTCTTTGACCAGATGAAGCTCTTATTTTCTCTTAGCGCAAAATAACTTAAAGAATCATGTTCGGGATAACGATTTAGCAATCCACGAAGCGCATTGAGGCTCATCGTATCCACTTGGAATTTGTGGCGATTAGGTTTAAAGAATTGCCAGCTAGATGAAATTACGATCAAAAGTCCGAGTGCTGCCAAGGTGTATTCGGTGCGGTTTTGGGAATGGCTGCTCACATACTGAACTGAACTTGAGATACCGAAAAGACCCTTTGATGTAATCTCAAGGATTTGCCAAAAATTTGGCGATACCAAGAACGATTTTTTATCTAATCCCACAAAAGTGAGACCAACAAGAAATGAAATTAAAAAAATCTGCAAGAGAAAGAATATAGATTTCATTAGAGTTTGAACATCTGATTTAGTTCTAAATTCTTTGCGGAAATAGATCAGCAAAAGAAATATAAGGAGTTCAGCTACTAGATGTGAGATACCGATTGATCGGAAGACAATCCCCTCATCTTTATGTCTTATGGCATATTGAATGACTCCATGAACAATGGAATTGAGAATTAAAACAGCTTGCATAGTCGTTGCAATAATCCAAGCACGACGTCGTCTCAAGCTAATGGCGCGTGCAGTAAGAAACAGCACAGTAGCGGCAATCACTTCGGTAATTTCGCTACCTTGGAAAAGTGGAGCGGTCAGGTTGTTTCCGACTATGCGCACTAAATGTGGAAAAGTTCTCGTAGATAGAAGGCCAATGATTGAAAGTGATTGGATAATCAGTAGCCAAGAGATATAGAAAGGAGCAGATTTAACTCTTTTACTATTCATCGCATTGCAATTCTATTCCAAAATAAATACTTGGAATTTACTGAGAACGAGAGTGATGCCATAAGGCTATTTTCGAGGATTGATAATTGTTATTCCACCCATGACTTGGTTTTCTAGTTCGGCTAGGGCAATTGCACCTTCTGCTAAACCAACCTCGAGCTTAACAAGTAGCGATGGATTTAGAACGCCGCTAGCAACTAGCGCCAACATCTC
>JBAXFA010000053.1:0-4267 GCA_037140155.1 Actinomycetota bacterium
GTCTTAATCGAAACTTTTTCAGTACGCACATCGCGGGTTGCTTCGTAGGCGAGCAAGGTAACGAGTTCTTCGACTAGGTGGCGAAATGTTGGGGAATCTGTTTTCTCATCGCGAAGCACGGTCAATTTGTGGGTTATCAGCGGATGGTTGGCGACATGAACTTTCATGTCGCCTACCTTACAGGGGTTTCCATCTCGCCCAATGAGTGGGAATATGTCCGATGTGACGGATGCAATGGTGAACGAGGTCGATATCGCAGTTGCTGCGTGGCACGAGGATGGCCGCTGGAATTTAGCCTTGTTGCCTGATGCACACGACTTACCCCACATCATTGATCGCCTAAAGTCGCAGCAAACAAATGGCGGTGCGATTGCATTGCTTGCCATTGATGAAGAATTCTTTATGGTGATTCGAGTTTTAGGTTCTCACATAAGTATGTTTCTAAGCGATGTTACGTGTGCAATTGATTACGAAGTCGCAGCCGATATGTTGGAACTCTGCGATTTAGATTCTCCAGAAGAAGATGAAGAACCGCTACCTGTTGGACACCTAGATATTTTGGCAGACCTTGGAATAAACCAAATGGAACTTTCTACCCTCTGTGATGATGCAGAACTATTTCCAGATGAACAGCTTGAAGCAATCGCCAGCCGATTAGGTTTTGCTGAACAGTTTGCCGAGCTACTGGAGCTATAAGAATTTCTATCCAATCTCCTGAGTCGCTGATGGACAAAGCGATTGCAATCGCAGAAAAAGCCCTTGCAACCGGTGATGTTCCAGTAGGTGCAATAATTATTAATAGCGATGGAGAGTTAATCGGTAGTGGAGCAAATGAACGTGAAGCCAATAGCGATCCGACGTCACACGCTGAAATAGTTGCAATTCGTAACGCAGCAAGCTATCTACAAAATTCAAGGTTAGATGGCTGCACTTTGATCGTAACTTTAGAACCATGTGCGATGTGCGCTGGGGCAATTGCGCAATCCCGTATTTCTAATTTGATTTTCGGGGCATGGGATGAAAAAGCAGGCGCAGTTGGTTCAGTTTGGGATGTAATTCGAGACCCCAGAGCGCTTTATAAAATAAACGTCACTTCTGGCATTCGAGAATCCGAATGCGCCAAGTTATTAACTAGCTTCTTTGAAGGTCAGCGCTGATTTAAACAAGCAGTTGGTAAGACGGATTTAAAATCGTTAATACTCCTTCTTCTTCGCCGACCATGCCCTCGGCACGAATTTGCGCTCCAACTTCTAATCCAGCAATCTCACGACGCCCAAGGAAGTGCAGAGTTACTCCACCTGTTTGATCCCAAACTTCCACTTGCAGAAGTGGCGCCGAACCCTTGGCAGCGCTCTTGATTGCAGTGACCTGACCTAGAACTTGCGCGCGCATACGCCACTTGATTTCACCAATTGGAGTTAGATTTTCGGCGTAGTGGCTCATCGGTTCAACCGGCTTAATTACATCTTTAACCGCTTTAAATTCCACTAGCTTACTTATCACCGGAGCTTTGACAGGTGGCTGCGGATGAATAGTTAACTGAGATCCTGAGGTAATGCGATCGACGTCAAATGGAACGATCGTTGCAACAACGCGTTGTAATTGCGAGATCGGCGCTGCAATTTCTTCAGCAGTTTGGTCATGTAATAAGCGACCCAAGAAACCTGAATACGCACGACGTGGAAGCAGAAGCGTTAACTCAACATCGCTCTTCTCGGTCATTCGAATTGCATAATCAACAGCGGCATTGGCGAGGCGACGATCTGGACAGTCGATTAATTCGAGAGTCACATCATCGAGTGCATCGGATGCCGCCCAGGCGTTTTTAATTTCTTCCGCACGACGATCATCGATGACAAAGTGAACGGCGCTTAAATTACGTGGCTTAAGGCTGCGGGCATATCTAATTGCGCCTACAGTTGCAATATCAACATTATCGACCAAGACGGTTACGTTGTGGCGCGCAATAGTTGTGGCGCGCTCTTGTTCTTGCCTTACCAATAGCGCTTCTTGCTCGCGCGTGTATTGGCGACGTAGACGTAAGAAAGCCATCACCAGAATTGGTGCAGTTACAAGTACCAACCAAGCACCTTCAGTAAATTTAACGACTGAGAAGATGATGACGATTGCAAACGATACTGAACCGGCAATCGAATTAATTACCACTCGCAATTGCCAGCCTTTTGGTTTGGTACGTAGTGAATGTTTAGTCATTCCAAAACCAGCCAAAGTAAAGCCAGTGAAGACACCGAGTGCATAGAAGGCAACCAAGTGTTCAACGGAACCAGCTGTAATAATTACTAATAGAAGTCCGCCGCCAGCTAGTAACAAGATGCCGTTTGAAAAGGCTAACCGGTGGCCACGCTTCGTTAATTGTCGAGGTAGGTATCCATCGGTTGCAACGAAGTTACAGAGCAGCGGAAATGCGCTGTAAGTGGTGTTTGCACCGGCGAAGAGAATTAGCATCGTTGCTAGCTGAACCAAGATAAACATAACGCTGCCGAATGTGCCTTCACCGACTGCCGCTTTTGCAATCTGCGATATAACAGTTGGGGTTCCAGAGGTGTAAGGCATCGCATGGATATGGTGCGCGAAATAAGAAACGCCAAGTACCAAAGTGCCGAGGATGCAGCTCATTACTACCAATGTGCGCTTGGCATTTACATGTTCTGGAGTCTTGAAAAGAGCGACGCCATCTGAGATTGCTTCTAAACCAGTAAGTGAGGATCCACCATTTGCAAATGCACGTAGCAAGATAAAGATCGCTGCGCCAGTCAAAAGTCCTTGTTCTTGTCCGATGTGAACAGCGCCTGGCAAATCAGTAGCAAGAGTTGGCAAGGTGCCTTGGGATAAGCGCCAAAGCCCCATACCAAAGACGATCATCATGCAACCAACGAAGAAATAAGTTGGGAAGGCAAATGCCTTTCCAGCCTCTTTCACGCCGCGCAGATTTCCGTAGGTGAGAAGTGCAATGACAGAGAAGATCATCGGCATCTTCCAAGATGCGATTGATGGAAACGTCGAAATGATTGCTGCAACACCAGCTGCAGATTGAATCGCAACGGTAACGATGTAATCGAGCATTAAAGCAACGGCAGCTATCTGTGCAACTACCGGGCCAAAATTATCGCGAGCAACAATGTACGCCCCACCAGTTTTTGTATAAACATCGATGACATTTCGGTATGAAAGAGTAATTAAAACTAAGATCGCTAAAACAACTGCCGTCATCGGCATTAAAATTGCAAAAGCTGCGAGACCAAATGCCGGCAAGAGTGCGATCAAAATTTGCTCACTGCCATATGCGGAAGATGAAATACAGTCAGATGAAAGAATTCCAAGGGCGTATCGCTTTGATAAACGTTGATGACCAAGAGAGTGGCGGTTTAGCGCACCCCCTAGAAAAGCGCGCTTGATTTTGTAGCTAAGCGGATCTTTCAAGTGAGCATGATCCTGAAGCGCAACGGGCTGTGGCGCACCATCTGTCCATGACTTTGGCACTTTCAACTCCTTGCAGTTTCCGCGGCTGGCGCGTCTAATTACCTCTTCAGTATGCTCATCTTATGCGCACTCAGTTATATATAGATGGTCAATGGGTCGATGGAAACGGAACTTTGGATGTAATTGATCCAAGTGACGGTTCGGTAATCGCCCAAGTTGCCACTGCCGGCGATGCCGAAATTGAGGCTGCGCTAGCTGCCGCCGATCGCGCCGCCGCTTCTTGGGCAAAGACCGCCCCACGTGTTCGCGGTGAAATCCTGCGCAAAGCATTTGAGTTGATGACCCAAGAGGCAGATTATTTAGCCGAACTTATCTCTAAAGAAAACGGCAAAGCACTTCCAGATGCAAAGGGCGAAGTTGCGTACGCCGCCGAATTTTTCCGTTGGTTCTCCGAAGAAGCAGTCCGTATCTCTGGAGACTTCCGTATGTCACCAAGTGGCGACAAGCGCATTCTTGTAACTCACCAACCAGTTGGCCTTTCTATTCTTATTACGCCTTGGAACTTTCCAGCAGGCATGGCAACGCGCAAGGTCGGTCCTGCAATTGCTGCAGGTTGCACCATGATTCTAAAACCAGCAGGTGAAACTCCACTTACTGCGCTCGCCATCGTAGATATCTTGGATCGTGCCGGAGTTCCAAAAGGCGTAGTCAATTTAATTTTGCCAACACCAACTGGTCCTGCGATCGCCAAGATGTTGCACGATAAGCGCGTTAAGAATCTTTCATTTACTGGCTCAACTGAAGTCGGGCGCATCATCTTGAAAGA
>JBAXFA010000054.1:0-4150 GCA_037140155.1 Actinomycetota bacterium
ACTTCTCCTATCGGAATGGTTCGGATCCGTCACCCAAACCTGTTCGTGGATAAGTGTGACGGAAATATAAAAATATTGCTAGTACATAGTGAGAAAAAACGCAGTGCGTGTCGCAATTTATTTTTTAATTTTTTTGTGCATTTAAGAAAAATTTATCGATTTCAGTTACCGAATTACCGATTTTTTTCGGCGAAATTTTGCCCCAAACTCTCAATTTGGGATTTACTTTTCCAAATCTGGGGTATTTTCTGGCGAATTTTCACTTTCGGCGCGAAATTTCCGCATTGCAACGGCAAATTCGTTGGTCTGGACATCATATTTTCGGAATTTTGGTAAAAATAACGCCAAAATTGCGACCGAAACGATGCAAAGTACCCCGCCGAAAGTTACCGAGAAGTTCAGGCTAGTAACTGCCGCCATCGATGCCGCGCGCATCTGTCCGGCTAACGGGCCAACTGAATATGACAGTAGTTCGATACCTGCAAGGCGGCCGCGGAATTCATCCGGGATGGTCTGGTTCCAAATATTGCCGCGAAAAAGCGCACTGACCATATCGGCCGCCCCAGCCAGTGCAAGGAAGAGAAGTACAAAGATCAGTGAGTGAAAAGTTCCGGCCAGAGCAATCGCTGCGCCCCAACCGAGGGCGGCCCAAATGACGGCCCGGCCATGGAATCGGTAGTGCTTGGTCCATCCACTTGTCAGAGTCACCACAATTGATCCGACCGTACCTGCTGCATATAAAAATCCCAGCGCCCAAGGCTTACCGAGTTGATCTGCCCAGAATGGAATCAACGCAGTTGGCATTGCAAAGAACATAGCTGCTAAATCAATTAGATAAGTTCCTAATAAATCTTGGCGGTTAAAGGCATAGCGCACACCTTCTAATAACCCTGCCAGAGATGGCTTTTCGGCCTCTGGACTGGCTGGCACATCCCTTACTCGGGCAAGAAGGGCAAGTGAAATTAGGAAAGTTGAAATATCTGCGATGTAACCAATTGAAATTGAGAATGTTGAAATTAATATTCCACCGATTGTCGGTCCGATAATGACACCGACCTGCCAACGCAGACTCATCAAGGCGCTAGCCGATGGCAGATCGTCATGGCCGACCAGGCGCGGCAAGATCGCATCGGCGCTAGGACGTTGCAGACCATTGACTGCGGCAAAGAGCCCAATGACTACATAGATAAGTATGAGATGTGGGTTTGGTAGAAATGAGTTAACTAGCAAGATCGCTACCAAAGTTAGGGATGCAAACTCGGTCGCCCAGACCATCTTCTTGCGGTCGACATAATCGGCTAGGACCCCGCCATATAAACCAAAGAGGATCAGCGGCACGATCTCAATCACGCCAGATAAACCGACTGCGATATATGAGTTAGTTAGCTCTTTGATTTGAAAGGGGACGGCGACATAGGTAATCATCGAACCCAGGTAGGTAATTAGCCCCGATGCCCATAAATTGCGAAAGTCAGGGTATTTCTTAAGCGGAGATATATCGATGGCAAAGCGAGATCGCTTCGAATCTGCTTTATCTGCCACGGGGGCTAGTTAAAGGTATTTTCAGGGCCAGGGAAAGTTCCCCCACGCACATCGCGGGCGAATTCTTCGGCAGCCCCCGTTATCTCTTGGCGCAGGTTGCGATATGCCTTAGCTAATTTCGGTGGGTTGGCAGTTAGCCCAACCAAATCGGTCCAAACTAAAATTTGGGCATCGCATTCTCTGCCGGCCCCGATTCCGACAGTTGGAATCGAAAGGGCTGCAGTAATTCGGGCGGCTAGTTCGGCCGGAACTAATTCGAGAACAATCGCAAAGGCGCCAGCTTTTTCTAGCGCCAAGGCGGCTGCCAAAATGGCATCGCCATCTTCGCGACCTTGCACGCGATAGCCGCCCAATTGATGAAGTGATTGCGGGGTAAGGCCCAAGTGGCCCATTACTGGAATTCCGGCAGCGGTTAACTTTTCAACTGTTGCTAAATGTGCGCCCTCTAATTTAACCGCCATTGCGCCAGCTTCTTTAAAGAAGCGAGTCGATGTGGCAAGTGCTTGTTCCGGCGAATTTTCATAAGAACCAAATGGCAGATCGGCGATCACCAGGGCGCGTTTTGAAGCGCGGACGACGGCGCGAGTAAGAGGTATTAATTCATCAACGGTTACCGCGATCGTATTTTCGCCGCCTAGAAAATTGTTGCCGGCGCTGTCTCCGACCAGCAGTACTGGAATTCCGGCTTCATCAAATATCTGCGCGGTCATCTGTTCATAAGAAGTCAGCGCCGCCCATTTTTCGCCAGCGACCTTGGCCGCCTTGAGATCGACGATGGTGACGCGGCGATGGGATGCACCGCCATAAAGGGTCGTTGTCATCTAGTGCCTCCAGCCTCGAAGCTTCGCGAGAAGTCTCCGGGTCTTATCTATTGAGGGTTCTTGGAGTAATCGTATTCCATTACTCTTGAAGTATGAAGTTGCGCATAGCGCTGGCGCAGATCAACCCGACCGTTGGTGATCTGGCTGGTAACGCTGCCTTGGTGCGTGAGAACTTTAAGACCGCCCACGATGCTGGTGCGCATATCGTCGTCTTTCCCGAAATGGTTTTAACTGGATATCCCGTAGAAGATTTAGCGCTACGTCCATCTTTTCAATTAGCCAGCCAGCAGGCGATTGCTCAATTGGCCGGTGAGCTAACTGGCGAAACAGTCGCGATCGTTGGATACCTAGATCAAGTAAATGGGGCTCCGCAAAATATGGTGGCGGTAATTTCTGGCGGCGCCGTTAAAGCGCGCTATGCCAAATGCCATTTACCTAATTACGGGGTCTTTGATGAATTCCGTAACTTTGTGCCCGGGGATAAGACGTTGGTAGTTCGTATCCATGGCGTAGATATTGGTATTGCAATCTGTGAAGACCTTTGGATCGATGGTGGAATTACCGCCGATCTGGCCGCACGTAAACCGGGGTTGGTAATAGTTCCCAATGGATCGCCTTACGAACGCGCTAAAGATGATGTGCGGTTAGCTTTGGTCACCAAGCGCGCTCGCCAGGCACAAGCTCCACTGGTCTATGTAAATATGACGGGCGGCCAAGATGATCTGGTCTTTGATGGCGACAGCATTGTTGTTAACGCAGATGGCGCGGTGATTGCACGCGCTCCTCAATTTGAAGATGGAATCGCGGTTGTAGATATTGATTTAGTAACCCAGACAAGTACGCCCGATGTAGTTATCTCAGAAGATGAAGTAAAGATCGATCGCGCACTGATTCCAGGTGTTGCCATTCGTCTAGATGACTGCGAAGAAATTTGGCAGGCCTTGGTTGTTGGGCTGCGTGATTATGTTGCCAAGAATGGTTTCCGTAGCGTTGTCGTTGGTTTATCAGGTGGAATTGATTCAGCACTTGTTGCGGCGATCGCGATCGATGCAATTGGTGCCAAGTGCGTCAATGGCGTGGCGATGCCAAGTAAGTATTCATCTAGCCATTCGATTTCCGACGCGCAGGCGCTGGCCGATGCCACAGGTATTCACTTTCGCACCGTGCCAATTGCGCCGATGGTAGATGCCTACATGGCTAATTTAACTTTGAAAGGTTTAGCTGAAGAGAACTTGCAGGCACGAGTTCGCGGCACAACTTTGATGGGAATTTCAAATCAAGAAGGCCACTTAGTTTTGGCAACCGGCAATAAATCAGAGCTAGCCGTTGGGTATTCCACTTTGTACGGCGATGCAGTTGGCGGCTTTGCGCCAATTAAAGATATTTATAAGACCGATGTCTGGGCGCTATCGCGCTGGCGCAATGAAGTTGCTCGTTCTCGCGGTGAGGCAGAGCCAATTCCGGTTAACTCAATCGAGAAAGAGCCAAGTGCGGAACTGCGCCCTGATCAAAAAGATTCTGATTCACTTCCTGATTACTTATTACTTGATCGGGTATTAACAGCATACGTAGATGATGATCAGGGCTCGGCCGCACTAATTGCCGGCGGCTTTGATGAGGCTTTGGTCCGCCGAGTTATCGCAATGGTCGATAAGGCTGAATACAAGCGCCGCCAATATCCACCTGGCACAAAGGTTTCTAAGCGGGCTTTTGGTAAGGATCGACGCTTGCCAATGACTTCGCGCTGGCAAGAAGTCCATAAGTAATGACTTCGCGCTGGCAAGAAG
>JBAXFA010000055.1:0-4111 GCA_037140155.1 Actinomycetota bacterium
CCGGAGATAGATCTGCTAAATGTTTTGGCGCTTTCTTCTTTTGAACTGGTTCATCAAAGACTAATTTAAGTTCTGGATTTACATCGGGGCGCGTGCTCATAGCAAGCCAGAATCTTGCGCCCGCCGCACAATTTCAAGGGCCAACCACAAGGCAGGTGCGGCAAAGAGAACTGAATCTAAGCGATCCATAATTCCACCATGTCCAGGCAGAAGATTTCCCATATCTTTTATAGCCATATCGCGCTTGAGCGCTGATTCAATTAAATCTCCAGCTGTTGCCGTGAAAACGGTAAGTAGCCCAGCTAAAGCACCTAACCACCAGTGCGAATTCATTATGTAGTGAAAAGCCAAAGCGCCACCTAAAACGGTGAAGAAGACTGATCCAACAAGTCCTTCGATAGTTTTCTTGGGGCTGATCTTTGGGGCAAGTGGGTGCTTACCAAATAGGACGCCAGTTAAATATGCAAAGGTGTCATTACATCCGACCAGCACCACAAAGGTCATAACACGGGCCAGCCCATTGTGCGGACGAGCGAGCAAAATTAAAAATCCGGCTAGAAATGGAAGGTAGATAAGTGCAAGCGCTGATGCGGATGCGGTCTTCACGAAGTTCTCATAACCGCGCGGAAGAAGAAGTACTAATAGGCATGGAAGTGCGATTGCGGTTGCAACTGCAAGTCCTGAAATCCCGCCAAACCAAGTAGATGCAGATAAGCCAATGGCAGCAGTAGTTAGCGACCATAGAGGAATGTGAATATCAACTGCGGTAAATGCCTTATTTAGCTCGCGAATTCCGAGTACTACTGCAACGGTTACAACTGCTGCAAAAATTATCCGCTGATAAGCCAATGCAAACCAGATCAGCGCGACTAATGAAAGTGAGACGCCAATAGAAGGCAGTAACTTACGCCCTGCCTTCTTATTTATCGCTTCATTAATCGAATGTAGATCTGACACTTGGGGTTTTAGAACGCCTAGACTTCTAGGAGTTCCGCCTCCTTATGCTTAAGAAGATCATCAATTTTTAGAACATGCTCAGAGGTAACCTTTTCAAGTTCTTTTTCACCGCGAGCTAAATCATCTTTACCGATATCGCCATCTTTCTCCAACTTCTCCATCAATTCTTTAGCGGCGCGACGGATGTTTCGGATTGAAACCTTTGAATCTTCCGCCTTGCCCTTGGCGACTTTGATGTAATCCTTACGTCGTTCTTCAGAGAGTTGTGGCAGGGCAACGCGGATAACAACACCATCATTGCCCGGATTTACACCTAGATCTGATTCGCGAATCGCTTTTTCAATACCTGCCATTGCGCCTTTATCAAAGGGAGATACTATGGCCAGGCGCGCTTCCGGAACTTGAATTGAAGCAAGTTGGGAAAGTGGTGTGTAAGTACCGTAGTAATCAACCATGATCTTATTAAAGAGAGCTGGGTGAGCACGGCCTGTGCGGATGGTTGCAAAGTCATCTTTAGCTACTTCAACAGCCTTATCCATCTTGCTCTGTGCATCAGCTAGTGCACTTGCGACATCTGCCATTTTCTTAACTCCTCTAAGTTGTAAATCTCTTTAAATTGCCAAGTGGCAAGTTATGAAACCAAGGTTCCGATCTTTTCGCCACGAACTGCGCGGCCAATATTTCCGGAAGTCATTAAGTCAAAGACGATGATCGGCAAGTTATTTTCACGACATAAGCTAAAGGCCGCTGCATCTGCCACAGCAAGTGATTTTGATAGAACTTCGTCATATGAAATAACATCGAACTTAGTAGCCTTGGAATCTTTCTTAGGATCTGCGTTGTAGACGCCATCGACCCCGCTCTTGGCCAGCAGCAGAGCTTCTGATCCAATTTCAAGTGCGCGCTGTGCGGCGACTGTGTCAGTTGTAAAGAATGGCATTCCAGCACCTGCGCCGAAAATTACAACGCGACCTTTTTCAAGGTGGCGAATTGCGCGACGTGGAATATATGGCTCGGCAACTTGTCCCATAGTGATTGCAGTTTGTACTCGGGTATCAACGCCTTCTTTTTCAAGAAAATCTTGTAGCGCTAGGCAGTTCATAACTGTGCCGAGCATTCCCATATAGTCAGCGCGGGCGCGATCCATACCAACTTGCTGCAGTTCTGCACCACGGAAGTAATTACCGCCACCGACTACAACTGCGAGTTGAACTCCGCCTTTAACAACATCTTTGATCTGCTTTGCTACATCGCGCATCACATTGATATCTACGCCGATGCCTTTTTCGCCGCCGAAAACTTCGCCGGAAAGTTTAAGGAGCACCCGCCGATACGTTCCTCTTGTACCGGGCATGGGTGCTCCTTTTCTAAAACGTTCTGGTTCTAAGTAGTTCTGCCTAGTTTACTGACCTACGCGGAAACGGTGGAATGCCTTCACGGCGGTTCCTGCTTCATCGAGGATCTGCTTGACCGACTTCTTCGCATCTTTAGCAAAAGCCTGCTCGAGCAAGGAGACTTCCTTGACGAAACCGGTGACGCGACCTTCCACGATCTTTGAAAGGGCAGCCTCTGGCTTACCTTCTTCGCGAGCGGTCTCTTCTGCAATGCGACGTTCATTTTCAATTAGATCTGCAGGAACATCATCGCGATGAACGAACTTTGGCGCAAATGCTGCAATGTGCTGCGCAACATCTTTGCCAATTTCAGCTGCCGCTGAGGCAAGTGAAACAAGAACGCCAACTTGAGGTGGCAGATCTGGTGAAGTCTTATGTAGATAAAGCCCAACTGGACCATCTACTACTGCAACGTTACGGATTTCAATTTTCTCGCCCAGCGTTGCATTGCCTTCATCAATAACTGATTGCACAGTCTTGCCATTTGCCATAGTTGAAGCCAAGAAAGCATCAACCGTTGCGGTCTTAGATGACAGTAAGTGATCAACTAGCTCATCACCGAGTGCGATAAAGCGCTCACCTTTGGCAACGAAATCTGTCTCACAGTTAAGTTCGAGCATGACACCGACATCGCCAGAGACCTTAGCGACGACCAAACCGTTTGAGGTCAAACGACCTTCACGCTTTGTAACTCCTTTAAGTCCCTTTACGCGAATGAGATCAATGGCCTTGTCGTAATCGCCATCTGCTTCATCTAACGCCTTTTTGCAATCGAGCATTCCTGCTGCAGTTGCTTCGCGAAGGCGTTTTACATCATCTGCTGAATAGTTAGCCAATTTACTTATGCCTCCGGAGTTGTTGGTACTGCTTCTAAAATTTCTGCTGCTAGCGCTTCTGTTGCCGCAGCTTCTGTTGCAGCAGGAGTTGGTGCAGCTGCTGTACGAGCCTTCATGCCCTCAACAATTGCATCTGTAATAACGCGAGTTAATAAGCCGATTGAACGGATCGCATCGTCGTTACCTGGAATCTTGAAATCAACTTCATCTGGATCACAGTTGGTATCAAGGATTGCAATAACTGGGATTCCCAGCTTCTTTGCTTCCTGAACTGCTAGGTGCTCTTTTTTGGTATCGACAACCCAGATCGCTGAAGGCAACTTGGTCATGTGACGGATACCGTCAAGGTTCTTAAAAAGTTTTTCGCGTTCGCGGCGAAGAACAAGAAGTTCCTTCTTAGTAAGCAAAAGATCGTTTGCGTTCTCAAGGGCTTCTAGCTCCTTAAGACGCTGAATACGCTTATAAACAGTTGGGAAGTTAGTGAGCATTCCACCTAACCAGCGCTCAGTAACGGTTGGCATTCCAACGCGCGCAGCCTGCTGCATGATCGGTTCGTGTGCTTGCTTCTTTGTTCCAACGAATAGAACGTGTCCGCCCTTTGCGACGGTGTCCTTTACGAATTCATATGCCTGATCGATAAGCGCAAGTGATTGCTGGATATCGATGATGTAGATGCCGTTGCGCTCTGTAAAAATAAAACGCTTCATCTTTGGGTTCCAGCGACGTGTCTGATGTCCGAAGTGGACTCCACTGTCGAGGAGTTCTCGCATTGTTACAACTGCCATGGCAGCGCTCTCTTTCTTAGGTTTACGCGCATAGCGCAGCAAACCTGATCGGTTAGTGGCTTAACTATTTGTTAGGCCCGTCGCACCTACAACGCCGACCGCAATCAAGATTGCGGACCGAAGTGGCTTGTATTCCCTG
>JBAXFA010000056.1:0-4045 GCA_037140155.1 Actinomycetota bacterium
GCAGCGTGATTACTATCTTCGCCGCGTTCTAATTGTGCTGCGTGCGCGGTGTTATGCCAGCGCTCTTCGATCTTGCCATAGCGCCAAAGAAGAAGCGCGATCGCCCAAACCACGGCGAAAGCACCAACAATGAAGTACCCAGCGCTATTTAAATCAAAGGCCAGTGCGTAATCCCAGAAGCCACCTGAAAGACTTAGTTGATCAGCGATTACTTGGCAGATTTCCAGACCACCGACAAATAAAGCAACTGCCACTGATAATCCAGTAATAATGATGTTGTAATAAACCTTGCGCACTGGCTTAGAAAATGCCCAACCATAAGCGAAGTTCATAAATGATCCATCAATTGTGTCTAACAAACTCATGCCACCAGCGAAAAAGAGTGGAAGTGAAATGATTGCCCACCAAGGTAAACCGGCTATTACCGATGAACCAGCTAGAACTAGTAAGCCAACTTCAGTTGCGGTGTCGAAACCAAGGCCGAAGAGAATCCCTAGTGGATACATCTTCCAGCTCTTATCGATACGACGGGCAATTGGACCGAAGAAGCGCATCAATAAACCGCGAGAATTCAAATGTTTTTCTAACTCTTCTTCGTTATATAAACCTTTACGCATTTTTAAAAAGACACCGACGATAGAAACTAGGATTACCAAGTTTAAGATTGCGATCAACATCAAGAATGTTCCAGAAACGGTTGTGCCGATTAGCCCGGTGTAATGATGCAGCGATGAATTCTCATCTTTCAGTTGTGAGCCAAGAGCCTTAATTCCAAAATTCAAAAGAATAGCCAAAGTAGCAACGACCGATGAATGGCCAAGAGAGAAGAAGAAACCAACCGCTAATGGGCGCTGACCTTCTGACATTAATTTACGAGTTGTGTTATCGATTGCACTGATGTGATCAGCATCGAAGGCATGGCGCATACCTAAGGTGTAAGCCAAGGCGGCGGTGCCCCAACCAAAGAGTGATCCATCGGCTAATTTGTAATTTCCATTTGTCGCTTGCCACATCAACAAAGCGCCGGCAATATGTAAGAAAGCGATAAAGCCGAACATGGCAGCCATACGGCGCCACTCATCGCGGGTTAGGCGCTCGCGCAGTGGAATGCGAGGTGCGGCCGTGACGATCGTGTTCATGGGGCTCCTGATAGGGCTAGACCTAGATGCAAATCGTTTGCAACAAGCCAAGGGTAAGTCAGGAGCGCCGAGCCTGTCCACTCGAAAACTTCACCCACCTGCAAGCTAATTACGTGAGTTCTATCCCGATTTCGGAGTAAGTTCCAACCATTCACCGTAAACCAGCAGAAAACGACACGGGGGTATCGATGAGCGAAGATGAAGGCCAAGACGAGCTCGTATCAGAGGAAATGCTCTGGGATCGAATACCAGAAGTTCACGGTGCCGATCGTGCAAATACATATTACGAACTCTCCGCCCGGATCTTTGCTCGTGGTCAATATGACGAAGCGCTAGCGCTCGCCGAAACTGCGCGCGATATTTTCTCTGAACTTGGCGCAAACGAATCTAGCGAAGGTTTAGCCCAGGCTTACTCTGCAATTGGTTATAACTTAAATCAATTAAAACGTATGGATGAAGCAGCAACTGCGATGAGTAAAGCGGTCGAAATTCTGCGCGCAAGTAAATCACCGCTATCACTTGAACTTGCCTGCACGCTGGGTGAGTGGTGGTATGCCTCCAAGAATTTTGAAAAAGTTGTTGAAATTATGGATGAGTGCGCCCAAGAGCATCTAGTCGATGGCAACCAAATTGGTGCTGCCAATGATCTTCATCTATTGGGTTGTGCATATCGTGAGTTAAAAAATTACGAACTTGCGCTCACCACCTTTAAAGAAGCTCGCTTAATTTTTAAGACTGAGAAAGAAGTTATCCAGGTTGCTCGATGTGATCAGAAGATAGCCTCTTGCTACGTCGAAATCGGCGACGGCGAGAAAGCACTTGAAGCCGCCCGCAAAGCAATTGATGTATTCGAAACCGGCCATGACCACCGCCGTGAAACTTTTGCCTTGCTGGAATACGGAAAAGCAGAAGTTTTAATCGGAAAGTTAGAAGATGGTCTATCAACTTTAGATGGCGTCTTGCAGATCATCTCTGAAGATGAACCAAAAGACTTTGAACTCATCGTCGATATTGAAACGCGAATGTCTACAGTTTTACGCAGCTTAGGGCGCATGGATGAAGCTAATGAGATTGAGCGACGTTTAATTGCTGTGCGGGAGGCTATGGAAGATGTCCCAGTCTCAGATGATTTGGGCGACTAGAAAATTAACTTAATCTGGGCAGATGTTGCAGCGCCCAGTGATACATCGCAATGGCACCGGCTGCCGAAGCGTTCATAGAACGAGTTGAACCGTACTGTTGAATCGCATACAGAACTTCACAGGCCGCGATTCCTTCGTCAGACATGCCAGCACCTTCTTGCCCGAATAGTAGAACGCAAGATTCGGGGAGTTGCGAACCTTCCAGCTGCTTAGATGACGGGACATTATCAATTCCAATTATCGGCAAATTATTTTCTTTACACCAAGTGGCAAAATCGGCAATCGTTGGATGATGTATGACTCTCAGGTATTTATCAGTAACCATCGCACCGCGCTTATTCCAATCGCGCTTGCCAACTATATGAACAGCAGAGACGTTAAAGGCATTTGCGGTGCGAACTACTGAACCAATATTTAAATCATGTTGCCAGTTTTCGATTGCGATATGCAATTTATGGCGCTTCGTATCTAAATCAGCAACAATTGCCTCTACCGACCAATATCTGTAATGATCTAAAACATTTCGCCGATCGCCATTTTCTAGTAATTCTGGGTCATATTGGGCGCCAGTTGGCCAAGGTTTATCGTGTGGCCCGACTCCGATTACGGGAAAGAATTCTCCTGGTCCGATCGTGGCAGGTGTATTCATTTCCATATGCGCACTCTAAACTTAATAAGGATTAAACGCTAGAAATGGCTCAAGGGAGCAAATTAAGAGATGAAAAAGTTTTTAGGCTTTACCGCTGCGATTATTGCAGCGAGCGTATTGGCTATCCCTAGCGCTAGCGCACTTGATCCGATGGCGGCAGCAACTGTATTTGCGCGCCTGGCAGCAGCTCCTGAACTCAGCAATCCATCAGTATCGCTCATTGATGTAAAAACTGGCGCAATTGTCTTTGAGGCAAATGGTTTATCTCAACGCAAGCCAGCTTCGACGATGAAATTGTTATCTGCAGTTGCCACACTCAAGTATTTAGATCCACAAAAGGTTTTCGCAACCTCACTTTCGCTTGGGCCGGTTCCAAATTCAATAGTTATTAATGGCGAGTTCGATCCATGGATGTCTACTAATAGCCAAGTTGCGGTGAAGATGCATCGCACTTCTTATCCACGTTTGGCGGCCAGCAGCCTAAGCGCTGTGAAGAAAGAGACTGGTAAAACAGTCAAGAAGTTAAAGATTTATTACAACGACCTTTACTCTGCCGATCTGGCAAATTTGAAAACGCTTTATACCAAACGCCATGTTGCTGTGACTTTCGTAAATGTGAGTGAAGAGCAGGCGCTGGCAAGCGCAGGAGAACAGGTGCTTTCCTCTACATCGCCAACAGTTAAAGAAATTATGGATTGGTTTCTGCTCTGGAGCGATAACTTACTTGCAGAAAGAATGGGGCGGATAGCTTCGAAAGCCGCTGGTAACGAATTTAACGATGTTGGCGTTGCTAAGACTTTTGCTAAATTACTTAACGAGATGGGTTTAGATTCATCTAGCATTGTTGTAAAAGATGCAAGTGGCCTCTCTCGAGAAAATAAAGTGACTGCCAGCCTTATGGGACAACTCTTATATAAAATTCAAGTAGATCCAGTTCTTGTTCAGATAGTCGATGGGCTACCGATTGGCGGCAAGACCGGAACCCTGCGCCATCGCTACCTAAAAACTGCACCAAAGGCGGTTGGGCTGGTCAAAGCAAAGACTGGAACACTTACTGGTGTGGTTAGTTTGGCTGGATATCTGCAATCAGGTGAACACGAATATGCATTTATAGT
>JBAXFA010000057.1:0-4022 GCA_037140155.1 Actinomycetota bacterium
TTTTATTAGGTGCCGAACCAACTAAAGCACGCACTTGGTGGCTCGGTGAAATTTCCCGCCTGGCAAATGAGAAAGATGTTGCTATCGCAGACCTTTCAATTACACCGAAAGATGTTGCTGAAATTGTTGCACTTGTTGCAGCTGGCGAGTTAACAGATAAGTTAGCCCGCCAAGTTGTCGAAGGCGTAATTGCAGGGGAGGGCACCCCAAGTGAAGTTGTCGCCAAGCGCGGAATAAAAGTTGTAAACGATGATGGCGCACTTATGGCCGCGATTGAAAAAGTTTGTGCAGAGCAAGCCGAGACTGCCGACAAGGTACGGGCCGGACATGTTCCTGCCGCTGGTGCGTTAATTGGCGCAGTCATGAAAGAGACAAAGGGCCAAGCAGATGCTGCGCGTGTACGCGAGCTTCTACTTGGCCACTTAGGTCAAGCTGGTAGTTAGCTTTTAATTAATGAGCAATTACGCCTTCTGTTTCAACTAATGACTCTTTTCCAATATTAATAAAGAAGAAGAGTACGACCGCTCCAACAAAAAGTAGTCCCGCGCTGAATTTGAAGGCCACTGTAAATCCGTGGGTCATAGCAAATGGCTGCACCATCTTGCCGAGTTCAGCATGTGCTGCAATGTAGGTAGTAGTTGCGGTTGCAGCCACGGTATTAAGTAGCGCAGTTCCTAGCGATCCACCAATTTGCTGAGATGTATTAAGCATCGCGCTGGCGACTCCAGTGTCATGTGCTGAAACTGCATGCAGTGATGTGGACGTCAATGGAATAAATACCAACGCCATTCCCGAACTCATGATCAACAGTGAAGGTAGAACATGGGATGTATATGAAGTATCTGGCGTGATTCTAGAGAGCGCCAATAGTCCTAAACCAGCTGCAATTAGACCAGGCACCATTAGCGCCTTAGGTCCAACGCGTGGCAAGAGTTGGGAAGCAATGCCAGCGAAGACGATGATGCCTGCCGTAAATGGCAAGAAGGCAAAACCAGATTTCAACGGTGAGTACCCAAGAATTACTTGAAGATACAGACCTAGGAATAAGAACATTGAGAAGAGTCCGGCTCCGACAACGAGTGAACCGAGGTATGAACCACCTCGGTTGCGCTCAGTCACCACGCGAAGTGGCATAAGTGGATTGGCAACCTTCAACTCAATTACAACAAAAATTACGAGCAGAACCGCTGCCGCCAAAAGGAATGAAATAGTCGTTGATGACGACCAGCCTTTAGTAGCCGCCTCATTAAATCCGTACGTCAGCGAGAAGAGTCCGGCGGTCGCTGTAATAACACCAGGGATGTCATAAGTGTTATTGCCTTCAGCTTTCGATTCATGAACAAATCTAATTGCCAATATTGCCGCAATGATTGCAATTGGAGTGTTAACTCCTAAGCACCAGCGCCATGAGAAGTACTCAGTCAAAGTGCCGCCCAAAATCAAGCCAATCGCTGCGCCCCCACCTGAGATAGCTCCGATTACGCCAAATGCTTTCGCGCGTTCTGCCGGAACTGTGAAAGTCACCGAAATAATTGCGAGTGCTGCTGGAGCTAGCAACGCACCAAAGACACCTTGCAAAGCACGGGATGCAAAGAGCAGCCCTTGTGTTGAAGCAATCCCACCTAGTGCAGATGCTGCAGCGAAGCCGATCAATCCGATTAAGAAGATCTTCTTACGTCCCATGTAATCACCAACGCGGCCACCCAGCAGAAGAAGTGAACCAAAGGCCAAGGTGTATGCAGTGATAACCCATTGCTGATTGGCATCGCTAATTCCGAGATCAATCTTGGCGCTCGGGATTGCGATATTCATAATTGAGCTATCGAGTACGAGCATTAACTGAGAAATAGCGACGACAAATAGTGTTCGCCATCTAGTTGGATCTAGGCCGTCAACTACGGGCTTTTTTGACACAAGGTTCTCCTCTAAAAGGTATGGTTTTTGGTTGTTAACTGGAGTGAATGAGCACATTCTAATAGACTTCATGCCATGTCGCAGATGAAGCCACGTTCCGGATTAGTCACAGATGGTTTAGAACGCGCCCCTGCCCGCGGAATGTTGCGCGCAGTTGGAATGACAGATGAAGATTGGGTTAAGCCTCAGATTGGTATCGCCTCATCTTGGAATGAAATCACCCCATGTAATTTGTCGTTAGATCGTTTGGCGAAAGCTTCAAAGCAAGGCGTTATCGATGCCGGTGGATTCCCAATGCAATTCGGCACGATATCTGTCTCTGATGGAATTTCGATGGGCCACGTTGGAATGCACTACTCACTCGTATCCCGTGAAGTTATTGCAGATTCTGTCGAAACAGTTATGCAAGCAGAGCGCTTAGATGGAATGGTTACATTTGCTGGTTGCGATAAATCACTTCCCGGAATGATGATGGCAGCAGCTCGTATCGATGTTGCCTCAGTCTTTGTTTATGCAGGTTCAACTCTGCCGGGTCAAGTAGATGGTAAAGATGTAACGATCATCGATGCTTTTGAAGCAGTCGGTGCATGTGCGCGCGGCTTAATTACGCAAGAGCGCGTTGATCAAATTGAACGCGCTATCTGCCCCGGCGAAGGCGCATGTGGCGGTATGTACACCGCAAATACGATGGCGACCGTGGGCGAAGCTATTGGCCTCTCACTTCCAGGATCGGCCGCTCCTCCTGCAGTAGATCGACGCCGTGATTCTTTTGCAGTTGCATCCGGTGCTGCAGTTGTAAATATGATCAAACTTGGACTTACGACACGCGAC
Source organism: Actinomycetota bacterium (assembly GCA_037140155.1). Classification (GTDB taxonomy): domain Bacteria; phylum Actinomycetota; class Actinomycetes; order Nanopelagicales; family Nanopelagicaceae; genus Planktophila. The sequence goes on from JBAXFA010000057.1 coordinate 2,746, forward strand.
ATTTTGACAAAGCGCGCCTTTGAAAATGCCATTACTGCAGTCATGGCACTAGGTGGATCAACAAATGCTGTTCTTCATTTACTAGCAATCGCACACGAAGCTGAAGTTGATTTAACACTTGATGACTTCCACCGCATAGGTTCCAAGGTCCCGCTACTCGGCGATCTAAAGCCGTTCGGTCGTTATGTAATGAGCGATATGGATAAAGTCGGCGGCGTCCCTGTTGTTCTAAAGGCGCTCCTTGATGCAGGTTTGCTACATGGCGACGTAATGACTGTTACTGGTAAAACTATGGCCGAAAATCTCGCTGGTATTAATCCGCCAGATGTAGATGGAGATATTTTGCACGCTATCGCAACTCCGCTTTCTACCGATGTAGGAATAACAATTCTGGGCGGAACGCTGGCATCAGATGGTGCAGTTTGTAAGACCGCGGGTATCGGAATTGAAACTTTTGAAGGACCAGCGCGCGTCTTCGAACGCGAACAAGCTGCGATGGAAGCACTTGAGAATGGAACTATCCAAGCTGGAGACGTTGTCGTAATTCGTTACGAAGGTCCAAAGGGTGGACCGGGTATGCGCGAGATGTTAATGATTACTGGTGCGATAAAAGGCGCCGGTCTTGGTAAATCAACTTTGCTATTAACAGATGGTCGCTTCTCTGGCGGATCAACTGGACTTTGCGTCGGACACGTTGCACCTGAAGCAGTCGATGGTGGACCGATTGCCTTCATTAAAGATGGTGACCGCGTTCGTATCGATATCAAGGCCCGCACTTTGGATCTCTTGGTAGATCCAGCAGAACTTGCCGCCCGCAAAGTTGGCTGGAAACCAATTCCGCATACCTTCACTCGCGGGGTCCTCGCCAAGTATTCAAAGACTGTCGGCTCTGCCTCTAAAGGCGCAGTCTGCGGCTAGTTTCACAATTTGAGACTTACATCTCATGCCTTGACTCATACGCCTTCGGCGATGGAGAATAAGTCCATGCAAAAGCAGCTCGCGCTCATCTCATCATCATCAGTAATTGTGGTGGTGATTCGATAGCGCGTGCCTTTTTAAAGCACGCGCCCTCAGATACCTGAGGGTTTTTTTATTTCAGAAAGAAAGTTAAACCTAGAGATCTAAGGAAAGGAGTAAGAAGATGGCACACGTACCAACGGCCAACGGCACAGCAATGACAGGAGCTACTTCATTGGTGAAAAGCCTTGAAGCAGCAAATGTAGATGTGATGTTTGGACTTCCAGGTGGCGCAATTCTTCCTGCTTACGATCCGATCT
>JBAXFA010000058.1:0-3928 GCA_037140155.1 Actinomycetota bacterium
ATGCGCGCGAAGAACCCGGGCAATGATCGTGAATTCCCAATGTTCTGGGAGATGAAGCGAATCGCACCGGGAGAAAGCAACACATTCTTCTTTAGCGCAATAGGCATGACTGGGGGAGTTCGTTTCAGCACAAAGAACCCAGCCGTTTATCACACCTTTGCTTTAAGAAATGGCGAACAAGTCTGGTCAGAGATTCAACCTGGCCACGTCACAAATTGGCCGGTAATTACCGGACATATCTTTGAATTTGGTTTCCCAGATGCGCTCTTGCAGATGTGGGCAGCTTACTTTGCAGAACGTGAAGGAAAGTTAGGCGATCGCTTTGCTTGCGCAACTGTTGCAGAAGTTATTGATTCACATAAAGTATTTGCAGCAGCGATGAAGTCTCACGAAACACACGCAGAAGCCTTGCTTTAAAATGAAAAATTTAGCCGGCACAAATATTGCTGTCATCGGCAGCACGATGATGGATTTAACTGTTTATGCCGATATCTTGCCTGCAGCGGGTGAAACTAGATTCGGCGAAAGCTTCACCACAGGTTTTGGTGGTAAGGGCGCCAATCAAGCTGTAATGGCAGCTCGTACTGGGGCGAAGGTAACGATGATTACCGGCATCGGTAAAGATAGTTTCGGTGATGAAAGTCTGCAGAATTTTAAAGATTGTCAGATGGATACATCTTCAGTTTTACGTCTTAATACGCACACCGGAGTTGCCCATATTTGGGTAGATGGCCAAGGCCAGAACCGTATATCAATTGTGCCTGGCGCTAATTTTGCGTTAACACCACAAGATGGCATCGATGAAGTTAATAAGTTAAAGAACGTGAGCGTCTTAATTGCGCAATGTGAAATTCCCCAAGAAGTAACTCTGGCAGCTTTTCGTACCGCGCAAGAGCTGGGTATTACAACAATTCTTAATCCAGCTCCATATCAACCACTTACCGATGATCTACTTGAACTAACTGATTGGTTAATTCCCAATGAGATTGAATTTGCAGAATTAGATCACTCCCATCGCGCACCAGATAGCGATGAAATTATCGCCTCACTTCGCAGCAAAGGTCGCACGATTGTGACTTTAGGTAGTGAAGGAGCAGCGCTTGTCACGCTAGATGGCAAAGTTAAAAGATTTTCCGCTAAAAAAGTAAGTGCAATCGATACCACCGGCGCCGGAGATTGTTTTATCGGCGCCTTTGCTGCAGCTCTAGCATCGGGTGCCAGCGAAGATCGCGCTGTGCAATTTGGAATCGATTGTGCGACTAAAAGCGTTATGCGAAAAGGTGCACAATCGTCTTATCCAAAGTTAGATGATATGGATTTCAGCCTGATCGCAAAATAACGCTGCTGTAAGGAACGGCATCGCCGGTGTGAATAATTCCTAAAGCTTGACCAACTTTTACTTTGAAATCTTCATGCGGAATAACCGTTGTCGCTAAACCACCATGATGCTTCTTATATTCAGCAACCGTTGCAGCATCAACTTTTGCCTCAAACTCTGCAGCCAAGAACATTCCGGTTAAATCCAAATGCGGCAAGATCGCATCGAGTACCTGACAGACAGTCGGAGTTCCCATAACGAGTGCGAGATCAATCGTTTCAACGTTGGGATATGTTGGGAAAGGTCCATCGACAATTGCGATTGTATTTACATGGCGAAAGCGCGCCAATAGAGATGCCAGGTCGCCGTTGATGATTCCATTTTTTATCATGAATTTATAATTCCCTAGTAATCGCCTTCGCACAAGCGCTAAACTTGAAAAATGCCTGAAGAGTTAGCCAGCCAAGCAGCCGCACTTGCCCGTATCCAAGAACATCTGGACAAGGCCACCGAACGCGTATTAATTGGAATTATCGGTAAACCTGGCGCTGGAAAGTCCACGCTCTCTAAATTCCTAATGAGTAAGCTGCCGAAAGAATTTGTCACAGTTGTACCGATGGATGGATATCACTTAAGCAATAAGGTATTGAAAGATTTAAAGCGCGCCGATCGTAAAGGCGCCCCAGATACCTTTGATGTAGCGGGATTTGTCTCGCTAGTTAAGCGGATCCGATCTGAGCAAACTCATAATATTTACTATCCAATTTTTGATCGGGCGATCGAAGAATCTATAGCTGCGCAAGGAGTTGTTACCTCAGCTACCAAGGTAGTGATAATTGAAGGTAATTATTTGCTCCATGACGAAGGCGGCTGGGAAGTAATTAACGATCTGCTTGATGAAAGTTGGATGGTTGATGTTGATGACGATAAACGTATTTCGCGTTTGATTTCGCGACACATTGCCTATGGAAAAGAGCCCGAAGCTGCAAAAGCTTGGGCGAAAGGCACCGATGAAGCGAATGCACAACTAATCGAACGCGGACGTAACCGCGCCGATTTCGTTGTTGCGATTGATTAACTACGTAGCGCTATAGCGAGCGAACGGAAATCTTCGACCAAGATGTCGATCTCTTTCTGTCCATGCGCCAAACTAATTAGCCACTGCTCATCTAGGCCCGGAGGCGTAATGATGCCGCGGTTGAGCGACCAGAGCCAAGAAAGTTCTGCGACTGCAAAGTCTGTTGCTTTGTAATCGCGATAGTTGCGCACTGGAGTTGTAGACCAAGTAATACAGCCCTTAACGCCAAAACCAACGGTATGTGCCGGAAGTTGGTACTCATCAATAATCTCAGAGATACGTTCTAACGCTTGTTGGTTTAGAGCTTCAGCTGCAGCTAACGTTTCAGCAGTACAAATTTTATCTACTGCGCGAATACCAGCCATTGCTAGTGGATTACCGTTAAATGTACCGAAGTGGGCCATTTTTCCGTTTGTTACATAATCCATGTACTTCTGCTTGCCACCAAATGCAGCAAGTGTTAGCCCACCACCAATTGATTTAGCGAGAGTAAGTAAATCTGGCTGCACACCAAGTCTTTGCGCAGCACCTTGATGTCCTGCGGTAAGGCCCGTCTTAACCTCGTCAAAGATTAAAATAATTCCGTATTGATCACAGAGTTCGCGTACGCGCTCTAGGTAACCGGCATCTGGCAGAACAATTCCAATATTTTCTAGAACTGGTTCAACTATGAAGCAAGCAATTGTTGAAGAATGCTTTTCGAAGATTGCTTCTAGCGATTCGGGATTGTTATAAGGAACAACAAAGACATTTCCAGTTACCAGATTTGAATCAGTTACAGGAGTTGGGAAGTCCGAATCCCCTGCAGATTCAACCTTTGGCTTTGATGAGACAACAAATGGATCGTAGCTACCGTGGTAGCCGCCTTCGACCTTAACGATGTCGCTCTTGCCACTTACAGATCGGGCAACGCGCACTGCATACATAGTTGATTCAGTGCCTGAGTTTGTAAAACGCACCTGATCAATTCCGAAGCGACGGCAGATTCGTTCTGCGGCATCGGTTGAAATCGGAGATGGGGTTACAAAGAGCATTCCGGTATCAAGAGCGGCTTTCGCTTCTTCCACTACAACTGGATTTAGGTGGCCAGCGAGCATTGCGCCAAAACCCATTGATAGATCAAGTAACTGGCGACCATCAACATCGGTCATCCACGCACCTTTAGCGGAGACGATCGAGATTGGATATGGATCCCAGTGCTGGAAGCTAGAGGTAACGCCAAGGGGGAGCGACTTCATAGAGCGTGCGCTCTCGGTAGCTGAACCCTTAGTGTTTTTAGTAAATAGTTGCCATTCTGAGGCCAGTAAAGAGGCTACTTTCTCAGGAGAAATCGGCGTGGATGTTGCTGGTAGTGATCTAAAACTTTCCGCATGATGCGATTGTGTAATCATTTTAAAGCTGTACGGCAAAGGTTTCTGATTTAGAAACTCGTTTGAGAAGTACTCTCCCCGTCATTTTCATTCTTTCGAATGTGCCGTAAGTATCTCCGAAGTTAAAAAAAGTTGCAACCCCGACCCCTTTTTATGCGAGAA
>JBAXFA010000059.1:0-3881 GCA_037140155.1 Actinomycetota bacterium
AGCGCAAACAAAACACCGGAGACTACGAAGGTCAAATGGATAACGATTCGCCACTTTGTGCCGCCACCAACATGATCTTGTCCAGAGAGTTCAATAAAATCTTTAAGTAGTTCAATAACTGAAATTGCAACAAGTGATCCAATTAGCTTTATCTTGAGGCCACTGAAATCGATCGTACCCATCCAATGTGGGCGATCTTTTGATGTAGTAGCGACATCAATTCGTGATACAAAGTTTTCATAACCAGCAAATATCACCATCAAGATTAGATTTGCGAGCAGTGTGAGATCTAAGAGCGCTAAAAGAGAAAGTGTAAATTCACTTGCGGTTACATCAGCGGTCTTTTCTGCTAAGTGCCAGAACTCCACGACAAAGCGATAGGCCAAGAGAATTAGTGCGCCCACGAGGCCCATATATAGAGGAGCCAATAAGAAACGGCTACGGAAAAGAATTACCTCGACAGCGTGAGTAATTTTATTCATAGAAATATATTAACTCATGGCTCAAGTAGTAGCGTAACTTCTAGCCATTCTTCCTCACGAGAGTTTAGTTCGGCTCGTTGCGATTCAAGTTCTTCGCTTACGCGCGTGAGTTCTGCTGGATCGAACGCGGAATCAGTCTGCGATTGCTCTAGCTCACTGATGCGAACCTTGGCTTTTTCTATCTGGCGCTCAAGGCGCGCTAAATCCTTTTTATACTGGCGCTGTTCAGCAGCTGTTGAGACGCCTTTAGATTTTTCTGTTACGCCGGTATTTTGAATCGAGGCTGCCCGTTGCTCTAAATATTGATCAACGCCACGCGGTAAGTCTCTTAATGACTTGTCGCCCAGCAATCCAACAAAGCGATCGCACACTCGCTCTAGAAAATATCTATCGTGTGAGATGACAATTAAAGTGCCACCAAAGCTATCGAGTAAGTCTTCTAACTCGGTCAATGTTTCAATATCAAAATCGTTTGTAGGTTCATCTAGCAAAAGTACATTTGGAGAGTCCATCAACAAACGAGTCAATTGCAGGCGACGTTTCTCGCCACCAGATAGATCGCCAACTGGCGTCCATTGTGAATCTTTATCAAAACCCAACCGCTCACATAATTGCGAAGCAGAAAGTGACTTTCCATTTCCAAGTTCAATATGAGCAGCAACTTTTTCAACTGCTTCCAGAACTCGCCATTGCGGATTTAGCTCATCTAAATGCTGGGTTAAGAAGGCAGCTTTAACAGTGACTCCAGTGGTTAATTTGCCGGCGAAAGGTTGAATTTCTCCAGCCAAGGTACGCATAAGCGTTGTCTTGCCCGCACCATTTATACCTACTATTCCGATGCGATCTCCCGGGCCAACGTTCCAATATAAATCATCAATTAACTCTTTATCACCAGCACGGATTTGAAGATGGTTTGCCTCATAGACGGTATTTCCTAAGCGATTGCGTGCAAATTTCAATAACTCGCCTTGGTCACGTGGTGCTGGCTCTTCTGCAATCAAAACATTTGCGGCATCCACGCGAAACTTTGGCTTCGTAGTTCTTGCTGGCGCGCCGCGGTGTAACCAAGCAAGCTCTTTGCGAATCAAGTTATTACGTCGAGCATCCATCGCACTTGCCTGACGTGCCCGTTCTGCTTTAGCTAAAACAAAAGCAGAGTAACCACCGTCATACTCTTCAACTTTGCCGCCAACAACTTCCCAAGTTCGATCTGTTACCGCATCTAGAAACCAGCGATCGTGCGTAATAACTAGAACCGCTAAAGATTTTCTGCTATTCAGATGGCTAGCTAGCCATGCCACACCTTCGACATCTAAGTGGTTAGTTGGTTCATCAAGCAGAATCAAATCAAGATCATCGATCAATAATTTGGCCAACCCAACTCTACGTTTTTCTCCGCCAGATAAAGTTGCAAATTTTCGCTCGAAGAGATGGTCATCAAATCCACCGAAGAGCCCAGTAAATACTTCTCTAATTCCGGAATCGCTCGCCCATTCATGTTTTGCGCGATCTCCAATAACTACATCGCCCACAGTTGAATTGGGGTCGGCCTTATCTACTTGCGAAAGAAGGCCGATTTTTACCGAGTTTGCTTTAGTGACTCGTCCCTGATCTGGACTCTCAACCGATGCGATAACTTTCATTAAAGTACTTTTGCCAGATCCATTTCGCCCGACAATTCCGATGCGATCGCCTTCAGATACTCCCAATGAAACTCTTTCGAGCAGCGCTCTAATATCAAAGGCCTTACTGACCTCTTCGATATTGACAAGATTGCGCGCCACGATGGGAGAGCGTACCTTTCAACTATGAAAGCCACTGACCGTCAATTTGCGCTAGATCTAGATGCTCGCGATCCGCTGGCTCGTTTCCGTTCCCAATTTGTGAACAGTGATCCAAATATCTGTTATTTAGATGGAAATTCATTAGGGCGTTTGCCACTGGCAACGATCGATGCGGTAAATGATTTTATGAAAGATGAATGGGGCCCTGAAGTAGTGACGGGCTGGGGCCATTGGGTGGATGAAGCTCAGCCAACCGGAGATCTAATTGGTAGAGCCACACTTGGCGCTGCGGCGGGCCAAGTTCTGGCCTGCGATACAACTTCAGTAAATTTCTATCAGTTAGCGCTGGCGGCGATTCATGCACGTCCAGGACGTAAAACAATCATCACCGATGCGGCAAACTTTCCAACTGATCGTTATATTCTCGATGGAATCGCAAAGCAATTAGGGCTGAAGCTCGTGATAATTGATAACGAAACTGCTGGATCTGCCGAACACGAGCGCATCACTCCCGAAATTCTTGCGCCTTACTTAAGCGACGATGTTGCGCTCGTTACCTTAGAGGTAATTCAATACCGCTCTGGTGCGCGCAATGACATTAAGTCACTTACTGATCTAGTTCGCCAGCATGGTGCGTTTATGTTGTGGGATGCCAGCCATGCAGTTGGTGCGATCGAGATGGATTTTGATAAGAACGGCGTTGATATTGCCGTTGGATGTACTTATAAATATGGAAATTCCGGACCTGGTGCACCTGCTTGGCTCTATGTAAATAAAAAAGTGCAAGCTGAGTTACAAGTTCCAATTCAAGGTTGGTTCTCGCAAGGTGAGCAATTTGCAATGGGAGCCGATTTTGAACGTGCGCAAGGAATTCGTGGATTCCAAATTGCCAGCCCTTCGTTAATTGGATTGCGGTGCATAAAGAGCGCATTTACGATGATAGAAGAAGCAGGGATCGGTGCTATCTCTGAAAAAGCTGCAATCGGTACCGAAATGATGATTCAGCTATTTGACGCATGGCTGGCAGAACTTGGATTTACTTTACTTACCTCGCGCAATCCCCAAGAACGTGGTGGACATATTTCACTCGGCCATCCTGATGCTGCACGCATCTGTGTAGCACTTCGCGAATTTGCCGATGTTATTCCGGACTATCGCACCCCAAATTCAATCCGCCTTGCGATTGCGCCACTACCAACCTCATATGTAGAAGTTTGGGATGGTTTCGCTCGTATCCGCGATCTAGTAGCTTCCCGCCAATACGAGAAGATTAAGACAACAGATTCGAGAGTCACTTGAGCGATGCCGATTTTGATTCCGCAATAACTTACAACTCTTATTTAGCAATTGATAAGTTACTTGCATTACAAACTCCGCTATCTGAAGGCCCCGAACATGATGAGATGCTTTTTATCATCATCCATCAGAGCTATGAGCTCTGGTTTAAGCAGTTAATTCACGAATTTAACGAAGCTGGTAAGGCGCTGGAATCAGGTGATACCCATCGATCGCTTGCGATACTTGGAAGAATTCGAACCATTCTTAAAGTTTGTGTCACACAAGTAGACATTTTAGAGACAATGACGCCGTTGCAATTTAACGCCTTCCGCGGATA
>JBAXFA010000060.1:0-3692 GCA_037140155.1 Actinomycetota bacterium
TTCAAAGTCGAATACAAATATATGGCTAAGAAGAAAATGGTTACCAATATTTCACCAAAATCCGGGGTTGCAGTAACCCCGGGCTCGACCGTGACTATTACCTTAGGCTAACTATTTCTCCGCTATGAGTTAGGGTTTGCCAATGGCCAGCCCAAGAAAACTCCCAAGATTGGGCGCTCACACTCCAACTTCGGGTGGAATGGCAAAGCGATCCATCTCTTATGCACAAGAAGTAAAAGCTGAAGCGATACAAGTTTTCGCATCCAATCCAAGAGGTTGGGCAATGCCGGATGCGAATGTTGAGGCAGATAAATTATTCAGAGACAAAGCCTTGGAATTAGATATTGAAACTTATGTTCATGCACCCTTCCTAATTAATCTAGGTTCTCCCACTGCTGCCACTTATGAGAACTCCGTAGCGTCAACTGCATACTCCCTTCGAAGGGCAAGTGAAATTGGTTCAAAGGGTGTTGTCGTTCATACCGGTTCTGCCGTTGATTCAGATTACGTTGATAAAGCCTGGAAGCAGATCAAAAAGGGCATGATGCCAGTTTTAAATAAATTAACGGACGAAGCTCCTTGGCTATTACTCGAACCAACCGCAGGGCAAGGACAGTCATTGGTTAAAAAATTGGATGACTTGCTTCATTATTTTGAAGCGCTTGAATGGCATCCAAAAGTGGGAGTCTGTTTGGATACTTGCCACGTCTTTGCTGCTGGGCATGACATTGCGAAAAAAGGTGGCATGACCGAGACTTTAGATTTACTTGTTAAGTTAGTTGGTATCGAGCGAATTCAACTAATACATGCAAATGATTCAATGGATGTCTGCGGCGCACTTAAAGATCGCCACCAGAATCTTGGCGATGGCGAAATTGGAATTAAGCCCTTTGAAGAATTATTAGCTCACCCAGTTGCCCAAAACGCGCCCCTAATTTTGGAAACACCTGGAATGGAAGAGAAGCATGGGGAAGAAATTGCGCTCCTTTCAAAGATGCGAGCAAAAATTAAATGAAAGATAGCAAAGTCTTCTCTGCGGTAATTTTGACAGCCGTTGCCGCTATTTGGGGCAGTGCATTTCTTTCGATGAAAGGAACTCTCGAGCGTCTGGATGTAAATTCTTTTCTCGCTTGGAGATTTACAATTGCAACCCTTTTCCTAATAGCAATACGTCCATCAGTATTGAGAAAAATCGATCTACCTTTCCTTAAAAAAGGCGCAATCCTTGGTCTTTTTTTAAGCAGTGGCTACATCTTCCAATCCTTTGGATTAACACTTACTACGGTTTCAAATACTGGGTTTATTACTGGGTTATATGTAGTCCTAACTCCTGTCGTTGCTGCTGTAATTCTTCGAAAGCACATAACCTCTGTTGAATGGATAGCTGTTCTCATTGCTACGGTGGGGCTTGCTCTCCTTTCATTTAATGGTTTCCACTTTGGCCTTGGTGAATTCCTCGTCTTTGTTAGCGCACTGCTCTTTGCCTTTCATATAGTTGGCCTCGGCGAATGGTCTAAGGGCTTAGATACATATGCGCTCACTGTTCTACAACTTGGCACCTGTGCTGTTGTTACATTTCTTGCAAGCCTTAAAAGTGGTTTTGCCGTTCCACCAGATTCAGGTGTTTGGTGGTCAATCATTTATACCGCTCTATTTGCGACAGCGCTGGCTTTTATAGTGCAAACCTGGGCTCAATCATTTATCGCTCCTTCGAGCGTCGCTGTTATCTTGGCCATGGAAGTTGTGTTTGCTGCAGGCTTTGGAATTTGGTTGCTAGATGAGCCAGTTACTCTGCGCATCGCTCTGGGTGGAGCGCTTGTAATTGCATCTATGTATTTAATTATTTTTCTAGATCAGCGAAAAGAAAGTGCGAAGCAATGACCAAGTTAGCCGACTTTAGATCAGACACCGTAACAAAGCCTTCGCAAGCAATGATCGAAGCGATGACAACTGCTGAAGTTGGGGATGATGTTTATAGTGATGACCCAACCGTAAATGCTCTGGAGGAACGTGTAGCGCAAATGTTTGGCAAAGAGGCTGCACTCTTTGCACCTTCAGGTTCTCTAACTAATCAGCTTGCAATTCGTTCCTTAGTTAAACCAGGAGAAGAACTATTAACTGAATTGACCTCGCATATTGTTCGCGCCGAACTAGGTGCCGGTGCAACATTTAGTGGAATCACAACCCGAACTTGGGAAGGCCATCGCGGTTCGTTTAAAGCTAGCGAAGTCATGAGAATCTCTGCGCCTGATGCCGGTCCATATTTAGTTTCAACAAAAGCCATTGCGATCGAAAACAGCCACAACTTTGGTGGTGGTTTTGTTCAGTCCATAACTGAAATTAAAGAGCTTCGCAAAGCAAGTTCTTCCGTCGGAATTGCTATGCATCTTGATGGCGCAAGAATTTGGAATGCTCATGTCGCCAGCGGTGTATCGCTGAAAGAGTTTGGTTTGCAATTCGACACCATAAGCGTCTGTTTCTCTAAGGGATTGGGAGCGCCAGTTGGCTCGGCGGTTATATCAACCAGGGAACGCATTGCGGATTCACGAATTTGGCGAAAGCGATATGGCGGAGGAATGCGTCAGGTTGGTTTCTTGGCAGCTGCGGCAAACTATGCGTTGGACAATAATATTTTGCGCTTAAAAGACGATCATGCAAAAGCGAAGCAAATCGCAAATGCTTGCTCTGAAATATCACCTGATTTAATTGATGCATCGGGTGTTGAAACAAATATTGTTGCACTCGATCTTTCCACTACCAGCATCACGGCGAGTGAACTGAATAATCAATTGAAGGAAGCTGGGATTCTAGCCAGCGCGCTTGGACCAAAGTTTTTGCGCCTGGTAACTCACCTAGATATAACTGATGCTGATATGGAAAAGATTCTTGATGTTCTTCCTAAGTTACTTAAGCGCTCCCTCGTGGCGTAATAACCAATCTTTTACCTCTAACCCATAACCATAATTACCTAAGGCGCCGCCAGTTTTTACGACTCTGTGGCATGGAACTATTGGCGCAATTAAATTCCTTGCACAAGCGGTTCCTGCGGCACGAACAGCGTTAGGCGATCCAGCTCTTCCTGCCAAATCTGCATATGACCATGTTTTACCGACTGGAATTTTGCGCATTGCTTTCCAAACTTCTTGCGAAAATTCGGCACCTGGCTGTCTTACTTTTATTCCGCCGAGGGCAGAAAGGTCACCATCAAAATAATCTTTGACTAAGTCGCTAATAATCGGAATATTTTTTAGACTTTTAACTTCACGCTTTTGATCAGAAATATCCATGCGAGAAAATAAATCCTTGAAATTTCTAAACCCAGCACCAAGCAATATGTGTTCGTCACTTACAAGGAATAGTTCTCCTATCGGAGTCTTGTGAGTAGCTTGGAACAGCATTCGATAAGGCTAATACGAATTTAATTAAAAACTAGTGGTCTCGTAACATTTCTGCCACGAGGAAGGCGAGTTCGAGTGACTGCGTGTGATTCAAACGTGGATCACAAGCGCTCTCGTAGCGCGTGGCTAGGTCTGATTCCAAGATCTGTTCGCCGCCACCGACACATTCGGTGACGTCATCGCCTGTCAATTCAATGTGAATACCGCCCGGATGGGTGCCTAGTGCCTTATGAACTTCGAAGAATCCTCGAACTTCATCCATAACATCATCAAATTTACGGGTCTTGTAACCAC
>JBAXFA010000061.1:0-3621 GCA_037140155.1 Actinomycetota bacterium
CGTGCACGCTCTGAGGATGTAAACAACCCCATCGCTGAACGTTGTTCGAATGGCAGGTAATCAAGTGCTAAGCGACGGAAGATGTAATCCATCATGGATTGCGCCATGCGGATATCTGCATCATCTGTCATACCAGCTGGCTCAAAGCGCAAGTTGGTGAACTTCTCTACAAATGTTTCTAGTGGAACACCGTATTGAAGTCCGATTGAAACTGCGATTGAGAAGGCATCCATTACACCGGCCAGAGTTGAACCCTGCTTGCCCAGCTTTAGGAATACTTCACCAAGTGCACCGTCAGCGTATGCACCTGAGGTCATGTAACCCTCGGCGCCGCCAACAGAGAATGATGTTGTTGTTGATGGACGAGACTTTGGAAGGCGCTTGCGAACTGGTGTTGCTAGTTCTTCTGCTTCAACAGGTGCATCTTTCTTCTTCGCCTTGCCATCAGATAGTGGCTGTCCGACCTTGCAGTTATCGCGGTAAACAGCAAGTGCCTTAATACCCATGCGCCATGCTTCAAGGTGTACTTCTTCAACTTCTTCAACAGTTGCATCTTCTGGAAGGTTAACTGTCTTTGAAATCGCACCTGATAGGAATGGTTGGCAAGCAGCCATCATGCGTACGTGGCCCATTGGAGCAATTGAACGCGCACCTAGTGCACAGTCAAATACTTCGTAGTGCTCTTGCTTAAGCCCTGGTGCATCGATGACATGGCCATTTGCTGCGATAAATTCAACGATCGCTTCGATGGTCTCTTCGGTGTATCCGAGCTTGCGAAGAGCTGCTGGAACTGTCTGGTTAACGATCTGCATTGAGCCGCCACCGACAAGCTTCTTGAACTTAACCAATGAGAAGTCAGGTTCGATACCAGTTGTATCGCAATCCATCATCAGACCGATTGTTCCGGTTGGGGCAAGCACAGAGATCTGTGCGTTACGCCAGCCGTTTTTGTCGCCAGTTGATAGACATGCATCCCATGCCTTATTTGCTTCAGTCCAGACATCGATATCTAGAGTTGTTGAAGACTTGGCTGCAGAAGATGCCGCTGCATGCTTGCGCATTACGCGTGCGTGTGGCTTAGCATTTTGTGCAAAGCCTGCATATGGTCCAACGATGCCAGCGAGTTCTGCTGAACGCTTGTAGGTAATACCTGACATAAGCGAAGTGATCGCACCGGCTAGCGCGCGTCCGCCTTCTGAATCGTAGGCAAGACCTGAAGCCATAAGAAGGGCACCAAGGTTTGCGTATCCGATTCCGAGCTGACGGAAGGCGCGAGTTGTGTCGCCGATCGCTTCAGTTGGGAAATCTGCGAAACAGATTGAGATATCCATTGCAGTGATGATCATCTCTGCTGCGCGACCAAAGGTCTTTGCATCAAATGAACCATCATCCTTTAGGAACTTCATCAAGTTAAGAGATGCCAAGTTACATGATGAGTTATCTAGTGACATGTATTCAGAGCAAGGGTTTGACGCGTTGATGCGACCTGTCTCTGGAGTTGTGTGCCAATCATTGATGGTGTCATCGAATTGAACACCAGGATCGGCGCAAGCCCATGCAGCTTGTGCAATCTTTGTGAAGAGTTCGCGCGCATCGACTGTGTCGATAACTTCGCCAGTTGAGCGAGCTGTTAAACCAAACTGCTCGCCGTTTTCAACTGCCTGCATGAACTTATCTGAAAGACGAACTGAGTTATTTGCGTTCTGATATTGAACCGAGATGATGTCTTTTCCACCAAGGTCCATATCAAAGCCAGCATCACGAAGAGCGCGAATCTTGTCTTCTTCGTTGACCTTGGTCTCGATAAATTCTTCGATATCTGGGTGATCTACATCTAGAACAACCATCTTGGCTGCGCGACGGGTTGCGCCACCAGATTTAATTGTTCCTGCAGATGCATCAGCACCGCGCATAAATGAAACTGGGCCAGAGGCTGTTCCACCTGATTTTAGAAGTTCCTTTGCAGAACGGATACGGGAAAGGTTAAGTCCTGCACCTGAACCGCCTTTGAAGATCATTCCTTCTTCGCGGTACCAGTTAAGGATGCTATCCATCGTGTCATCAACCGACAAGATGAAGCATGCGCTTACTTGCTGTGGTGCTGCTGTTCCGACGTTAAACCAAACTGGTGAGTTAAAGGAGAAGATCTGGTGCATGAGCATATGTGTTAGCTCGTGCTCGAAGATCTCTGCATCTTTATCTGTTGCAAAGTAACCAAATTCTTTTCCAGCTTTTGTGTATGTAAGAACTACGCGATCGATAACTTGCTTAAGTGACCACTCGCGATTTTCTGCTCCTACTGCCCCACGGAAGTACTTGGTTGTAACAATTGTTGAAGCATTTACAGACCAGAAGTCTGGGTATTCAACGCCATGTTGTTCGAATACTGTCTCACCGGTTTTCCAGTTTGACTGCACAACATCGCGTCGTTCCCACTTGACTGCATCGTAAGGATGAACTCCTTCAGTTGTATAAATACGTTCGATCGTTAAGCCCTTACCTTTTACAGTGTTGTGGGCTTTGATCTTTATAGGCCGGTTGATGACCGTATCTGACATTTTTATTTTCCCGTCTTCTCTTTATTTAACGATTACTCGTAGCTGGTTGGTTTACTTTTAGCGACGGGGAATCGCTTTTTTCTTTTATTTCTTTTGCTTGGGAATTCGCGCTCGAAGGCATTGCTCGCAGTAACGCGATCTCGCCTTCGAAATCTTCAAGGGAGGCAAAGTTACGGTATACCGAGGCATAACGCAGGTAGGCGACCTCATCGAGTTCGCGAAGTGGCGCAAGGATTGCCATGCCCACTTCTTGAGCTTCGATCTCTGCTTTGCCAGTACGGCGAAGGGTCTCTTCAACGCGCTGGGCCAATAGGACTAGATCATCTTCGCCGACTGGGCGACCTTGGCAGGCTTTACGAACGCCGACCAAAACTTTTTCGCGAGTAAATGGCTCGGTTGCCCCAGATCGCTTGATGATATTGAGCAGGGCAACTTCTTGGGTTGAGAAGCGCTCGCCACATTGTGGGCATTCGCGACGACGGCGAATTTGTGTGCCATCTTCAACCGGACGAGAGTCAACGACTCGTGAATCATCGTGTGTGCAGAACGGGCAAATCATCTCGGCGTGTCTCCCTTCGAAATACTAGAAATTCCCAAATTTAGATGTATTGGTGAGCCGCAAAAACTACCGTAAAAACACTACTTATGGAAGTTTTATTCGCTCCGACCCCTACATATAGTGGGAACTATAAAGCAAATCTTGAGACTTTGCCTGTCGAGTAGGTTAAAACCCGATGAACGGCGTGTCGCGCCCTTTAGTGAAGCGGTATGCGCAGCTTCTGCCCTGCTTGGACCTCGGCGCTCGATAGCGAGTTAACTGATGCGATCTCATCAACGAGCGAGCGCACATCCCCACCATCGGCCATACGAGTAGCAAGCGACCATAGGGTATCCCCAGGTGCAACGGTGACCTGAATGAAGGAAGTTGGGGCGCCTACATGGTCAGTTGTGCCGGCTCCTGCCTTTAGGCCAAAGACGCTGGCTAGTACAACAGCTAGTGAGAGAACCAAGAGCGTGCGCGCTAAGCGACCACGACGTGTTAAATGCACGGCGGACGGATTGG
>JBAXFA010000062.1:0-3617 GCA_037140155.1 Actinomycetota bacterium
GCGCGGGCTAGATGAACTATCGGTGGCGCAATTTCAGAGCGTTTTAAAATTTCTTCTGGCAAATTAATTTCAGCGCTGCCATCGCCGGCGATATGGATGATTCGATCCGCAAATCCGATTACTCGTTCTAGTCGATGTTCGGCGATAACCACGGTCAGACTTAAATCATGTACCAAGCGATGAAGAATTGAGAGAACTTCTTCAGCAGCGATTGGATCCAAGGCGCTAGTTGGTTCATCAAGGACTAAGACCTTGGGGTTCATTACCAAGGCGCTGCCGATAGCAACGCGTTGCTGTTCGCCGCCACTTAACGTTGAAATCGTTCTGTCGCGCAGATGTGTAAGCGCCAAGAGATCTAGGATCTCTTCAACTCGCTTGCGCATTAATTCAGGTGCAATATTTAACGCCTCCATGCCAAAGGCGAGCTCTTCTTCAACTATGTCGGTAACAAAGCCTTGCGCCGGGTTTTGCCCAACGATTCCCACCAAATGCGAAAGTTCGCCGGGTCTGACCAGCCTTGTTGAAATGCCGTCTACAGAAATATCTCCGGCGAGAATGCCTCCAGTGTGATGGGGGACAAGGCCATTAATTAGACGTAAGAGCGAAGATTTTCCGGTGCCGGTTGAACCAATTACTAGAACCATCTCACCTTCAGCAATTTCGAAGGAGAGATCTTCCAAAATCGTTTTAGTCGATGTCGGATAGACCAGTGAAACTTGTGAGAAATTAATCATTGCCCAACCACCAAAGTTATTACGAAAAGGAATGCTGATATCAGAACTAGCATCGAATCGATTTGGTTCCAAGCAATAGGTCGATAGCGTGAACGTGTACGGCTGACGCCGTAGCCACGCGCATCCATTGCGGCGGCAAGTTCCAGAGAACGCGATAGCGAATCCTCAAGAAGTGGGAGCGCAATGGAACGCCAAGATGGTTTCTCATCGCCACGCAGCGCGCGTGCTCGCTTAATTCGCGCAACGCTTTGCACTAAGTTCGGTAGCGCAGAAGTAGCAATTACCGTGGCAACTCCAAATTCATAGATCATCACAGGAGTAACACGTAGCAACTTATGGGGACTAGTAAGTGACACGGCAGCACCAAATAGTGAAATAACTGCAACAATTATTAAGCCTTCATGAATCGATGAGAGCAAGCGCTCTTGAGTAATTACTCCACCAATTCGGATTCCAGATAACCAATTTGGTAACGGCAGAATTGGAAGTGTGATTATTGGAGTTCCGGGTATTGGTACGCCAATGGCGACTCCTACTAGGGTGCGAATAGCCAGGATGAATGCGCCAAGTTTTAACGAAAACCAGAAACTCTTTGCCCAAGGTGCGGCAGCGGCAAGCCGCCAAACTAAAATCGCCGCAACCGCTATGGCAGAGCCAGCCAACCAGCCACTATCGGCGCGAATGACGGCGCAGATAATCAGCAGTGACCAGATCCACCAAGTAAGCGGATGCAGCGATTTCATCTAGTAGTTTTTACTTCTTGAGTGAAATAGGAGTTGCGATTTCAACGCCGCACTCTTTTTTAGGATAGCCATTGATACCGCAGATCAAGCCACTCTTGGCGGCGCGAATCTTTACCGCCATTGCGAGAATATCTATTCCCTGTGAAGATTTAGCCGTACGCACACAAGTGGTAAAACTTTTCTGCACTTTTTCCCCTTTTGGCGCATATGTCGATGAACCGTAATCGACTACTAAAGCCACACGCTTGGTGTCTTTATCAGCTTTTACTTTGCCGCAAATAGTTGCAAAGTCAGGTTTAATGACCGGCGCTATTGATGGGACATCATCTGAACTAAAGACAAATGACCATCCTTCAACCGCCCCATCTGCAACATCAACAGTTGGTCCAGTCATTGCCGCAGTCCATGTTGTTGCGCCAGGAGCTGCTTGGTAATAACCCCAGTAGCGCCAACCTTTTCCGGCGGCGCTGGCGCTTGGTGAGATTGTAATTCCGGTTATGAGTAAAAGCGCAGTGGTAATAACTGCAAAAGATCTTTTCTTAGTATTGATTTTAATTTTCATTTTAATTCTGTGGAGCCTCTCTAATTTAAGAGTCTCACGGGGTAGCGGCAATGAAAGCAAGAAAGCTACTTTCCTTGTGACTACGCCCCGCAAACCTCGGCGGGTGTTTGTCTATCTTGACTTGGCGATCCAGGTAATCCGACTTAAGCGCGTCAAGCGCTCTTACGGTTGCGGGTCAGCGTCGGATTTTCACCGACTTCCCCTGAAAGGCAAGCTGTAAAGCTATTAAATTGTCTTACCAGCGAACCAAACCATATGACAGGTCGCAAAGCAACCAACCACGCTTTAAAAGCTTTGGACGCTTCAGACGCTTCAGACGCTTCAGACGCTTCAGAAGTACGGGAACGAGTATTGACAGCGAGTGTATGGTCAGCGCATGGAATATCGTCGCCTCGGCTCATCAGGAATGTATGTCTCAGAAATCTCCTACGGAAATTGGATTACGCACGGTTCGCAAGTGGAATCAGAAGCGGCGATCAAATGCGTTCGTACTGCCTACGATTTAGGTATCACGACATTCGATACCGCAGATGTTTACGCAGCAACCAAGGCTGAAAGTGTTTTAGGCAAAGCTCTTAAAGGAATCAAGCGCGAGTCTTATGAACTATTTACCAAGGTTTATTGGCCAACCGGTTCAGGTAAAAACGATCGTGGCTTATCCCGCAAACACATAATTGAATCTTGCAACGCATCTCTCAAGCGGCTAAACACCGATCACATCGATCTTTATCAAATGCATCGTTTCGATTACGAGACGCCACTCGAAGAGTCGCTAAGTGCTTTTGATGATTTGATTCGTTCTGGAAAAGTACATTACATAGGTTTCTCCGAATGGAACGCCAAGCAGATAGCAGATGCGCTAAAGATTCAAGATAACAAGGGATATAACCGCTTTGTATCTAGTCAACCGCAGTACTCAGCGCTGTGGCGAGTAATCGAGAGTGAAGTCGTACCGCTTAGCGTCAAAGAAGGTATCGGTCAGATTGTTTGGTCACCAATGGCGCAAGGCGTTTTAACCGGCAAGTACTTGCCAGGAAAGAAGCCACCTGCTGGTTCTCGTGCAACTGACAAGAAATCAGGCGCTGGAATGATCTCGCGTTGGATGCGCGATGATGTTTTGACTGCAGTCCAGAAGTTAGCTCCAATTGCCAAAGAGGCAGAGCTAACAATGGGTCAGCTGGCGATAGCCTGGGTATTACAAAATCCGAATGTTTCAAGTGCGATCATGGGTGCTACCAAGCCTGCTCAGGTAAAAGAGAATGTAAAGGCATCGGGAGTAAAGCTCACATCCGATCAGATGAAGGCGATTGACAGCGCTCTCGGATCAATCCCAACAACGGATCCGAAAGAGACCAAGAGCCCTAATCCGCGCGCTTAATTAACTTTATCGCCTGGTTTATTTTGGGGCTTTGGTGCGCGCATGCGACGCATCTGTGTGGAACGTAGCCATCCATAAAGTCCTAGGCCTTTAGTGTTGGCATTTGGGAAGCGCAGTACAACTTCACTCTTAATCTTTCGTGATAAAAAGAAGCCATCAACAATTGAGAAGAGCAGAACGCCATACATAATTATGATTCC
>JBAXFA010000063.1:0-3550 GCA_037140155.1 Actinomycetota bacterium
CTCCGATCCAAGTAATCCACGAGCTGCCATTGCGCATTCCAACGACGATTTGGGGGATTACTAGAACAGATTCTTCATCGGGATCAAAGGAGAAAGAGGTAAAAAGTATCGGCCCAGTACCGCTGGCATGAACAGAATCGGCGATGGCAAATTTTTCTAACTGTTGGTGCCACCAAGTACGGGCATCGGCAAAACGGTTTACACCTTTTACAACGGTAGTTGCATATATGCCCCAGCCGACTAACCCATCACCACCGCGTACCCAAGATAAAGGTGCGGCATCTGGAAGTAGTTCTAGTAGAGGTAGATGTTCGCCCAGGCGCGTAGAAGTTACTGGAATTAGGGAAGGCATAGAAAATATTTTAGTGAGTTAGCTTCTGAGATATTTTTCGCCAGATAAGCGGCAGTGAGGTTGCAGTGATTGCAATCTTGATAACTTCACCGAAGATAAACGGTGTTAAACCTGCGCTAATGGTTTGCGCCCAAGTTAAACCAAGGGAAGAGTGCAACCAAGTTAGACCAAAGGCGAAGACAATGGCGCTACCTAAAATAAGTGCGGGAAATGATGTTTTAAATTTCTGATCGGCTTTACGGTCGGCGAGCGCGCCCAATACAAAAGTGGCGACCAACATTCCAATTAGATATCCACCAGTTGCACCAGTTAAACGTGCCAGGCCGTGAGCGGTTGCACCGGTTGCTGGTGCAAAGACAGGTGCACCTGCGATTCCAGCTAATAGATATGTAGCAAAGGTTGCAAAACCAAAACGCGCACCGTAAGTCGTGCCAATTAAATAAACTGCCAAAGTCTGTCCGGTAACTGGAACCGGAGAACCTGGAACTGGGATAGCGATCTGGGCCAGGGCTGCGATAAATAAGGTGCCGCCGACGACAAAGCCGGCCTGGGTAAGGGCGCTGCTGCGCGGAAATACCGTTGCGCGAAGTGAGCCAGATGCGATCGACATTTGCTTCCCCTTTGGTGGCCTCTGAGTTGTGAGTGAGCCTACTATTGCGAGAGACTTGCCCTATGACGCGCGCAAATATGGATAAGAACCCCGAAGAAGTCGCCGCAATGTTCGATGGCGTGGCCAAGCGCTATGACCTGGTCAATGACCTCTTGAGCCTGGGGCAAACCAAGGCTTGGCGCCGAGCAACGACTGCGATTATCGCCCCAAAACCTGGGATGAAGATCCTGGATCTTGCTGCTGGCACGGGGGCTAGTTCCGCACCGCTTGCTGCCGCCGGCGCCGATGTGATTCCAGCTGATTTCTCCGAAGGCATGTTGGCCGCTGGCCGCAAAGTGCGTCCCCACCTGCCCTTTACCTTCGCTGATGCCTTAAATCTGCCATTCGGCGACGGCGAATTCGATGTTGTGACCATCTCTTTCGGCCTACGAAACACCTCAGATACCGATAAAGCCTTACGGGAAGCCCTACGCGTGACCAAAAAGGACGGCAGGATCGTCATAGCCGAGTTCTCCAGCCCAGTTTGGCGCCCATTCCGAATCGTTTATACCAATTACTTAATGCGCGCCCTGCCCGCGATTGCCAAGAAGACCTCTTCGAACCCTGATGCCTATATCTACCTGGCTGAATCAATCAGGGCTTGGCCGGACCAGAAGGCGCTCGCCGCCCGGATCGCAGATGCCGGATGGACCCAAATCGGCTGGCGCAATCTGACCTTTGGAGTTGTTGCAGTTCACATGGCCGTCAAGGCGTAACGGTCACGACCACCCCCGTGCCCGCCTTAGGATTTCGCCTGTGAGCGCAAATCCTTATGTTCCGATTCTGGCGATTGCCGCAGTCGGCTTTGGCTTCGCTGTATTTTCCATCGCCGCCGCAGCACTTACCGGTCCGGCCCGTTACAACCGCGCAAAGCTAGAAGCATACGAATGCGGAATCGAACCATCACCGCAAGCAGCACAAGGTGGACGTTTCCCAGTTAAATATTTCTTAACTGCAATGCTATTTATTATCTTTGATATTGAAATCGTTTTCCTTTACCCATGGGCCGTTACTTTCGATCAACTCGGGCTATTTGGGTTGGTTGAAATGGCGATCTTCATCGCAACGGTCTTCGTTGCTTATGCATATGTATGGCGCCGTGGAGGTCTCGAATGGGATTAGAAGAGAAGTTACCTAGCGGAATTGTTTTAACATCCGTTGAAAAACTTGCAGGTTACATGCGTAAAAACTCGCTGTGGCCAGCAACATTTGGTTTGGCATGTTGTGCAATTGAGATGATGGCAGCCGGTGCTGGTCGTTATGACTTGGCACGTTTTGGAATGGAAGTCTTCCGCGCATCCCCACGTCAAGCAGATTTAATGATCGTCGCCGGTCGCGTTTCAAACAAGATGGCGCCAGTATTGCGCCAGATTTACGATCAAATGGCAGCGCCAAAGTGGGTTATCGCAATGGGCGCATGTGCTTCATCTGGCGGAATGTTTAACAATTACGCAATCGTGCAAGGTGTAGATCACGTTGTTCCAGTTGATATTTACTTACCTGGTTGTCCACCACGTCCAGAAATGTTGATGGATGCGATTCTTAAATTGCACGATCAAATTTACGATGAAAAACTTGGACCTAACCGCGAAAAAGTTATTAAAGAAGTGGAACTCGCTGCAATGAACGCGGTCCCAACCCATCAGTTAAAGGGGTTGCTGGCTTAAATGGCAGAAAATCAGCAAGGCATGTTTGGCGCTGCCGGCACGGGGGATACCTCAGGTTACGGCGGGCTAGTACGCAGCACGGCCAGTGCAGGATCAGCCCAACGTCCATTTGGCGGATATTTTGATCAAGTAGCCGATGATCTAGAGCGCGCATATCCAGATTTTGCAGATGCCATCGAGCGCGTAGTTGTTGATCGCGGTGAGCTAACGCTGCACATTAAGCGCGAGCGTTTAGTTGAAGTCGCATTGATCTTGCGCGATAAATTGAAATTTGAAATGTCGATGGGCGTATCTGGTGTTCACTATCCAGATGATAAGGACCGCGAATTACATGCGGTTTATCACTTGTTATCTGTAACAAATAACCAACGCATTCGTTTAGAAGTTTCAGTACCGGATACTGATCCACATATTCCATCTCTAGTTGAAGTTTGGGCCGGATCAAACTGGAACGAACGCGAAACGTTCGACATGTTCGGAATCATCTTTGATGGCCATCCTGGTTTAACGCGCATCTTGATGCCAGATGATTGGCAAGGACACCCACAACGTAAGGATTACGCACTTGGTGGAATCGGCGTTGAATACAAGGGCGCTGTTACACCACCTCCATCAGATCGGAGGTCTTACAAGTGAGCACGTACGCAGATCCATATGCATCATCACGTGAGACCACCGAAGGCACAGTCTTCTCTGTTACCGGTGGCGATTGGGATTCACTTGTTACTGAGATCGGACAAGCCAAGGAAGAACGCGTTGTTGTAAATATGGGTCCACAGCACCCATCGACTCACGGCGTGCTTCGCTTGGTGCTGGAACTGGAAGGTGAAACCGTTACTGAAGTTCGCTGCGGCATCGGTTATCTGCACACAGGTATCGAAA
>JBAXFA010000064.1:0-3457 GCA_037140155.1 Actinomycetota bacterium
TGCTCGCCTACGAAGCAACCCGCGATGTGCGTACTGAAAAAGTTTCGATTAAGACCCCGGTAACTACGACAGTCGGTCTGAAGCTCTCAGATCCACGACCAGTTGTTGTTCCAATCTTGCGCGCCGGACTTGGAATGCTTGAAGGTATGACTCGCTTAATCCCTACCGCCGAAGTTGGCTTCCTCGGAATGGTCCGCGATGAGAAAACACTTAAGGCAAGTACTTATGCCAATCGCTTGCCCGAAAATTTAGCTGGACGCCAATGTTTTGTTCTAGATCCAATGTTGGCAACCGGTGGAACTTTGGTTGCAGCAATCAACTTCCTCATCGAACGTGGCGCCGATGACATTACGGCAATTTGTATCCTCTCAGCTCCCGAAGGAATAAAAGTTTTAGAAGATGCCTTTGCTGATTCAGGTGTGCCAATCAAACTTGTAACCGGTGCCTTGGATGAAAAACTAAACGAACATGGCTACATTGTTCCCGGATTGGGCGATGCGGGCGATCGTTTATACGGTGTTGTTTAAGTGGCCTCAACTTCCCCCGGATACGGAATTACTATTCGTGTTGAAGGCGCACCTGAACTTCAACCAGTAGCTTTAATAACTTCGGTAATTACGGGTGCGGGGGCAACTATTACCGCCCTCGATGTCGTTGAATCACTCTTAGAAAAAGTAGTCATTGACGTAACCTGCGACACTCTTGACGCTGATCATGCACAAGAGATCAACCTTGCATTAACTGCGCATGCCGGACTTACTGTTCGCAAAGTTAGCGACCGCACCTTTCTCCTGCACCTAGGTGGAAAGTTAGAAGTTCAATCAAAAGTTCCGTTGAAGACTAGAGATGATCTCTCGCGCGCATATACCCCAGGCGTAGCCCGTATCTGTCAGGCCATCGTTGATGATCCATCTGATGTGCGGCGCTTAACGATGAAGCGCAATACCGTTGCAGTTGTTACAGATGGTTCTGCAGTTCTTGGCTTAGGAAATATTGGGCCTGCAGCAGCGCTTCCAGTTATGGAGGGCAAAGCCGCTTTATTTAAGAGATTTGCCGATGTTGATGCTTGGCCAGTTTGTTTAGATACCCAAGATGTTGATGAGATTGTTCGCACCGTGCAATTAATCGCCCCTGTTTATGGTGGAATCAACCTGGAAGATATATCTGCCCCACGTTGCTTTGAAATCGAAGAACGTTTGCGCGAACTTTTAGATATCCCGGTCTTTCACGATGACCAACACGGTACCGCCATTGTTGTGTTGGCGGCTTTAACTAATTCGCTGAAGTTAGTAAATAAGAAAATAGGAGAGATCACAATTGTTATGAGTGGCGCTGGCGCGGCAGGTACGGCAATTTCCAGACTTTTAACTAAGAGCGGAGCGCAAAAAATAGTCGCCTTTGATATCAATGGTTGTGTTACCCCAGGATTTACGGGAAACATCTCAGATGCCATGCAAGGTGCGGATGTGTTCATCGGAGTAAGCGCGCCAAATGTCTTAAAGGAAAGCGATGTCGCCTCAATGGCAAAGGGTTCAATCGTATTTGCGTTAGCTAATCCAGATCCAGAGATTGATCCAGTAATCGCTCGTAAATACGCCACGGTCGTCGCAACTGGTCGAAGCGATCAGCCAAATCAGATTAATAACGTCTTAGCCTTTCCAGGCATCTTCCGTGGATTGCTAGATGCCAATGCTCATAAAATTACCGACGAACTACTGATTGCAGCAGCCGAAGCGATCGCATCTTGCGTCACTTCTTCGCAGCTCAATGCCTCTTTTATTGTTCCAAGCGTCTTTGACTCTCAAGTCGTATCCAAGGTAGCTGCAGCAGTAAAAATGAGCGTTTAAGTGGAGCTAGCTGCATCTTTTGATGCTCAGTTGTCTTCGCTTGCCCCGTTCATTTTCTATATCGTCGTTGCTGGTGTGGTCTTCATCGAAACTGGGCTTTTAATTGGATTCTTCTTACCTGGGGATTCGATTCTCTTTAGCGCAGGTTTAGTGGCCGCAGCACATGGCAATATCAATATTGTAATTTTGGTTTCGGCTACCTTCTTGGCAGCTTTTTTTGGGGATCAAGTTGGTTTTGTGATTGGTCGGGTTGTTGGTCGTCCCTATTTAGATAAGAAGCAATCTCCTCGAATGAAACGAATGATTAGTAACGCCGAAGATTTCTACGATAAGACTGGTTGGTGGGCGGTCGTTGCCGCTCGCTTCTTCCCATGGATTCGCACCTTTGTCCCACCAATTGCAGGGGCGGCCAAGATGAATTACTACAAATTTCTATCAGCAAATGCTCTGGGAGCACTTTTATGGGGAGTTGGAATTACCTTAGCTGGTTTCTATGCTGCAACTCTGCCTTGGGTCAAGAGCTCTTCTTACGCAATTGCAACTTTCTTTATTGCCGCTTCTTTAATTTCAGCTTTGGTAAATTACCGACGCCGCCCACGACAACCCCGAGATAAGTCATAACGATTCCAGTTACTAAATAAACACTTACCTGAACACCATCCGTTGGGGAATATAGATCAATTAGAAGTGAGCCGACTAATTGACCGCCAACGCTAATTAAAGTAAATGTTAGAACTCCAAGATGTTGCACAATCGTTGATGTGAAAGCTATATAAATAACTCCAATGGTTCCACCCGTATACATCCACCACGGACCAGCTGGCAGAGCGACAACATCTGCTCGATTAATCAACATTCCGACCGCTAAAAATATGACTAAGAATGTTGTTCCCATGATGAAGTTCAGTAGCGAGGTTGCAAAACTTTGGTGAGTACTTTCATTAATTTGCCCGTTTAACGCGCGTTGCACACCAACTATGGCACCTGCCACGCAACCAAATAAAACTGCCCAAAGCGATAAATTCTGCGCATCAATTCGGTCGAGGACAGAGACTAAGACTGCTAAAACTGTCACTCCCGCTGCAGTTACTCGTTTGGCCGTTATATGTTTTTTCCCGCCCCCGGTTAATCCGATCCGATCGACAATTAGAGAAGCTGCGGTTTGTCCGGCAATCGATGCGACCGAATAAATTGCTACTCCGATTACGGGAACTATTTGCGTTTGTACAGCGACAAAGCTTCCACCTAACATTCCTGCGAAGAGAGTCCAGATCGGAATTTCTTTCCGTGATACGGCGTTTCTTAAATTTCTCATTCCTTTTTTGATTGCCGGGTTAAAAAACGAAATTACGGCGATAATGATTAGCCCAGAACCAAATGAGACTAGAGCAGCCTCAATCGGATTTCCTATTCGGTGAGAGAGTTCGCCATTTGCGCGCGCCTGAAAGGCGATCATCAAACCTGAGACTGCGGCGAGGAAATCTAACCTTTGATTGCTTTTAACCATTAAGAATGAGTGCCCTGGAATTCACGCTTATCAGCGATCCAATCCATAAGCGCAAACAAAACACCGGAGACTACGAAGGTCAAATGGATAACGATTCGCCACT
>JBAXFA010000065.1:0-3342 GCA_037140155.1 Actinomycetota bacterium
GCTGCTGGCTCGCGAACCAAGTTTGGATCTACCTGAATTCCAGGTCCCATCGTTGTTGAGACAACTGCCTTTGCAATGTAGCGACCCTTTGAAGAGTTTGGCTTTGCGCGGTGTACTTCATCGAGAGCTGCTGCATAGTTTTCTGCAAGCTGAGCTGCAGTAAATGATGCCTTACCGATGATGAAGTGAAGGTTTGAGTTCTTATCAATACGGAATTCAATCTTTCCGCCCTTGATGTCGTTAACTGCCTTGGTTACATCGTTTGTAACTGTTCCAGTCTTTGGGTTAGGCATAAGTCCGCGAGTTCCAAGAACTTTACCGAGACGACCGACCTTGCCCATTAAATCTGGTGTTGCAACGACTGCATCGAAATCTAGGCGACCCTTTGAAACTTCGTCGATTAGATCATCGCCGCCGACAATGTCAGCACCGGCTGCGCGCGCTTCTTCAGCGCGTTCTCCGTTTGCGAATACAAGTACGCGAGCTGTCTTTCCTGTGCCGTGTGGCAAGTTAACAGTTGAGCGAATTGCTTGATCGGCTTTCTTTGGGTCAACGCCAAGTACAAGTGCAACTTCTACAGTTGAGTCGTACTTAGTTGTTGATGTCTCTTTGGCAAGTGTTACTGCCTCAAGCGGTGTGTAAAGGTGATCCTTCTTTACCTTTTCAGCTGCCGCTGTGTATTTCTTTGAGCGCTTCATATCTTCCTCATTCCTCGATATTTCTATCGAGCTAGTGGTTGTGGTTAGCGAACCAGCGAGGTTCTCCCACATCTACTTCTCACGGTGAGAAGTAGAAATTTAATTAACCGACAGTGATACCCATTGAGCGAGCAGTACCGGCGATGATCTTGCTTGCTGCATCAATGTCATTGGCATTGAGGTCAGCCATCTTTACCTTAGCGATCTCCTGAACCTGAGCCATGGTGATATTTGCAACCTTGGTCTTGTGAGGAACTGGTGATCCCTTATCGACGCCAGCTGCCTTCAAGATAAGACGTGATGCAGGAGGTGTCTTGGTGATAAAAGTAAATGAGCGATCTTCGTAGACAGTGATCTCTACTGGAATGATCTGACCCTTTTGAGATTCAGTGGCAGCGTTGTAAGCCTTCACGAACTCCATGATGTTGACACCATGCTGACCAAGGGCAGGACCTACTGGTGGTGCAGGTGTTGCTGCGCCAGCTTGGATCTGCAACTTGATGAATCCGGTTGCCTTCTTCTTTGGTGCCATTTTTTTATTCCTTTTCTAGTTTCTATTAATTAAATCTATTAAATCTTCTGTACTTGCGCGAATGAGAGTTCTACTGGAGTTTCGCGTCCGAAGATCGAAACGAGAACCTTGAGTTTTGCTTGTTCCGGCATGATCTCGGAGATTGATGCTGGAAGCGTTGCAAATGGGCCATCCATAACGGTGACTGATTCGCCAACTTCGAAATCAACGACGCGGATATCGGCCTTATCTGATTTCTTAACAGGGCGTGGAGCAAGAATCTTTTCAACTTCATCCATGCTGAGTGGGCTTGGGTGATGCGCATTTCCAACGAAGCCTGTTACACCTGGAGTATTGCGAACTGCAGACCATGATTCATCAGATAGTTCCATACGGACAAGAACATAGCCTGGGTAGATATTGCGCTTGACCTGCTTGCGCTGGCCGTTCTTAATCTCCATTACTTCTTCTTCAGGTACTTCGATCTGGAAGATGAAATCTTCCATGTGAAGTGAAGTGATGCGGTTATGGAGGTTATCGCGAACTTTCTTCTCGTAACCTGCGTAAGAGTGGATTACGTACCAATCGCCGATCGCAGCGCGAAGGGTGCGACGGAATTCTGCATTTGGATCGTTCTCATCTGATTCGAGGTCGCCATCTTCATCGCTAGCGAGCGCAAGATCATCGACAGGTGCATCAGTTGAAATAACTTCTGCGACTACTTCTTCAATCGGTGCGGCAACGTCGGCAGTTAACTCGTCCGCATTTGCGGCGAGCGCTGCTTCGAAAGCGTCCGGGGTCTGGTTCTCAGTCATCTTTTTCCCTTACCCAAATACCCAGAAAACGATCTTGGTGATTACCAAGTCAAAGAGTGAAACAACGGCGATGATAAAAGTTACGAAGACCATTACTACAGCGGTATATGTGCTCAGCTGCTTACGTGTAGGCCAGACAACCTTGGAAAGTTCAGAAACTACTTGGCGATAGAAAAGGCCAACGCGCGCGAACAGACCGAGCTTCTCGGCAACTTGTTCTGTTGACTCTGTCATCGTCGTTCCTTCCAATCACTAATTCGTTTAATACTTCTTTACATCTGTAAAACTTTCAAAACTTCTTGCAGGGCAGGAGGGACTCGAACCCCCAACCGGCCGCTTTGGAGACGGCAACTCTAGCCAATTGAGCTACTGCCCTTCGCGAGGGCATGACAAAACCCTAGGGAATTGCAAATCCTCGTGAGCGTCGAAGTGTAGAGGGTGAATGGGGGGTAGGTAAAACTCGCGCTCATTTTCGCCTGCGCATAGGGCAGACTTCGCCTATGAGCAGAGTTTCCGCACGAATCGCAGCAATCGCAGAATCAGCCACTTTGGCAGTAGATGCAAAGGCAAAGGCGTTAAAGGCAGCAGGTCGTCCAGTTATTGGTTTTGGTGCAGGCGAACCTGATTTTCCAACGCCTGATTACATCGTTGAAGCCGCTGCTGCGGCAACAAAAGTTGTTGCAAATCATCGCTACACACCAGCTGCTGGTCTGCCGGAAATGAAAGATGCAATCGTTGCCAAGACAAAACGTGATTCAAATTATGAAATTACTGCAGATCAAGTTCTAGTTACTAATGGTGGAAAGCAAGCGGTCTATCAAGCATTTGCCTCAATAATTGATCCAGGCGATGAAGTACTTCTTCCTTCACCATTTTGGACGACATATCCAGAATGCGTAAAACTCGCTGGCGGAAAGTCAGTTGAAGTATTTGCCGATGAATCACAGAATTACTTGGTAACTGTTGAACAACTAGAAGCTGCTCGCACACCAAAGACCAAGGCGCTACTTTTCTGTTCACCATCAAACCCAACTGGTTCGGTCTATTCAGCCGAGCAAGTCAAGGCAATTGGCGAATGGGCGCTAAAGAATAATATCTGGGTGATCTCAGATGAGATTTATGAACACTTGCTCTATGACGGTGCCACTGCACCATCTATGCCAGTAGTTGTTCCGGGACTTGCAGACACATGCATCATCATCAACGGCGTTGCTAAGACATATGCGATGACGGGCTGGCGCGTGGGTTGGATGATCGGACCGAAAGATGTCATCAAAGCTGCCGCAAACTTGCAATCACATTTAACATCAAATGTTTC
>JBAXFA010000066.1:0-3214 GCA_037140155.1 Actinomycetota bacterium
AAAATTTAGCTGGGCGCCAATGTTTTGTTCTAGATCCAATGTTGGCAACTGGCGGCACATTGGTTGCAGCTATTAATTTTTTAATTGAACGCGGCGCTGATGACATCACCGCAATCTGTATCCTCTCAGCTCCAGAAGGAATTAAAGTTTTGGAAGATGCCTTTGCTGATTCAGGTGTACCTATCAAACTTGTAACTGGTGCCTTGGATGAAAAACTAAACGAACATGGCTACATTGTTCCCGGACTAGGTGATGCGGGCGATCGTTTATATGGTGTTGTTTAAATGGCCTCAACTTCCCCCGGATACGGAATTACTATTCGTGTTGAAGGCGCACCTGAACTTCAACCAGTAGCTTTAATAACTTCGGTAATTACGGGTGCGGGGGCAACTATTACCGCCCTCGATGTCGTTGAATCACTCTTAGAAAAAGTAGTCATTGACGTAACCTGCGACACTCTTGACGCTGATCATGCACAAGAGATCAACCTTGCATTAACTGCGCATGCCGGACTTACTGTTCGCAAAGTTAGCGACCGCACCTTTCTCCTGCACCTAGGTGGAAAGTTAGAAGTTCAATCAAAAGTTCCGTTGAAGACTAGAGATGATCTCTCGCGCGCATATACCCCAGGCGTAGCCCGTATCTGTCAGGCCATCGTTGATGATCCATCTGATGTGCGGCGCTTAACGATGAAGCGCAATACCGTTGCAGTTGTTACAGATGGTTCTGCAGTTCTTGGCTTAGGAAATATTGGGCCTGCAGCAGCGCTTCCAGTTATGGAGGGCAAAGCCGCTTTATTTAAGAGATTTGCTGATGTCGATGCCTGGCCAGTTTGTTTAGATACCCAAGATGTTGATGAGATTGTCCGAACCGTGCAATTAATCGCCCCTGTTTATGGCGGCATCAACCTGGAAGATATATCTGCTCCGCGATGCTTTGAAATCGAAGAACGTTTACGCGAACTTTTAGATATCCCGGTCTTTCACGATGACCAACACGGCACCGCCATTGTTGTGTTAGCAGCTTTAACTAACTCGCTAAAGTTGGTAAATAAGAAAATAAGTGAGATAACAATTGTTATGAGTGGCGCTGGCGCAGCTGGCACGGCTATCTCAAGACTATTAACTAAGAGCGGCGCACAAAAGATAATAGCCTTTGATATCAATGGTTGTGTTACCCCAGGATTTACGGGAAATATTTCAGATGCGATGCAAGGTGCGGATGTGTTCATCGGAGTAAGCGCGCCAAATGTCTTAAAGGAAAGCGATGTCGCCTCAATGGCAAAGGGTTCAATCGTATTTGCGTTAGCTAATCCAGATCCAGAGATTGATCCAGTAATCGCTCGTAAATACGCCACGGTCGTCGCAACTGGTCGAAGCGATCAGCCAAATCAGATTAATAACGTCTTAGCCTTTCCAGGCATCTTCCGTGGATTGCTAGATGCCAATGCTCATAAAATTACCGACGAACTACTGATTGCAGCAGCCGAAGCGATCGCATCTTGCGTCACTTCTTCGCAGCTCAATGCCTCTTTTATTGTTCCAAGCGTCTTTGACTCTCAAGTCGTATCCAAGGTAGCTGCAGCAGTAAAAATGAGCGTTTAAGTGGAGCTAGCTGCATCTTTTGATGCTCAGTTGTCTTCGCTTGCCCCGTTCATTTTCTATATCGTCGTTGCTGGTGTGGTCTTCATCGAAACTGGGCTTTTAATTGGATTCTTCTTACCTGGGGATTCGATTCTCTTTAGCGCAGGTTTAGTGGCCGCAGCACATGGCAATATCAATATTGTAATTTTGGTTTCGGCTACCTTCTTGGCAGCTTTTTTTGGGGATCAAGTTGGTTTTGTGATTGGTCGGGTTGTTGGTCGTCCCTATTTAGATAAGAAGCAATCTCCTCGAATGAAACGAATGATTAGTAACGCCGAAGATTTCTACGATAAGACTGGTTGGTGGGCGGTCGTTGCCGCTCGCTTCTTCCCATGGATTCGCACCTTTGTCCCACCAATTGCAGGGGCGGCCAAGATGAATTACTACAAATTTCTATCAGCAAATGCTCTGGGAGCACTTTTATGGGGAGTTGGAATTACCTTAGCTGGTTTCTATGCTGCAACTCTGCCTTGGGTCAAGAGCTCTTCTTACGCAATTGCAACTTTCTTTATTGCCGCTTCTTTAATTTCAGCTTTGGTAAATTACCGACGCCGCCCACGACAACCCCGAGATAAGTCATAACGATTCCAGTTACTAAATAAACACTTACCTGAACACCATCCGTTGGGGAATATAGATCAATTAGAAGTGAGCCGACTAATTGACCGCCAACGCTAATTAAAGTAAATGTTAGAACTCCAAGATGTTGCACAATCGTTGATGTGAAAGCTATATAAATAACTCCAATGGTTCCACCCGTATACATCCACCACGGACCAGCTGGCAGAGCGACAACATCTGCTCGATTAATCAACATTCCGACCGCTAAAAATATGACTAAGAATGTTGTTCCCATGATGAAGTTCAGTAATGAGGTTGCAAAACTTTGGTGAGTACTTTCATTAATTTGCCCGTTTAATGCGCGTTGCACACCAACTATGGCACCTGCCACGCAACCAAATAAGACTGCCCAAAGCGATAAATTCTGCGCATCAATTCGGTCGAGGACAGAAACTAAGACTGCTAAAACTGTCACCGCCGCTGCGGTTACTCGCTTGGTCGTTATATGTTTTTTTCCGCCCCCGGTTAATCCGATCCGATCGACAATTAGAGAAGCCGCGGTTTGTCCGGCAATCGATGCGACCGAATAAATTGCTACTCCGATTACGGGAACTATTTGCGTTTGTACAGCTACAAAGCTTCCACCAAGCATTCCGGCGAAGAGAGTCCAGATTGGAATTTCTTTCCGTGATACCGCGCTTCGCAAATTTCTCATCCCATTTTTGATTGCTGGGTTAAAAAAAGAAATTAAAGCGATAATTATTAGCCCCGAACCAAATGAGACAAGGGCGGCCTCAATTGGATTTCCTGTGCGATGAGAGAGTTCGCCATTTGCACGCGCCTGAAAGGCGATCATTAAGCCAGAGATTGCAGCGAGGAAATCTAACCTTTGATTACTTTTAACCATTAAGAATGCATACCCTGGAATTCACGCTTATCAGCGATCCAATCCATGAGCGCAAACAAAACACCGGAGACTACGAAGGTCAAATGGATAACGATTCGCCACT
>JBAXFA010000067.1:0-3211 GCA_037140155.1 Actinomycetota bacterium
GCTGCAGATCACATCGCTAAATACGGCACAAACCACACCGAAGCAATTGTTACGGAAAATAAAGCCAGCGCTGATCGATTTATTGCACTGGCAGATTGCGCTGCAGTAATGGTCAATACATCAACGAGATTTACAGATGGCGAACAGATGGGCTTTGGTGCAGAAATTGGTATCTCAAATCAAAAGTTGCATGCCCGCGGGCCGATGGGGTTGGAAGCGATGACAACTACTACTTGGATCGTCACTGGCAACGGTCAAATTCGCAACTAGCCGCTATTCTCATTAAACTCTGAAGACCATGAGCAGCCTCTCCCGCGATGATGTAGCAAAGCTAGCTTCCCTTGCTCGTATTGAGATGACTGAAGATGAACTCGTAAATTTAGCTTCACAATTTGGCAGCATCCTTGATGCAGTTGCTCGCGTGCAGGAACTTAATTTAGATGGCGTAAAAGCAACTTCTCATCCGCAGCCACTCGAAAATATCTTTAGAGAAGATGTAGTTCAACCCAGCCTTACCCCAGACCAGGCGCTATCTGGTGCACCTGCGCAAGAAGAGCAGCGTTTCCGCGTTCCGCAGATCCTTGGTGAAGCAGAATGATCAAAAATACTGCTGCGCAAATGTCGGCTGCCTTAGAAAAAGGCGAGACAACTTCTGTTGAATTAACCAAGTTACATTTAGATCGCATTGCAGATGTTGACGATAAAGTTAAAGCCTTTCTTTTTGTCGATGGTGATAGCGCACTTAAACAAGCAGCTGCAGTTGACGCAGATCGCGCAAACGGTAAGAAACTTGGTCCACTTGCCGGCGTTCCGCTTGCACTAAAAGATGTTTTAGCTCAAGAAGGTGTACCAACAACTGCTGGATCAAAGATCTTGCAGGGATGGAAGCCTCCGTATGACTCAACAGTTGTTGCCAAGTTAAAGGCGGCAGGTGTTGTCATTTTAGGTAAGACCAATATGGATGAATTCGCAATGGGATCATCAACGGAAAATTCAGGCTACGGGCCAACTTTTAACCCTTGGGATTTAACTCGTACACCAGGTGGTTCTAGCGGTGGATCTGCTGCCGCAGTTAGTGCTTTTGAAGCACCGCTTGCCATTGGTTCAGATACTGGTGGATCTATTCGCCAACCGGCAGCGCTGACAGGAATCGTTGGCGTTCGCCCAACGTATGGCGCAGTATCTCGCTACGGATTAATTGCTTACTCATCTAGTTTGGATCAAGCAGGTCCATTTGGTCGCACAGTTTTAGATACTGCAATGTTGCACGAGGTAATTGCCGGACACGATCCAAGAGATGCCACCAGCATCAATGCACCAGTGCCAGCAGTAGTTGCGGCAGCAAAATCTGGCGATGTAAAAGGTTTAAAGATCGGTGTTATCAAGCAGCTGCAAGGCGATGGTTATCAAAACGGTGTCCAAGCTCGCTTTAATGAATCGTTAGAGATCTTGGCTTCCCTTGGCGCTGAAATTGTGCAGGTAGATTGCCCAAGTTTTGAATACGCCCTAGCTGCTTATTACTTAATCGCGCCATCTGAATGTTCTTCAAACTTGGCTCGCTTTGATGCGATGCGTTATGGACTGCGTACAGGCGAAAAAGATGGCGCATCCGCGGAATCTGTAATGAACGCAACTCGCGAAGCAGGTTTTGGCCGCGAGGTAAAGCGCCGCATAATCTTGGGCACATATGCACTTTCCTCTGGTTACTACGATGCGTATTACGGTAGCGCCCAGAAGATCCGTACCTTGATTATCGAAGATTACAAAAAGGCATTTACTCAAGCAGATGTCTTAGTTTCTCCAACATCGCCAATTACTGCCTTTAAGATCGGTGAAAAGTCAGAAGATCCGATCGCAATGTATTTAGCTGACGTGGCAACCATCCCAGTAAACCTGGCTGGAATCTGCGGAATGAGTCTTCCAGCAGGTTTAGCTGATGAAGATAACCTTCCAACTGGTTTTCAAATAATGGCCCCTGCTATGCAAGATCAAAGACTTTACCAAGTTGGTTCAGCACTCGAAGCAGCACTGGTCACTAAATGGGGCGGCCATTTGATTTCGCAGGCACCTGCTTTAGGAGGTGCCAAATAATGGCGCTTTCCTACGATGATGTAATGGCTAAGTACGAACCGGTACTGGGCCTAGAAGTTCACGTTGAGTTAAATACCGAATCCAAGATGTTCTGTTCTTGCAGCACAACATTTGGGGGAGAACCAAATACTCAAACCTGTCCGGTCTGTTTGGCACTTCCTGGCGCCCTGCCGGTTGTTAATGCCAAGGCAATTGAATCGACTATCAAAATTGGTCTGGCGCTAAATTGTCAGATCGCACCCCATAGCCGCTTCGCTCGTAAAAACTATTTCTACCCAGATATGCCAAAGAACTTCCAGATTTCACAATATGACGAACCAATTTGTTTTGACGGTTTTGTCGATGTCGAGATTGAAACCGATGAAGGTCCTAAGCAGTTCCGCATTGAAATCGAGCGCGTTCATATGGAAGAAGACACTGGTAAGTCACTTCACGTCGGTGGCGCTACCGGTCGCATCCACGGGGCTGAATATTCGCTCCTTGATTACAACCGTGCCGGTATTCCACTGGTAGAAATCGTTACCAAGATTGTTCCGGGCACTGGTAAATACGCGCCCGAAGTTGCTAAGGCCTACGTTGCCGAACTGCGCGATATCTTGCGTGGACTTAAGGTCTCTGATGTAAAGATGGAGCAAGGATCGCTACGTTGCGATGCCAACGTCTCACTTCGTTTAATTGGCTCTGATGTACTAGGTACTCGCTCTGAAACTAAGAACGTGAACTCACTTCGTTCGGTAGAGCGTGCCATCCGCGGTGAAATGATCCGCCATGCAGAACTTCTAAATGACGGCAAGAAAGTTAAACAAGAGACTCGTCACTTCCAGGAAGATACTGGCTTAACTCGTTCTGGCCGTTCAAAGGAACAAGCTGAGGATTACCGTTACTTCCCAGAACCAGATTTGGTGCCAGTTGCACCAGCTGCTGCTTGGATTGAAGAACTTCGTGCGCAGCAACCTGAACGTCCATCACTTCGTCGCAAGCGTTTGAAAGAACAGTGGGCTGTGCCAGATAAAGAAATGGCGGCGATGATTAACGCCGATGTTTTAGATATCGTGGAAGAAACAGTTTTATTAGGTGCCGAACCAACTAAAGCACGCACTTGGTGGCTCGGTGAAATTTC
>JBAXFA010000068.1:0-3162 GCA_037140155.1 Actinomycetota bacterium
CACCTTCTCCTACTTCTTCGCCTTCCAAATCAAGCGGTTCAGAAACTTCCCCGAAGCAGTTAACAATTACTTGTATTAAAGGAAAAACTACGAAAGTTGTGACAGGTGCTAAGCCTGTGTGCCCCGCTGGATTTAAAGCGAAGAAGTAATTTCAATTTAGGTGAGAGTTTGCTGAGCGCTTTTACCAGCCAGAAAAGCGCTAACGAGTAGGTAGTCTTGGCAGGTGACTCTCTCTCGGCGCGATCTGCTTAAAGCAACTGCAGTACTAAGTGCAGGTGGCTTCGATCTATTAAGTTCTGCAGCAGCCGAAGCCGCGACAACAGATATCCAACATGGATCGCGCAGCGGAAATAAAGTGGCGCTTACTTTCCACGGCGCAGGAGCCCCCGATTATGCAGATCCGTTGCTAAAACTTTTTAAATCTAGTGGAACAAAAGTATCTGTTTTTGCCGTAGGCACATGGCTTGTCACCGAGCCGACTTTTGCTGGTCGAATCATTGGCGATGGCCATGATTTGGGTAATCACACCATGACGCATACCCAGATGAAGACAATTTCCGCAAAGCGTGTTGATTCGGAAATTTCTGGATGTGCAAATGAATTGAAGAAATTAATTGGCAACCATGGCGCATGGTTTCGGCCATCTGGAACTCAATTTTCTACGAATACGATTCGTAAAGCGGCTATTAAATACGGATACGGACCATGTATCTCTTACGAAGTTGATTCTGAAGATTACAAAGATGTGAGCAAAGCCAAAATGATCGCCAACGTTATGAACCATGTTAAGAGTGGATCAATTATCAGCATGCACTTTGGCCATAAAGTAACTCTTGATGCAATGCCAACCATCTTGGAAAAACTCCATGCCAAAGGCTTGACCCCCGTAACTCTCACAGAGTTGTTGGCATGAAAAAACTATTTTTACTTTTACCGCTAGCAATTTCGCTCCTGTTATTTCCGAGCCAAGCGCTTGCTGCTCCGCTATCCGGAATGCCTGCGGTTTTAGACCCAAATAATATTTACGCAGCAAATACACCAAATAATTTATCTGACGCCGTCAAAGGCATGCCTGAACTCGTATATGTCCCAAATCTGAAATCGTCCACGGT
Organism: Actinomycetota bacterium; assembly: GCA_037140155.1. Lineage (GTDB taxonomy): Bacteria > Actinomycetota > Actinomycetes > Nanopelagicales > Nanopelagicaceae > Planktophila. The sequence goes on from JBAXFA010000068.1 coordinate 1,113, forward strand.
CTCAATAATTGACCCTAAGACCTACAAGGTAATAAAAACGATTAAGACGTTAAAGGGCCCACAACACGTGGTTCCATCTTGGGATTTACAAACCTTGTGGATCAACAGCAGCAACGGTAATCACTTGACGCCTATAAACCCCCGCACAGTAAAGACTGGCAAAGCTATTTATGTGCACGATCCATACAACCTTTATTTCACTCCGAACGGGAAGTACGCCATGGTTACGGCTGAGTCAGATAAAGAGATCGTCTTCCGCGACCCACATACGATGGCAATCAAGAAAGTTCTTAAAGTTCCGTGTGCCGGAGTAAATCACGTCGACTGGAGCGCAGACGGTAATCAGTTTGTTGCATCATGCGAATTCTCAGGTGAATTAATTCTGGTCGATACCGCGAAGATGGCCCTGATAAAGGTAGTTAAATTAAAACGGATTACATCTATGAATCCGATGCCACAGGATGTAAAGATTTCTCCAGATGGAAAGACTTTCTTTATGGCCGATATGGCATCAGATGGGATTTGGATTATGCCGGCCGATAATTTTGGCCATCTTACTTTCTTGAAAACCGGCAAAGGTACTCATGGCCTATATGTAACTCGGGATGCTAAGAACTTATTGATTACAAACCGTGAAGAAGGTTCCGTTTCGGTCTTACGATTTACAGATAACAAATTGATTGCTAAATGGAAAATTCCAGGAGGCGGCAGTCCAGATATGGGTAATATTTCAACGGATGGAAAGTTCTTCTGGGTCTCAGGCCGGTACAACTCAGAAGTTTACGTTTTCAATATTGAAAAAGGTTTATTTGTTACTCGCATAAAAGTTGGCCACGAACCACACGGACTAACGTATTGGCCACAACCAGGGCGGTATTCACTTGGTCATACGGGGATCATGCGGTAACTTGCGGTCCTTCACTTGGTATAAACTGCGCAAGTTATTTTGTGGGGCCTATAGCTCAGTCGGTAGAGCAACGGACTTTTAATCCGTGGGTCGACGGTTCGAGCCCGTCTGGGCCCACTTCTGCAAGTAGCGTTTAATCTGGGCGAGGAATACGTGGGATATCTCCGCGCATTATGCGGCGGAACATATAGATAGATACGCCTGCAAAGAATGGCCACTCAAAGGTGTAAACCCAAGCACGCCAGTGACCTTCTTGAGCGCGGCCGAATTCGTACCAGCCGGTTAATAAGCAAAGTGGAATTACTGTGCATAGCGTTCCGATTAAGAAATATTTCTGTTTCTGAGTTAGTTCAATTTCTTCGTTAATAATTTCTGGATTGGCATCATCTCGCACCCATTGCGGTGCTTCAAACTCTTCTTCGTTAGACACCAGTTGCTCGCTTTTCTGCTGCTATCTCAGAATCAATCTCAAGAGATTTGCGCTCCTCTGATTTAATCCAATGATAAACGGCAAGTGCAATCCAAATCGCATCAATAATCATCGCCCCCGACCACATTAGCGAGCCACCTCGCCGTTGATCATCGAGGGTATACATATCTTCATATAAAGAACTTCGTGAAACATAGATGAAGAATCCAGTTAAGGTTTCCGGAACCATCATCAAAAAGAGAGAGATAACTGAGAGCGCCTGTGATACTCGGCGCTCTTTATATCTTCGATCAAGCAGGTTGAAGTAAAAGAGGTACGGCAAAGCAATGTAGAGCGGTACTTCCAGATAAGTATGTGCCCAAGGATTTTCCATTATAAATTTATGTGGAGTCGGTAGATGCACTCCAATCATCAGCCCTGCATAGAGAACCCAGCTAAGAACGGGATGGGTAAATAACTTAAATAATCTGTTTTTGGGAGCGAAAGAGTTAGGTGTACCAATTACTAATAGTGGCCCACTTATCATCATCAGAGTTATGTGTTGAATCATGTGGAGTGAGAAGTAATCCATCGCTCGTGCGCCGATTGGGGTAATTACAACTGTAAAGATGGTGGCAATTCCGGTGATAAAACTGAGTCGCTGTCTATTGGTCACGTCCTGGTTGCGTAAATAAAGAAATAAGAGAAGAGCCAGCGGAAAGGTGATTTCAGGG
>JBAXFA010000069.1:0-3159 GCA_037140155.1 Actinomycetota bacterium
ATGGGAAGTTACATATGAGACATGGTCTAAGCGCATGGAGTTATTTTGCACCATAAAAAGGGGTGCTCTTTACCACCTGAAAGTCTGGTCGGGTGCGGGTGGAATGCCTATTCTTTGGGTATGAAGAAGATGGCGGCGGCTTTTGTCGTATTTGGACTTTTGATCTCAAATACATCGCCGGTGTCCGCTGAACAGAAGCGAACGGTCTGGGATATGGATCGACTAACGGTGTTGCCTGCCGATAAAGTCAGAGCGCTCTTTGGTTTTGTTTCTTTGACTTCTGTTCAAGATGACTATAGTTGGACCGTTGAAGTAAATGGCAAAAATTCTTTCCAAGCCGTGCTTCCGCCGTGTAGCAATATTGCCAAGATCGATCTGGCTTTCACGGTCTGCATTGAAACGCTGTCTTACAGGAAATCTGGCAGCACCGCTTGGCAAAGTGCGACTTTGAGCACTGTGCAACTCGGTGAGCCGACAACGACGATCGTCAAGGGAAATATTGTTGTGGGGCCGATGAAATACTCCGGAGATCCAGATTTTCGACCCGGGGGAGACAAAGCCACTTTATGGTCAATGCCAGGTTCTCCCCATTCTGCAGGTAAAGATTATTTACTTAGAACAAGACTCCTTGGAAGCACAAATGAATACGGTCAGTTCACCTTTAAATCGGAATTAATACCAGTGAGCTACCCCTCAAATAACGGAGTGATGACACAAGATAAATTATTAGTAGAAGAATTCCCTAAAGGGTTTGAATATAAAGTGCGCTTGCGTATGGGTGCATTTATAAAAACGCTTACCGGATGGTTCTTTGGAAGAATGACAAATCCAACTATTGATAGAAATGGGCCCGAGGGTTACTTAGAGATAACTGGACAACCAGCATTTATTCCCATAGGCATTACAAGTGATATTCCTGTTGTAAATGCTGATGCGTATTTTGATCCCATTTGGTGCGCTGAGGTTCGCGCTAAAACAAGTGGGCCTTGCGGAAGCATTAATAGGCTGTATAACAAAGCATTTACTTTTTCCAATGAAGAGGGTTGGCAGCCGGATAGCTTGGGTCGGTGGGAGTCAGCGCCTGGTGGCGTGCGCACCGTTGCAACCCTTTCATCCTGGTCATTGGACTCGTCCTTCTTTTATCAAATGACAAGTGACACAAGTGCGACCAAATGCATGATGGATGTTTACGGTTATTCTGCTTATGCTCGGATTTTTCAGGGAGCAGTATTTTCAAATGCGACGATGTTTCAGACCTCTCCACCTGAATGGGATGCAACAAATAACTCGTTTGTCTTTAAGGTGGCATCTCCGCACCTAGATGAGAAAGGAGTAGCTAATAAGGGTTTCTACACCCTCTATATTCCTACCGAATTGGCGAAATGCCGTTGGGGGGAATCATCTTCATCTGGCAAGGCAGAGATTCAGGTTGTTAATGCAAACGGAACTACATCTGTCACAACAGTTGCGGCAACAACCGAAGATGGAAACTTGCGTTTCAATATTTCAGGATTTGGTTACTCGTCACCGACAATTAAAATTCGTATGGGTAAAGATATAAAAGCTCCAGTTTCGGAAGTTATTACAAAGAAATCGATTGCAATTAAATGTGTAAAAGGCAAGACGGTTAAGAAAGTTGTTGGAGTCAATCCTGTTTGCCCAAGCGGATATAAAAAAGTTGCCGCTTAATTCTCTACAAAGAGCAGCTGAGGTTTTTCTTCGGGCTTTTGCCTTGTAATAAGTAGATATCCACCGCGTTATCAACGCAGGCGCTGCCACGACCTTGGCCGGTGTGGCCATCGGCATCTAATGAGATGAGTTTGGATGATGTGAAGATTTTATTGAGGCCAACGGCCCAGTCATAAGGTGTTGCGGGGTCGCGGGTGGTGCCGATGACGATGATTGGTGCGGTCTTGATTGATGTGATCTTGTTTGTGGTGCGGGTAAGTTTGTCTTTAGTTGGTGGGGTTAAATATTTGCAGGCGATATTTGTGTAGGCAAGATATGGGCCAAAGATTGGGGCGACGTCGCTAAATCTTTGGGCATCTGACTTTGTCTTTTCGATGCTGCGAGTGTCGGGCCAATCTAGGCAGTCGATGATGGCACCAGAATCGAGTTCGTTAGAACCATAGGTGCCATCTGATGATCGGCCGGTGTATTGATCGGCAAGATCTAAGAAGGTATCGCCGTGGCCTTGTTGGCCTTCAAGAAATGCGGTGCGCAGTTTGGGCCAGCCATCGACATCATCGTAAAGGGCAGATGCTGTGCCCAGGACTATAAGTGATTCGGTTGCTGTTCGGTCATCGTTTTGTACTTTTGTTTTTCTTGGCAGAGGGTTAGTTGCAGCTGATGTGAAGATTGAAATTATTTTGGCTGTTGCTTCTTGCTTATTCTTTGGTAACGGACAGTCATCTTGTTTTGCACAATCTGCTAAGAATGCATCTAGCGCATCATCGAAGCCTTTAGCTTGTGAAATATTTTGTTCCAGGATTGAAATATTTGGATCAAGTGCGCCATCTAGAACCATGCGGCCGACCTTGTCGGGGAAGAATTGTGCGTAAAGAGTGCCAAGGTATGTGCCGTATGACTTACCGAAGTAATTGATTTTCTTATCGCCTAAAGCTGCGCGCAGGATGTCCATATCGCGGGCGACTTCAGCGGTTGAGTAATGGTTTAAATATGGGTTGGCGCTTTGGCATTTATCGATGAAATCTTTTGAATCTGCCATCGCTTTTTGTAACTCTGCTTCGGTATCGGGCTTGGCATCGGATGCGTAACTGGCATCAGTTTCTTTATTGTCGAGGCATTTTATGGGTGCGCTGCGGTCGACCCCGCGTGGGTCGAAGCCGACGATGTCGTATCTGTCTAGAACATCTGGATCAAAGACAAATTCGGCGTTATAGGCATAGTCAACGCCAGAACCACCGGGGCCACCGGGGTTAACGATTAGCGAACCAATGCGGTTCTTTTGATCTTGGGCTTTATGGCGCAGGACTGCAATTTTAAATGTGCCTACTTTTAGATCGGCGTAATCGACTGGGACAAGTAAATCGGTGCATTCAAATGTTTCATAACATTTGGACCAGCTAAGTTTCTGGTTTTCGTAGGCTGCTAAATTTGAAAGTGGTTTTTCAATAGCAACCTTTGAGGCGCATCCTG
>JBAXFA010000070.1:0-3077 GCA_037140155.1 Actinomycetota bacterium
ACCTTTTCGCACATTACCGGCGGTGGCTTAGCCGATAACACCGCGCGCGTGATTCCCGATGGGTTGATTGCAAAATATGATCGCACCACCTGGGCGCTTCCTCAGGAAATGAAATTTATGGCTGAAATCGCTGGGGTTCCACAATCTGATATGGAGCGCACCTGGAATTGTGGAATTGGAATGGTCGCTATCGTCGATCCTGCGATCGCAGACTTGGTGATCAGATCGCTGGCGGCGCGTGGCATGAAGGCGTGGGTAGCAGGCTCAATTCACGCTCAAAGTGGCCCAGGAGCGGCTGCTTTGGAAGGTAACTACCTGACGCGATAACCTACGCGCCTTGAAGAAAATTACGTTGGTAAGGAGGTCGCCCAATGGGTCGCGGCCGTGCAAAAGCTAAACAGACAAAAGTAGCAAGAGATCTCAAGTACAACTCTCAGGAGATGGACCTTGATCGCCTTGCCAAAGAACTCCATGGCGAAGATTCTTCAAATAAATCTCGCGATGATGAAGATCCATTCGCTGAGGGTAATTACATCCCGCGTGCCTAATTTCTCACGTGTAAGTTAATTGCTGTGAGACCAACTCCTTACGTCGCATCCCTTCGTATCTACGAACCGCTTTCGGCATTTGAACCAGCCGATCGCCTGCGCTGGCAAGATTTAAAGATAGATGAAAATTCAAAACGAAAAGAACAAGAGTTAGCGCTACGCCGTTTAGTTTTTCCGGAACCTCCAGCTGGCCGCCCAGATGGTGTGCACATTTTAGATTTAGATGGAGTTCGTTATATCTCGCCTTGGTCAACTGCAACTCGTTGTTGGGCAGCCCTCGATGATTTTAAAGAGTCACTACCTTCATCAGTTACTCCATATTTCATTCCGCAATCTTTGGAAGATGTGATCACTGCTGGCGTTGATTTAATGGAAGATCGCGTTCCACATATTTTGACCGAGAATTGGATTATTCCACCTCGATGGTTCTCACTCTTTATGCCTGAAGATCGTGTGCGGGGAGAAGACGGAGATGGACTCTTCTGTGTTTTGCGAACCAATATTTCCGATGCGAAAGCGCGAACTGAAGTTGCGCACCAAACGGTACGAAGCGCATTTGGCGAAGGTTCTGTAGAAGCAGAAATCGAACACTTACTCGAATGGCTCGACATGTTTCACAATAAATCACTCGTTGAACTCGATTACGGTGGCTTAGCTAATTACTTAGATCACGGACTGCGCCTTGCCGGCGAAGAAGGTTTAGAGGCAGATTCTTCAGTAGAAGATGTCTTACTTTCACTTTCTGGACTTGCTGCCGGCGATGGCCAGATGGCTGGGCAGGGCTACGAGCGCTTAGTTTCTCGCTGGCGCATCGTGCAGGGCTTTGAATCGGCTATTTAGCTTTTTCATTCACTCTGAGTATTGCTATTTACGCTCACTTTGACGGATACTTCCGACACTCGTTACAAATCGGACATCTCAAGGAAGCGATAGGAGTCGAGCTATGAACCGTCTGCCAGATGCAGAAATTTTGCTTACTCCTCGCGAAGTCGCCGAACTATTTGGCGTAGATCCAAAGACTGTTACACGTTGGGCGAAAGCCGGCAAGTTAACATCCATTCGCACACTTGGCGGTCATCGCCGATTCCGTAAATCCGAAGTAGATGATTTGCGCAACAACTATTTTAAGAGCGAGACCAAGTAAATAATTTATGGAATTTTCAGTACTGCAATTCTTCTTACTTGGTGCGCTTACATTTACCTTTGTTGGAGCGCTTACGCCTTTAATGCGCAAACTTGCTTTAAATATCGGAGCAGTTGATGCACCAAATCTAGCGCGCAAGTCTCAGAAAGAACCGGTTCCGTATTTAGGCGGTGTAGCAATTGCTATCGGAGTGGTTGCTTCTTCATATGGATCGCTGCTGGCAGTCGATTTCACAATGGAGACTTTTCGCTTAGCGAGTTTTGTCTTAGTTCCAGCTATCGCAATTTCGGCGATGGGCTTAATCGATGATTTACGTGGGCTAGAGCCATGGCCGCGCCTGATCGCACAGACTGTTACAGGAGTAATCGTTGCGATAATTCTTACCTCTACCGACACCATGGGAGTTGCCTTTGGCAATACCTTTTTAAACTATGCAATCTCTGTTTTATGGATCGTAGGTGTCTGCAACTCAATTAACTTCTTTGATAATTTAGATGGCGGAGCCGCGGGCACCGTCGCTGTGATCTCAATCTTCCTTTTCTTTATCGCCTATGACCGCCAGCAAGTATTGGTTAGCGCCCTAGCTATCGTTACAGCAGGCGCTACTGCAGGCTTTTTAATGTGGAATCGCGCCCCGGCCAAGATTTATATGGGCGATGCCGGTGCGCTCTTTCTTGGCATCATCATTTCGGTATTGACTATTCGCTTAAGTCCAGGGGTTGTGCCGCAAGTAAAATCCTTTGCAATTCCATTGTCTTTAATGGCGGTTCCAATTCTTGATACGACCGTTGCCGTCACATCACGTATTTATCGTGGTATTTCGCCTTTTCAAGGTGGAAGCGATCATTTATCGCACCGCTTGATGCGAGTTGGATTAACTAGACGTTTGACTGCATTCACCTTGTGGGGCTTAGCCGCCTTCTATGGTGCACTGGCGCTATCTATCTACATCTGGCCAGATACCGCCGGATATCAATTGATGGCGATCGGCGCTTCGGCTTGGATATTTAAATTGGTTTACTTCTTACGAATTCCATCTGAGGGGTAGACTAAAGACATGGCTAACAACGATGATGTAAAAGCGAGAATGCTCGCCGCTCTTGAAGCGAAAAAAGGTAAAAAGGGCGCACCTGGTACACAGTCACATGCCGAAGGTGGTTCAAAGATTCGTGGTGGCCAACGCAGTGGCGGCGCACCACAAGTACAGCGCAAAGCAGGACCTTCAGGTTCTGGTTCTGCTGGATAAACCAAATTAATTTATCTTTAACTATTTAAAATCAAAATAAATTCATTTAAATCTTTCTAAATCTTTCTAAATCTTTCTAAATCTATTGTGGCTCGGGACAGGATCGAACTGTCGACCTCACGATTTTCAGTCGCGCGCT
>JBAXFA010000071.1:0-2942 GCA_037140155.1 Actinomycetota bacterium
CCACTTTTGGACCATCAAAAGCAGCAGCACAACTGGAAGGCTCTAAGCACTTTGCTAAAGGTGTTATGCGCGATGCCGGTGTGCCAACGGCGCGTAGCTTCACTTGTGAAAACCAGGAGGAAATTGAGAAAGCGCTCGATGCATTTGGCGCGCCCTACGTTGTTAAAGATGATGGCTTGGCTGCAGGTAAAGGCGTAGTGGTAACCGATGATCGAGCAATCGCGCTAACACATGCACTAGCGTGCAAACGTGTAGTCATCGAAGAATTTCTAAATGGACCAGAGATTTCTCTATTTGGAATTTCCGACGGTCGAAATATATTACCGATGCAGCCCGCACAAGATTTTAAACGCGCCTATGATTTTGATAAGGGTCCGAATACGGGTGGCATGGGCGCTTATTCACCACTGCCCTGGGCACCAGATGAAATTATGGATGAGACTTATGAAAAAGTATTAGCACCAGTGATTGCAGAAATGGCTGCCCGCGGAACTCCCTTTGTGGGATTGCTGTATGCGGGCCTGGCACTTACCGATCATGGCTTGCGAGTAATTGAATTTAATGCGCGCTTTGGGGATCCGGAAACACAAGTATTAATTCCTCGATTGAAGACGCCACTTGCAACTCTGCTATATAAAGCTGCGACAGATTCGCTAGATGATGTTGCCCTAGATTGGCACGATGAGAGTGCTGTAACAGTTGTATTAGCCGCACCTGGATATCCAGATTCACCACAAGTAAATGGTGTGATCACCAAGATTCCTAATATTGCTGGTACGCGAATCTTTCATGCCGGAACATCGCAAAGTGGCGATGCGCTTCTATCAACCGGCGGACGCGTGATGACGGTTACCGGAATCGGTTCGGATTTAACGCAAGCCCGTGACCTTGCATACCGCGCCATCTCACAGATTGAACTAACGGGATCTTTCTATCGCAGCGATATTGCGCTTAATGCGTCGGTCGCCGAGAAGGGCAATTAAATGGGGGAGAATAAGCCAGTGAGCGTCCTTGCTGATCGTTATGCATCAAAGGCAATGCGCGGCATCTTCGCACCGGAAGAGAAAATCATTGCCGAACGCCGACTATGGCTGGCCGTGGCTCGTGCGCAAAACAAGCTAGGCCATGCAATTGCAGAATCAGTAATTGCAGATTACGAGAAAGTATTAAATAAAGTAGATCTGGCATCGATAGATGCTCGCGAGAAAGTCACGCGCCACGATGTAAAAGCTCGTATTGAAGAGTTCAATGCGCTTGCTGGCCACGAAGCGATTCATGCCGGTATGACAAGTCGTGATTTGACTGAAAATATTGAAGCGCTACAAATCAAAAACGGTCTAGAAATTATCCACGGTAAAGTTGTTGCAGTCTTGGCACAACTTGGCGAAAAGGCTGCGCAATATTCTGACCAAGCAATTGCCGGTCGTTCGCACAATGTTCCGGCACAGATAACAACACTCGGTAAGCGCTTTGCCTCAGCTGCCGAAGAGTTACTTTTTGCCTATGAGCGTTTAGTCTCGCTACAAGATCGTTACCCAATGCGCGGCATCAAAGGGCCAGTCGGTACCGCGCAAGATTCAATTGATTTACTTGGATCATCTAAATCACACCAAGCATTAGAAGCAGAGATTGCCAAGGATCTTGGTTTCAATCGCGTATTAGATTCAACCGGCCAGATTTATCCACGTTCATTTGATTACGATGTAGTAACTACTTTGGTGCAGTTAGCGGCTAGCCCATCTTCCCTTGCCACATCAATTCGTTTGATGGCGGGTGCCGAACTTGTAACTGAAGGATTTAAAGCCGGCCAAGTTGGATCTTCTGCCATGCCACATAAGATGAATACACGATCATGCGAGCGAATCAATGGCTTAAGCGTTATCTTGCGCGGTTATGCATCGATGGTCTCTGAACTTGCCGGTGATCAATGGAATGAAGGCGATGTTTCCTGCAGCGTTGTGCGCCGGGTTGCCCTGCCAGATGCTTTCTATGCCATCGATGGTTTGCTTGAAACAACCTTGACGGTCTTAAATGAATTCGGGGCCTTTCCAGCAGTAATTCAAGCCGAATTAGATCGCTATCTGCCATTTCTTGCCACGACAAAGATTTTGATGGCATCTGTTAAAGCCGGCGTTGGCCGCGAAGTTGCGCACGAAGTAATTAAAGAGCATGCAGTTAAGGCAGCGCTATTAATGCGTGAAGGCAGAGCAAATAATCTCCTTGATGCACTTGCCGCGGATGCGCGCATCCCACTTGATCGCGCAGCACTTGATGCGTTGATTAGCCAACCAATTGAATTTACTGGCGATGCTCGCCAACAAATAGCTCGAGTTGTTAGTCGCATCGACGCGATTACTTCCGCGCACCCTGCCGCAGCGCAGTACAAACCTCATTCCATCAGGTGAGCGGCTTTGGTTTAGCTGGCGCACCGCCAGCGCCATCTATAACAGGTTGGCAACACCTGCGCACCGGAAAAGTTCGGGACCTTTACACCAATTCTGATAATGAAATTTTATTAGTTGCATCCGATCGCATCTCTGCCTTTGATTGGGTACTTCCATCTGAGATTCCAAATAAAGGTGCGATCCTCACGCAACTTTCACTTTTCTGGTTCGAACTTTTAGAAGATATTGTTCCCAACCACATTATTAGCGATGATGTCCCAAATGAAGTTAGCGATCGCGCCGTGATTGTTAAACCACTGGATATGTTTGCGATCGAGTGTGTTGCTCGTGGATATCTAACCGGTAGTGGACTTTCTGAATATCAAGAGAACCAAGCAGTCTGCGGTAATTCCTTGCCTGCAGGTTTAGTCGACGGTTCGCAGCTACCCGAAACGCTCTTCACTCCCGCGACGAAAGCTGAAATAGGCGACCATGATATAAACATTGATTTTGCATCTGCCGCTAAAATTGTCGGCGCAGGCGATTCCGAAGAACTGC
>JBAXFA010000072.1:0-2922 GCA_037140155.1 Actinomycetota bacterium
CTATTCCAAGAAAGCCATGCAAAATATCTTCAAGCTTGTCGATAAAGGTTGTGGGAATTAGCGACTCATCGCTGGTTAGCAAACCCTTGACTGACTTGTACTTCATATCGACCACTCCTTTTTATTATGCCTAAGGGTAGGAGGGCGAATAAACTCTGGCAATTTGAAAAGCAAGAACGTCCCGATTGCCTCAGGTACTGTCTCCAGCAGGGCATATGGGCAGACCTCATCTGCATATCTTTCGCAATTAGACACAGTTAATCACCACTTATAGCCTTTGCGAGTATTGCTAACTCCACGAAAGGGAGAGAACGTGCAAAAACCTAAATCGCTAATTTTCGCATTAACAATTACTCTTGCATTTGGTTTAACTGCTTGCTCAAAAGCTGAGACTACTGATGTTGCATCAGCCTCGTGTGCGAAGGCAGATCTTGCAACAGTCACATCAGGCAAGTTAACAATCGCAACTGGTGAACCTGCTTACTATCCTTGGGTCATCGACGATAAGCCAGAGACCGGAGAAGGTTTTGAAGGCGCTGTTGCCTATGCAGTTGCCAAGCAACTTGGTTTCACAAACGATGAAGTTGTATGGGTTCGCACCACATTTGATGGCGCTGTAACACCAGGCGAGAAGAATTTTGACTTTAACTTGCAGCAATTTTCAATCACAGCAGATCGTTTAAAAGTTGTCGATTTCTCTTCACCTTATTACACAGCTCCACAAGCAATCGTCTCTTACAAGGGCAGCAAGATTGCCGGTAAGACTTCTATTGCGGACTTGAAGAGCGCAAAGCTCGGCGCTGCTGTGGGAACAACATCCCTAGATGCAATTGAAAAGCAGATCGGTATCAAGCCACAGGTGTTTAACGACAATGCCGCCGGAGTTACCGCACTAAAGAATGGTCAGATCGATGGTCTAGTAGTAGACCTCCCAACTGCCTTCTATCTTTCTGGAGTTGAAGTAAAAGATGGTCTAATCGTTGGTCAGCTTCCATCAACTGGTGCTGGCGATCAATTTGGTCTCTTGCTTTCAAAGGGCAGCAGGCTAACAGCATGTGTTACTGGCGCAGTTGATGCAATTACTGCCGATGGCACTCTGGCTGGAATTACTGATAAGTGGCTTGCCACTGACGCAGGCGCACCAGTTTTAAAGCCATAAGCAACTTGCTGTAAAAGTTAGATAAACGCGGTAGTTTGGCGACCATGTCAGAGCGAAATCACTCTGCGTGGTTGCCAAGCTCACGCGAATTAGAACGTCGCGCGCTTCGTCGCAAATTAAGTCGCAAGCAAGCTCTAATCGCCGCAGCTTCATCGATATTGGTTTTAGGCACGCTCAGCACAATCTTGGTAACGTCCCCAGGCTGGGACGTCGTAAAAGCCACCTTCTTTGATATCCAATATGGAAAAGAAGTTTTCCCCACTGTTCTGAAAGGACTTTGGATAAATCTGCAATTAACTTTCTTTGGTGGAATTGCTATCGGGATTATCGCAATGGGCCTTGCGCTGATGAGAACAACCAAATCTCCTGCGCTAACTCCTTTTAGATTCTTAGCAACTGCTTACGTTGACATCTTCCGCGGCGCACCACTTATCTTGATTATTTTGCTAGTTGGCTTCGGAGTTCCAGCCCTTCGCCTGCAAGGGGTATCTAGCAATGTAATTGTTCTCGGAACGATTGCGGTTGTACTTACCTATTCTGCATATGTTGCCGAAGTTATTCGCTCAGGAATCCTCTCCATTCACCCCAGCCAGAGAGCTGCTGCTAGATCACTTGGCTTAACATCCGGCCAAACTATGCGCTTTGTAGTTCTACCTCAGGCGCTGCGTCGCGTTGTTCCACCTCTTCTAAATGACTTTGTTTCTCTATTGAAAGACACGGGTCTAGTCTCAATTCTTGGAGTTACTGATGCAGTTCGTGCGGCTCAGATAAATGCCAGCCGAACTTTCAACTACACACCATACGTAGTTGCCGCAATTCTCTTTCTTCTTATTACAATTCCAATGACGCGTTATACAGACCGCGCAATCAGACATCGCACGCAAGCACAAAACTCTGAAGGGGCGATTTGAATGGCTAACGTCCTTGAGTTACAGAACGTCCGTAAAGCATTTGGATCTGAAGTTGTCTTGAATAATCTCTCATTACAAGTTCCTGAGCACACCGCCACTGTTCTAATTGGAGCATCTGGATCTGGAAAGTCCACGTTGCTGCGATGCATTAATTTGCTAGAAACGATCGATGATGGTCAGATCCTTTTGGATGGCTATGAGATTACTGATCCAGCAATAAAAGTCGATGATGTTCGTCGCAAATTGGGAATGGTCTTTCAATCTTTTAATTTATTTCCTCATAAAACTGTTTTGGAAAATATAACTCTCGCACCTGTGAAAGTGCAGGATAAAAGCGTAGATGAGGCAAACGATGTCGCCACAACACTTTTATCCCGATTCGATCTGGCAGATAAAGCAGATCAATACCCAGATCGTTTAAGTGGGGGACAGCAACAACGCGTTGCAATTATTAGATCGTTAGCGGTTAATCCGCGGCTACTTTTATTGGATGAAATTACTTCAGCCCTTGATCCAGTTCTCGTAAATGAAGTGTTAAGTATCGTACGCGATTTAAAGCACGATGGAATGACAATGGTTTTGGCAACCCATGAGATGGGATTTGCTACTCAAGTTGCAGATGAAGTCTGCTTCCTAGAATCAGGAAACATTCTCGAACGAGGAAGCGCTGAGCAAGTACTAAAGAACCCAACAAATCCAAAAACGCAAGAGTTTCTTAAGCGAGTGCACCAAGCAGGCCGGCTTTAGATTTAATTTTTAAAGTGATAAGTTCAAGGCCTTAACTAGGGAGAATTTGGATGTCTAGCGCGATCGAGGCAATTGTCTGGAAAGACAACAGCATTGTCTTACTTG
>JBAXFA010000073.1:0-2780 GCA_037140155.1 Actinomycetota bacterium
GGATGCGCGATCAAGGTATGCGCTCGTATGAGATGACTGAGATCCATCATCGCGGATTGAATACAGTTCTTGATGAATCTTTTGCCACACTGACCGATGGTTGTGATGGAGTCTTTCTTTCCGTAGATATCGATGTTGTAGATCCCGGTATGGCGCCAGGTACCGGGACTCCTGAACCAGGTGGAATGACCAGTCGCGAACTACTAGAAGCAGTTCGTCGTATCTGTCTAGAGCTTCCAGTTGTGGGTATTGATGTAGTTGAAGTTGCGCCACCTTTTGACTCTGCAGATATAACTGCCATCTTGGCAAACCGCGTCGTATTAGAAGCGCTATCTGCAATCGCTAAACGCCGAAGTGGAACTTCATATTCTCCGACACAGAATCTGCTCGATCGCTAGGAAGCGGAAAAGAAATAATGAAAGATTTAGTAATACTTGGATCCACGGGATCAATTGGCGTGCAAGCGCTAGAAATTGTGGAAGCCAATCCTTCGTTATTTCGAGTAGTTGCAATTACATCTGCTGGAAATAGCCCAGACTTGCTTATCGAACAAGCTAAGAAATTTAAAGTTCCGGTAATCGGCGTTACTAAGGGCGCTGATTTAGTAAAGTCTGCTCTACCTGGCGCCACCGTAATTGACGGGCCTGGCGCATCTACCGAAATTGCCGCAATTACTTGTGATGTGGTTTTAAATGGAATAACTGGGTCAATTGGTCTGGGGCCAACGCTGGCTGCCCTAAAAGTTGGTAATCGTGTGGCCCTAGCGAATAAGGAATCGTTGGTAGCGGGTGGCGATCTCGTAATGTCGATTGCTAAACCCGATCAATTACTACCGGTTGATTCCGAGCACTCTGCCTTGTGGCAATGTCTAATGGGTGGCCAGAAATCGGAAGTTGCAAAGTTAGTTTTAACGGCAAGTGGCGGACCATTTCGCGAACGCAAGGAGCTAACTGATATCACGGTTCAAGAAGCCCTAAATCATCCAACTTGGGCTATGGGGCCGGTTGTAACCATTAACTCTGCAACTTTAGTTAATAAAGGCTTAGAAATAATTGAAGCCCATTACCTATTCGACCTACCTTATTCACAAATTGAAGCGGTAATCCATCCACAATCTGTAGTTCACTCAATGGTGCAATACGTTGATGGCTCAACCCTTGCGCAAGCATCGCCTCCAAATATGAAGGGACCAATTTCCTTCGCTCTTAATTTTCCAGATCGCGTTAAAGGTGCAACAGCAGCGATCGATTGGACAACTTCTCACACTTGGAGTTTTAGCCCCGTGGATAATGAGAGATTTCCGGCAATTGATTTAGCTAGACGTTGCGGAGCGCTTGGGGGAGGCTTACCGGCGATATTTAATGCAGCAAATGAAGTCTGTGTGGCAGCGTTTATTGATGGCAAGATCGCCTTTACCTCTATTATCGAAACCGTGGAAGAAGTTGTGCAATCTTTAGGTTCAAAATCAGCTGGGGCACCGCGCGATTTGGCTGATGTCAGTGCCATCGAGAATGATGCGAGAGAGATAGCCCAAGAACTTCTCGCGAAAGTAGCCCGCTAATGCAATTGCTCGGAATCCTCGCCTTTATTGTTGCCCTGCTCTTTTCAGTCATGGTTCACGAATTTGGCCACTACCTAACAGCACGTAAATTTGGAATGAAAGTCTCCGAATTTTTCCTTGGGTTTGGCGCTCGTATCTGGTCACGCCAACGCGGTGAAACTGAGTTCGGAATTAAAGCTATTCCTGCTGGTGGTTACTGTCGCATCGAAGGCATGACACCCGATGATGAAATGCCAGTCGGTGAAGAAGATCGCGCCTTTTACCGAGCAACATCCGGAAAGAAGCTAATTGTTCTTGGCGCTGGGTCCTTCCTGCATTTCGTTCTTGGCTATCTATTACTTTTCTTTCTATTAGCTGGCGTCGGAGTAAATCAAGTACTTCCGACCATCAATACCGTCGCACCTAATAGCGCAGCCGCTGCAGCAGGTTTCCAAAAAGGTGATGAAATCATCGCCATTGATGGAGACCGCAATACAGATTGGCAACAGCAATTGCGCAAGATCCGTAATTCAAAAGGTCGCGAATTAACTTTTACAATTAGACGAGGCGGCACCGAGAGCGAAATTACTGCCGCCCCACGAATGACAAAGATTGACGACGGGACATCTCGATATGTACTAGGAATAGTCAATCAATTTGGCACAAAGCGCATCGACCCATTTAAGTCGGTAACCTCTGCTGCACAGTTAACTTGGAACCTCACGACTCAATCTGCAAAATCTCTTGTACAACTTCCGACTAAGATTCCGGCTCTTTGGGGCCAGACATTTGGCGGGGAGAAGCGAGATCAAAATGGATTGGTAGGCGTCGTAGGCGTCGCACGCGTATCGGGTCAAGCAGCATCAAGTGGAGCGCTAACTCCATCCGAGCGCCTAGGCACATTTATCTTGATAGTTGCCAGCCTTAATATTTTCGTAGGAATCTTTAACCTCTTGCCGATACTTCCTCTCGATGGCGGACATATGGCGGTGGCGATCGCAGATGAGATTCGCGCGCTCTTAGCACGTATGCGCGGCAGGGCGCGCCCCGCAGCGATAGATGTGAAAGTACTAACACCTATCACTGCAGTTGTCTTTGTGGTGCTTGCTGCGCTCACTGTTCTGCTACTGATTGCAGATATCTTCAATCCAATATCGCTAAATCTTTAACTATAAATCGCCCTACAATGATTTTTAAGGCAGAATAGCGCCATGGTTGATCTCGGTATTCCTAGCGCCCC
>JBAXFA010000074.1:0-2763 GCA_037140155.1 Actinomycetota bacterium
ATTTGGCCCTATTGGACCCCCTAGACACGCCCCATCTTTCGGGGCAAAAGCGCCTCTTAGCTCTGGAAATCCTCGCGGCGGACCCACGTAACCAAGACCCAGAGAGAACAGACCAAGGTCACGATCAGGGCCGGGAAGTAGAAGATCTTGTCTACGAAGATGCCAATTGGCGGACCTCCTGGCATTAGGCCGCGCAGTGAGATCAAAGAATAAGTAAGTGCTGCAGCCCAAGTAAGAGATGAAAGCGTTGGTGGGCGGCTACCGGTAACCACCATGTAAGTCATGATCGTTACAGAAACCATGGCAGTAATCATCAACAATAAAATGATTGAAACAAGTAGCTTTGTTGAATTAGAACGAACAGCTTCAAAGACCGATGATGATTGGCCGTTATTAAACTCTTCAACGGCTGCATCAAAAGACTTTGGATCATCCATCGTCACAGTTGTAAAGGCATCGCTCCACAATCCATGGATCATGTGAATATCAAAGGTATCAATCTTCTTTGTGTAATCCAACGGCAAGATATTTAGCGTTGATTGATCGCCATTATCTGCTGTGCCGACTGCGCTAATTGGAATTTCAAAGTCATATTTATCTAGCGGATACCAGCCAACATCAGAGCGTGCACCAGCCCCAGGCTGTTCATCGATCTGCACGTCAAAGCCACCGGTCGGGACATCTTTCTTAAAACTATAGGTATTGCTTGCACCATTACTTGCACCAATTACTGAGTCAACAACTAGATCAACATTCTGGCTTGGCACCCAACCACTCTTTAAGCGGTATCCAATGTCATCGCTATTTGGCCAAGGCAGCACACGAGCATTTGCTGTGCCCTCAAGAGGATTTACTCCAGTTATCTGCACCAGTAACTCAAGACGGTTATCCGAGCTCATTGATACCAATTTGTCATCGATCGCCGCAGAATCACCGGCTGGGCTCTGCGAGATCACCACAACAATGCCGAGATAGGCAATTGCGATAACTATGAAGGTTTGAAAGAACCTGGTGCGAAAGACTTTCACAAATTCCTCTACTTCTTCTTATAGCCAGCCGGACACATTGGATTTACCGCAGTGACCTTCTTGCTGGTCTTACCTTTAATGCAGGTAATTGTGACAGCCTTTACAACTGGTTTGGCTGAGGCGCTCGGGGTTGGTGTTGGGTTAGGTGCAACAACTTCAGCTTCTTGAGTCAATTTAATGCGCACAATAGGTGATGAGAAAGTGAAGTTCTTGGCGGAAAGCGTTAGCCATCCATTCTTCTCATTTAGAACCGTAGTTGAAACTTGAGCGGTTCCATCCGCCGATAGAACCGAAATAGAGGCAGATACTGGTGCTTTAGAAAATCCGTAAATACAACGAGCTACATCTGACCTAAGTAGCAAGTCATAACTTCCCTTTGCTTCGCTTCCATCTGATGCATAATGCGGGGAAAGCAATTTGTAATCAAGGGTCTGATCTTGCTTATTAAATGCAGGCGGTCCGGCTGAATAGACCAAAGAGTTGGTTGTTACTACACCTGCGACATCAGAACTATTTTGTGCACATCTGAAAACCTGGTCTGAGCCGTCACCCAACAAAGTTCTAACAGACCAATAAGAATTTGATGTCGTAGCTTTATCCTTCAACATCTTTATCCATGGGGTGGCCATTCCAAAAGATTCAGGTCCGCTGTTTCCAGGCATGTAATAGCCCTGTCCATTGCCGAAGAAACCACCATTTGTTAATAAGGTGCGGAGTTCATCAGAAATTTCTGAAGTTGGAACCTTTTCCCACAAAGTAGGAACCTGAACTGGGACCGCCTCAATATTAATTTCTTGGCCTGACGCTGTAGTTTTCGTTGTAATTAAAGGCTCAGAAATTCGTCCGTGGAACCAGCCGGTTAACTTTGATGAAATTTTTACATTTATACCGAATCTATATCCGGCCGGAAAATTCTTAGGGAAATAACAGACTCCTTGATCGGTTACAACACAATCTTCCCAAGGTTCACCAGATGAGTTACCTACACCAGAACCAAATCCTGTAGGTGTTGATGAAGAATCTTCTGCTGCGTTTGGTCCAAATCGACCAAGTTTTTCAACTACAGGCGAAATAGCGCTTGCAAAATAAAACGGCTCTAACTTTGCATTCCCAATTTTTACGCCAGCCGTTTTCCCTAGACCACTGCGCAAAATCGCACCTACGAAATAGTTTTCAGTATTATCTGCACCCTTTACTCCTGGAATCTTCCAAATTGCACCTTGACCGTTACCGAGAGGGAGGTTTATTGATGGATTAGCCGCGTAATCGGTTTTACCTTTTTCTACGATCCTCTTTTGAAAAATTCCCTCAGTTCGGACGCCTGACTCACTTATCGCATAAACGCTGGAAATACAGTTAATTTGATTGGTCATATCGCAATTCGGAAGAGAGGCAAGCGATTCAATGTTGTTTGCAGCTGTGCAGTTATCATCTTCAACAGTTTTGCAGAACTTATAATTTGGCTCAGGATTACTATTCCGCGTCATTCCATAGAGAACCGGTGGGCCATTAAGGAACTGTTCATTCTCAATTATCTTTATGCCTTGCCAAGGTTGATTGAGCATGGTCGGAGTGGCTGAGTGAGCTGGAGCAATTCCAACAATAAAGGCAAAAACAATAAGTACTGAATTTAGAGATTGAAATACTTTTTTCATTACTATTTCTTTTTATAACCCTTCGGACAAGTTGGGCTAACTGCTGTGACTTTCTTTGTTGTCTTTCCTTTAACGCAAGT
>JBAXFA010000075.1:0-2750 GCA_037140155.1 Actinomycetota bacterium
GTCTCACTTCCTTAGACTTAACCACTAGTCCCCGTGGATGTGATTTAGGAAAGGAGTGAGCGCAAGTGCCTACATATCAATACCAATGTTCTGCCTGCGAGCACGCCTTTGAAGCCTTTCAAAGCTTTTCCGATGAACCGCTAACCGAGTGCCCAGAATGCAAGGGTGAAGTTCGTAAAGTTTATTCTGCAGTTGGGGTTGTCTTTAAAGGTTCAGGCTTTTATAAAACTGATTCCGCAGCAAAACCTGCAACACCTGCAAAATCTGAATAATTAATCGTCGTGATGAGGCGGCTTATCGCCTTTTATTTCTGCTTCTCTTTTATTTGCTTCACTTTGGTCTTCGCGAGAATCACGTTCATCTTCTGTCGTTGCGGGAAAGAGTTCGCTCATGGCCATTTACTTCCTAATACCAAGAGCAAGTTCTAAACCATCAAGTGCTCTTTCAAAATCCTCTGTCTCTAAATGTCCACTGACAATCAGGCTAGTAGTGCCGTGAACAACTGACCAAGATAAAAGTTCGGCGCTTGCGCGAAGCTTTTTATCAATTGAACCAGTATCTACTAAATTATCCAAGCAGCGGATGAGAGTTTGATAAGCACGATTTTCTAGACGCGCCTGATCTTTATGGGATTCGATTAGGCAGAAATCACTGAACATAAGGTTGAAAAAGTGAGGTTCGTTGATAGCCCATTCGAAATATGTTCTGCCTAAAATTCTAAAGCGCTCTCTAGCGGCACGCGCGCTAGTACCTGCGACTTTAGCGAGTTCACGCTCTTGGTAATCTGCCAGCTCTTCAAATAATGAGAAGCCGAGCGCTGCTAACAAGGAGTTGCGATCCGGGTAGTAATGGTAAGCAGCACTTGGGCTAACGCCGATTTCTTGAGCAATCTGGCGAAGCGAAAGACTTTCTAGCCCATTTTTTTTAACAAATTTACGTGCCGTTGTTATCAGAGCAACCTCAAGATCTCCGTGGTGATAC
The DNA here is from genome assembly GCA_037140155.1 of Actinomycetota bacterium. Classification (GTDB taxonomy): domain Bacteria; phylum Actinomycetota; class Actinomycetes; order Nanopelagicales; family Nanopelagicaceae; genus Planktophila. The sequence goes on from JBAXFA010000075.1 coordinate 982, forward strand.
TGATCACGAACTCTTGCAGTAGTCATAGGCCAAGTATCTCCTGAATCTTGACAATGTTCAAATAGACGCACTACTATCTGTACATTGTTCAGATAAAGGAGTCTTATTTGTGTTTGAGAAACTTGGCCATCTTATGTATCGTCGCCGCAAGGCTGCTGTAATTCTCTTTGTAATCGGAATTCTTGCTGCAGGAGGAATTGGATCTGCAGTATTTAATCGACTCGATTCTGGCGGATACTCAAACCCAAAGAGCGACTCATTTAAGGTTTATAACTACATTCACGAAAATCTCAATGCGCCAGATCCGACGGTAGTAATCGTTGTTGACGCTGGGCAAATAGATGTATCTGATGCGACTATTTCTCAGAAGGCGCTAGCACTTGAAGCAAAGATCGCCAAGGAGCCAGGTGTAATCAAAACTCTTTCATATTGGAGCGCTAACCAAGAAGCTTCGCTTAAATCTAAAGACGGCAAAGCGGCTCTAATACTTGTATATGGAAAAGGTGAAGCATTCACACCTGAGAGTCAAAAATTAGGCGCTTATTTCCAAGACCAATACGACGGAAAGATAGATGGCTTAACTCTTTACTCTGGAGGCGTTGGTGTTGTCGGTAATGCGATAACGAGGAAGATTTCAAAAGATTTAAGTATTTCTGAAGCAATATCTATCCCAGCGACATTTATTCTCCTTGCTTTTGTATTTGGCGCCCTGGCTGCCTCTGCAATGCCGCTAGTTGTTGGTGTTTCGGCAATTCTTGGAGCCTTCTTTATCCTGTACTTAATTTCGCTCTTCACGACAGTTAGCATTTATGCCCTCAACCTAACGACCGGTATGGGACTGGGGCTTGGAATTGACTATGCCTTATTGATGGTAAATCGCTTCCGTGAAGAGTTGCATCATGGAAATAACGTTGAAGATTCGCTGATCACAACTTTAAAGACCGCAGGTAAAACTGTTTTCTACTCTGGATTAACCGTCTTCGTAACTCTTCTATCGCTAACTTTCTTCCCGCTGCCATTCCTTAAATCCTTTGGATATGCCGGAACTTCGGTTGTTGCACTTGCAGTTGCTGGTGCGCTATTTGGACTTCCTCCAATTCTTGCGTTGGCCGGCACAAAGGTTGATAAGGGAGTTATTCGTAGATCAGCAATTACTCCAAAGGAAGATGGCCGTTGGGCACAGACCGCCCGTACTGTGATGAAGCGTCCCGTCTCGGTAGTTCTCTTGGCGTTAATTGTTTTAGGTATTTTCTCTGCTCCATTGAAGAACATCGCATTCTCACAAGGTGATTCACGTATGTTGCCAGCGTCAAATCCCGCTGCTATCGCAACGGCTATCCAAACTGAGCGATTTGCAGGCCAAACCGGTAATCCAATTGAAATTATTGTGATGAATGGCGTAGGAAAAGAATCTGAAATCGCTACGTATTCCGCAGAACTTTCAAAAGTAAGTGGGGTCGTTGCCGTGACCCCACCGCAAAAAGTTGGATCAGATATTCGAATAGTCGCATATCAATCAATGTTGCCTCGTACACCAGAGGCGCAGAAGATGGTTCACGACATTAGAGATTTGAATTCACCTGCTGGCACACTCGTTGGAGGCGTAGCTGCTGATTACACAGATTCTCAAGATGGAATCGCCCACACTTTGCCATGGGCCCTTGGTTGGATTGCACTTAGCGTTCTTATATTGATCTTCGTCTTTACGGGCTCAATCATCCTTCCAATAAAGGCGGTTGTGCTAAACATGCTTTCATTGGCAGCGACAA
>JBAXFA010000076.1:0-2730 GCA_037140155.1 Actinomycetota bacterium
TGGTGGCATCACGGTCTAGGAGATCGCAGACGCTGCGGTTAATACCGATGACTTCTTCGCCGACTTTCTCATAGGCACGAACAATCGCCGAACCAGCAAGACCTGTGGCACCTGCGACAACAACGGACATGCGATGAGTCTACAGGCGGGCAGTTACTGAATTAGCGAGTGAATTCAGCAGCAACGAGTTCTGCGATTTGTGCCGTATTTAGCGCTGCACCTTTGCGCAGATTATCGCCGCAGACAAATAAATCGATTGATTTAGGGTTATCCAACGACTGACGTACGCGACCAACCCAGGTTGGATCAGTTCCTACAACATCTGCCGGAGTTGGATATTCCTTCTTCTCTGGATTGTCATAAAGCATTACACCTTCTGCCTTATTAAGTGCAGATTGCGCCGCCTTGCGAGTTACAACCTTTGAAAACGATGCGTGCACAGTTAGTGAATGAGTTGTTATGACGGGCACACGTACACACGTAACTGCGACCTTAAGTTTTGGCATGCCCAGAATCTTGCGTGATTCATTGCGGACCTTTAGCTCTTCAGATGAATAACCAGCCTCTTTAAGTGAACCAGCCCATGGGATGACGTTCATTGCAAGCGGCGCAGGAAATGGTCCGAGATCCTTTATTACACCACGAAGATCCTTAGCAACTGATCCCAGGTTCTTTCCGGCAACTTTTGAAATCTGATCATGCAGCGCATCGATGCCAGGTTGACCTGCACCTGATGCTGCTTGATAAGACGAGACAACAAGTTCTTTTAAACCAAATTTCTTATTTAGCGCGCCCATGGCAACGATCATAGAAAGTGTTGTGCAGTTTGGATTAGAGATAATTCCTTTTGGACGATTCTTAATCTCCTTAGGATTAACTTCAGGAACAACTAGCGGAACTTTCTTATCCATACGGAAAGCTCCAGAGTTATCGACAACAACTGCTCCGCGCTTGGCGGCGATCGGTGCCCATTCGGCAGATATCTCATCTGGAACATCGAACATTGCGATATCGATTCCGTCGAAGGCCTCAGGAGAAAGTGCAACAACTGTTAACTCTTCACCGCGACAAGTTAGCTTCTTACCAGCGCTGCGCGCAGAAGCAATTAAACGAATCTCACCATAAACATTTTTACGTTTGCTCAAAATATCGAGCATTACTGTGCCGACTGCGCCGGTTGCGCCGACTACGGCAAGGGAAGGAAGTTTTTTTGTTTTAGTCTTCTTAGTCATCGTCCGCTTCCTCCATAAACAACTGCTTCTACTTGATCTGCATCCAGTCCAAATGCGGTGTGTGCTGCGCGAACGCCCTTTTCTAGGTCACTTTCGCGGCAGATAATAGAAATTCGGATTTCAGATGTTGAAATCATTTCGATATTTAGGCCAGCCTCAGCCATAGCGGCAAAGAAGGTCGCTGTTACGCCCGGGTGTGAACGCATTCCTGCGCCAACTAGCGAAAGTTTGCCAATCGAATCATCGTATTGAATTGAAGCAAAGCCAACTTCTCCTTGAATGCGCTTCAAGATTGCTGTTGCATTTGCGCCTTCAGCTTTAGGAACTGTGAAGGAAATATCGGTGAGGCCAGTTGCAGCAGCAGATACGTTCTGCACGATCATGTCGATATTGATATCGGCATCAGCGATTGCTTGGAAGATGCGTGCTGCAATACCTGTGCGGTCGGGAACGCCAACAATCGTTATCTTCGCCTCGGTCTTATCGTGAGCGATTCCCGAGATGATTGCTTGCTCCATGTTTCCTCCTTCAGGATGGTTTTCAACCACCCAGGTTCCTTCGTTTGGTGAAAATGATGAACGTACGTGAATTGGTAAGTTGTAACGGCGGGCGTATTCGACACAACGCAAGTGCAGAACTTTTGCACCAGCTGCTGCAAGTTCTAACATCTCTTCGTAAGTAACTGTCTTTAATTTACGAGCGCTTGGCACAACGCGCGGATCGGCGCTAAAGACTCCATCAACATCTGTATAAATTTCGCAGACATCGGCATCAAGGGCAGCGGCAAGTGCAACTGCAGTTGTATCTGATCCGCCGCGACCTAACGTTGTAATGTCCTTTGTATCTTGCGAGATTCCTTGAAAGCCAGCAACGATTGCAATCGCGCCATCAGCGAGTGCTTCTTGAATTCGCCCGGGAGTCACATCGATAATGCGCGCGCGACCATGTGCCGAATCTGTAATTACTCCGGCTTGTGATCCAGTGAAAGAACGAGCTTCATGTCCTAAATTTGAAATCGCCATAGCAAGTAGCGCCATTGAAATTCGCTCTCCGGCAGTTAGCAACATATCTAGTTCGCGCCCGCCCGGAATTGGGGTAACTGCGTTGGCTAAATCGATCAATTCATCGGTGGTATCGCCCATTGCGCTAACGACGACAACGACCTGGTTGCCATCTTTCTTCGCCGCCACGATGCGGGCAGCTACGCGCTTCATGCCCTCGGCATCAGCGACGGAGGATCCGCCATATTTCTGAACAATCAGTCCCATGGCTTAATAGTGAAGCAAGATTTAATTTGAGGCTACCTAATATTGGTAAATCTCAATTAATGAGACAGGGGTACGTTCAAATAGTGAGACAGTTAGCCTTCTACGTTACGTCGACCCTCAAAGGCGCGGCCCAGCGTTACTTCATCGGCATATTCCAGATCGCCGCCAACGGGCAGGCCGCTAGCTAAGCGAGAGACCTTAATACCGAGCGGCTTAATCAACCGAGCCAG
>JBAXFA010000077.1:0-2726 GCA_037140155.1 Actinomycetota bacterium
AGGCGATACCAACGGCCAGGCCAGCAAAGACTGCGCCGAATAGAACACCGTATGCGGCATCGCCGCCACCGAGATCGCCTACGAATGTGCGAGCAAGACCGATGACCGCACCTGCGGCAAAGAAGGCCCCGATCATTCCGACAACTAGGCCGCGCACAATCTTTGTTTCGCTAACTGCCTTCCAGCCATCGTGTAAAGATTTCAATACGCCTTCATCTTTTGCTTTCTTAGCGGCTGCTCCCTTGGGAATCTCTTTAAGTCCCCAGATAGTAAAAGCAGCAAAAGCAAAACTCGCGGCATTTACATAGAGTGCAATATTGATTGAGCCGCCGATTGAAAATGGGAAGAGCGCTTCAATCGCGTTGGCAAATAAGGTAAGGACTGAGAATAGAAGCGCAGCGATTGGCGCTGTGCCATATGCGGCCAATAGCGAAACTTGATTTGCGCTCTCTAACTTCTCTTTGCCGACAAGATTTGGAACTGTTGCCTCTTTTGCAGGTGACCAGAAGAGCGTTAGACATTCGACCAAAATCATCGCGGTGTAGAGCCACAAATATGTGTGCACAATTGGGATAGATATATAAAGGGCGGTGCGGAAAATGTCGGCGGCGACCATTAACTTGCGACGATCTAAGCGATCGGCAATAACGCCGGCGATAGGTCCTAGGAAAACGGCTGGCAATAAGCGCGCGATAAAGACACCGGCGATTGCAAAGTTTGCAGTTGTATAGGATCCGCCAGAAAGTTCTTGCGCTAGCGCCGTTGTTGCAAGCAGACCGAGCCAGTCGCCCAAAGATGAGAAGACCATCGAGTTCCAGAGCTTGCGAAAAGCGGGGATCGCCAGAACGCTCCGGGTTTCATCCTGCGCCGGGGCGGCAGGGGTTGGCAGGCTGGCGGGCATGGGTTGAGTCTATCGGGAGCGTCCGATGAGGCTAAAAGGGGCAGATTCAAAGGCAATCCACCGAATTATTCGCAATCTCTCTTCTGCAATGAGTCTAGGGTTGCAGGACGTCCAGCACCTTTGAACGTGCCGAAAGTCTTCGGTGCATGAATGTTCCTGTATCTCGCGGTGAACATCTAACTTGTTCAACCAAAGTACGGGAGCGATTACTTGGAGCATCAACAATCTATAACGGTACTTGGTGGATCCGCCGCCTCGAGTTTTAGCGATGTTCAAAAGATTTCCTGGCCATACCTTTTAAAGGCAGAGCTGCCGCAAGACATTGTTTTTAAGATTGAAACTCGTGGCGGACTCACCTTTGTAAGGGCGCTAAATGAACTACTAGATTTTCCAAATGAAGATTTGCTCATCCTTCACTTTGGTACATCGATCGGTTGGCCAGTATCGGTTGTAAGGCATGGACATAAATTTGGGATCGACTTTGCTTCGGAATTTGCTCTTCACCAACCTCCATATAAAAGTAAAGGATTTTTTAATTCGATAAATAAGGGATTACGAGTAAGGATTCGAAATACAGTTAAATATATTCTCTTTGCATTTGGCCTCTATAAATCTCGGGTAAGTCGGCGTGAAATAGCTGATCAGATAGATGCCGTCGTGCATCTGGCATCAAAGCAGAGTAAGCGAATCATGTGGGTGCAGCATCAGGCGCTGCAAAGCCGACGAATTTTTGTGGAACGTCACAGTTACGAAAAGTATTACAAAGAGATATTGCTTGCGCTCAAAAAACATGAATCTAAAACTTTTGCATTAGTCACCTTGCCGGATAGTTTTCTAACTCAAGAAAATTACCTATCTGACTGTATTCACTTGAGCGAAAAAGGGCATCGCGAGTTAGCTACAATTTTAAAGACTACCTTTACGAAGTTTTAAAAGAGACTGCGGATACTTTCTTCGAGGCTGTATTTAGATTTAAAGCCCATTTCTTTGGCTGCTAAATCAACGTTGGCACATAAGAATGCGGGATCTCCTGCGCGGCGGGGGGCTTCAATAACTTGAGTATCTGACTTATTTGTCGCGTCTAAAACAAGTTTGATGATCTCCCGTACCGATGCACCGCGACCTGTGCCGACGTTGATGATTGGTGGGATTGCACTTGTTGCATTTGCCGCAACTAAATGCGCTTGGGCAATATCGCGCACATCTACATAGTCGCGTACACATGTGCCATCTGAGGTTGGGTAATCAGTTCCGAAGATAACTGGCGCTTCACCTTTATTTAGTTTGCCCAAAACAATCGGTACTAGGTTCTCAACTGAGTTATCTAGTAACGCTTGAGCGGCGGTACCCACAACGTTAAAGAAACGCAGCGATGTTCCAGAATAACCTGGCGTATTAATAAATTCAGTTACCTTACTTTCGGCATCTAACTTGGTTGAACCATAAGGAGAAATTGGTGCCAACGGACCATTTTCTTTACAGGGCTCCATTGTGTCCGGGCTGCCATAGACGGCGGCAGTTGAAGAGAATAAGAATTTCTTCACGCCATATTTTTGGGCGAGCTCTAATAATTTGGTTGTGGCCGTGAAATTAACTTCCTTATATTCATCAGGCTTTTCAACTGATTCGCCAACAGCCTTAAGTGCTGCGGTGTGGACGATGCCGGTAAATTTATGGTTACTTAGAATATTTTCAACTGCCGTGTAATCACGGATATCTACAACTTCAAGCGGAATCTCTTGGTTATATTTCTTACGAAGATAGCTAACTCGCGGTTCAAGTCCTTGGTAGAGCGAATCGAGCAATACAACGTCTTTACCGTCTT
>JBAXFA010000078.1:0-2719 GCA_037140155.1 Actinomycetota bacterium
TTGTAATTCCAGTGGCTCTCTTTTGTCCAAAGGCGATTGATGCAGTCATATTGATCTGCGCCCCAAGCAAATTCACTCAACATAATCGTCTTGGTAACAATCTTGGCGCCGGTGATGGTGCGCGCCATTTCCACTTGCTGACTTACCGATGCGGCTAGGGCCATCTGCGATGCAAAGAGATCTGCGCCTTGATCGAGCTGGGTATAAAGGGCGGCGCCTTCGGAAAGGTCGACTTCAGAATTTAACGAGACCGACATAGTCAGGTTGGCAGATTCCGGTAAGGAGATGCTGGTGGTCATTGGGAAGTCGAGGCCGTAAGCCGTTGGTTGAGCCGTTGAGATTAAGAGGAAGCTGGCAACTAGGGTCCAGAGGGCGCGCGACTTTATACGTTGTGATTTGGTAATCGAGAATCTATACATAATCTGCCTGCCCTTCTTTTAGCCGTTCGTTTGCCTACCGTTTGCCTTGCGCGCCCCATCGGCCTATAAATAGGCGAATAGAACTGCCGGGGAATGAGTTAAGGGTGGCAACCGGGGTGAGATGTCGCAAATTAATTGACGCGTGTGGCGAAAATTCTCAGGAAAGTCGCTACCTGTGGACAGGCAAAAGCCCTGCTCAGTTAGGGCAAAGTCGTAAATGTCCGAATTGTGACTGTGAGATTTAAAGAGGGCCTAATTTGGGGAATGTAAAAGGGCTAAGCGATCGGCCCTTCGAGCATTTCTGTAACCAAGGCGGCGATCGGCGAGCGCTCGCTGCGAGTCAAGGTGACGTGGGCGAAGAGCGGGTGGCCCTTGAGCGTTTCGACGACTGCGACCACACCGTCATGGCGACCAACGCGCAAGTTATCTCGTTGGGCGACGTCGTGGGTTAAAACGACTCGGGAGGATTGGCCGATTCGAGAAAGGACGGTGAGCAAGACGCCGCGTTCTAGCGATTGGGCTTCATCGACGATGACAAATGAGTCATGTAGCGAGCGACCACGGATGTGGGTCAGCGGCAGAACTTCGATAAGTCCGCGCGCCATTACCTCTTCAATTACCGCTTGGGAGACGAGCGCTCCCAAAGTATCGAAGACAGCTTGGGCCCAAGGCGACATCTTTTCGCCTTCGCTGCCCGGCAGGTAACCAAGCTCTTGACCGCCGACCGGATAGAGCGGGCGGAAGATCACAACTTTCTTGTGGAGGCGCTTTTCCATTACCGCTTCCAAACCCGCACAAAGAGCGAGCGCCGATTTACCGGTTCCGGCGCGACCGCCAAGTGAAATGATGCCGATCTCGGGATCCAAAAGAAGGTCTAGCGCAATTCGTTGTTCGGCAGAACGGCCATGCAAACCAAAGGCGTTGCGATCGCCGCGGACTAGTTGCAATTGTTTATCTGCAGTAACGCGGGCTAGCGCACTTCCCTTTTCAGAGTGGAGAACAATTCCGGTGTGAACCGGCAGTTGGTGGGCGACTTCGTGGTCGGCGCGATCTGAGGCATAGAGCTCATCAATAACATTGTGGCCGACGTTGATCTCTTCAATACCGGTCCATCCACTGTTGGAGACAAGTTCAGCTAAATATTCTTGTGCCTCGACTCCAACTGAAGATGCCTTAACGCGCAGTGGCAGATCTTTGGTAACTAAGACAACATTTTTTCCATCAGACATTAAATTTTTAGCGATAGCCAGGATGCGTGAGTCATTTGTGCCATCGCGCAAAAAACCGTGGGGCAGGGTGCTCAAATCGGTGTGGTTTAACTCAACGGAGAGCGTTCCGCCCTCTGGGGTTATCGTTAGCGGCTTATCCAAGCGGCCGTGGGTAATACGCAGATCATCGAGTGATCTAAGGGCTGCGCGGGCAAAGTAGCCAAGTTCAGGGTGATCGCGTTTGGTCTCGAGCTCGCCGATAACTGCGATCGGGATAATTACTTCATGTTCTTCGAATTTTGAGAGCGCGTTCGGGTCCGCCAATAAAACGCTGGTATCTAAAACGTAAGTCTTTTTTGCAGCCTTTTTCGAAGATTTAGATACTGGAGTAGCCAATGGCCAGCTCTCGCATTCTCTTTAGTTTTATCCGATGGGACTTACTTCTGACTAGAAAAAGATAGAACTTAGCAGCGCACTTTCAAGTGCGACACGCCATAGCCATTTATTAACGCTTGGTTAAAGCTATGCGCCAAGTCGTCGTTGGCGCTGTGAATATGCACGAAGTGCTCGTAAGAAATCAACGCGACGAAAATCTGGCCAATACGCTTCACAGAAATAGAACTCAGATAGCGCGCTCTGCCATAACAAGAAGCCACCAAGTCGTTGCTCCCCTGAAGTTCTAATCAACAATTCGGGATCTGGTTGGCCGGCCGTGTATAAAAACTTAGATATCTCATCGGCCGATAGATCACTTGCCGCAGTTTCCAGACTTGCGCCATGTGCGCTCTTATCTTGTAGGTAGCCCTTTACCGCATCAACAATCTCGCGCCGGCCGCCATAACCAATCGCCACATTTACCTCCACACCTCCGCCATGAACTGGAGGCAGATTGGCCAATTTTTCATGTAGCCAAGGTGGCAAAAGATCTAGTGCGCCAACGGCCTTGATATTCCACTTACCTGTGGCGCGAAGTTCATCGACGGTATCGCCGATAATCCGTAGTAAGCCATCTAGCTCATCCGGTGTGCGCTTAAAGTTTTCGGTAGATAGCAACCAAAGCGTCACAACTTCAACTTTTGCCTCATCGCACCA
>JBAXFA010000079.1:0-2694 GCA_037140155.1 Actinomycetota bacterium
CACCAACGGTACGAAGGCGACGGTTACCGAAGTGATCGATATCGTCCTTTTCAACACGGACTTCACGGCCATATTCCATGGTGAGATCGCCGCGGTGTAGCGCTACTAAATAGCGCAGTGTTGCAACGATGTCCGAGATTGTAAGAATGCTCTGTGAAAGTTCTAGATCAAGACCTAGCTTCTTATTAACCTTAAAGCGACCGACCTTGGCCAAGTCATAGCGCTTAACGTTGAAGTAAAGGTTCTCGAGCAAGTTCTGTGCAGCTTCCTTAGTTGGAGGCTCACCTGGACGTAGCTTGCGATAAATATCGAGCAGCGCTTCATCCTGTGTTTTAACAGTATCTTTTTCAAGAGTTGCGCGCATTGATTCGAAGTCACCAAACTCTTCAAGAATTTGTTCTTCAGTCCAACCAAGTGCCTTCAAGAAGACAGTTACTGATTGCTTACGCTTGCGGTCGATGCGAACACCAACAAGATCTTTCTTATCAACTTCAAATTCCAACCAAGCGCCGCGGCTTGGGATGATCTTTGAAGAGAAAACATCTTTATCTGAAGTCTTTTCGATGGTGCGTTCGAAATAAACACCAGGTGAACGCACGAGCTGTGAAACAACAACGCGCTCGGTTCCGTTAATGACAAATGTTCCGCGAGTTGTCATTACAGGGAAGTCGCCCATGAAAACAGTCTGTGACTTGATTTCACCGGTCTCGTTATTTGTAAATTCTGCAGTCACAAAGAGTGGCTGCGAATAAGTCATATCGCGTTCTTTGCAATCTTCGATTGAGTACTTAGGTGGCTCGAAACGGTGATCGCGGAAAGAAAGCGACATCGTTCCTTGGAAATCTTCAATTGGTGAAATCTCTTCGAAGATTTCTTCCAAACCTGATTTTGATGGAAGTTCTCCACGGTTTGTATTTGTTGATTGAGCCAGACGCGCGCGCCATAAGTCGTTACCCAACAACCAGTCAACGCTTTCAACTTGCAACGCGAGTAGGTTAGGTACTTCTAGAGGTTCGCGGATCTTGGCGAATGAGACACGGTGCGGAGCTACAGAATTCTTTTTCGCGGCCAAGAGATGTCCTTCCAGACAATGTTCACTTACATAATGTTCATTAACAAAATGCGAGAACGCACAACTATTAGGTCTCAGCCGCTATATGCCCTGACCATAGAAAATTTATGCGAGGGGAAAGAGTAACGCTCACCCCCTCGGCCTGTCCAACCGGCCGCTTATACCCCCAACTCGGCCCATTTGTCAGCCACTTGGGGAAGAAAATCCCTCGGCTGGGCCGGGGACTTGTTCGTTAAAGTCCCCTTTCCCCAGCCAAAGGGATTTCCTTACATCAAGCTCACAAAATGAAGATTCCCCCTTGGTTGGAGCGTAGGGACTTTAACGAACAAGTCCCTAGCCCGACCAAGGGGGAATCTCTAACTAATTTATTTGAGTGTGACCTTTGCGCCAGCTGCTTCTAGAGCTGCCTTTGCCTTCTCTGCTGTCTCCTTGTTTGCCTTCTCAAGAAGAGTTGCTGGAGTTGCATCAACTAGGTCCTTTGCCTCCTTCAAGCCAAGGCTTGAATTGAGGTTACGAACTTCCTTGATCACTGCAATCTTCTGTGAGCCTGCATCTTCGAGGATAACTGTGAATTCATCTTGTCCAGCATCTGCTGCGCCACCTGCTGCTGCGCCACCTGCTGCTGCAGCTGCGACTGGAGCCGCTGCTGTTACATCGAATTCAGTTTCGAATGCCTTAACGAACTCTGAAAGTTCGACAAGTGTCATTTCCTTGAACTGAGACATTAAATCTGCTGATGAGAGCTTTGCCATTTTATTTTGTCCTTTTCTTTATTCCGCTGGAGTTTCTGCTGCTGTTTCAACCGCAACGTCCGCGGTCACTTCTTGGGCTGGAACCTCTGCCACTGCAGCGTCTGCTACTGGCTCGGTCACAGCGACAACTTCTTCTGTTACTTCTGCAACTGCTTCAGCAGCAGGAGCTGCTTCTTCAACTGCTGGAGCTTCTGCAACTGCTGGAGCCGCTTCCGCTACTGGTGCAGGAGCTGGTGCGCCCGCTTCCATCTTGATACGAAGTGCATCGAAGATACGCGCTGCCTTAGCAAGCGATCCCTTCATTGCACCAGCAAGCTTTGCCAAGAGAACCTCACGGGACTCAAGATCAGCTAGCTGCATGATTTCTGCAGTTGTAACGAACTTGCCTTCGTAGATTCCACCCTTAACAACAAGAAGTGGGTTCTCTTTCTGGAAGTTCTTTAAGTTACGTGCTGCATCAATTGGATCGCCCTTGATGAATGCAAGTGCTGAAGGACCAACAAGTAGATCATCAGAGATCTCTACGCCGGCATTCTTTGCTGCAATCTTTGTAAGGGTGTTCTTAACGACGCTGTACTTGGTATCTACACCAAGGCTGCGGCGCAATTCCTTCATCGAAGTCACGGTTAGACCGCGATATTCGGTTAGGTATGTTGCATTAGCTGACTTGAAATCTTCAGTCAGTTCAGCAACTGCTGCTTCTTTTACTGGGCGAGCCATTCGGTTCACCTTTCCTTTTGCATTGTGACTTTAGGAAATAAAAAATCCGTGACGCGTAAATGCGCACGGATTAATGTGAACACCTACGCGGGCTGAGATTCCTCAATTATCTTCACTCTTGCGAGATCAGACCTGCGGTCTTTGGTTATG
>JBAXFA010000080.1:0-2683 GCA_037140155.1 Actinomycetota bacterium
GGAAGCGACGGGCAGCGCCACCATCATTTGTAAAGATGGCGGTTCCATTACCGAAAGCACCGCTATTAATTAGTGAAACGCCTTCGTCGTAGCTCTTAACGCGCACAATAGATAGGACAGGTCCGAAGATCTCATCCTTATAAACATCAGATGTTGTTGGCACGTTATCGATCAAAGTTGGCCCAAGCCAGAATCCGGCAGCTTCACCGTCTGCTTTAACGCCGCGGCCATCTACGACGACCTTTGCGCCATCTTTAATTGCCACATCAATATAACCGGCGACTTTATCGCGGTGTTCTTTTGTAACAAGCGGACCCATATCGCAGCCACGGCGACCATCACCAGTGCGCAACTTATTCATGCGAGAGACAATCTTTTCAATTAGCGCATCTGCAACTGGTTCGACGGCCACAACAACTGAGATCGCCATGCAACGTTCTCCTGCAGAACCAAAGCCTGCGTTAATTGCAGAATCGGCAACGAGTTCTAGATCAGCATCGGGCAGAACCAACATATGGTTCTTGGCGCCACCCAGTGATTGCACGCGCTTGCCAGCCTTTGCGCACTCTTCATAGATATAGCGCGCAATCGGAGTTGAGCCAACGAAAGAAATTGATTCAACATCAGGGGAGTGCAATAAGCCGTCTACTGATTCTTTATCGCCATTTAAAACGTTAAATACGCCATCTGGCAATCCTGCTTCTTTCCAAAGCTTTGCGATCCAGATTGATGCGGATGGATCTTTCTCAGATGGCTTTAAGACAACTGTATTTCCTGCTGCGATTGCGATTGGGTAGAACCACATCGGCACCATCGCAGGAAAGTTAAAGGGAGAGATGATTCCGACAACACCTAAAGCTTGGCGAGTTGAGTAAACGTCAACACCAGTTGAAGCATTTTCTGAGTAATAACCCTTAATGAGTTGCGGCATACCAACTGCAAATTCGACTACTTCTTGACCACGTGTGATTTCACCAAGGGCATCAGATAAAACCTTGCCGTGCTCGCTGGTGATGATCTCAGCTAGTTCGCCTTTTTTAGCATTTAACAGTTCGCGGAATTTAAAGACGATCTGTTGACGCGCTGCAAGTGAAGTCTTTGACCAACCAGGAAATGCCTGCTTCGCAGATGCAATTGCTGCGCTAATTTCGGCACCGTTTGCAAGTGCCACACGCTTTGTTTCAACTCCAAGTGCTGGGTCATAAACAGGTGCGGTGCGACCTGATGTACTTACAAACTCTTTATTATCAATCCAGTGGTTAACGGTGGTAGTCATAGCCTCATCCTATGACTCTTACCCCTGACTTATAAACGCCCAAAATCTTGATCCCCGCCACATCATGCGGCGCAACTTCCATCGGGTTAGCGGCTATATGCATTAAATCAGCCTGCATACCAACGGCGATCTGGCCAAAGCGGTGCTCGTTAAAGCTTTGATAGGCAACGCCGGCAGTGTAAAAACTTAAACTCTCTTCAACCGATATCGCTTCCTGCGGACTCCAACCATCTTTTGGATAGCGATCTGGTGATTGGCGATGCGTCGGAACTGCGAGTGCTAGCAGCGGGATATAAGAAGTAACCGGCCAGTCACTGCCATAACTAATGCGCGCACCAGATTTAACCATCGATGCCAATTGATATTGCTGTGCATTACGCGCATCGCCTAAACGCGGTGCAATTAACTCCTTATTCATCGGATCTAAATAAGTCCATAACGGTTGGTAATTGGCAATCACACCTAAGGCAGCAAAGCGTGGCAAATCAGCGGTATCAATCAACTGCGCATGCACAATCACTGGACGGCGATCCCATTTTGGATTTACCGCAACCATCTTTTCTATAGTGTCTAAAGCCTGACGCACCGCAGCATCACCGATGGCATGCATATGTAATTGATATCCGGCGGCATCAAAAGTCACCGCGGCATCAAGGACTTCGTCATCTTCCCAAATCAATAAACCCTTTGAAGTTGGATCGTCCAAGTAAGGTGCAAGCAATGCAGCAGTACCTGCAGATAGCGCACCATCACCAATTATCTTTATCGTCTTAGCCGCCAGCTTTGATCCAGCACCCAGTGATTGAATCTCTTGCCGCAACTTTGCAAAGTAAGAAACTCTTTCTCTCCAAGTCCCAGGTTGTGCCAAGAAAAATAGATCCATATCAATCTTTAGCGCACCAGATTTATCAGCTGCGATATATGCCTCAGCCATGCCGGGTTCAACCCACGCATCAGTTGCCGCCGTTACACCACTTTCTAAATACCGATCAGATGCCCAAGCAATAGCTGCCACATCCTCATCAATTGTGCGCTCGGGAGCATGTTTCATAATCAAATCCATCGCAGATGGCTCGCGTAAAGTACCCCGCGGTGATCCATCGACATTTCGCGCAATAGTTCCACCATCAGGATCCACGGTTGCAGCTGTAATCCCAGCAATTTCTAGCGCTTTGCTATTTACCCAAATCGTGTGGTGATCAACTGCCTGCAATACAACAGGGCGATCGCTAACTACTTCATCTAACCAACTAGCTTGAAAATCTCCACCACCAACAGCGGCTGCTTCATATGCACCGCCAATAATCCATGGAGTATTTCGATTGCTATCGGCAAAACGTTTAACTTCTGCAACCATTTCAGCCACAGTCTGTAAACCATTAACCAAAGGACCCTGTGATTCGCGTC
>JBAXFA010000081.1:0-2648 GCA_037140155.1 Actinomycetota bacterium
CTGAATATTTATGGTTTTCAAAGACGCGGAAGAATTTATCTAGGCGCACATCAACTGATGATGGCTGGATCATCGCCTCTTCATATGGTTCAACTGCGACGCGGCCAGCGTTGATTTCGGAGCGGATATCGCGATCACTGAGTAGCACGGCGTGAGCCTACCTCGTCCCTAGATCAAATAAGTGGATCGTTCGCCCATAGCCAGATATTTCTATCCGAGGGCTCACCCTCTAAAAGCTCTAGACCAACCGGCCCGCCGTTCTGCTTCTGCCAGTCATTGGCGGCAAGTAACCGTGAAAGGCCAGCGAGTGCAATCGGGTCTGATAACTCATCGGGTGTTCCGTGAAAATCAACTGGACCTGCGTGATCAAAGATAACCGTTCCGATTGCGATCTTTCCACCTTGTGTTTTTACTATCTCAATTGTTCGTGATTGTTGTGGCCAATCGATATGTGAACCCGTTCTGATCTCCCAAAAGGCGTGAGATCCATCGCTATTTTTGCGCTGCGAAATTTTATGATCGTGCACATGCCCGGCAAACCAAAGTATTACATTCGGAAATTCGGCAAGCAGTCTTTGTACTTCTTCTTCTAAGGCTGGTGCTGACTGATCGTCGGGGACATATACATTGATGAGATTTTCTAGTGGGTGGTGCGAGGATAGAACAACATACTTATCGCGCGATGCCAACAAAACTTCATGCAACCATTCGTATTGTTCTCGGTGAATACAGCCTTGCCAACCGCCGTAACGGTTTACCGTATCGAGTGCAATCAGTCTGACTTCTGTACCAATATTACGATACCAATAAGCAGTCTTGGTTTGCTCTTTCTCTAAACCATGATCGTGTCCACAACGCGTATGGATATCGACCCATTCTTCAAGGGTAGATAGTTTTCTGCGGGGATCTTCTGCGACTTTATTGGTGATTAGGTGATCAATACTTGGATAGACCGCTGGCCCAACTTCGCCGAACCCCATGAAAAGATCGGCCAAAATATTCATATCCTTTATGCCTGCTAATTTCTCTGGCCCGGTGACTAAATCATTTAATTCATCTGTTGGAGCGGCAGTGCCTTGCAATAGCGCATCATGATTTCCGTGGACTGCGAGCCATTTGTGATTAAGTCCCTCGGCTTGAAAACTTCTTTCAGATGCGGCCAAAACCCCTTTAAAATGTGGGAAATCGTGGAGTAAGTGTGGTCGATCACCTGGCGAATCTACTGGCGGACCATCTGGGTGATAATAATGTTCATCATACAAATCCGGATGCGAAGAATGTGATGCTTCCGAAACTTCGGCATCGCCACTCTTTGGATCAACAACTCCTCCATCCAAGATATTCATATACCAATTCAATTCGTTGCTCTGTGCGTTATCTACTACATCACCTGTAATGACAACTGCATCTATACCCGCACCAGTAAGTGGTCCAGAAGTGATTTGATTTGCTGCCCGCACCATCGCTTCCAAGACTTGGGTTGTAAGAAATTCCTGTGCTCGATATGTTCCAATGTAAGGAACCATCGCTGATAGTGGATTATCAGGATCGGCAATACGGTCAAGGAATTCCAGGCGCGCAGGAGATGCGGCATCACAAATGTGTAGATCGCTCAAATGTATAAAAGAAGCAATTACTCTGGCTACTTCTGGGCTTTCACCAAGGGCTGCTTCTCCCCGATCTAAACTTAAACCTTTCCAACGATTATCTGGATTTGCAGTAACGCGAATAATCCGCGCATTTAGCGAACTAGTCATGCGTAACTAAAACTTCCGATATTGAAACTTCAAGTTCTACCGATGATCCCGGGTGTAGATCTCCCGATCCAGAACTTGTCATCAATGATTGGACGATTGTTCCATCCGATAATTGACAGACAATATTTGACGATGCTCCTAAAAAAGATCTGGTTAGAACTTTGGCATTTGGATTTGTTGTATTCGTTTTCACATTTATCGCTTCTGGACGTATAAGTGCGTAAACCGTTCCTGAGGTTTTTTCTCCTTTGACGGCTTTTAGGCGCTTTCCAAATACTTCAATATGACCATCGCTTAACTGGCTAGAAATCTTATTCATCACCCCGACGAAACTTGCAACAAAATTAGTTGCTGGATTGTTGTAGAGAACATCTGGAGTATCGATCTGTTCTAGCGATCCGCAATTCATGACACCGACCTGATCAGAGATAGTCATAGCCTCTTCTTGATCATGCGTAACAAATAAGGTCGTTGTCCCTAGAGAAAGTTGGAGACGTCGAATTTCTTCTCGTAAATTAGTTCGCACTTGCGCATCCAAGGCTGAAAGGGGTTCATCCAGCAATAACACCTCGGGTTCGGTTACTAGAGCTCTGGCCAGCGCCACACGTTGCTGCTGGCCACCGGAAAGCTGATGTGCAAAACGTTTGTGGTGACTGTTTAAACCCACCAATTCAAGAATTGTGTCAACGCGCTTTTTCTGATTTTCCTTTGAAACCTTGCGCATTTTTAACCCAAAGGAAACGTTTTCCGCGACATTTAGGTGGGGAAATAGACTGTATGCCTGAAAGACCATACCCATATTGCGTTTATGCGCCGCATCACTCGTTATTTCCTTACCGTTGAGCATCACAGACCCAGCATCTGACTTTTCAAGCCCAGCAATAATTCTTA
>JBAXFA010000082.1:0-2444 GCA_037140155.1 Actinomycetota bacterium
CAAATGGAGAAATCAGGCCGAAGAGAAGTACATTTATTGCAATTGCAAGTGAAATATCAGAACGTGACCAACCAAAGGCATCTTGCAGCGGAATGATCAATACCGATGGAGCAGATCGAAATCCGGCCGTTGCCATCAAGGTTACGAAAGTAACCGCAACAGCTATCCATCCAGGATGAATTTTGCGCCTAGTAGAGCTCACTTACGACGTTCTCAGCCAGACAGCGGTATCGGTTGGGATTTTATCTCCATCAAGTGGTCCACTTGAGATTAATACTGCCGAACCTTTTGGCAGATCAATTGCTGCACCAAAATTAATGTAGCAAGCGAAATTACCTAGTCTTGAAAATGCGACAACGTCTTTGCCGGCTTCGATCCAAGTCATTGGACCATCACCTAAACCTTCTTCTAATTTACGTAGCGCCAAAGCTTGGCGATACATAGTCAGAGTTGAACCGGCAACACCATCTTGCGACTCGGCCGAGAAATTTCCCATCCAAGGACTCTGAGGTAGCCAAGCCTGATCAAGTTCCAGCATTTCATTTGTTGAGAAACCAAAACCACCAGTTGGCTCTGTCTTCCAAGGAAGAGGAACTCGACAACCGTCACGACCGCGATCTACAAATCCGCTCATCTTCCAACGTGGATCTGTAAGGCGATCTTCCGGAATATCGCGGACTTCCGGTAAGCCAAGTTCTTCACCTTGGAAGAAGTAAGTTCCTCCAGGAAGTGCCAGCGACATTAACGTCGCGCTCTTTGCGCGCAAAGTGCCACGTGCCACGTTAAATTTAGCGGGATCACCTTGACGCGTGAAAGTTGATGTCCCGTCATTTGTTAGCCCTAAATCTAAACGATCTATCGAACGAACTACGTCGTGATTATTAAATACCCACGAAGGTGGTGCACCGACTTCTACGAGGGCAGCCATTGATTTATCAATTCTCTGCTTTATCTCATCGGCTTTCCATAGAGTTGTGAGCATCTCAAAGTTAAATGAGTTCTGCAGTTCATCAGAACGGACATAGCGCGCAATACGTTCGGCTGGACTGACCCATGCTTCGGCAACAGCCATACGTTCGCCAGGATATGAATCAAGAATTTTCCGCCACGAACGATAGATATCGTGCACGCCTTCTTGATCCCAGAAGGGACGCTCGTGCGGTGCCAACATCTCTGAAGCGGTGTTGATCGTTGGAATGTCAGGAAGCCCTGGATATTTCACCATTCCATGTGCCACATCAATTCGGAAACCATCAACGCCGCGATCAAGCCAGAACTTCAAAACATCTTCCAAATGGGTGCGAACTTCTGGGTTCTCCCAATTTAAATCAGGTTGTTCTACTGCAAATAAATGTAAGTACCACTGACCTGGTGTGCCATCTGCTTCGGTTACACGTTCCCATGCGCAACCACCGAAAACAGCTTCCCAGTTATTTGGCGGCAAGTCACCGTCAGGGCCTTTGCCATCGCGGAACATATAACGATCGCGTTCTGGTGATCCTGGCGCTGCTTTAAGCGCTGCTTGGAACCATTTATGTTGATCGCTCGTGTGATTCGGGACAATATCTACAATAAATTTAAGTCCATGTTCGTGTGTGGCGTTAATTAATTTTTCGGCATCTGCCAAAGTTCCGTATTGTGGCTCGATATCCATGTAATCGGAGACGTCATAACCATGATCATGTTGAGGTGATGGGTACCAAGGTGTAATCCAGATGGCATCTATTCCAAGTTCTTTCAAATATGGCAGTCGAGAACGGATACCTTCGACATCACCAATTCCGTCACCATTGGAATCGGCGAAGGAGCGAATATAGATCTGATAGGTAACGGCATCGCGCCACCAAGGGCGATCTTTACGAGAAGCGAGAACGTAGTTCACTTAATTTGCCTCCAGATATTTGGTGAGGAATTCGCGTTCCTTATCGGTAAGTGGTCGAGACTTCTTGGTTTCAAGCGAGACTGCCACTTGTACTGTTTTGACCTTGGCAAAGACTTTGCCTGCATCAGCGATCGTAAAGAGCATATTAAATGAGGAGTTCCCGATCTTTTCAACGCTTATTTCAACATCAACAAAACGTCCCCCATCATAAATCGGCTCAATGAAATCAACTTCAGCGCGAGCAACAACCATTTCAATCAGAGATGATTCACGCATTGTTGCCGAGAATTCCTCAGTCGCCCATAAGAAACGTGCTTCCTGCGCAAAGGTTAAGTATTTAGCATTGTTGACATGGCCCATCGCATCTATGTCATCCCAACGCACAAATTGCTTATTTAAATACTTCATTAGCGAGTGAGCTTTCGGTAGGTGGCACGGTGTGGACGTGCAGCATCTGCACCAAGGCGAGAGATCTTATTTTCTTCATACGATTCGAAGTTTCCTTCGAACCAGAACCAATTAGATTCGCCTTCGTAGGCCAAGATGTGCGTTGCAACGCGGT
>JBAXFA010000083.1:0-2402 GCA_037140155.1 Actinomycetota bacterium
CGACACGCACCGACTGGATCAAGCAGCGGGTGATCACAGAAACGTGGGATTTGAATTCCGAGTTTTTCTGCGGCGCGAATAACCAGAGTTCCCTTTGGAACGCTAACTTCAAAACCGTCGATAACAACGGTGATGAGTTCTACTGCTTGTGCAGTTGGGTTCTCTTGAGTCGTTGTCATTATGCGTTAGCTCCAGAAAACAGGGTTGATTTAACCGGATCGAATGGACAGCCACCATTTGTTAAGTGAGCGATGTATTCGTCGCGGAAATATTTAATTGAAGATGTGATTGGGCTTGTTGCTCCGTCACCGAGTGCGCAGAAAGAACGACCCATGATGTTGTCACAAAGATCAAGCAACTTAGCTAGATCTGCTTCAGTGCCCACGCCGTTTTCAAGATCGCGCAAAATCTGAACCAACCACCAAGTGCCTTCGCGACATGGTGTGCACTTGCCACAAGATTCGTGCTTATAAAATTCAGTCCAACGCAATACTGCGCGAACAACGCAAGTTGTTTCATCAAAGATTTGTAGCGCTTTGGTACCGAGCATTGAGCCGGCAGCAGATACGCCTTCGTAATCAAGTGGCACATCTAAATGTTGATCCGTAAATAGCGGTGTTGATGATCCGCCTGGTGTCCAGAATTTAAGTTTGTGACCGGTGCGAACTCCCCCAGCAAGATCAAGAATCTCGCGCAAGGTAATTCCAAGAGGTGCTTCAAATTGCCCTGGATTATTTACGTGGCCCGATAGTGAATAAAGGGTGGTTCCCTTTGATTTCTCTGTACCCATTGCTTGGTACCACTCGGCGCCATTTGCGATGATTGCCGGAACAGATGCAATTGATTCCACGTTATTTACAACTGTTGGACGTGCATATAAACCAGCGATCGCAGGAAATGGTGGACGCAGTCTTGGTTGTCCGCGGAAGCCTTCTAGTGAATCAAGCAGCGCTGTTTCTTCTCCGCAGATATAAGCGCCCGCACCTACGTGCAAGACAACATCAATTCCTTTTCCAAGGTGGCCAGCTTTGTAAGCATCTTCAATCGCCTGATTTAAACGGCGCACAACATGTGTTACTTCACCACGAATATAAATAAAAGCGTGCTTTGCGCGAATCGCGTGGCAAGCGATGATGCAGCCTTCGATAAGCACATGCGGATTAGCCATAAGTAGCGGCGTATCTTTACAAGTACCTGGCTCTGATTCATCAGCGTTAACAACTAGGTAATGATCTTTATCATCACCTTGTGGGATAAAGCCCCACTTCATGCCAGTTGGGAAACCTGCGCCGCCACGACCGCGAAGTCCTGAATCTTTTACAAGTTGAATGACCGCATCGGGTTCCATCGCAAGTGCTTTCGCTGATGCCTTATATCCACCGTGACGCGTGTATGCCGCAATCGTGAATGAATCTTTCTCATCCCAGTGCGCAGAAAGTACGGGTGCTAGCTTTGTCATTACTTGCCTTCTTTCGAAAGTTTTAAGCCCAGCAAAGTTGGCTCACCAGCTTGCAAACCTTCATTTGCTTTACCGTCATTAATTCCGGCCAATACTGCAGATGCTTCTTTCCAAGTAACAAGTGAATTAGGTCCACGCGTTGGAGCTTTAGGAGTTCCTGTGCGCATTGAATCAACTAGCTCTTTGGCAGATGAGACATCTTGGTTATCGTAAAATTCCCAGTTGGCCATAACAACCGGTGCGTAATCGCAAGCGGCGTTACATTCAATGTGTTCTAGCGAAACTTTGCCATCAGCAGTAACGCCATCATTTTCTACACCTAGATGGTCCTTGAGCGCTGCAAATATCGCATCTCCGCCCATTACTGCGCACAAGGTATTGGTGCAGACACCGACGTGATATTCACCGACTGGCTTGCGCTTGTATTGGGTATAGAAAGTTGCAACCGCAGATACTTCAGCTGTTTCTAACGTTAGTAACTTGGCAATTAATTCAATGCCTTCATTTGTTACATATCCCGCAAGTGATTGCACATAATGCAGCAAAGGCATGATCGCAGAACGGCTGCGTGGATAGCGCTTGATGATTGCATCCATAACTTGTAACTGATCAGGTGTGTATGACATTAGCGGTCAACACCTCCCATCACAGGATCGATTGAAGCAACGGCACCGATGATGTCCGCAACCATGGAGCCTTCACACATCGCAGATGTTGATTGCAAGTTATTGAAAGATGGTTCGCGGAAGTGAACGCGATATGGACGTGTGCCGCCATCAGAGACAACGTGTGCACCGAGTTCGCCGCGTGGTGATTCAACTGCTGAATAAACCTGACCTGCCGGAACGCGGAAGCCTTCAGTAACTAACTTGAAGTGGTGGATCAAAGATTCCATTGAAGTACCCATGATTTCGCGGATGTGGTTAAGCGAGTTACCCATTCC
>JBAXFA010000084.1:0-2365 GCA_037140155.1 Actinomycetota bacterium
ATTCCAGTCTGTGCCAATTTTTCTATTACAGGAATAACCCGTCTCTGCTCTTCTTCTGGTGATACTCGCTCTGCGCCAGGTCGGGTTGATTCTCCACCGATATCAATAATGTCGACGCCTTCGGCGATCATTTCTAGTCCGCGCGCAACTGCTTTTTCATAAGTGTCATGTTTTCCACCGTCAGCAAAGGAATCTGGTGTGACATTTAGAATTCCCATGATCTTCATCATCGTACTAAATAGTTTTAATTAACTCTTTGTAATCAGGCTAATTGCTTCTGCACGTGTGGCTGGATCACGCAAGACTCCACGGACTGCGCTAGTTGTTGTGCGAGCTTGTGACTTACGTACACCACGCATCGACATACATAAATGTTCACAATCTATAATCACGATTACGCCCATAGGATCAAGAATCTTCACTATCGCATCAGCGATCTGGGTAGTTAAACGTTCTTGTACTTGTGGGCGTCGCGCAAATAAATCAACCAAACGAGCAACTTTAGATAATCCAGTTATCTTGCCACGTGGAATATAACCAACGTGGGCAACTCCGTGAAAAGGAGTTAGGTGATGTTCGCAATGCGAAAAGACTTCGATATCGCGGATGATCACTAACTCTTCATGGCCAATATCAAATGTTGTTGTCAGAACATCTTCAGGTGATTTCCAAAGTCCTTCAAAGTTCTCTTTAAAGGCGCGCGCTACACGGGCGGGAGTCTCTTGCAATCCTTCACGATCTGGATCTTCACCGAGAGCAAGCAATAGCTCACGAACTGCAGCAGCTGCGCGCGCTTCATCAAAAGGATGCGCTGCGCGTCCGCCTTCTGGCCCCATGGAAACTGGCGTTACATCGCCCACTTTTAAGTCGTTTCCTTCTTCGCGCTCTTTTTTACACGTGATGGTTTCTTATCTGCAGCCTCGGTGATTACTCGCTCCGGAACTGCAACTGGTGGTTGCGAAGATGGAATTCGCGTTGCTGAACCAGTCCATGATGGACGACGCGGCCAAAAGCTAACTTTTGCGAAGATAGCGGCGATCTCTTCTTTATTTAGCGTTTCTTTATCAAGTAACTGCAGAACCATCGCATCTAAAGTTGTGCGATTTTCTACCAAGATATCGAAGGCTTCTTGGTGAGCGTTCTCAATAAGTTTACGAATTTCGGCATCTACAGTTGCGGCAACGTTTTCGGAGTAATCTCTTTGGTGCCCGTAATCGCGACCCATAAATGGTTCAGATGAATCGGTGCCTAATTTAATTGCACCAATAGCTTCAGTCATTCCATATTGGGTAACCATGGAACGCGCTAGCGCAGTGGCCTTTTCAATATCATTTGATGCACCTGTTGATGGATCATGGAAGATCAATTCTTCAGCAGCGCGGCCACCAAGTGAATATGCCAACTGATCCAAGAGTTGATTACGGGTTGTCGAGTACTTATCGTCATCTGGCAGAACCATTGTGTAACCAAGGGCGCGACCGCGCG
This sequence comes from Actinomycetota bacterium, assembly GCA_037140155.1. GTDB lineage: Bacteria > Actinomycetota > Actinomycetes > Nanopelagicales > Nanopelagicaceae > Planktophila. Next base: position 1,486 of record JBAXFA010000084.1, read on the forward strand.
GCATGATCGTGATCTTATGAACTGGATCAGTGTGTGGCAGAGCGTGCGCCACAAGTGCGTGGCCTGCTTCGTGATAAGCAGTTACGCGTCGTTCATCATCAGACATAATTCGCGATTTACGTTGTGGGCCAGCCATTACGCGATCGATTGCTTCATCAATTTGTAAGTTAGAAATGGCTTTCTTGCCTTCACGCGCAGCAAGCAACGCTGCTTCATTTAATACATTTGCTAAATCAGCGCCGGTAAATCCGGGTGTGCGACGAGCGTAGTTAAGCAGCTCGACTTCATCAGATAGTGGCTTTGTCTTAGCATGAACTTTAAGAATCTCTTCGCGACCCTTTAGATCAGGGCGATCAACTGCGATCTGGCGATCAAAACGTCCGGGACGCAAAAGCGCAGGATCTAAAACATCTGGACGGTTGGTGGCGGCAATTAAAATTACTTGTCCACCGGTTTCAAATCCATCCATTTCGACTAAGAGTTGATTAAGAGTCTGTTCACGTTCGTCGTGACCGCCGCCCATACCTGTACCGCGTTGGCGACCAACGGCATCAATTTCATCAACAAAGATAATCGCTGGCGCATTTGCTTTTGCCTGTGCAAATAAATCGCGCACACGGGCTGCGCCAACGCCAACAAACATTTCTACAAAGTCAGAACCTGAGATGGAATAGAAAGGAACTTTCGCTTCCCCTGCAACGGCGCGCGCTAATAAAGTCTTACCCGTACCTGGAGGGCCGTATAACAAAACACCTTTGGGAATCTTGGCGCCAAGTAGTGCGTACTTTGCAGGATTTGCTAAGAAATCTTTAATCTCTTCTAGTTCCGCGATCGCTTCATCAGCTCCGGCTACATCGGCAAAGGTATTTTGTGGGACATC
>JBAXFA010000085.1:0-2361 GCA_037140155.1 Actinomycetota bacterium
TGACTGGGAATGTTATTGCGGTAAGTACAAGCGCGTTCGATTCAAGGGAATCATCTGCGAGCGTTGCGGTGTTGAAGTAACACGCGCCAAGGTTCGTCGCGAACGTATGGGACACATCGAGCTTGCTGCTCCTGTAACCCACATCTGGTACTTCAAGGGCGTGCCTTCACGTCTTGGTTACCTACTTGATCTTGCTCCAAAGGATCTTGAAAAGGTTATTTACTTTGCTGCTTACATGATCACAGAAGTTGATGCTGAAGGTCGCGAAGAAGATATGCCACAGCTCGAGAAGAAGTTGGCTAATGATCGTAAGAAGATTGAAGTCCGTCGCGACAACGATCTCGATACTCGCCAGAAGAAGCTCGAATCAGATCTTGCAGAACTCGAAGCAGAAGATGCAAAGTCAGATGTAAAGCGCAAGGTTCGTGAATCTGCAGAGCGTGAGCTCAAGACAATTCGCGATCGCTCAGAGCGCGAGCTAACTCGTTTGGAAGATGTCTGGACTCGCTTTAAGAACCTTAAGGTTCAAGATCTTGAAGGCGATGAGAACCTCTACCGCGAAATGCGCGATCGTTACGGAATGTATTTCAAGGGAGATATGGGCGCTGCTGCAATTAAGCGTCGCCTAGAAACTTTTGATCTCGAAGCCGAATACGCGATCTTGACCGATCTTTCTGAAAATGGAAAGGGTGCCAAGAAGACTCGTGCTATCAAGCGCCTTAAGGTCGTAAATGCATTTATGACAACCAGCAACCATCCAGCATCCATGGTGCTTGATTGCGTTCCGGTTATTCCACCTGATCTACGTCCAATGGTTCAACTCGATGGTGGACGCTTTGCGACTTCAGATCTAAACGATCTCTATCGCCGCGTCATCAACCGTAATAACCGTTTGAAGCGCCTTGCTGATCTTGGTGCTCCAGAAATTATCGTCAATAACGAAAAGCGTATGTTGCAAGAAGCAGTTGATGCTTTGTTCGACAACGGTCGTCGTGGCCGTCCAGTAACTGGTCCCGGCAACCGTGCGCTTAAATCACTTTCAGACATGCTTAAGGGTAAGCAAGGACGTTTCCGTCAGAACTTGCTCGGAAAGCGCGTTGATTACTCAGGTCGTTCTGTAATCGTTGTTGGTCCACAACTTAAGTTGCACCAGTGCGGTCTTCCAAAGCAGATGGCACTTGAACTCTTCAAGCCATTCGTAATGAAGCGCTTGGTAGATCTAAACCACGCACAGAACATTAAATCTGCAAAGCGCATGGTCGAGCGTGCTCGTCCGGTGGTTTGGGATGTTCTCGAAGAAGTAATTGCAGAACACCCAGTGCTGCTTAACCGCGCACCTACCCTGCACCGTTTGGGTATCCAAGCTTTCGAACCACAACTGGTTGAAGGTAAAGCAATTCAGATCCACCCACTCGTATGTACAGCATTTAACGCTGACTTCGACGGTGACCAGATGGCAGTTCACTTGCCGCTATCTGCTGAAGCGCAAGCTGAAGCTCGTATCTTGATGTTATCTTCAAATAACATCTTGTCTCCTGCTAACGGCCGACCAATTACATCTCCTACACAGGACATGGTTCTTGGTTTGTACTACCTCACCATGGAACGCATCGGTGAACTCGGCGAAGGCCGCGCATTCGGTTCTATCCCTGAAGCGATCATGGCTCATGATCAGCACTCAGTTTCATTGCAGGCAAAGATCAAGATTCGTTTAACACCAAATGGCGAAACAATTGAAACAACAATTGGTCGCGCGCTATTTAACGAAGCTCTTCCTGCAGACTTCCCATACGTTGATCTCGATGTAACCAAGAAGCAACTTGGTTCAATCGTCGACAAGTTGGCTGAGTTCTATCCAAAGGTCACAGTTGCTCAAACTCTTGATGCACTGAAATCACTTGGATTCCACTGGGCAACTCGCGCCGGCGCAACAATCGGTATCGAAGATGTTGTTACACCTCCTCGTAAGAAGGAGATCCTCGAAAGCTACGAAACACAGGCCGACAAGGTTCAATCTCAATACGAAAAGGGACTCATCACTGATGACGAGCGTCGCCAAGAGCTCATCGAAATTTGGACCAAGGCAACAGCTGAAGTTGGTAAAGAGATGGAAGAAAACTTCCCTCGCGTCAACCCAGTTTGGATGATGGTCTACTCAGGTGCACGCGGAAATATGATGCAGATCCGTCAGATCGCAGGTATGCGTGGACTTGTAGCTAACCCAAAGGGTGAAATTATTCCTCGCCCAATTAAGTCAAACTTCCGTGAAGGCCTCTCAGTACTCGAGTACTTCATCTCTACACACGGTGCACGTAAGGGTCTTGCAGATACAGCGCTTCGTACCGCTGACTCTGGTTACCT
>JBAXFA010000086.1:0-2297 GCA_037140155.1 Actinomycetota bacterium
TTGCTGCATCGCTTGGCGCGGAATACGAGCGCGAACTCGTACACCGCGATGATTTGGTTCTTCTCTAATAGTTCTTTTCTGCGATCTGTTTTAAAACAGATGCAATCTTCGGAGTAATTCCATCTGCAGAAGTAGGTAGATCGCTGAGTTTTACGATCACAGTTTTGTTCGCCGCATCTTGATATACATATTGGCCGTGAAGCCCAAGCATCAAGTTAATTCCAGGATACGGATGCCACATCTGCGCGCTATATCCCCACCCATAATCCAGTTTTACGGCTGGTGTTGAAAGTCGCGTCTTCCAAGCGGTGCTTGCAATGACAGGTTTCCCAGTCATAAGTGCCTGACCTACGCGCGCATAATCACGGGCAGTTGCGTTGAAGCAACAGAAGGCCTTTTCATAACCACCTTTATGATCAACGTTCCAAGTTGCGTCATTTTCTGCGCCAATAGGTTGCCAAATTCTTTCTGTGAATTCATCAGACAGGTTTCGTCCAGTTACCTTTTGAATTATCAACCCAAGCATTTGGGTATTGACGCTGCGATATTCAGGGAAAGTTCCTGGCTCTTCGCGCATCTTGCGATTTTGCATCAACCACCAATTCACATCGGTTGAGGCATACATCTGCGCGATAGCAACGCCCCAACCAGAAGGCCCAGAAGGGTAGTTATCAGAAACCCCTATACCTGAATTCATATCAAGCAGATCTTTAACGGTGACTTTATCGAAAGATGTTCCGGCTCTAAATTCCGGCAAGATAGAAACAAAAGTATCGGATTCTTTGATCTTTCCTTCATCAATTAGCTGGCCAATTAAAAGTGAAGTCATGGTCTTTGCGACTGAATATGAAGGCAAGATCGTGCTCTGACTCTTGCCGTTGAGATATGACTCGTAAGAAATTTTGCCGTCGCGAATAATCATGAAGGCATTTGTGCTAGTCACCTTTAGAAATTCATCGAAAGTGATTCGTTTGCCGTCATATTTGACGTTCTGAACTGTCTCTGAGTTGCCACTTTTCCAAGGTGCAAATGAAGTCGGTGCTGCCACGATCTGATGAAAGGGCATTAAATCCGGTGTCTTAGAGGCCGGCGCCAGTCCTAACTTGATGGCGGCTATGGGCTCTGGATATCTGATCGCTTTAGTTAGTCCAAATAAGGCGATGTACAGGACCAGCAGAACTACGGCACTTCTACGAATAAATTTCAGCACGGCAAAAGGGTAACTCCCGCTAGGCTTAAACCTATGGATGCGGTCGCAATAGTTTCAGAGTTAGCGCTTAAAGCGCGCACGGCTGCCCGCACTCTATCTACCGCAACTGGTACTGAGCGCAAAGCAGCTCTTTATGCGATCGCGGCTGCCATCGAATCACGGAGCGCTGAAATTCTCAAAGCTAACTCTGAAGATATGGCGCGCGCAAAAAATGAAGATATGCATCCACAGATGCAGGATCGCTTACTTTTAAATGAAGCGCGCGTTACTGGGATTGCAAATGGTGCGCGTCTGGTTGCAGATTTGCCAGATCCACTGGGCCAAGTACTTCGCCATTCGACACTGCCAAACGGTTTAGATTTAAAGCAGGTTTCCGTTCCATTTGGCGTTATCGGAATGGTCTATGAAGCCCGCCCAAATGTGACGGTAGATGCCGCGGTTATCTTATTAATGTCAGGTAACGCGGCTCTTTTGCGTGGATCATCTAGCGCTTCAGCCAGTAATCAGATACTCGTGACTGTTATGCGCGATGCGTTAGCCAAAACCAAGATTTCTCCGGAAGTAATTCAATTAGTTCCATCCGATGATCGCGCTACGGTTAAGGCGCTACTTAATGCGCGTGGCAAAGTTGATCTAGTAATCCCACGAGGTAGCGCAGCCTTAATCCGGATGGTCGTTGACGAATCAACGGTGCCTACTATCGAAACCGGCGCAGGTGTTTGCCATGTTTATGTTGATGAATTTGCTGATATTGAAAAAGCGCTACCCATCTTGATTAATTCAAAGACCCATCGCCCAAGTGTTTGTAATGCCGCAGAAACCTTATTAGTACATCGCGCAATTGCTCCAACCTTCCTGCCAATGGCGCTTAAGGCGTTAGCTGCTGCCGGAGTTATTTTGCATGCCGATGCAACAGCGCAAAAAGTGGCAGAAAAGTTTGGTATTTCGTCCACCATTGCAACAGATGAAAATTGGTGTACTGAATACGGAATCCTAGAGATGAATGTGGGCGTCGTGGATTCAGTAGATGCTGCTGCAGATCACATCGCTAAATACGGCACAAACCACACCGAAGCAATTGTTACGG
>JBAXFA010000087.1:0-2270 GCA_037140155.1 Actinomycetota bacterium
AGAACCCAGAAGTTTCACTGCAGCTGCTGACAAGATTGTCACAGCGCTTACGTCGTACTAATGAGGCAGTTGGAGATCTAGTCTTCTCTGATGTGCCCGGCCGAGTTGCTAAAGCGCTAATCGATCTTGGCGATCGCTTCGGAAAGACAACTGCTGAAGGCCTTTTAGTAAATCATGATTTAACACAAGAAGAGCTCGCCCAATTAGTCGGCGCATCTCGCGAAACAGTAAATAAAGCTCTAGCCGATTTTGCAGGACGCGGTTGGCTCAAGCTAGATGGGCGCTCAGTATTGATTACAGATGTTGAACGCTTAGGAAAGCGTTCGCGCTAAAGCCCTTTAATTAGGCAACTTCAACGGTGAGCTCAATCTCCACCGGTGAATTTAAAGGAAGTTCTGCAACCCCAATTGCGCTACGTGCTGCAATTCCTGCCTCGCCCCAAATATGCATAAAGAGTTCTGATACACCATTTGCTACAAATGGCTGATTGATAAATCCAGGCGCACCATTTACATAGCAAACCACACGAACAACTTTGATAATTGAATCAACTGGTGCAACTAGTTCAACTGCTGCCAAACAATTAAGCGCACATATTTCAGCGAGTTCCTTGGCTCGCTCTTGGGTAATTTCAGCGCCAACTTTGCCGGTATCGGCCATTGCACCCGCAACTAGCGGAAGTTGTCCTGCAGTAAAGACAATTTTTCCAGTCTTTGTTGCTGGAACATAAGCAGCAACCGGCTTTGCAGCAACTGGAAGAGTTAAACCTTTTTCAGCAAGTTTTGCGCGGACATCAATCGTCATTTATTTAACCTCTCGCTTCATATAAGCAACGAGTTGTTCGCCGCCTGGTGCTGGAATAACAGTTACGAGTTCCCATCCATCTGAACCCCAAGTATCAAGGATCTGCTTTGTGGCATGTGAAAGCAGCGGAACGGTTGCGTATTCGAATTTCATTAATTTCCTCCAGCTAGTGCGGCTTTAACAAGTGATGAAACAATTGAACCATCTGCTTTACCGGCGATCTGACCCTTGATCGCTCCCATAACTTTGCCCATATCGGCAGGACCTGCAGCACCGGTAGATGCGATGGCTGCGGCGATCATTTTCTTCACATCATCTTCCGATAATTGTGCCGGCAAATATTTAGCAATTACTTCGCCTTCAGCTTTTTCTTCTGCTGATTTATCGGGACGATTAGCTTTAGCAAATTCCTCTGCTGCTTCGCGGCGCTTCTTGGCTTCTCGCGATAGCACAGTGATGATTTCGTCATCAGATAGAACGCGCGCTTCTTTTCCGGAAACTTCTTCGTTGGTGATAGCAGTCAGCACCATGCGGATTGTGCCTGATACAACCTTGTCGCTGCTACGAATCGCCTCGGTGAGGTCGCTCTTAAGTGTCTCTTTGAGTCCCACTTGTTTGTTGCTCCAATTCCCTGAACTGTTCGGGTGTATCTTCTCATGTAATGACTTATCAACTACGCCAGGCCGAGATCCCTATCCTGCCCGCCGGCCACGCTCCGATTCGGGTACTTCACTTTTCCGATCTACATCTGACCCCTGCCCGCAAGGTTGAAATCGCAGATATTAAATCTTTTATCGACTTGGCACCCGATTTAGTTATATCAACCGGAGATTTTTTAGCGCATGTGCAGGCGGTTCCTGTGGCACTCGATGCGCTCGATAAATTATTAAATCTTCCCGGTTTATTTGTCTTTGGATCAAATGATTACTACGCACCAAAACCTAAGAATCCACTTAAATACCTACTGCCTGGACATGGGAAGCGAATTCACGGAGATGATCTACCTTGGCCAGAGTTAGATAAAGGTCTGCAAGCTCGTGGTTGGAAAAATCTAAATCACTTCCGCGCCACAATTAAAATTAAAGACACAACGATCGAAAGTCGTGGCACCGATGATGCCCATCTGGAATTCGATAACTACTCACTTGTTGCAGGTGAACCTGGACCTTGCGATATTTCCATTGGTGTAACTCACGCACCATATTTAAGAATTTTAGATGGCATGGCTAAAGATGGTTTAGATGTCATCTTTGCTGGACATACACATGGCGGACAAGTTCGACTGCCTTTACCTGGTGGTTCACGTGCACTAACGAGTAATTGTGATTTACCAACTTGGCGTGCACGAGGATTAACTAAATTAGGAGATGAGCCTTACCTACATGTTTCAGCCGGAATGGGAACAAGCCCGTTTGCCAGAATTCGTGTTGCAAGTCCGCCAGAAGTAAGTTTGGTAACGCTTACTT
>JBAXFA010000088.1:0-2251 GCA_037140155.1 Actinomycetota bacterium
GTTAAACAACGCGGACACCAGTTGATGATGCGCTCAGCGCGATAAATCAAACCAGCATCGTGCATCTTCTTAAAGATTGATACAACGGCTTTAGACATTCCTTCATCCATGGTGAAACGCTCACGCGACCAATCAACGCTGGCGCCCAGGCGCTTCATCTGATCGAGAATTGCTCCACCGGATTCGGCTTTCCATTCCCAAACTTTCTTAACAAATTCTTCTCGCCCTAAATCATGACGAGATAAGCCCTGCGATGCTAATTGTTTTTCAACCACGTTCTGAGTTGCAATACCAGCGTGATCCATTCCGGGCAGCCATAAAACTTCATAGCCCTTCATGCGTTTCATTCGCGACAAACAATCTTGCAGGGTTTGATCTAGCGCGTGTCCGATATGCAGAACGCCCGTTACGTTTGGTGGTGGCAGAACAATTGTGAAAGCTTCTTTTTTAGATGTTGCATCAGCAGTGAAGAAGCCCGCGCTCAACCATTTCTTATATAGGCGCGATTCGATATCGACCGGTGAAAAGGTCGAAGCGAGTTCAGCGCCTGATGGCGATGCAGAAGACATAGAGCGCAGTCTAGATTACGCGCTCTTCTCCTCTGTACCTTTTTCGCGGCGGGATGCGCGCTTTGGAATATCGCCCGAGCGCTCAACCAAGGTTGGAGCCGCACTTTGATCTATGCACTCTTTTGTAATTATTACTTTGGCGATATCGGCGCGACTTGGCACCTCATACATCACAGAAAGCAGAACTGATTCCATGATTGCGCGTAGGCCACGGGCACCAGTGCCACGAGCTAGGGCTAATTCTGCGATCGCATCTAGCGAGTCGGCGGTAAATTCAAGTTCAACGTCATCTAAATTAAAGAGGCGCTGATACTGCTTAACCAAAGCGTTCTTTGGTTCGGTCAAGATCTCCATCAAGGCCGGCTTATCAAGGCTTTCAACGCTAGTTAATACTGGAAGGCGTCCAATAAATTCTGGAATCATTCCAAATTTAAGAAGATCTTCTGGCATTACATCGGCAAAAATATCTTTACGATTTTTATCGGCCGCTTCTTGCAAGGTTGCATTAAAGCCAACGCCAGCTTTTCCGCTGCGGGCTTCGATGATTTTATCTAAGCCAGCAAATGCGCCACCAACGATGAAGAGAACGTTAGTTGTGTCGATCTGAATAAATTCTTGGTGTGGGTGCTTGCGACCACCTTGTGGTGGAACAGATGCAACTGTTCCTTCAAGAATCTTGAGCAGTGCTTGTTGCACACCTTCGCCAGAGACGTCACGAGTAATTGATGGATTCTCAGATTTACGTGCCACCTTATCGATCTCATCGATATAGATGATTCCGGTTTCGGCTTTCTTAACATCGTAATCTGCCGCCTGTAAAAGCTTTAGAAGAATATTTTCAACATCTTCACCGACATAACCTGCTTCGGTAAGGGCTGTTGCATCGGCGATTGCAAATGGCACATTTAACATACGAGCTAAAGTTTGCGCCATTAAAGTTTTGCCGCAACCGGTTGGGCCGAGTAGCAAGATATTTGACTTAGCAAGTTCGACGCCATCTTCGCCCTTTGCTTGGCCAGATTGCACGCGCTTGTAGTGATTGTAAACAGCGACGGCTAGAGATTTCTTAGCGCGGTCTTGATCGATTACATATTGATCTAGGAATTCAAAGATTTCTTGTGGCTTAGGAAGTTCGGTAAGACCAAGTGTTGTGGCTTCGGCAAGTTCTTCAACGATGATCTCGTTACAGAGTTCAATACATTCGTCGCAGATATAAACGCCAGGACCGGCAATGAGTTTCTTAACTTGCTTCTGGGTCTTTCCGCAGAAAGAACATTTGAGCAGGTCGCTAGTTTCGCCAATACGAGTCATGGGTAAATCTTAGTTTCTAGGCTTAATAAATGGGTCGTTAATTACGAATGGATCTGTTCGCCCTGAGAAGAATATGGCGGCTTTGTGGACTTCATCTCCTTGACCCCAGGGACTAATAAAACAACGGCACATATAAGTAAATGAAAGGCGGCAACACCGATCAATAGTTCTCGTTCGCCAAAGATATTTACCAGTGGTCCGGCTAGCGCCATCCCAAGTGGCATCAAGCCAAGTGAACCCATGTAATCGATTGCGAATACGCGCCCTTGATATTCAGCCGGAACTTCGCGTTGCACCTGAGTACTCCAGAAAGCCTCCCATGGTCCTACAGAAAATCCCGCAAAAAAATAAGCGATAAATATTAATTCTCT
>JBAXFA010000089.1:0-2105 GCA_037140155.1 Actinomycetota bacterium
CCTTGGGCGATATCCAAGATTCGATCGCTGAACTGGCGTATTACCGCGCATCGCTCTTTATCCCAACGGCCACAGGCAACGAGTAACTCCAGATAACAGGTAAGATATGGCTTCAATCAGCACATGGTGGGCGTAGCTCAGCTGGTAGAGCACTCGGTTGTGGTCCGAGATGTCGCGGGTTCGAGCCCCGTCGCTCACCCCAAGTTTTCTTCTGTAAAAGTACCTAATTAGAAATCAAACGAGAGCGGAAATTATGATCTTCGACGTAGTAGTTGAAATTCCAGCTGGCTCACGCAATAAGTACGAGATCAATCACTCAACTGGTGAAGTTCGCCTAGATCGCATGCTCTTTACCGCAACACGTTTCCCACATGATTATGGCTTTGTGAAAAATACTTTATCTAACGATGGCGATCCGCTGGATGCCTTGATTATGTTAGATGAGCCAACTTTTCCTGGATGCGTAGTCTCTTGCCGCGTTATCGGAATGTTCCGTATGACCGATGAAAAAGGTGGCGATGACAAGCTACTTTGCGTGGCCGCCGGTGATATCCGTAAATCAAATTTAAATGACCTAGCAGATGTGCCAATCTACGAACTCGATGAAATCAAGCACTTCTTCGAGGTCTATAAGACCCTTGAGCCAGGCAAAGAAGTTCACGGCGGAGATTGGGTCGGACACGATGCGGCTGAAGAAGAAATTCTCGCGTCTTACAAGCGATATAACGAAAGCCACTAACGCAGCCCTTTAACATTGCTCCATTGCGTAGCCACTCTCGAGCCACGCAGATTCGGAGTGATTTGTGATTGATATAAATACCGGCGACACCGCATGGGTTCTAGCAAGTGCGGCGCTGGTTCTCTTTATGACTCCAGGTTTGGCCGTTTTCTATGGCGGAATGGTTCGCGCCAAAAGTGCGCTAAATATGATGATGATGTCATTTGCTGCAATCGGTGTGACCACAATTATCTGGGTTCTCTACGGTTACTCACTTGCCTTCGGTAAATCACATGGCGGGCTTATCGGTGGTTTCGATCATTTAGGTCTTTCTAATACTTTAGATCAAGTAACTGGCCCAGAAGGCCATCAAATTCCAGTATTGGCCTTTGCGATGTTCCAATTAACTTTTGCAATCATCACCGTGGCACTTCTATCTGGCGCAATCGCAGATCGCGCTAAATATGGATCTTGGGTTATCTTCGTTGCCGTCTGGATTACCTTGGTCTATCTACCTGTTGCGCACTGGGCCTTTGCCGCACAAGGTGGCACCGGTGGTTGGATCGTTGACAAGTTAGGCGCACTGGATTTCGCGGGCGGCACAGTTGTTGAAATTAATTCAGGTGCGGCCGCGCTGGCACTGGCGATAGTTCTTGGAAAGCGCGATGGTTTCCGGCGCGATCCGATGCGCCCACACAATATGCCGCTAGTTCTTTTAGGTGCGGGCATGCTCTGGTTTGGCTGGTTTGGTTTTAACTCAGGCTCTGCGCTATCTGCAGGTTCGCTTGCTGCAACTGCGATGATTAACACACAAATAGCAACAGCTGCTGCTGCGATGACCTGGATCGCATATGAAAAAAAGCGCGATGGCAAAGCCACAACACTTGGCGTTGCATCAGGTGCAGTTGCTGGCGCAGTCGCGATCACACCTGCCTGCGGTTTCGTTAACCCACTTGGTGCGCTCGTTCTTGGTTTATTGGCCGGCATCGCATCTGCCTGGGCGGTAACTCGTAAATATAAATATGGTTATGACGACTCGCTAGATGTCGTTGGCGTTCACGGTGTTGGCGGAATACTTGGCATGCTTTTCATCGGCATTGCCGCAACTATCACTGCAAATGCTGCAGGAAAAGATGGCCTGCTCTTTAAAGGCGGCACCAACCTTTTGCAATCACAACTGATTGCAGTCGTTGCCGTTGCAGCCTTCTCATTCTGCGCCACCTGGTTGATCGCCACAATTATCAGCAAAACGATCGGCTTCCGGGTATTCCGCGAAGACGAGTTAAACGGCCTAGATACAACATTCCACGCGGAATCTGCCTATGACATCACCGGAAACTCAAACCGGTACTAGAGTTCAAACAAGAGAAGCGAGAAGAATATGAAG
>JBAXFA010000090.1:0-2102 GCA_037140155.1 Actinomycetota bacterium
GCACGATATCTGAATCGTGTCCCATCCAAGCGTGCCAATCACTTCGGCATAAACCCGTTGCTTCGACCTTAATTACAACACCGTTAACTGTTGCAACCGGTATCGGAATATCAACTACCGAAAGCGGTCCTTTAAATTGGGTGAAATAGATCGAGTTCATGCCGTTATGTTAGAGGCAAAACTCTGAGCACTCTCTGTGCGCACACCCAGCGCTAACTTGGCGAGTTCTCAGGTTGGCAGCCTAATTTGCACCTAACCAACCGAAAGGCTTAAAAATGAATAAAGCCGTATTAGCTCTAGTAGTCGCAGGAACACTCGTAGGCGGAACCACTGCAAGCTTTGCAGCAACCAAGGCTCCAATTGCAAAGCCAACTGCCGCAGCAGAAGGAACAGCAAAGCATGAATCTTCAGAGAATTCTTCAACACAGAAGAAGGAAGCCACAACTAAGGCCGCAAAGCCAATGGCGACAAAGGCTGCAAAGCCAATGGCGACCAAGCCAGCTAAGAAGTAAATTTCCCCAAGTAAAAACGCCTCCACCACTGGTGGGGGCGTTTTTACTTTGTACGGCCCTACCATTACCCAATGTCGCGGGTAGCAAAGATCAAGAATGGGTTTGCACCTAAAGTCTGTGCGCGCTGCGGTCTGGAATTTGAATGGCGCAAGAAATGGGCCAAGAACTGGGCAGAAGTTAAATACTGTAGTGATAGATGCCGTGAAAATAAATGAAGCGCATTATCTATATTCCCTTTGATCATCTCCATCGTAATTTTGGAGCGCTAAAGGGTGCAGATCCAGCAAATAATGTCATTGCGATGGTCGAAAGCGCCCGGATGACAACTGGGCGAAATTGGCATACGGAAAGACTTTTCTTCTTAATCTCTAGCGCTCGTCACTTTGCAAAATCGCTAGAAAGTGAAGGCTTTAAAGTTGAGTATGTAAAAGCGCCAACCACCATCGACGGCCTTAAAAAAATCTCAGCCAAGCACAAAGGTTTACCAATTAAGTGTGCCGAGCCAAGTTCCTTCAGACAATTTGAGGCTCTTAAAAACCATGGCGTCACATTTGTTGAAAACGACTTCTTCTTAACGCCACGACCACTCTTTAGATCTTGGGCGGATGGGCAGAAGAGCTACCTGATGGAGAACTTCTATAGAAAACAACGCGTGCGGCTTAACGTATTGATGGAAGGTGCTGAGCCAGCAGGTGGAGCTTGGAACTTTGATAAGGAAAATCGTCTGCCGCCGCCGAAGAAATATGAAGGACCGGCATATCTTGAGCACAAACGAGATGAGATAGATAAAGAAGTTGCCGCCGAACTTGGCCACACATTGACGACGACCTGGGCGACAACGCGTGCAGGTGCGCTGCTTCAGTTAAAGAATTTTATTGATAACCATTTTGCGGAGTTTGGACCTCTTGAAGATGCGATGACAGTTGATAACTGGGCGCTGCATCATTCGCTGCTTTCACCATATCTAAATAATGGTCTGTTGCATGCCAGCGAAGTTGTTGAGGCTGCTGCTAAGGCTTATCGCACAGGAAAGATCCCAATCGAGTCTGCCGAAGGCTTTATCCGGCAAATCATTGGCTGGCGCGAATATGTAAATGGCATGTATTGGTTTCTTGGACCGGATTACCGTGAAAACAATAAATTACAGGCTACGAGAAAACTCTTGCCTCTATTTTCAGATCCGACTGCGACAAAGATGAATTGCATCAAAGAGACGGTTACCGATATCCAAGATCGTGCTTGGGTTCATCACATTCCCCGCTTGATGCTGCTATCTAATCTGGCACTTGTCACTGGTACAAACCCGCAAGAGTTCCTTGATTGGATGCGCGAAGTATTTATCGATGCCAGTGAATGGGTGATGGTTCCTAATGTCATCGGTATGGGCGTTCACGCCGATGGCGGTCAGATGATGACTAAGCCATATGCAGCAGGCGGTGCTTACATTTCGAGGATGTCTAATTACTGCAAACCGTGCGAATACAACCCGAAGCTGCGCACAGGGGATACTGCCTGTCCCTTTACAACTTTATATTGGGATTTCCTTGATCGTCATAGAGAGACCTTTGCTAAGAACCATCGCATGAGCCA
>JBAXFA010000091.1:0-2099 GCA_037140155.1 Actinomycetota bacterium
TTCCAAAACCAAGAGCGGTGCGCTTGCGCTTACCTTCACGGTTCATGGTGTTAACGCTTAGTACTTTTACGCCAAATACCTTTTCAACAGCGATCTTGATCTCTGTCTTATTTGCATCTGGTGCTACTAAAAATGTGTACTTGTTTCCATCAAGAAGTGAGTAAGACTTCTCTGAAACAACTGGAGCTAGTAGAACGTCGCGGTAATTTTTCATGCAGATGCTCCTACTTCACTCTCGCGAGCAACAGCTGTTGCTCCCTTGCCAGTTGCTGGACCTGCGATGAATTCGCGAAGTGCGTTCTCTGAGAAAACAACATCATCCGCTACTAAAACATCGTAAGCATTTAATTGATCATTCACGATTAGGTGAAGATTCTCGGAGTTACGAAGTGCCAGCCATGCTGGATTCTCGCTACGAGAAAGAACAACTAATAAATTTTTACGATCTGAGAATTGACGCACTGCAGTGATTGCCGCCTTTGTGCTGCCAACCTCATTCATTGATGTAACTGCATGTAAGCGCTCACCGCGTTGACGATCTGACAGAACACCCTTAAGTGCTGCTGCGATCATCTTCTTTGGTGTGCGTTGGTCGTACTTACGAGGTACTGGACCGTGTGCAACTCCACCGTGACGTTGGTTAGGTGAACGTGTTGAACCCTGACGAGCGCGACCTGTTCCCTTTTGCTTGAAAGGTTTCTTTCCACCACCAGAAACTTCACCGCGGTTTTTCGCTTTGTGAGTTCCGGCGCGAGCAGCTGCAAGTTGTGCAGTTACTACTTGGTGAATTAATGGCACATTTGCCTGCACATCAAAGATATCTGCAGGAAGATCAATTGAACCGGCTGCTTTGCCAGTTGGATCTTTAATCTCTAACTTCAATGACATTATGCACCAGCCTTAACTGAAATCGTTTCGCCAGCAGCTTTCTTTGCTGCAGAGCGAATGAAAACAATTGATCCAATTGGGCCAGGAACTGCGCCACGTACTAACAAGGTGTTGTTAGCAGCATCAACTGAGTGAATTAAAAGATTTTGTGTTGTAACTGTGTCAACACCCATGCGGCCCATCATGCGCTTTCCTTTGAAAACACGACCAGGTGTTGTTCTGTTACCAACTGAACCAGGCATACGGTGCTTCTTATCTACACCGTGTGATGCGCCAATTCCAGAGAAACCGTGGCGCTTCATTACACCAGCAGTTCCTTTACCCTTTGAAGTTCCAGTTGCATCAACAATGTCGCCAGCAGCAAATACATCTGCCTTTAACTCTTGACCAACTGAGTAACCATCAGTGTTTGAAATACGAAGCTCTGCAACTTCAAGACGTGGTGTAACTCCTGCTTTAGCGAATTGACCAGCTTGTGGCTTAGAAACTTTACGTGGTTCAACTGCACCAAATGCTAATTGCACGGCTGCGTAACCATCTTTTTCTAGTGAGCGAATATGTGTAACAACACATGGACCAGCAGAGATAACTGTTACTGGAACAATTTTATTTTGGGCATCAAAGACCTGAGTCATACCCAGCTTCTTGCCAAGGATTCCCTTTATAGCGGAGCTTTGTGATTGAGTAGTTGTCATTTGATTTTCCCTTAGAGCTTAATCTCGATGTCGACGCCAGCTGGAAGATCAAGACGCATCAATGAATCAACAGTCTTAGGTGTTGGATCGATGATGTCGATTAGGCGCTTGTGTGTGCGCATCTCGAAATGTTCGCGGCTGTCTTTGTATTTGTGTGGAGAACGAATAACACAGTAAGTGTTCTTCTCTGTAGGCAGCGGTACTGGACCTGCGACAGTTGCACCAGTGCGCTCAACAGTTTCGACGATCTTCTTCGCCGAGTTGTCAATCACCTCGTGGTCGTAGGCCTTGAGCCGAATGCGGATCTTTTGTCCCGCCATTTTGCTTCTCCTTTTTTTCTTTACTGCTATTAATTACTGCTATTTAAAGATTTGGTTACCCCCGGGCTACTTATTCAGCGGCCCGGGAATAATTCTTCTTTTACTCCTTTATTGCTTCTTTATTACTTCGAGATCTTTGTAACGCGACCTGCACCAACGGTGCGGCCACCTTCACGGATCGCAAAGCGAAGTCCCT
>JBAXFA010000092.1:0-2044 GCA_037140155.1 Actinomycetota bacterium
CCGCGATCGCTTCATCAGCTCCGGCTACATCGGCAAAGGTATTTTGTGGGACATCATTATCTTGCAACTTCGCTCGAGATTTTCCAAAGGAGAAGACTTTATTTCCACCTTGGGCATTACTCATTAAGAAGAAGAATAAGAATCCAATTAAGAGGATCGGTGCGATAGAAAATAGGAAGGAGATAAGCAGCGACTGCGATGGAACGCTTACATTCCAGCCCTTTGCCGGTGGATTGCCTGTTAAAGCATCAACAATTGTGGGCTCTTGGCGTATTACATATGAAGCTTCAACTTTGCTTGAACCTTTTATCAAATTGCCCGGCTTAAGAATTAATTGCAGCTTCTGCGTTTTATCAATAACGAGGGCTGATTCAACTTTTGACTGGGCAATTGCATCTAACGCCTGAGAGGTACCGATCTCGGTATAGCGATTTCCTACGCTAGAGACTTGTCCGAAAATTGATACGCCAAGAATTGCGACAACTATCCAGAAGAGTGGCCCGCGGAGGATGCGCCCAGCGCGCGTGATTGGAGCTTTCTTCGCAGACTTCTTATCGGAAGTCTTCTTCTTGACCGGTTTTTTTAGCAAATTCTTCTTCTCCATAATATTTGGTTCGCCCTTATGAATACATGTGCTTAGCCAGCACGCCGACGAATGAAAGGTTGCGGTACTTCTCGTTGAAATCTAGCCCATAGCCAACAACAAAGTCAGGTGGAATATCAAAGCCAACATATTTACATTCGACTTCAACTTTTGCCGCCTCGGGCTTGCGAAGTATTGCCAAAATTTCAACAGATGCGGCCCCGCGTGACATTAAGTTGGCACGCAACCAAGAGAGCGTTAAACCTGAATCGACGATATCTTCAACGATCAAAATATTGCGTCCAGTTATGTCGCGATCTAAATCTTTTAGAATACGAACAACGCCACTTGATTTAGTTCCGGAACCGTAAGACGAAACTGCCATCCAATCCATATCGATATGGCGTTGCATGGCGCGAGTTAAATCCGCCATTGCCATGATCGCACCTTTAAGTACACCGACTAGAAGTAAGTCTTGATCTTTGTAATCTGCATCAACGCGCGCTGCGAGTTCGGCAACCTTTGACTTTAATTGCTCTTCAGTAACGATTACGCGTTCTACATCAGTGCCGACGGCAGCTAGATCCACTTAGGGACTCCTTCAATTTCAAATCTCGAGGGGAGATTTATGGACGGGCTAAGAGCGAAAGTCTGCCCGAAATCCGAGCAACCTTCACACCACCTGGCAGGCTCACCTCGCCTTGGCCGTGCCAAGAAGTGACCAGCGCCTCAACGGCAGCGAGATGATCTGCGCTCAGCGAGCCGCTGGGGGCACCGGCAGCGTAGATAGCGGCGCGAAGTATGCGAGATCGGATCGCCCGCGGCAGCTCGGCTAAGGCGGCGCAATCTAAATCGCTCAAATCAACTCGTGAAATAACTGCCTGCGCCATCTCATCTAAAGCATCAGCATCATCGCGCAAGATAGAAGCGCTGCGGGCCAGGGCGGCAGCGATACCTGGACCGATCTCTTCTTCCATCACCGGCATAACTTTGTTTCGAACTCGTACACGTGAGAATTTTGAATTTGTATTATGAGGATCGCTCCACGGTTGCAACTGCACTTCTTGGCAAGCGGCGACAGTTTGTTCACGAGTTAATTGTAAAAAAGGGCGCGCATACTTTCCATTTATCGTTGCCATACCTGATAGCGAACGAGTACCAGAACCGCGCGCTAAACCAAGTAAAACTGTTTCGGCTTGATCATCACGTGTGTGTCCTAAAAAGATTTGTGTTGCACCGTAAGCATGAGCGATGGAATCAAGTGCTGCATATCTTGCGGTACGCGCATCGGCTTCTAGCCCTGATTTTTCCACTACAGATACTTTTTCAATAATTACTTCTTGGTAGCCCATGGTCTTTAATTGCACTTGTACTTTCTGAGCTTGATCATCTGATCCAAGTTGTAATTGATGATCAATTGTTACGGCAATTAAAGTGATTGCGAGTTCAGGCGCTTCCTTA
>JBAXFA010000093.1:0-2025 GCA_037140155.1 Actinomycetota bacterium
GTTTCGGCTTCAAGTTCTTTAAGTGGAACAACGGTATTAACAAGTCCCATGGCGAGCGCTTCTTGCGCATCATATTGACGAGTCATAAACCAGATCTCGCGCGCTTTCTTCTGACCAACGTTTGCAGCTAGTAAACCTGAACCGTAGCCACCGTCGAATGAACCAACCATTGGACCAGTCTGTCCAAACTTGGCGTTATCTGCCGCGATCGTTAAATCACAGACCACGTGCAGAACATGTCCGCCACCGATTGCCCAACCAGCAACCATTGCAACAACTGGTTTTGGGGTACGACGAATTTGGATTTGCAGATCTAAAACATTTAAACGGCCAATACCTTTTTGGGCCAGCGGGTCTTCACCGAGATATCCGTCATCACCGCGAACGCTGATGTCACCGCCAGAACAGAATGCTTCATCGCCAGTGCCGGTAAAGATAATTACGCCGACTTCAGAGTTATCGCGTGCAAGGGAAAATGCTTCTTGTAGTTCAATAATTGTTTGTGGACGAAATGCGTTACGAACATCTGGGCGATTGATTGCAATCTTGGCCATGCCTTCGCCGACTTGGTAGGTGATATCCGTAAATTTCTCTCCGCCGGCACCCGTTGTCCAGGCAGGGATGGCTCGGTTACCAAATTCACGCTTGATCGGCTTGCTCACGATTCCTCCATCGACGACTACGAGCGATAGCCTACGCGTGCAATGGAGATGTCGTCACAACGAGAAATACGCGCGATCGATCCCACATGGACCCTCGCGCAATTGAGTGCGCACCTAGCCAAGGCCCTTAACGGTGCAGGTCCAGCCCTGGCCTTATCTCCAATTTCTGCCAAGACCGTGGCTAATGAGATTTCACTTGTCGTATCCACCAGTGGATCAACTGGGCAAGCCAAAGAGGTAGCAATTTCTGCTGCAGCTCTCTTAGCTGGGGCGCAAGCTACAAATAATTTCTTCGGTGCAAAAGCGGGTCAACGCTGGTCGCTCTTACTGCCGCTAACTCATATCGCCGGCATAAATATTTTAGTTCGTTGCCTTGAACTTGGCACAGATCCAATTGATTGCCGAGAAATTACAGGTAAGTATCCGGAAGCAGATTTCACAGCAATTGTGCCAACGCAATTATTTCGCGCTCTAAACGGTGATAACCATCTACTAGAACACTTGAAATCAGCCAAAGCGGTTTTAATTGGTGGAGCAGCACTTAGTAGCGAATTAGGTGGCCAAGCAAGCAGTGCCGGAATCAATATTGTAGAAAGTTACGGAATGACTGAAACTTGTGGCGGTATCATTTATAACGGCGCGGCAATTGGCGGTACTTCATATTTTGTTGAAGAAAATGGGCTGATAAAGATTTCTAGCGCAATGCTCGCCACCACATATTTAAATGATCCATCTGGCTGGAGCTTCAAATATAAAGCTGGCTATTTCCTGACTTCCGACCTTGGAAAAATAATTAATGGCAAGTTAATAGTTCTCGGTCGCGCTGATGATGTGATCGTTACGGGTGGGGAAAATATCTCGCTGGCTCAAGTTGAGAACGTTCTTGGTCAAAGTTTTAGCGGGATCGAATGTGCCGCATTTGGTGTTGCAGATCCACAATGGGGGCAAGCACTTCACTTAGCTATTGCCGGATCGATTAAGCCTGATGAGGCGGAGATAAATCAATCCTTATCAGCGCAGATATCGGATGCGGCAAAGGTAAAAGGTTTTATTTACTTAGATAAACTTCCTCGGACGCCTTTAGATAAAATTGATCGCCAGGAATTGGCAAAAGCGTTAAAGAGAGAAAGTGGCGCAAAGTAGTGAATAAATGGATTATCGGCGCCCGCCCGCGCACACTGCCGGCTGCAGTTGCACCTGTATTAGTAGCAACTGCTTATGCGGGCAGCGACTGGTCACCTCTTCGTGCGCTATCTGCCCTGCTAGTAAGTCTTTCGCTACAAATCGGCGTTAACTACGCCAACGACTATTCAGATGGAATCCGTGGCACAGATGATTCGCGCATTGGCCCAGTGCGACTTAC
>JBAXFA010000094.1:0-1922 GCA_037140155.1 Actinomycetota bacterium
CAATTAGCGTGCCGCGAACACCACGTTCATCCTGGTTGCGGCCTTGCGGCAAAGTGCGCAGCGCCAATGTAATTGGTGCACCTAAGACAATTCCGATTGGTGCGATCATGCCCAGTGCCATATGCGCAATCATGTGATATTCAAACGAGAATTTTGCATATACGCCTAAGCCACCACTTGTTGCATAATCAATAACGCTGATGCCTAACGCAAAAGCAACGGTGCGACCAACTGGCCATTTATCGCCACGGCGCGACAAGATAACTACACCTTTTATATAAAGGGCAACTGCAGTTATCAATACACCGATCATCAGCGCATCTGGATCATAAAGCGAAATTACCCGCCAAAGATTTGGTGCAGCAGGAGTTGGGATACCGGCAATTGCAAGACCGGGATCTAAAATTGAGCTTTCGCTCCGTAATGGCGGTTGCATATTCGAAAGTCGTGCACCAGCCAAAATCGTAACTAGCATGATTGATACTTCTATAAAGAGTAAGCGAGTTAAGTTCTTTAAACTTATCCGCCATTTACCCGATAGATGTCTACGGTTTAAATAACCTAGATAAATAAGCACGCTGGTCAGTACGACTTTCAAAATAACGATGCGCGCATAGTTGGAGTTCCAAGCGCTCTGAAAGTTAAGTCTGGCCCAAGCATTTGCGCTACCACTTACAACAACTGCAATAACCGCCCAGAGGGATAAGGAGCTAAAGCGGGGCAGCGCGGTCGCACGATCAGTGGCTGATAGAACTGTGATCGCAATTAGCCCGCCAACCCAGAAAGTGAGCGCAACTACATGCACGATTAGCGAACCGACCGCTAAAGCATGAGAACCACTTGAAGCAGAGTGGCTGGCAAATATTGGGGCAATCACACCGACGAGCGAGAGCAGAAGAAGCGCATTAGCGGCTGCAACTGTACGGATACGTGAGACTGCACTGCAGATCAGCAAAGCTAAAGCTAGTTGCACAAACATGTACTTACCCAAGTCAATTTGGGAGATGAAAGAGCGAAGCGAAGTTGGATCTAGCGCACCAGAAAGTGAGGTTCCTAAGATATTAGCTAGCGTGGTCAAGATATTTAGCCCTTGCCCAAGTACCCAAACAAGTGCGGTTATCGCAGCTGAATTTCGTAGCGCCTTAGCTGAGATCGATAATTTGCCGGCATCATCGAGAAGTAAGAAGCCCATCGCCAAGAGAAAACCTATTGTCGAGAAGCTGGCGACAAGTGAAATGAACTTACCAACTGTGGTCAACGAAGTAATCAGCGGACCAGCAGAATTTAGATCTGCTGCCAAAAAGGTCATCGTTCGCTAAAAATCTTTCGCGCGTACAGCGCTAGCGCAATAAGTACAACAAACGATACGACTAGCAATCCAATTACAAAGAGATTTGTGCCAAAGTCACTTCCTTGAACTTTTGCCGGCGTCGAAGGTGCAACTTCTTGAGGCGTAGATATCGATGCACTTGAGAAATTAAATTTAAATGAACCCACAAGTGGAGTATCCATCTCAGAGAGAATGTTGTAGCTAACTGTGTAAGCACCAGATTCGGTAATTGGTTTCATCCCAACGATGATGTCATTTCCGGCAACTGTCAGGGTTCCATCGTCGACCCGACGTCCGGCAGGGTCTGTAACAGTTATCTCATTGCCCATATCCATCGGCGTAATTTCAACTGAAATTGTTACTGCACTTGGCGCAACTTTTAGCGTCGAACCTGCGATTGGAGATGTAGCAACAAGTGAATTGGCTAGCGCCGGACCAGTCGCCATTACAGAAATGACAATTGCGCCGATAAGTGCCGCCAGACGCTTCACTTCAAACCTGCCTTCGCTGCGAGAGTGGTCTCAATTCGCCTCTATAGTCTCACTTCCTTAGACTTAACCACTAGTCCCCGTGGATGTGATTTAGGAAAGGA
>JBAXFA010000095.1:0-1911 GCA_037140155.1 Actinomycetota bacterium
GAGAGTGAAATATTTACTTTTGCAGCCGCGGCGCGTAACTCTTTAATCTTCTTGGCACTTAACTCTTCCGTCGCCTTTCCACGAAATGACAACGCGACGCAAGTTTGCGCCGCCAATTCGCGCAGGTGCACGTTTGAATCGCTTGGGTCTGGCAAGCGCTCTCTGTTGCTACCCGCTGGCATAACAAATGAGACATACCAATCTTGCGAATCTGAGTTTTCTGCCCGTTGCGCAGCAATGACTGGCGCTGTCATGGCAATTTTCTCAGATGTCTTATTTCCCTTTGAGATATATCTAAAGAGTGAACCAAAGGCGCTACTTGTTGCGATGGAATATTGCGCCGAGACTTTAACTTCTGCGATCACACATGGCATGTATTCGCGCACCTCGAAGCCTTCATAGGTGCGCAAAACTCTAAATTCTTGCCGCTGGGTCATACTGACATCTTACTCGTCTGACTTTCTCTAACCGGTACTTACATAGTCCCGTAACGCTTGATTTTCAGATTCCATTTCACCGACTCGACTTTTCACAATATCGCCAATTGAGACTATTGATATCAGTATGCCGTCTTTATCGACTACCGGTACGTGGCGAATTCGATGTTCGGTCATCATCTTCATTAACTCTGGAGTTGTGGACTCTGCTGTGCAGGTATGAACCTCCACGGTCATGATGTCGCGAACATGCATTCCGATTAATTGATTAAGTTTGCCTGGCATCGCGCGAACAACATCGCGCTCGGAAACTATGCCATCAATATGTTTGCCATCATTTGAAACAACTAGCGCGCCAATGTGGTGAGAATTCAGTGAGTTAACTAAATCTTGAATACTTGCACTGGCCGAAATTGTTTCAACGCGTTTGCCCGAGATGATGCTGCTGATCTTCATGGTGCACCTTTCGCTGGTGGTGCTTCCATCGTGCTCCTGCAGAAGGTGAAAGGCAATAGGTCTATTACTCTCAGAAATGTGTTGGTGGTGCTAAATGAGCGCAGATGGCAGCCGTGGCTGGCTATGTCAGTGGCGGCTCTTAGCTTTGATATATGAAAACTACAGACATTCCTCTAGCGATTGGGCAGTATTAGGCCATGGGATTTATTGCAGACTGGAAAGCAAAGCGCGCATATAAGACTGCTATGGCAGTTTATGACGGCGAGTTAACTAATTGGAAAAGTGATATCGAAATCTTTGAGCAGATCAAAGATGCATTTGAGCTAGCTGCAAAGGGTGAAGATGCCGCCACCAACGAAACAATTCAAAAAGATGGCGAAATTGTTCTATGGCGCGGTCAAGGACAATTCCACGAAGCTGCTCGTGGGGCGGGCCAATTCGTCGGATCAAGTCAGGGATTTAGCATTCCCATCGTCGCTGGTATTCGCTATCGAGTTGGTGCAACCCGTGGCACATATGTATCTGGAGATCCCATCCAAAAATATGGCGAAGTCGGTGATGTGGTTCTAACTACCCAACGCGTCTTATTTAACGGGATGATCAACACGAAAGAGTGGTTATTTTCCAAATGGAATGGCGCTGCAGCATCTGAGGATGAGACCGATTACATCTTCCACGTTAGCAATCGCCAGAAAACATCCGGTGTTCTCTTTAGCCGCACCGAAGGGCGTCAATTCAATCGTTTCCTAGCCTGCGCCATCATCGCCGCCGAACACGGAATCCCCCGCGTTCTGGAAGAAGTTGCTAAAAACCGTAAGGATCTTGAGGAAGATAAGCCGGTTATCCCGCCGCTTGCGCTGGATGCGCAAAAAGCTGCAGATTAATAGGTGCATAAAAAGTAGGGGCCATTGACGGCAAAGAAGGGAGCAAAACTAGGATTTTCTTAGTTGACCCGAATGGAGCTTTACGTGAAGTCAGTCCGTAAATATGGTGCAGCGTTAATCGCGGCGCTTTTGTT
>JBAXFA010000096.1:0-1911 GCA_037140155.1 Actinomycetota bacterium
CTGCAACTGTCGCAAAGTTAGCGCGTGCGCCATCCCATTTACCAAGGGATGCAATCTCGCGCGCAGCTTGTGTGACGGTGCCGAGCATGATGGATTCACCCATCTGATCTGCAATTGCAGAAAGGATGCGCAGATCTGAACGATTTAACGAATCAGAGACCGCTGCATCAAAGGCGCGTGGGCGACCTTCCCAGTTAAGGAATGAACCTGATTTTTCAGTAATTGCAGCAACTGGAAGAACTACATCGGCTAAATCTGTGACTGCAGATGGAGCAATTTCTAGTGATACAACGAAAGATTTCTTTAGGCCAGCAAGTACATCTGCGCTATTTGCCATATCCATTGGATCAACGCCACCGACGACGACAGCATCAAGTTCACCTTTATTTAAAGCAGAAATAATTTCAGAAGTCGTGCGACCTGGATTGGCAGGAAGTGATGGAACGCCCCAAACAGCTGCAATATCTACGCGGGCTGCGGCATCAATTACTGGGCGGCCACCGGGAAGAAGATTTCCGATTGCGCCAGATTCAAGTGCACCACGTTCTCCAGCGCGACGAGGAATCCAAGCAACTTTTGCACCTGACTTGTCGGCAAGTTGGGCAACTGCAGATAACAAACCAGTTGATTCACATGCGCGTTCGCCCACGAGAATTATTGATTTGGCAGTAAGTGTTAGCGCAGCAGCTGCTGCGCTTTCCGCACCTGGTGCCACCTTAATAAATTCACCCTTTAACTTTTCTACGCCAATTGAAAGCTTGGTTGCAACTGCACTGACTTTCAGAGCGCGCTTGCGAACCTGCTTATTAATACGTAAGAAGACAATTGGTGATTCTTCTTCTGGCTCAAAGCCAATTAGAACAACGTGATCGGCGATATCGATATCGCGGTAGGTAGTTGTTGATCCAACGACCTTGGCAGCGAGAAAATCGCGTTCTTCATCTGATGTAACACGTGCGCGGAAATCAATATCGTTTGTGCCAAGTGCGATACGGGCAAACTTGTTATAACCGTAAGCATCTTCAGTTGTGGCGCGACCACCGACGAGAACAGCCGCGCGCTTTCCTTTAAGTCCGTTCGCTGCAGCAGCAATTGCTTCTGGCCATGATGCTGGTGCAAGTACGCCATCTGCGCCACGAACCATCGGGGTGGTTAGGCGATCAACAGCTGTTACATATTTAAATGCCCAACGACCCTTATCGCAGTTCCATTCTTCGTTAACGGCTGCATCATCTCCAGCTAGGCGACGTAAAGTCTTACCGCGACGAACATCGGTGCGCATATCGCAACCTGATGCACAGTGTTCGCAAGCAGATGGTGTTGAAACTAAATCGAATGGACGTGCGCGGAATCGGTAGGTCGCACCAGTTAAAGCACCGACTGGACAGATCTGCACAGTGTTACCTGAGAAATAAGATTCAAATGGTTGGTTTTCGTAGATTCCAACTTGTTGTAGCGCCCCGCGCTCGTTCAAAGTAATAAATGGATCGCCTGCGATTTGATCTGAGAAGCGAGTACAGCGCGCACAGAGCACACAACGTTCGCGATCGAGCAATACCTGGGAAGAAATAGCAATTGGCTTTTCAAAGGTGCGCTTTACGCCTTCAAAACGAGTTTCGCCATTACCGGTGCTCATCGCTTGGTTCTGTAAAGGACATTCGCCACCCTTGTCACAGACTGGGCAATCAAGTGGGTGGTTAACGAGCAGCAGTTCCATAACACCGCGTTGGGCTTTTTCGGCAACCGCAGAAGTTAGCTGTGTTTTAACGATCATATTTGGTTCTACCGGAATCGTGCAGGAAGCCTGTGGCTTTGGAAACGCACGACCATTGATTTCAATATCAACTAAACATTGACGACACGCACCGACTGGATCAAGCAGCGGGTGATCACAGAAACGTGGGATTTGAA
>JBAXFA010000097.1:0-1880 GCA_037140155.1 Actinomycetota bacterium
AATTACTTTGATGCAACCACTGTAACTGTAACTGTTGCAACAACTGAATGTGCCAGCGCAACCTTTACTGAGTGATCTCCGGCCTTCTTGATATGTCCAGCAGTCTTAATGCTGTGACGATCGATATCAACGCCTGCTGCTGCCTTGATGGCTGCTGCGATGTCTTTATCTGTGACAGAACCGAAGAGACGGCCAGCGGTGCCAGCCTTTACATTGATAGTAACTGCAGTCTTTTCTAGCGATGCCTTTAGCTCTTTAGCGTGATCGAGATCGCGGACTTCACGTGCAGCGCGAGCGCGACGGATTCCTTCGATCTGCTTTTCGCCACCAAGTGACCATGCAATTGCAACGCCACGTGGCAACAAGAAGTTGCGTGCGTAGCCATCTTTAACAGTTACAACATCGCCGGCTGAACCGACTTTTGCAACTTCGCGAGTAAGGATGAGTTTCATTTTGTCATTCCCCCTTAACGAGCTGTCGATGTGTAAGGCAAGAGTGCAACTTCGCGGCTGTTCTTAACAGCTGTTGCAACCGAGCGTTGGTGTTGTGTGCAAGCGCCAGTGACGCGACGAGCGCGGATCTTGCCGCGATCTGAGATGTACTTGCGAAGGGTGGCGATATCTTTGTAATCGATATATGTCACCTTGTCGCGACAGAAGCTGCAAGGCTTCTTCTTGAACTTCTTATTTAGGGCAGCAGCTTTTGCGCCCTTGTTCTTCGGTTCCTTGAGGTTCCGGTTATTTCTTGCTCCCATTGTGGTGCTCCTTTTAAGTGGGCCCTAGTGATTAGCTAGGAATGGATGGTTAGTGGATAAATGGTTTAGAAAGGTGGTTCTTCGGAGGTGGTGGTTGCCCATCCGCCGCCTGCGCTTGTAGTTGTTGCAGCAGCCCAAGGATCATCGTTAAATGATTCTCCGCCGGTTGCAGCTGGTGCAGAGAATCCGCCACTTGTTCCGCCTGCGCGTTGTGCACGAGTCACTTTTGCGGTTGCGTTACGTAGTGATGGACCAACTTCATCAACTTCTACCTCAAATACGGTGCGCTTTTCACCTTCTTTAGTTTCATATGAACGCTGCTTTAGGCGACCAGAGAGAATGACGCGCATTCCTTTGGTTAGCGATTCTGCAACGTTCTCGGCAGCTTGACGCCAGATCTGACATTGAAGGAAGAGGCTCTCGCCATCTTTCCATTCGTTTGTTGTCTTATCTAGATAACGAGGTGTTGAGGCAACGCGAAATTTCGCAACGGCCGCACCTGATGGTGTGAATCGAAGCTCGGGATCGTCAACTAGGTTACCGATCATTGTGATTGTTGTATCTCCTGCTGCCATTTTTTACCTCTTCTCTCAGTTCTCTGAGACTTATCTACTGGTGGAGTCCTTGCTATAAATTATCGTCAACGAATGACAATTAAGGAGCAACGCTCCCTAACTGTGGATTATTCGGGGCGGATAACCTTTGTGCGCAATACCGATTCATTCAAATTAAGTTGGCGATCCAACTCTTTGATTGCGGCTGGTTCGCAGTTCATATCAACAACTGCATAAATACCTTCGCCCTTTTTCAAGATTTCAAATGACATACGGCGCTTGCCCCAAAGGTCAAGCTTATTTACTGTGCCACCGCTATCTTTGATGATCTTGAGATATGTCTCAAGGCTTGGTGTGACTGTGCGTTCTTCAAGTTCTGGATCAAGAATGACCATTAATTCATAGTGACGCATGCGTTAACCCGACCTCCTCTGGACTAAGACGGCCACGGCATTTCCGTGACAGGAGGGTTAGTGCTTTCAACGTTTTAGCCCCCGATAGGCGCTTGGCGTTGAAGGGTTAAGGGTACTTGTCAGCGCTTTCAAAGAGAAATTCCCGCAGGGATCTGTGGG
>JBAXFA010000098.1:0-1873 GCA_037140155.1 Actinomycetota bacterium
ATTACATCGAAGCTTTATTTGTCTTCTCTGAAGAATAAAAGGATTGGGATATGTCTACGGTAATTGATCGCGCACGCCTTGCTGCGCTTCGCAAAATAGAAGAAGAGCGCTTTTTGGCCAACCATAAAAAAAGTGGTGAAGCATTTACTGATTCACAAAAGGTTATGCACGAAGGTGTGCCGATGTCATGGATGGCTAAGTCGCCAGGTGCTCACCCAGTTTTTGTAAAGGAAGCAAAGGGTGCCAAGTTCACCGATATCGATGGCAATACCTATATTGATTTCTGTTTAGGCGATACCGGTTCAATGACTGGCCATTCACCTGATGCAACGATTGCAGCGATCAAGCGCCAAGCAGATATTGGTATTACTTCGATGTTGCCAACTTTGGATGCCGCCGTTGTATCAAAAGAGCTGGCTGCGCGCTTTAGTCTGCCGAAGTGGCAATTTACAGTAACCGCAACTGATGCCAATCGCCACGTTATTCGTTACTGCCGTTTAATTACAGGTCGCAGCAAAATCATTGTTATCGATCGTTGTTATCACGGCAGTGTTGATGAAACCTTTGCAACGCTAGATGAGGCAGGAAATACCGTTAAGCGCGAAGGTAATTTAGGTGCGCCAGTTGATTTGGCTGTTACAACCCGCGTTGTGGAATTTAATGATTTAGCCGGCATGGAAGCTGCGCTAAAACATGGCGATGTGGCAGCAATCTTGATGGAACCTGCGATGACAAATGTGGGCATTGTTCTTCCTGAAGATGGCTATTTATATGCGGTTCAAGAGTTAGCTAAGAAATACGGCGCACTCTTGATTATCGATGAAACCCACACAATTTCAGTTGGCCCCGGTGGAATGACTTTAGATCTGGGCTTAAAGCCTGACTTCTTGACTATCGGCAAAGCCATTGCTGGAGGGATTCCAGTTGGCACATTTGGAATGACTGAAGATGTGGCTGATTCAATTAAGAAACTTGTGGAACTAGAAATCATCGATACAGGTGGAATCGGCAGCACCTTGGCTGGAAATGCCATGTCACTTGCGGCAATGCGCGCGACCTTAAGTGAAGTGTTAACGGCAGATGCGTTTAAATCAATGATCGCACTTGGTAATCGTTGGAGCGATGGCGTTGATGCGGCGATTGCCGAATTCGATTTGGATTGGCATTGCAATCGTTTAGGTGCGCGTGGGGAATACATCTTCAAAGGTAAAGCACCGCGAACTGGGCGAGAAGCTGCCGAATCTGGTGACTTTGAACTTGAGCAGTATATTCACTTGCGTTTATTAAACGATGGCTTCTTGCTGACGCCATTTCACAATATGGCGCTGATGTCACCGGCAACCACAGCAGCTGATGTTGATGCGCATACTGTGGCATTTCGCGCTATGTGCGCTGATTTAGTCGGCTGATTTCGCAAAGAAAAAGAGAAAGCCCCACATCACTGTGAGGCTTTCCCATCCCGCTTAAGTTATCTGATTCGCAGAATAAAACTTAAGCTTATTGATTCGAGCGATTTAACTTTCGCCAGTGATCTCATTCCCAAACCGTTGAAGAAATTATAAAGATTGGGCTTGTGGATTTCAAGGTAATTAAAAGTTACTCGGAGTAACTTAGTTAAAGCCTAAGCTCGTATAAAGCGCTAAGCCTTTTTCGTTATCGGCATCTACGTAAAGCATTGAATGCTTCAATCCTTTGGCAACGAGGTAATTAATCGCAGCCACTGATACTGCGCGGCCGATACCTTGATGGGCATGGTCGGGATCGACGCCAACGACGTATAACTCACCAACTGGTTCTTGGTTTACAAAGTCTTGGTGGATCTTGGTCCAGACAAAGCCAACGATTTCATCGCCTTTTGTAGCAAGGAAGAAAC
>JBAXFA010000099.1:0-1857 GCA_037140155.1 Actinomycetota bacterium
CCGGATGTACCAGGATCCTGTTCAAAAAGCGGAATTGTCCGCAAATCTGCCCGCTAATTTTTACAAACGGAAACTAATGTCCGGGTGCTATTTATGGTCTGGCTGTAATTCCTAGTGCATCAAGAAGTACAGCTTCCGTTACACCTAACTTCTTGGCTGCTGCAGCGAAATCTGGTGGCATAGTTGTTCCAAAGGCTGCCTTCAAGGCGTCTTCAGCAATCCCAAGTTTCTTAGCTGCGGCTGCTGTATCAGGCATTGGCATTCCCCCTCCGCCCATAGGAGGCATCGCCTGAATCTGACTTGCATCTACTTCTCCATGGAAGCAAGCAATTGATGAGCGAGCATCTAACGTTGCTAGAAGCACATAGTGATAAATACCTTTTGGGAATTCTGGCGTGGCGCTATTTATGCCATTGCACTTATCCAAATTCTTAGCTGTTACTTGCTTACCCTTTGCGTCGCGATCTCCATAAATTGGGAAACCATCGAGGGCAAAACCGATTATGTGAGATGGCTTTGAAACCTTATCTACCTTTGCAGTTATACAACTAGGTAGACCGTGATAGTGGTAAGCACCAATATTTGGAGTTGGGTGGCCGGTGCACTTGTCAACGAAAGATGCAGTAATCCCGCTTGCATCCGTGATCGTGAAGTTATTTGCCATCGCCACGGTCTTGCCATCGCCCTCAAATGGGTTATAGAGAACTGCCCCAGAGATCATTACGCCGATTGAACCAAGTGATGTGTTGGTAACTTTGGAGGAATACTTTGGTGTGGTTGGGATTGTGAAATTATAAGTCTGGGCTTTTGTTGGGTCTTTAATGATGTTGGCTGTTGTTGCATCTGGCACAACTACCCCTGCATTTGGAACTGCGTAGTAGGCATCTCTTGCATGGTTGGGAATACCAGTTGGCTGCATAAGTACAGAGCTTTTTGAATAAGTCAGTTTGACCGTTGGATTCCACTTAGCACCTTTAATGGCACTAGAAGTTGCCACTGACTTGGGAGTATTTGCAGCGCTAGCGGCATAAAAGACAACGCTATTAAGAGCTATGACTGCAAGACCTGTAATTCCAATAACTATTTTCTTATTCATCTAGGTATTATTTACCTAGGTAACTATAAATTGCAAGTTGATACGCTACATTTCTCCCATGGAAAAGCCTGAGAGAAAGTCGAAATTGGGACCCCGGAAACCACCGGCTTCAGTGATTCTGGTTGCGCCCAAGGCTCTTGCCTCACTCTTCGTGGCTGGCAGTATTGGACGCCTAAGTTCTCTCTTTCCGCGCTGGATGAGCAAAAAGGTCGAATCCAAGTACGAGGTAACTTCTTCCCAATTGATGTTGATGTTCCTGCTTTCTCAAACTGAAAAGATGACCATGGGACAGCTTGCTGAGATGCTTGATCTAACCCCAAGGGCAATTACGGGAATAGTTGAGGGGCTAACAAAGAAGAAATATGTTCTCAAAAATCAAGATCCTAAAGATCATAGGATTTTTTGGATTCTCTTAAGTCCACAGGGCAAGTCTTTCTTAAAATCTGCCAGGCCAGACATTGCGACAAAGTTGGGAGACTTACTTGGCATCCTGACTAGAAAGGAACAAGTAGAACTCGTGCGCTTGATCGAAAAACTCACAGATCACATGAAAAAGCAGATCGACGAATCATAATTTGCCCGCAGATTTGCCCGCATGACCGCAAAATTGCCCGTTAATTTCGGCAAATTCACTCTAACTAAAGCAAATACTTCGACAAGATTCCTACGCATATACCGCATAATTTCACGCGTGACATTAATGAATTAAAGAAGAGTCGCCCTATAAGCCGGATTTCGGGTACTAAACTTGAGTGCATGCA
>JBAXFA010000100.1:0-1844 GCA_037140155.1 Actinomycetota bacterium
GTTTCTTCCTTGCTACAAAAGGCGATGAAATCGTTGGCTTTGTCTGGACCAAGATTCACCATGACTTTGTAAACCAAGAACCAGTCGGTGAGTTATACGTCGTTGGCGTCGATCCCGATCATGCCCATCAAGGTATTGGCCGCGCAGTTTCGGTTGCCGCGATCAATTACTTAGTTTCTAAAGGTTTAAAACAGGCGATGTTATATGTCGATGCCGATAACGAAAAAGGTTTAGCGCTCTACACCAGCTTAGGTTTTAACTAACCAAATCAGCGCACATGGCGCGAAATGCTGCGGTATGCGCGTCAACATCAGCAGCCGTTGTTGCCGGTGACATCAGCGCCATATTGTGAAATGGCGTCAACAAGAAACCATCGTTTAATAAACGTAAGTGAATATATTGCTCGAGTTCAAAGTCACCAGATTCTGCAGCTTCTCGCCCAGTGCGTGGCGCTTTACCTTTAAAAATATATTCCCCGCGTGCACCCAAACGATTGCAATGCCAATCCAAATCAAATTCAGTAATCGCCGCATCAACACCATCGCTCCAACGATCACCCAGTTCAATCATCGATTTGAAAGCGTCTGCGGTAAGCACTTCACTTAGCGTCGCACGCATTGCAGCAAGTGACATGGCATTTCCAGCCAACGTGCTGCCGATTCCTCCAGTATCAATAATTTCTAGCTCAACCAGTTTCTTGATTGAATTAGCGACATCTTCAGTCATGCCGAAAGTGCCAACGGGAATTCCGCCAGCAATTGCCTTACCAATCGTTAAGAAATCAGGCTTCAAACCAAGATCTAAGGTCATACCACCAGGGCCAACTGAGATTGTGTGTGTCTCATCGATGATCAACAAGGCGCCATATTTCTTAGCTAACTCTTGAACCGCATATAGATAGCCATCATCAGGCAAAACAATTCCCACATTTGTCATCGCAGGTTCCATCAAGATTGCGGCAACATCACCATGTTTTAGCGCTGCTTCCATACCGGCTAAGTCGTTAAATTCCACAACGCGGGTAGTAACAGCTAAATCAACTGGCGCACCCAAATTACCTTCGCGCTTAACGGTATTGCCAGCGCCATCTAGTGTTGCGAAAGTTTCATCAACGCTGCCGTGATAGCAACGATCGATAACAATTATCTTGCTGCGGCCAGTAATTAAGCGGCAGTAGCGAATCACGTGGCGATTGGCATCAGTTGCAGTAACTGTAAATTGCCACTTCGGCAGACCAAAGCGCGCAGCAAGTTCTTTAGATACAACTGCAGCATCTAAAGTCGGCAACATTGAAGTTATTCCAATATCAGCTTGGCGCTTGATCGCCGCAATAGTTGCATCAGGTGAATGGCCAGTCATTGATCCGGTATCGCCTAAACAGAAATCAATATAGGTATTGCCATCGATATCGGTGAACTTTGCACCCTTTGCTTCCTTTACAAAGACTGGGTGAGCACCTGGCCATTTAGCCATCCACGACATCGGCACACCTTCGTGCATAACCTTTTGCGAATCAGTAAATGCTTCACCGCTTTTCTTATGGTTTGCTAAAAAGCGCTCTTCTTCGATCTTGCGAAGTGCAGCCAGGCGCGTGCGATCAATTACCTTCGACATACCCCAATCCTTTTATTCTTCAGAGAAGACAAATAAAGCTTCGATGTAATGTTCACCGGTAATACCTAAGTTCTGCGCATCAGGTGGCGCGGTCTGTGGTTCGACACAAACCCCATCGGAATCCTCGTTATAGAC
The DNA here is from genome assembly GCA_037140155.1 of Actinomycetota bacterium. Classification (GTDB taxonomy): domain Bacteria; phylum Actinomycetota; class Actinomycetes; order Nanopelagicales; family Nanopelagicaceae; genus Planktophila. Next base: position 1,750 of record JBAXFA010000100.1, read on the forward strand.
AACCCACCATGGCGCATCAGATTCAATTTCAATTCGTGCGCAATCTTCCCAAACGATGGCCGGAACGCCCTGGACCTCAGTAAAAGCATCATCCC
>JBAXFA010000101.1:0-1831 GCA_037140155.1 Actinomycetota bacterium
CAATCTTCCCAAACGATGGCCGGAACGCCCTGGACCTCAGTAAAAGCATCATCCCAAGGTCCTAGTGGCTGCGGCACATATTCACCACTTGGTATTCCATCTTCATCGCGCTTTAGCATCTTCGCTGCCTTAAATTCAATTTCTGCGCTTCCACCACGATCTAAATCGCGGGGAAACCAAGGATGCATTCCGATCCAAGCAGGTAACTTGCAATCGCCTGGATCATATTCAAGTGACCAACGCACCGCATCATCTAATACTTCAATTGTTTGTTCGATAGTTGCACCGCCATATGGCTTTGGTAAGTGCAGTAAAGATCGTCCTGGACCAATTTCTTGCCAAGAAGATGTAAATCCATATCCATGAATTGCATGTGGTGGAATTACATTTGTTGGTAGTTGAATATCTTCACCATCTGGCCCGTGCAAAATTCCATCGCGAATACGCCCGGCCCACGGCCCCATCGCATACCAACCATGTGTACCAGGTTCTCCGCGATACGGAACGGTAAATTGCATATCGCGCCAAGTGATTGATGAGATGCGCGCACCATTATCTAAATCAATTGCGATTTGAAATTCAGCATCATCGATATATTGCATGGTCCCTACCTAGATTTTCGCTAGCTCGTGCTTGTAAGGAGGCTGCGCTCCTGCACGAGAACATGTGATTGCTGCAGCTGCAGCCGCGCGAACAAGTACTTTCTTTAAGCCTTCACCTTGCAGAGATAAAATTCCATCTTGAATCATCGCTTCAATAATGATCGCACCGACTGTGTCGCCGGCACCGACTGTGTCAGCTAAATCAATCTTCACGCCTTCTGCTTCTTCGCGACTATTTTCGGTATAACCGATTGAACCATTAACCCCGCGCGTAACAACAACCAAAGCTGCACCATCTGCGACCCAACGCTTGGCAATATCTTCAAATGGTTGGTCTGGATATAGCCAAGCTAAATCATCATCGCTGACCTTGATAACACTGGAAATAGCAGCCCATTTTTCTACAGCTGCCTGATATCGATCACGATCGCCCATCACAGATGGGCGAATATTTGGATCAAAGACAATCGGTGCAAACTCAGCCACCTGTAGCGCCCAGTCATAAAGCACTGATGCACCCGGCTCAACAATTGTCACCAAGGTGCCGATATGGAGCACATTTGGCTTATGTACTGAAGGATCTGGCAACCAATTTAAGTCAAAGTCAAAAGTTGCGGTGCCATCTATTTTAAATTCATAACTAGCTTTACGATCGGCAGCCAAGGTAACAATTGCTAAACAAGTTGGTTTATCACTTGTCAGCGCCAAATCTAATTTAACTTCATCTGCCAAAAGTTCTGCTCGCGCCTTAACGCCATAATCATCAGTTGAAATTCCATCAATGAACTGCACATCGTGCCCAAGCCGCGCCAACGCCTTTGCAGTATTGGCAGGTCCTCCACCAACAACAGCTCTGCGTTCTGGTTCACCCGGCAATAAATCAATTAATACTTCGCCACAAACCCAGATGCTCATGCATTTTCTCCTTGACGCGCTAAATATTCTGTTATTACCTCAACGCCCAATAAATGATCTTCAACTTGTGGCAGACCACTAATTAATAAAATCCCCGCCAGTCCGTGACCTGCAACATTTAGCGCTAGACCACCACCGTGAATGGCATGGAGCTCTTCGCTCAAACCAGTCTCGATGTGCCAATCAACGCCACGTTCTTCAGCAGATACACGCTCAAAAATTGTTGACTTACCCGTAGCCAAAACAACGCGCGCCTTACGCGCCACCCAAGAATCGTTATCTGGTTTCGAGCCGGTCATCGCAACTTTAAATAC
>JBAXFA010000102.1:0-1773 GCA_037140155.1 Actinomycetota bacterium
AAGACGGTAAAGACGTTGTATTGCTCGATTCGCTCTACCAAGGACTTGAACCGCGCGTTAGCTATCTTCGTAAGAAACATAACCAAGAGATACCACTTGAAGTCGTAGATATCCGCGATTACACCGCAGTTGAAAATATCTTAAGCAGCCATAAATTTACCGGCATCGTTCACACCGCAGCTCTAAAGGCCGTTGGTGAATCAGTTGAAAAACCTGATGAATACAAGGAAGTCAATTACACAGCAACTGCCAAATTATTAGAGCTTGCTCAAAAGTATGGTGTTAAGAAATTCTTATTCTCATCAACTGCCGCCGTTTATGGCAGCCCGGACACCATGGAGCCTTGTAAAGAGAATGGTCCGTTGGCACCGATATCTCCATACGGCTCAACAAAGTTAGATGCGGAAAGTAAGGTAACTGAATTTATTAATACGCCAGGTTATTCTGGAACATCGCTGCGCTTCTTCAATGTCGTGGGCACGTCAGCTCAAGAGTTGCTAGATAACTCAGTTGAGAACTTGGTACCGATCGTTTTGGGAAAGCTAAATAAAGGTGAAGCCCCAGTTATCTTCGGTACCGATTACCCAACTACGGATGGCACATGCGTGCGCGATTACGTGGATGTTCGCGATATTGCAGCAGCGCACCTGGTTGCTGCAAATGCAACAAGTGCAATCCCACCGATCATCAACGTCGGCACTGGCCGTGGTGCATCAGTGCGCGAGATCATTAAATTGGTTTTAGATGCAACAAATAAGCCAGATACCGAGGTAATTGAAGCTCCCCGTCGCGCCGGAGATCCCGCATTCTTATGCGCCGATGTCGAATTAGCCGCCAAAGAGATGGGCTTTAGATCTAAATACAGCCTGGAAGAAAGTATCCGCAGCCTCTTTTAAGCCTGTCGATCGCCCCCGATAGACTCTGGCCCATGCCCGCCAGCCTGCCGACCCCTGCCGCCCCGGCGCAGGATGAAACCCGCAGCGTTCTGGCGATCCCCGCTTTTCGCAAGCTCTGGAACTCGATGGTCTTCTCATCTTTGGGCGACTGGCTCGGTCTGCTTGCAACAACGGCGCTAGCGCAAGAACTTTCTGGCGGATCCTATACAACTGCAAACTTTGCAATCGCCGGTGTCTTTATCGCGCGCTTATTGCCAGCCGTTTTCCTAGGACCTATCGCCGGCGTTATTGCCGATCGCTTAGATCGTCGCAAGTTAATGGTCGCCGCCGACATTTTCCGCACCGCCCTTTATATATCTATCCCAATTGTGCACACATATTTGTGGCTCTACACCGCGATGATTTTGGTCGAATGTCTAACGCTCTTCTGGTCACCTGCAAAAGAGGCAACAGTTCCAAATCTTGTCGGCAAAGAGAAGTTAGAGAGCGCTAATCAAGTATCGCTATTGGCCGCATATGGAACAGCCCCAATCGCTGCGCTTCTGTTCTCTGTACTTACCTTATTCTCTAATGCGATCGAAGCGCTATTCCCATTTTCAATAGGTGGCTCAATCAATATTGCACTGTATGTAAATGCGGCAAGTTTTGCCTTTGCTGCATTTACCATCTGGGGAATTAAAGTAATTCCAAAGGGCGCAGCCGCTAAGAAAGCAAAAGATGAAGGCGTCTTAAAATCGCTACACGATGGTTGGAAAGCAGTTAGCCAGACCAAGATTGTGCGCGGACTTGTTGTTGGAATGATCGGCGCCTTCTTTGCCGCAGGTGCTGTTATCGGTTTAGCTCGCACATTCGTAGGCGATCTCGGCGGCGGCGATGC
>JBAXFA010000103.1:0-1768 GCA_037140155.1 Actinomycetota bacterium
CTTCACAGCATCCGGCGGTAACTTCATCGACACCGCAGATGTTTACTCCGAATGGGTCGATGGCAATATCGGCGGCGAATCCGAAACCATTATTGGCAAGTGGATGAAATCCCGCGGCAATCGCCACTCACTTGTCATCGCAACCAAAGTTGCCAAGCTTTCTAGCCGCCCTGGATTGCGCCCCGAAAATATCATCGCTGCCTGCAACGATTCATTGAAGCGTTTACAAACTGATCACATAGATCTTTATTATTCTCACCACGACGATAAAGATGTTCCAATCGCCGAAACCTTGGGTGCATATCAAACACTTATTAACCAAGGAAAGATCAGTTATATCGGTGCATCCCAGCACACCGGCGCACGTTTGCAAGAAGCGCTCGATATCGCAACTAAAGAAAACTTGCCTAAATACATCTGTTTGCAAGATCAATACAACTTGATGGAACGAAACCCGTTTGAATCTGAACAGCAAGATGTCTTAAAGAAAAACAGCCTCTCGGCGCTACCGTTCTATGGTCTTGCTCGCGGATTTCTCACCGGCAAATATCGCCCCGGTGTAAATGTCGATTCAATTCGCGCCGGTGGTGTCACTGATTATCAAACTGTTAAGGGTTATGCCATCGTAGAAGCGCTAGATAAAATCTCTAAAGCGCACAACTCTTCAATCTCTGCAGTTGCTCTTGCTTGGTTACGTGCCAACCCTCAGGTCAGCACACCAATTGCATCGGCGCGCACAGTTGAACAACTGCACGAGATTATGCAGATTGTTAAGTTATCAACCGAAGAAGTAGCGACCCTTAACCTTTTCTCTTAAGTAGCTTTCTTAACGTCGCCAATAAGCGTGACTTCGCCTGTGGAGATTTAACAGATTCGTCGCTCAGTTGTTGGCGTCTAATCAAAGCCTCAATTGCTTCATTGGCCATTTTTTCGGCAAGTCTGTTGGTAATTCGTTTGCCATTCTTATCCCTGATGATTGTTTTGTTTAGATCGATATCGGGGCCAATTGTGTACTTTATTTTTGGTTCCATCTTTTATGTTCCTTTCTAAAAATTGTTGGCATTACATGAATCACCACGAGGTAATCATTTTCAGCAACTGCAACTATTTCTAACTCTAGCCCTCTATCGTCTTCACTGACCCAAATTAGTTTGTCTCTTGTAAGCGATTCCCCAGAAATAAATTCTGGCGATGAATTCTCGATTACGTAAAGTGCTCTACCTTTACCTATTCGATGTTTGCGAGCTGATTGGGTAAATCTAATTTCCATTTGTGGAACTTAGATTTACTAACCGACATATTTAGTTTTTACTTAGTAAAGATATCGGAAATTGTGGATAAATAAAATATATATTTTTATTACTCTGAGTAACTTTTACAGAACCGCAGGCCCAACGCCCCACGCGCCACCGCTGTGGCGATCGATAACCCATGCCGAATATTCGGCTAATTCAGGTCGCCCAAACCAACCGGCACCGTCTTCACCTGCAACCATCAACGCCGTCGCCAACGCATCGGTTAAACCACCATCTGGCCCCAATACCGTTGCGGACTTCGCCCCAATAGCAATCGTGCCCGTGGCCGGATCAAAGATATGCGCCCCGCGTTCGTATGTGCCGCTTGTTGCAATCGCACCATCGTTAATCTCAAATATCCGTAAAACTTCCTGGCGATTATCAGGATTTACAACCCCGATCTTCCACGGCCCAACCTCGCCCTTTTCATTTATCCCGCCACGCAGCGTTAAGTCCCCTGCTGCATTTACCTG
>JBAXFA010000104.1:0-1610 GCA_037140155.1 Actinomycetota bacterium
GCTGCTAGATCTTTCTCTAAACGTGAGCGCTCTGCCACAACGTCGATTGATCCGGTTAAATCAAGCTCGATCTTTACTCCAGCGATTTCCAGCGTTGCAGAAGGCGTAAACTCTTTATCTTCTAACTTTAAAATAAATCGAAGCGCACTGGCATATTCCACAATATCTTTTGACCCAATAAATCGACCGGGCACTTTCTGTGATGGCTTTAAGCCTTGGTCGTTACGGAAACGGCGGACTTCGGTAACAACTTCTTGAAGTGAAGTAACGAGCGCTTCAGATTTCTTATCGATATGGGCTGGGTTAGATACTGGCCAATCCGCAACAACTAGCGATTGGCCACCGGTTAAAGTGCACCAGAGCTCTTCAGTAATAAATGGCATTACAGGGTGCAGCACGCGCATCAATTGATCTAAAACATGGCCAAGAACTCGCTGCGAAGCTGCCTTATTTTCTGATGCAAAGGTCTCTTTCGAAAGTTCTAGATACCAATCGCACAAGTCATCCCAAGCAAAGTGGTAGAGAGTTTCGCAAGCGCGAGCGAATTCATAACTTTCTAGCAACAAATCAACATCCCGCAGCGTTTCACTCAGGCGCGAAAGGATCCAACGATCGATCGCGCTAAGGGTAGAAACTTCAGGAAGTGGGCCAGATACATTTGCCCCGTTCATCATCGCAAAGCGCGTTGCATTCCAAAGTTTGGTGGCGAAGTTACGTGAACCACCGATCCAATCTTCAGCAAGCGCTTGATCGGTTCCGGGGTTGGCACCGCGGGCCAAGGTAAAGCGCAGCGCATCGGCGCCGTACTTATCCATAAACTCAATTGGATCAATTACATTTCCGCGACTCTTCGACATCTTCTTGCCGAATTGATCACGTACCAAACCGTGCAACATGATTGTTTTAAATGGGGCAACGCCATCCATCGCAAAGGTAGACATCATCATCATGCGAACAACCCAGAAGAATAAAATGTCATAACCAGTTACTAGAACGCTGGTTGGATAGAACTTAGCTAAATCAGCTGTTTTCTCTGGCCAACCAAAGGTTGAAAATGCCCACTGACCAGATGAGAACCAAGTATCTAAAACATCTGGGTCTTGCGTCCAACCTGGTGGTGCAACTTCATCTGGACCGACAACTTGAATTTCTCCATTTGGTCCATACCAAACTGGAATTCTATGTCCCCACCAAAGTTGGCGAGAGATACACCAATCGTGCATGTTATCTACCCACTCGAAATATCTTGGGGAAAGCGCTTCTGGTTCAATCTTTACTTCCCCGCTGCGAACAGCATCGGCAGATGCTTTAGCAAGTGGTGCAACCTTTACGAACCATTGCTTAGATAAACGAGGTTCAACCGTTGTATCGCAACGTGAACAGTGGCCAACGGCGTGGATATAAGGACGCTTTTCGGCAACGACGCGGCCCATCTCTTTTAACTTTGCGACGACTGCGGTGCGCGCGGCAAAGCGATCCATGCCATCGAATTCTGTGCCGGTGCCATCCATCACGCCGTGTTCGTTCATGATTACAACGAATGGGACGTTGTGGCGCACGGCCATTTCAAAGTCATTGGCATCGTGGGCGGCAGTTACCTTTACCGCGCC
>JBAXFA010000105.1:0-1586 GCA_037140155.1 Actinomycetota bacterium
CGCGGTATTCATATCCATATGGAGCCAGTAAAGATGAAAGCTCCGATGCCACAAGTAAATTCACAATCAGCAGCTCACGAAGATGCTGATGAAGATCAGGCAACTGAACATGAATTTCATGAGACCCAAAACTCAGAGCCAAGCAGTAACGATTCTGAAGAGGCCTCAGATATCGAAGCAGTAAAACCTGCCGGACGCCGTCGCCGTAGGGCTGCCTCTAGCGGGATCATTACCGCCTAGAAAAACCTCAATTTGACCCTAGGGGTACGAAATCCGTACCCTTAGCACCTGCTCGATCGCATCCCATCTAGGGCTGTGCGAGCGTGAAATGAACTGGAGCAAGAATCGTGTACGCAATTGTTAAAGCTGGCGGCCGCCAGGAGAAAGTCACCATTGGTGAAACCATCACTGTCGATCGCATCGACCAAGCTGCTGGTGCATCAGTAACTTTCCCTGCACTTCTCGTCGTTGATGGCGCAAGCGTCACATCTGATCCAAAGGTTCTCAGTGGCGTAAAAGTTACTGGCGAAGTTATCGATGAAGTAAAAGGTCCAAAGATCGACATCCTTCGTTACATGAACAAGACTGGCTATCGCCGTCGTCAAGGTTTCCGTGCACAGCAAACTCGAGTCAAGATCACCGCTATTAGCGGCGTGAAATAAGGGGCTGAAAAATGGCAAGTAAGAAGGGTGTCTCCTCGACACGTAACGGTCGCGATTCAAATCCTCAGTACCTTGGTATCAAGCGTTTCGGTGGACAAGAAGTAAATGCTGGTGAGATCTTGGTCCGTCAGCGCGGTACACATTTTCACCCAGGCAAGAACGTAGGTCGCGGTAAGGATGACACTCTCTTTGCACTTGCTGCAGGAGCAGTTGAATTCGGTCGCGCTCGCGGACGTCGTGTAGTGAATGTGGTTCCGGTCGCTTAATTTAGGTTTCTCAAAGAGAGCGAGCCGCATTCGTGGCTCGCTCTTTTTATTTTACAGATGATTTAACAATAGAGTTCATTGAGCAGAAAGGGCGTTAAGAGATGGCAACATTTGTCGATCGTGTAACGCTCTATGCCGCAGCTGGAAAAGGTGGCGACGGTTGCGTCTCTGTTAAACGTGAAAAATTTAAACCACTTGGTGGCCCAGATGGCGGCAACGGTGGTCGTGGTGGCGACATCATTCTTATCGTGGATTCCAGCGTTACAACGCTCCTTGATTTCCATCATTCTCCTCACCGTAAAGCAACTTCAGGATCACAAGGTTATGGAGATCGCAAAGATGGCACTTATGGCGAAGATTTAATCCTACCTGTCCCAAACGGAACAGTTATATTCGATGATAAAGGTAATCAACTCGCAGATTTAATTGGAACTGGCACAACATTTCTTGCTGCCCAAGGTGGACATGGTGGACTTGGAAACTTAGCGCTTTCATCTTCTAAGCGTCGCGCACCAGGTTTTGCGTTACTTGGCGAGCCAGGTGAAGAACGTACCCTTTACTTAGAACTTAAATCCGTTGCCGATATTGCGCTAGTTGGATATCCAAGTGCCGGTAAGTCATCTTTAATTGCAGCTATTTCGGCAGCTCGCCCAAAGAT
>JBAXFA010000106.1:0-1577 GCA_037140155.1 Actinomycetota bacterium
CTGCGGTTACGTTAAAGGAGATTAACTCGCTGCGAATTTCGGGATTGGCGTGATGAAGACCTGCCCAAATCAACCAACCTCCGCCAATAACTGCGAAAACAATGGCTGGTGTGATCCAAGCCTTGCTGGAGCGCACGCCGTAGCGGTCGTTGAAATCCAAATCCATGGGAAGATTATCGCATGCAAAAAGATGTTCAGATGGGCTGGGCTGGTTCACTTACAGTCTTTCTTCTCTGCGTTACCGTTGCAATTTTGTTGCGTAGCTTCTACAAACGCTACACACGTATGAGCTCTCGTAATAATGAAGATCAAAGCGATAACTAAAAAGTTTCTCCAAGCACTTGGCATCTTCGCTATCGCCTTGGTTTTAGTAGGTCTTGGAAATTGGCAGTTAGATCGAGCTCACTTAGTTAAAGAGACAAATGCTGCAGCCAAAGTTATAGATCGCAAGGTTTATTCTTTAAATGAGTTAGCTGCACCTACTGTTGCGCTGGATTCGCGAAATGTAAATAAGCAGGTTGCCGTGAGTGGTTTTTATATCGCTAATTTCAAGGCTCCGTTGCAGAGCGATAGCAATGGAAAAGTCAATGACTGGGAAGTCGCCTTGTTGCAGGTAGATGGATCAAAACCAATCTCTGGAATCTTGGTGGTGCGAGGCCTTTGGAAAGATCGCTTATTAAATCCAGAAGTTGCGATGTCTACCAAGATTTCATTGGTTGGCACGATGCAGCCGCATCAAAATGATGACCGTGCTGAGAATTTGCCCGGGGTTATCTCGCGCCTTGATAGCAGCGTCATTGTTGGATTAACGGATGCTTCTCTTTATGACGGATTCATTGTGGCGAAATCAGAAAAGACCCGCAGTGGAGATCTAGTGCGCGAGCGAGTATTGGCAAAGGCGCCGATTTCTCGGATAGCCGGTTATTACTGGCAACATATTTCATATGTGGGAATCTGGTGGCTGATGGCTGCGATCGTGATTTATCTCCCCTTTTATCGCCGTAAAGCAGAGAAATAAGCCATAGGCTTACCTTTATGAAATCAGCAGTCACCCGCTTTCGCGTTATGGCCATTACCTGCGGCGTTATGTCGCTGCTTCTCTGGTTTGGTTACATTCCAGCTAAATATGCCTTTAATGCCGTAGAGACCCACAAATATCTGATTGCGATCCCGATCGTGCATGGCTATCTATATATGGTCTATTTACTTACCGCTTTGCAGCTCGGCGTTAAAGCTCGCTGGCATTTGCTAAGAATTCTCTGGGTTATGTTGGCTGGCACCTTGCCAGTGGCATCATTTCTTGCGGAGCGCAGAGTTGTTAAGCAGAATTCGTAAAGGTATTAAATCTGCGCTTTATCCATTTTATGAATGGCGCATTGTTAGTGATCTTGATTTCTCAAAAACCCCTCGCCATGTTGGTGTGATCCTCGATGGCAATCGACGTTACGCAAAAGCCAATCCCAGCGCACTAGATCCCAAAGGCCATCGCCGTGGCGCCAGCAAGATTGTGGAATTTCTTGGCTGGTGCGATGAGGCAAAAGTTGAAGTTGTGACGCTTTGGTTGCTATCTACCGAAA
>JBAXFA010000107.1:0-1577 GCA_037140155.1 Actinomycetota bacterium
TTTCGGTAGATAGCAACCAAAGCGTCACAACTTCAACTTTTGCCTCATCGCACCAACCAAGAAATTCCACAATCTTGCTGGCACCACGGCGATGGCCCTTGGGATCTAGCGCGCTGGGATTAGCTTTTGCGTAACGGCGATTACCATCGAGGATCACACCAACATGGCGGGGGGTTTTTGAGAAATCAAGATCGCTAACAATGCGCCATTCATAAAATGGATAAAGCGCAGATTTAATGCTCTTACGAATACTGCTTAACAACTCTGCGCTCCGCAAGAAATGATGCCACAGGCAAGGTGCCAGCCAACATAACCCAGAGAATTCTTAGTAAATGCCAGCGAGCTTTAACGCCGAGCTGCAAAGCGGTAAGTAAATAGACCATATATAGATAGCCATGCACGATCGGGATCGCAATCAGATATTTGTGGGTCTCTACGGCATTAAAGGCATATTTAGCTGGAATGTAACCAAACCAGAGAAGCAGCGACATAACGCCGCAGGTAATGGCCATAACGCGAAAGCGGGTGACTGCTGATTTCATAAAGGTAAGCCTATGGCTTATTTCTCTGCTTTACGGCGATAAAAGGGGAGATAAATCACGATCGCAGCCATCAGCCACCAGATTCCCACATATGAAATATGTTGCCAGTAATAACCGGCTATCCGAGAAATCGGCGCCTTTGCCAATACTCGCTCGCGCACTAGATCTCCACTGCGGGTCTTTTCTGATTTCGCCACAATGAATCCGTCATAAAGAGAAGCATCCGTTAATCCAACAATGACGCTGCTATCAAGGCGCGAGATAACCCCGGGCAAATTCTCAGCACGGTCATCATTTTGATGCGGCTGCATCGTGCCAACCAATGAAATCTTGGTAGACATCGCAACTTCTGGATTTAATAAGCGATCTTTCCAAAGGCCTCGCACCACCAAGATTCCAGAGATTGGTTTTGATCCATCTACCTGCAACAAGGCGACTTCCCAGTCATTGACTTTTCCATTGCTATCGCTCTGCAACGGAGCCTTGAAATTAGCGATATAAAAACCACTCACGGCAACCTGCTTATTTACATTTCGCGAATCCAGCGCAACAGTAGGTGCAGCTAACTCATTTAAAGAATAAACCTTGCGATCTATAACTTTGGCTGCAGCATTTGTCTCTTTAACTAAGTGAGCTCGATCTAACTGCCAATTTCCAAGACCTACTAAAACCAAGGCGATAGCGAAGATGCCAAGTGCTTGGAGAAACTTTTTAGCTATCGCTTTGATCTTCATTATTACGAGAGCTCATACGTGTGTAGCGCTTATAAAAACTGCGCAATAAAAGGGCAACGCTGACGCAAAGAAGAAAGACTGTAAGTGAACCAGCCCAGCCCATCTCAACATCTTTTTGCATGCGATAATCGTCCCATGGATTTCGATTTCAACGACCGCTATGGCGTGCGCTCAAATAAGGGCTGGATCACACCAGCCATTGTTTTTGCCATTATCGGTGGCGGTTGGTTGATCTGGGCCGGTCTACATCACGCCAATCCCGAAATTCGCAGCGAGTTAATCTCCTTTAACGTAACCGCAG